>NZ_JADPRZ010000050.1 GCF_017347095.1 Sporosarcina sp. E16_8 | reverse complement strand
ACGCCGAAAGTGTCCAACCAATCTCTAAAAGTGTGCAACCAACAAAGGAGTGTACAACAAAACCCTTGAAGTGTCCAACGAAACTAGAAAAGCGTCCAACCAACCGCCGAAAGTGTCCAACCAATCTCTAAAAGTGTGCAACCAACAAAGAAGTGTGCAACAAAACCCTCGAAGTGTCCAACGAAACCCGAAAAGCTTCCAACCATTCGCCGAAAGTGTCCAACCAATCACTAAAAGTGTCCAACCAACAAAGGAGTGTGCAACAAAACCCTCGAAGTGTCCAACGAAACTAGAAAAGCGTCCAACCAAACGCCGAAAGTGTCCAACCAATCTCTAAAAGTGTGCAACCAACAGAGGAGTGTCCAACCAATCCCTAGAAGTTTCCAACCAAATGATGTGTTGAAACGCCGTGCGTCAACCAACAACCAACCGACTAATTTTTATAACTAGTAGTATATCCTTGAACTCATTCATACACTAGTACCTCACAAAAAGATTTGCAGAGGAGGTTGAATATTTTAAAAACGTTGCCGAATAATTCTCGTTCGGATATGATTAGCGGAAGGGGAGGGAACATTCAATGTCTAATGATAATGAAGATATATTTAATAGAGAAAAACAAAGTGACCCAAAAACCAAAGTAATGAGAAAAGATGGAGAACCAACTTCAGTTTTCAAAGGAGCTTCCATAGCGGCGTTGTTAATAGGAGTATCAGCTTATCTCTTGGGTTTGTATAATGCAACGATGGAACTGAATGAACAAGGGTATTACTTTGCGATTTTAGTATTCGGACTCTATTCATCTGTATCTTTGCAAAAAGCAGTAAGAGATAAAGAAGAAGGAATACCAGTGACGAACATTTATTATGGTATTAGCTGGCTAGCACTTATTATATCTATTTTATTAATGACAATTGGTTTATACAATGCAGGAAGTATTGTTTTAAGCGAAAAAGGGTTTTATGGCATGGCTTTTGTACTTAGTATATTTGCAGCGATAACAGTTCAGAAAAATGTGAGAGATACACAGAAAGCTAGAGAATAGGTTTAGCTGCTTTCCGTTAATCTAACGACTTTATTTGATTAAACAACAATACTTTAACCCCGTTCTCAATCTAGAACGGGGTTAAAGCATTGTTTGAGACTAGGTAATGTTCATTCCAATAGTCCATAAAGCTAGATGTATCTACTTTCTCTGCCCGAAAGAATGACCGTTGTGATAAATTGGCAAGTTGCTCAAGTGCGTTGGACAAGCTGTCTGCAGCAACGTTATCCGCATGTTGCGGTAGATTTTTGAGTTGCGAATGATTTTGCCAGCCTCCGTTAGGCCGCCGGCAAGATACACTCGACCAACGGCATGTTGGAATTCGATTGTCACCATGTAATCGCCTCCCTTCATCCTCTATCTAGAAGAAAGGTAGGGGAAGGGAGGCAGGTGTATGTAATTTAGCTGCGTACCTATCGTGTGGCGGTCATAATACGACTCATGGCGGTCATAAGTGCATCCATGGCGAGCATAACGGGCTTCGTGGCGGTCATAAGTAGCCCCATGGCGGTCACAACAAGCTTGATGGCGGTCATAACATAATCGACAATCTATTACTGCACCGGAAAATACATAGAAATGTAGGACAAGTACTTACATTAAACTTACTCTCTATAAATCCCCTTCAATTAGCGACGTTTTGTGATATTAGATTTCCGCATCTATCATTATTATTGTTTTCGATAGTTTGCAAGAGTAAGCGCCAATACATGATATAATTGAGGCAAAGAAACACGTATAGATTCCAAGAAAGCAATCATTAACACAATCACTGGTAGGTAAACGTTCTTATTTGACCCGGAAATCGCTATTTTTGTAGATTATAATGGAAGGAAGTTATTTAGTATGAATAAACACCTCTTTAAAGCGACATTATCAGCAGCTTTAACACTCGTTTTACTTATATCACTACTACCTTTACAGGGTAAAGCAGCAAGCGTGTCGTCCCCGAAGAATGAGATGCGTGCAGCTTGGATTGCAACTGTTCAAAATGTGGACATGAAACCTGGCATGAATGTAGCTCAATATACCGCTTGGGTACAGAAAACATTGGATCAATTGAAAGCCAATAAATTCAATACAGTTATTTATCAAGTAAAACCAACAAATGATGCGTTATATCCTTCAAAGTTGGCGCCATGGTCATCGTATATAACAGGAGGGAAACAAGGTAAAAGCCCCGGTTATGATCCTTTATTAATTATGATCAACGAAGCGCACAAGCGTGGCATGGAGCTACATGCATGGGTTAACCCGTACCGCGTTACAATGCCCGGACAAACATTAGCAAGTCTTGCGCCTAGTAATGTAGCGCGCACAAATCCTGGTTGGGTAGTTAAATATGGTAAGCAATATTATTTGAATCCTGGACTTCCTGAGGTGCAAAATTATTTAATTTCTACAGTCAAAGAATTAGTAGCTAAATATGATATTGATGCTGTTCATATGGATGATTATTTTTATCCGTATAAAATTAAAAATGAAGTTTTTCCTGATAAAGCTGCATTTAAGAAATATGGAACTTCATTTAAAAAAGTGGATGATTGGCGTCGAGATAATGTAAACCAACTTGTCAAAAAGGTCAATTCATCTATTAAAACGACTAAACCACATGTGCAATTTGGGATTTCACCATTTGGCGTGTGGCGTAATCAATCAATGGATCCTACTGGCAGCAGCACGCGAGCTGGTGTAGCTAATTATGATGACTTATATGCAGATACAAGGCAATGGATTAAGGACGGCAGTATTGACTATATTACACCACAAGTCTACTGGTCTAAAACGCTGTCAGTAGCTAGGTATTCAACTCTATTAGATTGGTGGAGTACTGAAGTAGAAACCTATGCCGACGTACACCCTGTTAATCTATATATTGGTCTAGCCGATTATAAAGTTGGCGTTGACGCCGATAAAGCATGGAAAAACAAAATGGAGTTACCAAACCAGGTAATTGCTAACAGAGCAAACCAAATAGCGACGGGTCAAATGCACTTCTCCTTGAAGAGCATTCAAAAGAATCCGCTTGGTTATGCAACAATCCTGAAGCAACAACTGTATGACTATACTGCTTTAACGCCAGCAACTTCTTGGAACAACGCGGCTATTCCAGCAGAGCCAACATGGGTACAAGCTAACAAGGATCTAGCTGGAATGAAGCTAGTCATCAAAGATGAAACGAGCAAACAACCAAGGAAATATGTGATCTATCGTTTTGAAGGAAACGAAGTGGGATCATATGAAAATCCACGCAACATAGTAGATGTTGTCTATAATACAAGAGGAAATACAGTGTTTATAGATAAGACAGCAAACCGCAACAAACACTATACATATGGAATTACTTCCGTATCAGCCACTGGTGTTGAGAGTGAGAATGCGTATGTTGTAACGTCTGAAGAGGTTAGCCGGTTAGCGAAATAACCATTATTGTTGAACGAATGAATACCTGTAAAAACTAAGCGTAGCCGCCTAATAGGGATAGTAGAAGCCTTAAGATTGGTGGCATCGCCTAGCGCGGAAGCGGAATTGAAAGGGTATTTCACTTCAATTTATCGGAGAAATGGTTTCTTTAGGGACAGGTATCTAACTATTGCCTGCATCCTAATTTAGGAGTTACAGTTAGTTGACCGAAGCGAAATCTAATGACAAATAGGGCGTTCAGTGAAGAGTTTGACTCTCAACTGAAGGCCTTTTTTAGTTATGTGATTTTTGTCTCCATGGCTAATCAGGTTCGTTAAGACGCGATAGCCTTTAGGGAACTCAGAAGATGCTGCAATCAATTTTGGAAAGTGTTCAACGAAGTCCAAAAAGCGTCCAACCAAATTCGAAAAGCGTCCAACCAACGTAGGAGTTTCCAACAAAACTCTTGAAGTGTCCAACCAATCCCCGAAAGTGTCCAACGAAATTCGAAAAGCGTCCAACCAAATTCGAAAAGCCTCCAACCAACAAGGGAGTTTCCAACATAACCCTCGAAGCGTCCAACCAATCGCCGAAAGTGTTCAACGAAATTCGAAAAGTGTCCAACCAACGTAGGAGTTTCCAACAAACCCCTTGAAGTGTCCAACCAATCGCCGAAAGTGTTCAACGAAATTCGAAAAGCGTTCAACCAATCTCCGATAGCGTCCAACCAACCGTTGAAGGCCTCCAATTCTCTAGAAAAAATTGAAGCTAAGGTTGCGCTTATGGAATAAGAAACAAGATATCTTACTGAATAGGTAGCAGTTTAAAAAATGGTATGAACTAATAGCAGATAATTATCACTTGATAAAAAGGAAGGGGATATTTATGTGGGTTGAATGACCTAAGTGCAAATCATTGTTTATTGGCTTTCTTTGACAGTCGGTTACTCCAGTGGTATTTATTAGTATAATGGAAAGTTCACGTAAATAATTGAGAGCACTTTTTAATAGAAGAGAAATAGCAATCTACTGTAGAAATTGAGGTGTATTCGTTGAATATTGGCTATAAAAACATACTGGTACTAGCATTGAGCACATCATTACTAGTAGGAGGGTGTACGGGTATGGACAATTCAACTAGTAAGGAAAAAGTTGAGGTTAAGAAAACGTCGACTGGAAATAAGGAGAATGCGTACGAAATAGAGAACGTCGTACGTGTACAAAACTACACCGGTGAAGGTTATAAATTGCGCGACAGCCGACCAGAAACGGGACAACTGGCTGAAGAAAACCGTGAAGAAATTGAGGAAGCGGTCCAACAGTTTTTCCTCAAGAAATATAAAACAGAAGTGATTGTCCATAACATGGTCGGGGCAGTCGATGGTGCTTCTGTGTTCGTGGAATCAGTGGGTGAACCTCATTTTTACACATTTGCAATAGTAGGGATTGACGTGAAAAATGAAACTGTGGAACTAGATAATTTTTGGTCACAAGAGGGCCAAGTTGAATACGCGATAAATGGTGGTTTATACGCGATGGCATTTGAAGAAGAGTTTCTTGTACTGGATGAATACCTGGAAAGAATGACAAAAGAATATCCAATTGTCGGAATTCCTATTGAAGCAATTGAAAATGTAAAAGCGACAGGATTTGCAACGAGTTATTATTCCATTACGCCTTTAGGGGATGTATTTAAACAGTTATTTGAAGTTTATCTAAAAAACCCCGACATTACTAAACAGGAATTGAAAAGCTATTTTATTGAAAAAAACATTAACCCTGAAAGACTAGTCATTCCTATTGAATTTTACATGGAGGATGAAAACATCAAACCCGATAAAGAAATTTTCGATAAACTCGTTGCTGATATCGAAAAAATGAAGGGTATTCCTCAAGGTGCATATTCAATCTATTTGAATGACAACCTGATTGATAAACGTAGAGGAATCGGGATGAAAGATAATACATTGGAAAGAACCACACCTAATAAGATAGTGAAAGATTGAAAGGGGAATGGGGAAGTATGATTGAACTTACTAATGTTTCCAACTTCGAAAGAAATATATCCATTAGTAAGAGGGGAAAAACAATTGATGATGAGAAAATCAATTATTTATCGTATTCAACGGCGAGTGATAAAGATTTAGTTGAATTGGTTGGATACCATGCTTATCAGCACTATGGGACAGATAAAGCAATAATGACAAAAAACGGCAGTGAATATCTAGTTATAAATACAGCATACGATGGGGATTCGGGCCTTGATGCATTAACCGTCAAAAATATAGATTCTAACGAACTAACCATCGTCTTCGTAGGAAGCGAAAAATTAAAAGATGCCGTAAAATATTTTGAAGACATAAATGAAAAGTATGTTCCTGTCACCTCTGTAACAGGAAACTCGCTACCAGGCGCCTCGGCAAATGCTATGACAATTGAAATCCTAGCGTCAAAGCAGTTACATTAAATCAGGTCATGCTTCCTGAAGGTATGGTGGATCCCACAAAAAAATACGCTAACATAACGAATTACTATAGCAAATGTGATTTCTTAACAAGCACACAAGGCACGCTTCAATTGGAAAGCCATATTCCAGGCAACAAAGGCTAAAGCCTCCAATCAATCTCTAAAAATGTCCAACCAACGAAAAACTGCCAACAAATAGAACTCCAATTATATAAGCATCACATAAGTCCCTTTAAATCAAGTATCTTTATATAGAGGTATTTTCAGAATCTTTAAAAATATAAAAATGAATCCAAAGTATTGTTTGTGGGATGAACTGCAAGATACCCCACTGTATAAGTCACAGTTTAATAGAAAGCTTTTAACTAAGAGCAGATAATTACTGCTTGATAATAAGGGGCGGCATATTTACGTGGGTTGAATGGTCTACGTACTAATCGTTGATTATTGGTTTTCTTTGACAGTTGGCTATCCTAGTGGTATTTATTAATGTAATGGAAAATTCACGTAAATCATTGCAAGCACTTTTTAATAGAAGAGCAATAGCAATCTACTGTAGAAATTCGAGGTGTATTCGTTGAATATTGGCCACAAAAACATACTGGCATTAACATTGAGCTCATCATTACTAGTAGGGGGATGTACGGGTTTGGACAATTTAACTAGTAAGGAAAAAGTTGAGGTGAACGAACCGTCAACTAAAAATAAGAAAAATGCATACGAAACAGAGAATTTTGTAAGAATACAAGACTACACCGGTGAAGGTTATAAATTGCGCGACAGCCGTCCAGAAACGGGACAACTGGCTGAAGAAAACCGTGAAGAAATTGAAGGAGCTGTCAAACGATTTTTCATCAGTAACTATAAAACGGAAGTAATTGTCCATAACATCGTGGGGGCAGTCGATGGTGCTTCTGTGTTCGTCGAATCGGTGGGCGTTCCTCATTTTTATACATTTGCGATAGTGCCAATTGACGTAGAAAATAAAACCGTGAAACTCGACACTATTAGGTCACAGGAAGGGCAAGTGGAAGAAGCAATTCAAGGTGGTTTGTATGCGATGGCTTTTGAAGATAAATTCAGAAAACTTGATAAGTACCTTGAAAATGTTGTAGAAACATCGCCAGTAGTTGGCACGCCTATCGAAGCGATTGAAAATGTAATGGCTACTGGATTTTCAACACCTTATTACTATGTAACCACTTTTGACGATATTTTTGATGAATTATATCAAGTTTATTTGGCAAATCCTCAGATAACCAAAAAAGAGTTAACGGAGTTTTTTAATGAAAATAGCTTTAATCCTAAAAATTTGGCTATAACAATTGAATTTTACTCGAAGAATGCAATAGAACAACCCAATAAAGAAGTTTTTAACAAAATCGTTATGGAAATTGAACAAATGGAGGATATTCCGCGGGGAGAGTATTCAATCTATTTGAATGACAACTTTATTGATAAACGAAGAGGAATTGGGAATAAGGATAATACTTTGGAAAGAACAACACCTGATAAAATATTGAAAGAATGAGGAAGGAAGGGAAGTGATGATTGAACTTAATTCTGTTTCCAGTTTGAAAAACAGTTCACCAATTTATCAAAATTCAGAAAAAAACGATAAACAACAAATCACTCAAATTCTGCAATCTAAGGCGAAAGATACAGATTTGGTTGAATTGGCGGGATATCATTCCTATAAACATTATAAAGTGGACAAACAAATAAAAATTAACGGAAGTAAGTTTCGTGTTGTTGATATAAATTATAATACAAAATCCGGTTTGGATGCATTAGCAGTAGAAAATGTGAAGACTAACGAACTAACCATCGTCTTCGTAGGAAGTGAACAACTAAAAGAAGACTGGATCGGCACGAACTTAAAGTTATTAAGCGATACAACACCTGCACAACTAAAAGATGCCCAAGACTATTTCAACCACGTAAATGAAAACTACGGAAAAGTCTCCTCCGTGACAGGGAATTCTCTTGCAGGTGCCTTGACGAATGCAGTTGCAATTGAAAATCCGCGCGTCAAAGCAGTTACATTAAATCCGGCGATGCTTCCCGAAGGCATGGTGGATCCAACCAAGAACTACTCCAACATAACGAACTACTATAGTAAATACGATTTTCTGACGAGTACGCAAGGTACACTCAATTTGGAAGACCGCATCCCAGGCAACAAATACAAGATTAACAACGGGCTCCCGCTATTCTCCATGTTCACTTCCAATCATACAGGTTATGTGGAAGCAGACAAAAATGGTGATTATACAATTCAAATAGGGCTTGATGGAGAACCGGGATACGGCTTCATCCATATTGGGGCAGCCGACCATATAGTGACCAGCATCTGGACGGGGTCCCCTCTTCATGGAGGCACAGCTGAAAAGATTGCCATTAACCATGGAAACATGACCGCACTCGCAAATGGCATCAAAGATCATGTGAAAGGCAGAATGGGTTTGGCAACGGGCTATTTGGAGAATTCGGTCAGCATTGTGGATGATGAAAGCGCACGTTTTTCCCAGCGTGTAACGATGCTGCAGGTATTATTCACACAAAAATTTGAAGAAACGGCAGGCAATCCGCTGTTCATTGGAATTGCGGGTACAGGTCATCTTATTAAAGCCTGTATTGATAGTCTAATTTCACTTCTAGACAAAGCTGAAGAAAAATGCCGCATCTTGAACTCCATCTTAAATTCTAAACCTGCAGAGCTAATCGAATATGTGATGTCCATTGACATTAGTGTAGAAAGTCTATTTGCGCCTGTTAGAAACTACTTAAATGATTTAAAAGACGATGTTGATAACTTAGTCGCAGGGGCACAAAACATCATCACAAAAGACATACCTGACTTTTTTAAAGGTGGAAAAAATTACTTCGTCGATGCGGTTGTCGGGGAATTGACTGCCCACTATGCCATAATGCTTGCGAATAAAGACAAAATGAATGGACAGTTAACTGACTATGAAAACCAAGTCCAGTCAGTGGCAGATGCGTTTACCAATAAAGACACGAGCTTGGCAGGAGTAATTCGTACAAATGCCTCATCGCTCGCGGATACGGATTCTGTACAAAAAACGGCTGTATTTACCCTAGATCCTTCCCCATATTTAGAGACAAAGATGAAAATCAAAGAAATACAAGTCGCACTCGCCCATGAAAATATGACTGCAGTTACGACTATGGTGCTCATGCCAATTCTTCAAGCCATGGAAATCGTATTGCTATTAATTGAGGCAGCTCTTGAAATGATTGTCGCTAGTATTAATACAGCAGTAAATATCGGCTTATATGGAAATCCTATCGGGCTAATTGTCAGCTTGTTTTCCGATTTCGATCAAAAAGTGAAAGCTGCAGCAAAACAAGCCTTGGAACCGATAGAAGAAATGGAGTCTACAATTGAAGGTCTTCGAAAAGGGGTAAATAGTATGATAGGGAACTTGCCCGAAATGGTGAGTAATTTTAAGCCCTATATCGATACTGCTATTTTTGAACCGGGTAAGTTTGAAAATGTTCGTTTATACAATCTTGCAGCCTCTGCAATTATGGATGAAATGGAAATCCTGTTTAAAGATATTACTTTTCAATTGGCATTTGAAAAAGGAAATGCAATTGAAGCCTCATTGGAAATATCGGAAAGTGTGTTAAGTAACATTGTCTTATTAAATGAACAGGTGGACCGGGGGACGATTTAACTCCATTTGGCAGAATTTTACCACTACTTTAGGTGGTAAGAGGAAGGCAAACGAAACTATAATCCAGCGGAGATTAAAACCCCGGCTGAATAAGGGAACTCAGACTAAGACTGCCGCGCTCTGCGGCAACAAGGAGGGGGAGTTTAATACCTCTCCTTCTCGTTGGCGAAAAGCCTCCAACGAAATTCGGAAAGTGTCCAACCAACGAAGGAGTTTCCAACTAAACCGTCGAAGTGTCCAACGAATTCAGGAAAGCCTCCAACCAACGGCCGAAAGCGTACAACGAAATACGAAAAGCGTCCAACCAATGAAGGAGTTTCCAACAAAACCCTTGAAGTGTCCAACGAATTCAGGAAAGCCTCCAACGAACGGCCAAAAGCCTCCAACCAAATTCGGAAAGCGTCCAACCAACGAAGGAGTTTCCAACAAACCCCTCGAAGTGTCCAACGAATTCAGGAAAGCCTCCAACCAACGGCCAAAAGCCTACAACGAAATACGAAAAGCGTCCAACCAACGAAGGAGTTTCCAACAAACCCCTCGAAGTGTCCAACGAATTCAGGAAAGCCTCCAACGAAATTCGGAAAGTGTCCAACCAACGAAGGAGTTTCCAACCAAACCCTTGAAGTGTCCAACGAATTCAGGAAATCCTCCAACCAACGGCCGAAAGCGTACAACGAAATACGAAAAGCGTCCAACCAACGAAGGAGTTTCCAACAAACCCCTTGAAGTGTCCAACGAATTCAGGAAAGCTTCCAACCAACGGCCAAAAGCGTACAACGAAATACGAAAAGCGTCCAACCAACGAAGGAGTTTCCAACTAAACCGTCGAAGTGTCCAACGAATTCAGGAAAGCCTCCAACCAACGGCCGAAAGCCTCCAACGAAATTCGGAAAGTGTCCAACCAACGAAGGAGTTTCCAACCAAGCCCTTGAAGTGTCCAACGAATTCAGGAAAGCCTCCAACCAACGGCCAAAAGCCTACAACGAAATACGAAAAGCCTCCAACCAATCTCCGGAACTGTGCAACCAACGAAAAACCGCCAACAAATAGAACTCCAATCATATAAGAATCACATAATTACCTTTAAATCAAGTATCTTTATATCGAGATACTTTTCAAATCTTCAAAAACAGAAAAATGAATCCAAAGTAGTGTTTATTTGATGAACCGCAAGATGACTTACTGTATAAGTAGCAGTTTAATAGAACGCTAGTAGCCAATAACAGATAATTATTACTTAGTAAAATGGAACGGCATATGTATATAGGTCCAGATACCTAATCATAAAACGATTTTTATTGGTTTTCTTTGACAGTTGGTCATTCTAGTGGTATTTGTTAGTATAATGGAAAATTTACGTAAATCAATGAGGGCGCTTTTTAATAGAAGAGCGACAGCAATCCAATTTGGAAATTTGAGGTGTGTTTGTTGAATAATGGTTATAAAAAATGGATGGCACCTACATTGAGTTTTTCTTTACTAGTAGGTGGATGTACAGGTATGGAGAACTCAGGCACTAATAAGGAAACCAAAACAGAACTTCCAAATACAATTGCAGCGCAAGACGACTATACATGCTCATTCCTCGTTTCAACTGACGAAGTTGATGAACGGCATTATGTTTTTAAGCCGCGGCCAGAAGCATATACGATGTGAATACCTGTGGATGAGACACTATCTAAACTTTTTATGATAAAAGAGAGAAACACTTGACGCGGTTTTTAGATTTCGAAAGTGAATATAGTAAAAGTGATGATGAAAACAATGTCTATTAGTATGGTGAAATGATCTCCGAAGTTGATGAACAAGTAAATGTATGCAACAACCAAAAACATTCCGTGACAGGTGCGACACGGGAATATAACACGATTTACAATGAACTTGCCACTCAACCAATCACAATCACTTATCGACTTAGAGAAACAGTAGAGTCTACATGGATGGTTCTTGCACCATAACCGCTCAACCAAAACGGAAAGGAGGTGATGCCGCAAAAATGGACATGGTGAAATTGGAAGTATCTGTTTTGAAACGGCAAGTCGTCGTTGTCCGAACAGTTATTTTATCCCGCATTAACGGGCAGTAAGACCCCCACATCAAGTCTTTGGGAAAAGTAAAGAGAAATAAGTCGGGGGTCAACTGCCCGTAAAAGCCCGAATGGCTCAACTAACAATCAGTGGGGGATAGGAAATCCCCCCCACTGATTGAAGTTTCGCTTTTTACATGCACTAAAATTCAAGGAAAAGGGAGATGTTTTAAATGTCAGGAATTATTCGCGTAACACCAGCAGAACTGGATGCTATGGCATCACGTTACAACCATGAATCAGGGGAGGTTGCTTCACAAATCGGCCGTTTGGACGGAATGATTGGTGAATTGCAATCCATGTGGGAAGGGGCTTCAAGTGCAGCGTTCGCGGAGCAATATGAGCGCCTTAAGCCAAGTTTTAACGAGATGCGTGAATTATTAAGTGAAGTTGGCGTACAGCTAAGCCGTGCGGGACAAGCATTGCAAGACGCGGATCAGCAAATCGCTGGTCAAATTCGCGGCTAATTATTCAGATTCAGAATTAAAAATAGTGGAGCGTCATTCCCTAAAAGGAAGGCGCTTTTCCTTCATTGAGGTGGGAATTATGTATATAGAAATTACTGTAGATCTTTCAAATTACGAGGGCGATATAATCGATCTTAGATTGTCAGATTATTATACAATGAAAAAACTGATAGACATTGCTTGGCAGGCAAATTCTATTTCAATTAATCCGCGTGAAGGTCATTGGATACGGGTAGTTAATAAAGACAAGCTATTCCCAGGACATTTGACGCTGGCACATTGCGGGATTAGGACAGGTGATCGTATTGAAATCATTTGAAGGAGAAAAAAAGATGGCGACTCATGTACATACATATTTAAAAGACTTGATAGGCGTAGAGATTAATGAAGAAGCGAATAAAAGAACATTCGTATTTCAAAAAGAACGTTTCGGTTTTAAGAGAAGTAGTGAGATTGTCTTTTTAAAAGAAGTTAATCCTGAAATTAGAAAAGAAATTGTCATAACAGATGACGAGTTGATCATACAAGCAGACATTCCAAGTTCGTTGAAACATTTTGATGAAATTCAAACAGAAGATGCCAAGTCAAGATGGATGTTTGCGCATCAGCTTGTAGAAAAGGTTGATGCTCATCCGTATCCCCGGCTAAATCTTATCGTTTGTCCAGAAAACATGGTGTATAGCAAAGGGATGGCGCCTGTTTTCATCTATTATGGGGTGATGGAGAGCCTGCCGCCATTTAGAAATGATGCACAGCGCGTCTGGCTTGAAACGAGAGCGGCAGTAGCGGCGGCGGTAGATGGCTCGTTCACATATGAAGAATACTTGAAGTATAACGAGGTCCTGGAGCTTAATGAGACGAGTGCGAAAGTGATGTCCAGTCCGGATAGCCGAGCGTTGCTGGATTATATTGAGCAACAACTTGAACTTTTGGATATCAAAGAACAAGGCTTTGTGAAGCTGCCGCGTGACAAGTGGAAAAGGACTAAATGGTTATCTATTGGGCTTAGCGTGCTACTTATTCCAGCACTATTACTTACAATTATTTATTTCATACACGAAAAGCCGAAAAACGAAGCGTATATTGATAGCCATGAATACTTTTTGGAGCGAAATTATAGTCAGGTCGTCACCGTGTTAAGCCCGTACAGCATAAAGTCGATGCCCTATGTGATGCTGTATGAACTGGCTCATTCATTCGTAACAAATGAAAAATTGGATGAAGAACAAAAAAGGAATGTGTTGTCGAATATCACATTGCAAACAGATTCGGACTATTTGAAGTACTGGATTTACCTTGGCCGGGGGGAAGCCGCGAATGCGGTTGATTTGGCTAGGTCAATGGAAGACGGAGAACTCATTACGTTTGGATTACTGAAAAGACGTGAGGAAATCCAAGCTGATCAAACGCTTACGGGCGAAGAGAAGCAATACCAGTTAGAAGAAGTAGATAGAGAAGTGGATGAGTATGAAAAATTAATGAAGCAGAATGAAGAAGACGAGGAAGATAAAGCGGCGGAGCAAGAAAAACTAGACAAGGCAGCGGAGCAAGAAAAAGCGGCGGAGCAAGAAAAGATAGACAAAGCAGCGGAGCAAGAAAAAGCAGACAAAGTAGTGGAACAAGAAAAGCTAGACAAAGCAAAGAAGCAAGAGAAAGTAGACAAAGCTGAAACAGTAGACAAGGAATCCAAACCGTAAGCGAAAACGAGGAACTATATATTCGGCACTACTAATTTAATTAACTACGTGGTTTACCTCACCAGTATAACAAACGAACCAGGCGACAAAGCGGTGTCGGAAGAACACTCTACTTGTTAAGTGCCGACTATATAAAAAAAGAAGGTGTTTAAGATGAAACAACTATGGCTGTTTTACGGAGAAGATTACCAATCTATCAATCTGGATGACGAAGACTTTACTTCGCTGACAATCGGGCCTGCAATCGGCAATGATATCACGGTACTGTCGTTCCCATTTCACGCTGGACATTTCACGATAGAAAAAGACGGTGATGGCTTTACGGTTCATGATGGGGTCAATTACGTCGGTCGATTATCGGCCAAAGAGGGTTTCTCTATTGAACAAGAAGAACTAACCCTTCATTTGTATGTCTTATCCGCCCGTGCTGCTACGAAAACGTACTATCTTGATTATGAAAATGAAGTTTCGTTTGATAGTCATCGTGAAACGGCAACAGTTAATCGGGAAGAAGTTACTTTTCCGCAAGTGGAATCCGGTCAATTTTCATTGAATAAGACATTGGGCGGATGGATCATTAAGAAAAATTACAGTTGCCCGCTCTATGTGAATGGTAAAAGAGCTGAACTGAATGAACCCCTTCAAATCGGAGATGTAGTTCAGTGGGCATTCATGGAAATGAAATTAATCGAACAAGATATTTTAGAAGTCGTTTCTGCTGTTACGTATGAAACCAGGTTGTCAGAAATTGACGTACCACAGTCTGAACTTGTTACTATGTATCCTGATTACAGACGGACACCCCGAATGATCTACGAATTGCCTGAAGACAAAGTGTCACTCTCATTTCCGACGCAGGAAAGTGATGATTCAGGACGCGGTCTTTTGCTTATTATTGCACCGCCGCTAGTTATGCTCATCGTTATGGGGCTTGTTGCCATTTTGATACCTCGTGGGATTTTCATCATCATTTCCATATCGATGTTCCTAATGACACTCGTCACCTCAACAGTTCAATTTTTTAAAGATCGAAAAAGACGTAAGTTAAATGAAGCGAAAAGACGTCGTGTCTACGCGGTTTACTTACAAAATATGCGTCAAGAACTGTATGAACTTGCTAAGAAACAGAAAGAAGTATTGGACTACCATTTTCCACCGTTTGAACAGATGAAGCAGTTGACGAATCAGTTGTCGGGTAGAATTTGGGAAAAGACAGTGGACAGTCATGACTTTCTGGAATTTAGGCTAGGTACCGGCGATGTGCCCGCCAGTTATGATATTAAGTTATCATCGGGGGATTTGGCGAATAGAGAAGTCGATGATTTATTGGAACAGGCGCAGCGAATGGAAACGGTCTATAAGGAAATTCCGTCTGCTCCAATCACTGCTCATATATCGCAAGGGATTTTAGGGCTTGTCGGAAAAGCTTCGATTATCAAGCGTGAACTGCGTCAGATTGTTGGGCAACTCGCTTTTTCTCATAGCTATCACGATACGCGTTTCATCTACATCTTTAACAACAAGGACTACGCAGATATCGAATGGATGAAATGGTTGCCGCATTTCACACTTCCTAATATGCATGCAAAAGGATTGATTCATAACGAAGAGACGCGTGATCAGTTGCTGTCGTCACTCTATGAAATAATTCGCGAACGCGATATGGATGACATGAAAGGGAAAGTGAAATTCACACCCCATCTGGTGTTCATCGTTTCCAATTACCCGTTAATTGCGGAGCAT
Organism: Sporosarcina sp. E16_8; assembly: GCF_017347095.1. Lineage (GTDB taxonomy): Bacteria > Bacillota > Bacilli > Bacillales_A > Planococcaceae > Sporosarcina. The sequence goes on along the minus strand of NZ_JADPRZ010000050.1, from coordinate 8,585 downwards.
GTCATTCTAGAGTACTTGGAAGGGAAAAGTAATGAGGATCTCGGCATTTCTGTCATTTTTGCTGAAGCGGCACAAGAGCGTATGACTGAAAATGTCCATACGCTTGTCCGTTACGTAAATGACTGGGAAGGTGACATCCTCATCAAAGCCGGAAAAGCAGTCAGTACGTCATTTCAACTGGACGTCTATGACCAGAAAACGGATGAACGCTTTGCCCGTATGTTGAAGTCGCTTAATCATCAGATTGGTATGAAAAATTCGATACCGAATTCGGTCAGTTTCCTTGAAATGTTCGGGGTGAAAGATGTTGAGGATGTTCCGATTGGACGCAATTGGCTGACGAATGAATCGTCGAAGTCACTGGCCGTTCCAATCGGTTTCAAAGGAAAAGAGGAACTTGTCCATTTAAATCTACATGAAAAAGCGCATGGCCCTCATGGCTTGCTGGCAGGGACGACGGGTTCAGGGAAAAGTGAGTTTCTACAAACCTATATTCTATCGCTTGCTATCAATTTCCATCCCCATGAAGTTGCTTTTCTCTTGATTGACTATAAGGGTGGCGGAATGGCGCAACCGTTTAGGAATATTCCTCATCTATTAGGCACCATCACAAACATTGAAGGCAGTAAAAACTTCAGTATGCGTGCACTTACTTCTATTAATAGTGAACTAAAACGGCGGCAGCGTTTATTCGATCAATACGTTGTCACACATATCGACGATTACACGACCCTTTATAAGGAAGGAAATGCAGCTGAACCCTTGCCGCATCTGTTCCTGATTTCAGATGAATTCGCAGAGTTGAAAAGTGAAGAACCTGAATTCATTCGCGAGCTTGTTAGTACTGCAAGAATTGGCCGAAGCCTGGGCGTCCATCTTATTTTGGCGACACAAAAGCCGGGCGGTATTATCGATGAACAGATTTGGAGTAATGCCCGTTTCCGTGTTGCATTGAAAGTACAGGATGCATCGGATAGTAAAGAGATTTTGAAAAACGGCGATGCTGCCACAATCACTGTAACCGGTCGAGGCTATTTACAGGTGGGGAACAATGAAGTCTATGAATTGTTTCAATCTGCTTGGAGCGGCGCGCCGTATATGGAGGAAACATTGGAAGGGGAAGATGACATTGCGATTGTCACGGACCTTGGTTTGTATCCACTTTCCGGCATCGAAACAACTAGCAGCAAGAAAAGAAGCGGTCTAACCGAAATGGAAGCCGTGACAGCAAAAATTGCAGAGACGCAAGCAGAACTGTCCATCCGAAAATTGGCGAGTCCTTGGTTACCGCCGCTGGCAATGCGAATCGACAAGACGGAAGATCATTCTGCAATGCAAGTTGGATTTTCGCTCGGCATGATTGACGAGCCGGAAAAACAAAGTCAAACGCCAATTGGTTATGACTGGACGAAAGATGGCAATCTGGGTGTCTTCGGTTCCTCAGGATATGGAAAGTCGTATACATTGCTGACGGCCGTTCTTGGACTAGCGGCTAATCTAACGCCGAGCGAAGCGAACTTCTACATTTTGGACTTCGGCAATGGATCGTTACTTCCGCTTCGGCAACTACCGCATACAGCTGATTACTTTACGCTGGATGAAGAGTTGAAGCGCGAAAAACTTGTTAAGTTGATGAAAGATGAGATCGCGAAAAGGAAAGTAGCGTTCCAGCAAGCAGAAGTCAGCAATATCAATATGTACAACGAGTTATCTGCTCATCGTTTGCCGCTTATCTATATGGTTGTCGATAATTACGATATCATCCGTGAGGAGATGGAAGAACTCGAAATGCAGCTGATCCAATTCGGGCGTGATGGACAGTCGCTTGGTATCTATTTGTTTATCGCGGCGACGCGCGTGCAGTCCGTTAGGCAATCACTCATGAATAATTTGAAAACGAAAGTTGTGCATTATTTGATGGATGCTACAGAATCATTTACAGTCATTGGCCGTGTTCCATTTGAGTTGGAACCGTTCCCTGGCAGGGCCATTATTAAGAAAGAGGATCCACATTTCGCACAAATCTATCTTCCTGCACCAGGGGAAACTGATTTTGATGTCCTGGAAGCGATTAAAATGACTGCGCGAAACCTGAAGGAGCACTACCGCGGCTTGGAACTTCCGCAACCGATTCCGATGCTGCCGTTCGAATTGACGTCAACTATTTTCCCTTCCTATGTATCGGGGGAACAGGAGAATGGACTTGTTGCAATCGGATTGGATGAAGAAACAGTACGGCCGATAAAAATCGACTTTAGGAAAAATCGCCATTGTCTGCTAGTCGGACAAGTACAGCGAGGAAAAACGAATACATTGAAGTGGATCCTTCATACACTTATGGAGCAAGACGCTGGCTTCATCGCGATATTTGACTCATTTGATAGGGGCTTAGCTATGTTTGCTGGGGACCCAAATGTCGACTATTTAGAAACCAAAGAACGTCTCATCGAATGGCTAACGCAAGCTGAACAATTCTACGTTCAAGCTGAAAAAGAGTATCTGGAAACCGTCCAGTCAGGAAATAGGACAGTTGAACTTGTCCCCTCTTATTTCATTATCGACGGCTATACACGATTTTTACAAGTAGCAGATAGCGGCATACAAGACCGCTTATCGAAGCTGATGAAAAAGTATTCCCACTTAGGGTTCAACGTCATTATTTCCGGAAATAATGCGGAAATTACAAAAGGCTATGACGCATTCACGAATGAATTGAAATTGGTTCGCCAAGCGCTAGTCTTCATGAAAAAGTCGGAGCAGACATTGTATACTGTTGCGTACGAACGCAAGGAAATGGACCTTCCATTAGGATTTGCACATTATATTTTGAATGGTAATGCTAAAAAAATACAAATTCCGTTAAGTGAGATTGAGAGGAAGGTTCTACAATGAAAACGACTAACAATTTGTTGAAAATAGGAGTGGGAATCGTACTGATAATAGCGGTACCCATTTTATTCTTTCAACTACTAGGTGTGAATCTGTTTAACGCGGAGAGTTCCAATAAGCGAATTATCGCGATTGTCAATGAAGACCTAGGCATGGCCAAGGATGAAGAAACCGTCGAGATGGGAGAAGAGGTCGTTTCCATTCTAGCCGAAGATTCAAAGTATGAATGGAAAGTCATGAGCCGTGGGACCGCCGTTAGCGGATTAAAATCGAATCAGCATGAAGCGATTGTTTATATTCCATCAGATTTCTCGCAGAGCATCATGTCTTACGATCAACAGAATCCTGAGCAAGCGGAATTCTCCTATGAAGTACAACGTCAAAAAGCGGGTTCAGAAAAAGAGAAAGTACTCCATGAAATTGAAACGGCTACCAACCGTGTAAATGAAAAGGTTTCGACCCTCTACTGGAGCTATGTTGCACAAGAAATGGATCATATTAAAAAAGAGTTCACAACTATTCTGGGCAAGGAAACGGAATTTCTAACTGCAATGTCGGCCTATTATAAACCCGGGTCTGAGAAGTTAGCGGAAGAGATGAAGAACCAGAAGAAACAAATGGAAGGACTGCGCTCGGTTATCAGTGATGCAAATAATGGGCATAATGACCGAATTGAAAATGCAGACTCATTCGGACAGCAAATGGACGGTTTCATCACATATGTGCAGCAGTATAAAGAATTTCAGCAACAGCAGAAAAGTATTCTTCAACAAGTCCAAGACGACAGCTTAGCTAAGATTCATGCTGCTGCCGCAACTCAAGCGAGCCAGTTCAACGAATCGGTCCAGATGCTTGAAGAAAATAACGAAAAGTTGAACGGTGAAATTGTTAAAGTGAATGAAAAAATTGACGCCAATAAAGAAAAATTCAATGCATTGTCCGATTTACGTAAAAATGAAGTCGATCGCCAACTTGTAGACCTACTTGTCGTTCAAGGAACTGCAATTGACCGCTATAATAACTCGATTTTAGGGAATTTGGAACAAGGAATTGCAGCTGGAAAAGACGCGTCAACTGGAGGTGTTACCTCTAATCCAACGGCTGATCAGCAAAAAATGGCCGCAATCAAAGAGGAAATGGACCGCAAAGCCGGTGCTAAGCTAGCGACTGCACTACCAGGTCTCGAAGAAGAGCAGAATAAAGTGACTGCAATTTTAGCAGCGTTGTCTGCAATGAAAGCAAGCGTTGCGGAAACGACTCCCGAATCCACATTCATTGGTGAACTCGAACAGCTTGAAGGCGAGCTATCATCGATGAACGCAGTCATGTCAGAAAAGGAAGCACTTTGGAGCGGTACAAAGAAAGAAGGAACGGATGATTATGTAAAAGCATCCACTGACTACAAGGATCTGGTTGGTGATTATGATTTATTGAACAAGGAATATGAATCGGTTCAACAAATTTTGAATTCATCCCCTGCAGATACAGCGCAGATGATTTTTCAAATAAAGCAAAAAGAAGCATCCCTTCTTAAGCACGATGGATTGTCAGGGGAACAACGGAGTAGACTGACAGACTTGTTTGCGAAAGGTGCCGCTAGCACGGAGACCAAAACATTGTTGACCTATTATGCAACGCTCGAACAATTTGGATTTACCCTCGACGAACAGCGGCAAAGTACGCATAAAGATGGCGTTCTAAAAGATGAAATCTTAACTGCATTATTGAAAAACGTTGTCGAGATGAATGAACTAGAACTCGAAGGATGGACTTCCGTAGGGGACGGTATCCCTGAGACGGAACTCGGCATGAGCGAGTTGAGTACGACGTTTGCTGCAATCATGTCCGGTTACAAAGAAACAGTGCAAGAGCAGCATTCTGCGATATTGAATGAGTTGAGTTCGATTGACGAGCAAGCAAACGTTTTGCTTACCCAGATTCAAAATACGGCAGGCGAACCTGTCGCTGCAACCAGTGAAGGCGAAGTTGCTGCTGGTCAAAGAAATGTGAGTAGTCAACTCGTTTCGCTCAGCGGCATGATGGATTCATTGTCAGAGAAGCAAAAAGGTCTTGTCAATTACGCGAGTGATCTAACTGAAAAAGCGAATAATATGAAAGAAACGTCTACCGCATTCAGTGATAAGTGGGAAACGAATGTGGGAGCAATGTCAGCATTTGATACGGATATTCAAGACTTTCTTGGTAACACATATGTCGATGGCCAAGAGAATGGCTATGCGTTCAATCATTTTGTCAATCCGCTCCAGGTAAAAGGGGAGGCCGCATTTGCGGATGAAGTGAGGAAGGTACCGCCTGTTATTCTACTACTCATTTTGCTTATTAGTAGCCTATTGATTGGTTTCTTCAGTTATCAAATCAAAGAAGGTCCAATTGGTTTCCGCTTAGGATTGACTTGCATGCTGTCTTTACTCGTAGGTCTTATTATCAGTCTCTACAGCATTAATATGTATGTGCTGAACGACCAACGTGCAGTTGAATGGACACTATTCACCATCCTTCTGCTATTGGCTAGTGCCGCGGTCATTCGTGCAGCACTTGAATTCGGGCAAACGGCAGGATGGATTGCGAGCGTTGTACTGATGTGTCTGTACATTACGCCGCTGCTGATTCTAGCTGTACCTGAAATAAACGTTCCGGATATTTTATCGACCGTTTATATGTCCATAAAATATGAACCTGAAACAAGCTTCATATGGGGAGCGGTTAGTACAGGAATCATTGCAATTGCTATGCTTGCAATCTCTTATTTGATCAATAAATACAAAACAACTGACACGTCAACGGCAGAACAAGCTCATGACAACTAAATCGACTTGGCTGCTACTGATAATCCTGTTAATCGCTTGGACGGCGGGTCATAGTACCGTCCAAGCAGCTCCGGATGATGAACCCAATCTCGATTTGGAACCAGTTGTTTATGAAAAATTAAAGTTTAAGAAAAACACCGATTATTTGCATGACAGTAAAAAGGTTGAAATGAAAAACACAATTCCTGTTAAACAGTTTGCTATTTACTTTGATGGTAGAAGGCAATTACCGAAGAGAAGCAATGGATCCTATCTTTTTCAGACGAGGGAACGTGGAGAGAAAAGTACTGTAGCAGCAAAAACAGCCGAACTCGGTCTCTTTACAAGTGCCGAAAAGAGTGGAAAGAAAATAACCGCTGTCAAGATCATAGAAGACAAACCTGCTACTAATACGCCGCGAACACTGATTTTATTGGCCATAATTGTAGCTGGACTCGTTACCTTGTTTACGATTTTCTTGCCGAAGCTAGTCAACAAATCCACGGAGTGATAAAACAACAGGATAGGGGGAAAAGACTTGCTGGCCTATTACTATGCACAATTACAGAAAAAACAGGAGGAAGTGAGGCGCCTCACCGCGTGTCAAACAACCTTACAAGGAAAACAATCGGAATTTCAATCGAATGAACAAAAGTGTCTGGAACCGGAATTATCCGCGCGTACATGGCATGGTACGCTGGCCACTGCTTTCCAAGATATTCGTGAAGCGGGAATCCATACACCTTTCCTAGAAATAGTTGGTACCCAGTTCGCGGACGTATTTACTGCAATTGCTGACAAGATTAATTCGCTTAACGCTGAAATCGTTTCTATCGAACAGACCATTGCGCGTCTTGAGGCGGAAGCAAGGGCAGAAGCAGAGGAGGCAAAACGTATATGTCTACTGAAGTAAAAATAATTTATGCAGACGTTGAAAGTAAAATCGGTGACATGACTAATGCAACTACATTGCTTGGTCCGAAAGCAGAACCACCAATTACAGGAAATACACTGGATGTCGTAACGAAATTGACGGAGCTTTCGACAAAGCTAGATACGTTATTAACGAGTTATCAAAAGGTGCTTCTTGCTAATAGTGTAACGACTACCAATTCAGTGCAGTTTATGCGTGAATCGGACGAGAAAGTAGCATCTGTTATGGAAGGCACACTGTCAGGACCGAAGATGGTGACACAATGAAGATACTGGACGTCGGCCCATTTGAAGAAGGTTTACAGAACAATATCACTATGCTCAGCCGCTTGGAAGGTGAGATGAAAGCAATTGAAACGGCCGTTGGAGGGCTTGTTGCGCTGGATGATTCCCTAAAAGGGCAAGGCGGGGACGCTATCCGGGCATTTTATAATGATTGTCATTTACCCTTCTTGCAATTTTTCATGACTTTTAAAACATCTTACGATAGCGTTCTTAACCAAATGAAATCCGCCCTCGACACGCTGGAGCCGGCTTCGAACGGTTACATCCAAGAAAGTTTTCTCGAAGCGGACGTTAATAAAGGATTGACAACGATTGACCAATTAACGCTGACTTTGACGGACGAAGCGAATGGTATCATGGATGAAGTCCGTGATATCGTCGCCCTTCCGCATTTGAATGACAGCGAAGTGCATGAAGGCGTGAAAAGTGCACAAACGAAGCGGGAAAAAACGGTCACTGATTTGAATGAATTCGATGCAACGCAGACAGCTGCATTAATGCAGATTGAGGCGGATTTGCTGACAATGGAACTTTGGTTGCTTGAAATAGAAGGTATGATGAACGATGGCCTGTCTGATATAGATTTTCAAGCCGAAAGTTGGGCGGAGTATTCGGGAAATCACCCGCTCAAAACAGAACTGGAACACCGTGTTGATGTTATGAATGGCGTTGTAGAAGACGGTTCAGAGGAAGAGGCGGGAGAGGTATCAACTGCTTCTGCCAATGAACAAGTTTTGTTATTGAAGAAAGCCGTAGGTTGGGCTAATAAAGGAAAAACAGCTACTACTGGTTTATATTCAAGTTTTGGTATGTTCATTGCAGGCAAAGGCGGTGGTTTAAGTACTTCAAAACACATGAATATGCGAACAGGTGCCTATTCATACCGCATCAATGCAACTCCAAAAGCATTAGAGAATTTACGTGTCAAACCCGGTGCAAGTGCGCTAAGTGACTTCAATTGGAGGGTGCCAAAAGGCGGCAAGAAATGGTCACCTAAACATTATAATATTGCAGCGACCAATAAGACGGCGTTGAAGTTTGCATCACAGAAACCAGGGCAAAGTGGTTGGTCAAGCGTCGGTGAACAAGCATTGGAAAAACATCCATCCCTTGCTTATTTTAATCCCGAGGCGACACTTGGCCAAAAGGGGAAAGTGGTCGGAAGCGCAGCAATTAAAGGTGCAGGCAATTCCTTCAAGGATATTGTTGACGTGAAAGGCATTGTGAAGAGTGGTTGGTTAAAAGGTTCCGTAAAAGTACTTGGCCCTGTAGGCGCGGGATTGAGCTATTACAATAACTACCATGAAGCGAAAGATAGCGGTTTAAGCACTGAGGTAGCTGCAACTAAAGCTACGGTTGACACTGCAATCGATACAGCTGTCGGAGGTGCGGTTCAAGCGGCTAGTATAGCACTAGGTACAGCGCTCATACCAATCCCAGGAGTCGGGACCGCAGTCGGCGTCCTTGTGGGATTAGGAATCAACGGCTTCTTAAATAGGAGAACAAAAGATGAGGATGGCAATGAGAAAAAAAACTCGCAGTTAGATAAACTCAAAGGTCTTTTCAAATGGTGATGAATGGAGGAAACCCTGTTTTGTTGAAAAAATTAACAGTTGAAGATGTATCGGTACTACGTGAACCACTGGTATCGGGTAGGCAAAGTCCCAATGC
>NZ_JADPRZ010000049.1 GCF_017347095.1 Sporosarcina sp. E16_8 | reverse complement strand
AAGACACCTAAAGCCTTCTTGGAAGCGCATTTGTTATCTCAAAGCTAGTATTAAACTGCGTCCGATATATAGGGGGCAAACCACAGGTACCTGAAATTTATGTATTAATACTTTCTACGATATCCATTACATACATTTCCAAGTTTTTCAACGCCTCATTTGATTGTTCCTGTGTATCCTTTTTCACACCAAAGTAAAACTTGCATTTAGGTTCGGTACCTGAAGGTCTAATGCATACCCAAGATTCATCTTCCAGCAAATATTTTATTACATTTGATTTAGGTAAATCAGTTGATACCTTGTCCGAATTATTAACATTATATTTCTCCCTATGTAAATAATCCTCAATAAGCACAACTTTTCTCTTACCAAAATGCTCAGGTGGATTTCCTCTGAAATGGTCTAAGATCCGACTGATTTCATCAACACCTTCTTTTCCTTTTAGCGTTAGAGACTTTAAGGATTCTAAATAATACCCATACTCTTTATAAATTTCTAATAAACCTTGATATACTGATTTTCCTTGTGCTTTATAATAGGTAGCCATTTCCGCAGTTAATAGTGCAGCTTGAACAGCATCTTTGTCACGCACAAAATCACCTATCAAGTATCCATAACTTTCTTCATAGCCGAAAAGAAAAGTATATTTACCGCTTTTTTCAAATTCATCAATCTTTTCACCAATAAATTTAAATCCCGTTAATGTATCAATCGTCTGAATACCATATTTCTCTGCAATGACTCTTCCTAACTCTGATGTAACAATCGTTTTAATGACAACCCCATTTTTCGGCAAGGAGCCTCTTTCTCTCTTTTGGACTAATAAGTAGTTTAACAACAATGCCCCCAACTGGTTCCCTGTCAATATCTCAAACTTTCCATTGCGATTTTTCACCGCGACTCCTAAACGATCTGCATCGGGATCTGTCGCCATCAAGATATCTGCATTTACTTTTTCTCCTTTTGCAATGGCCATTTCAAAAGCATTATGTTCTTCGGGATTTGGGGAAGATACTGTAGAAAAATCCGGATCGGGCATCTCTTGTTTTGAAACAACATTCACGTTCCCGAAACCATATCTTTTCAAGCCTTCTCTGACTGGCCTATTACCTGCTCCATGTAACGGAGTATAGACTATTATCAACTCGTCTGCATGCTTTTCCAAAAGAGTGGGATCCTGTCTTAATGTTAAAAGAGACTTTTGATAAGCTTCATCCACCTCTTCTAATACGTAGTTTAAGATGCCTTGATTAATCAAATCTTGTTCAGTTTCTACAGTAATCTTCAACTCATCTTCTACATTATCAATAAATCCTATGATTTCTTTTGCAATAGCTGGTGGGATTTGACCCCCATCATGACCATAAACTTTGAAGCCATTGTACTCGGGTGGATTATGGCTTGCCGTTATTACTACTCCCGCGGTTGCTTTAAAGTATCTAATTGCAAATGACAATTCAGGAGTTGGACGACATTCCTGGAATAAGTAAACTTTAATTTTATGTTTACCAACCGTTTTCGCAACTTCTAATGCAAATTCCTCTGAAAAGTGCCTTGTATCATAAGCGATAACAATCCCGTTCTTCATTGCTTGTTGGCCTTGTTTTTTTATGTACTGAGCCATTCCTTCAGCAGCACGACGTATTGTGAAAAGATTTAACCTATTTGTTCCTGCACCCAGTTCGGCACGAAGTCCACCTGTACCAAATTCGAGATGTTTATAAAACCGATCTTCGATTTCTTTTTGATTATTTTCTATTAATTGTATTTCATCTTTCAAATAAACCGGCAAAGTCTTAGTTAACTTCCACCTGTTAAATACCTCTAAGTAATTCAATTACAAAGTCCCCTTTCATCTATTGAACCAATATAGCAGTTTTGATAAATACTGCTTATAAAGAAGAACCCCTCGCAAACAGATCTCACCTGAACTGTTTGCGAGGGGGTTAACGATTCATTACACCTGAATAGGTGTACAATGATCTTCTACTTCTTCCCATGTCATATATAAGCGTACAATATCCTCTTCAATCAATTGAGAACCGGTTTGCACTTCGACAAACTCCATGTCTGTAATAGCCTTAATCCCATGTCGATCACCTACTGAAATCTGTAATACATCCCCCGGTTTAACTGTTCTCAAATCTCCATTATAAGCAAAAACACCTTCACCTTTTACAATCGTCCACACTTCAGATCGTTCATGATGATATTGGTAGCTTAAATTTGCTCCTGCATTTACACCAATTCGTTTTGTAAGTACTTCATTTCCTTCTTCGAATCGTACATAGTCAAGAACACGATACCAACCCCACCTGCGTTCTTCAAACATAGGGCGGTCGTCATATGAATCAATATACTCTTTAATTTTCGGGCTTTTTTCTTTTGATGAAACAAGAATCCCATCTGGGCTGACTGCTATAATAGCATCTTTAATGCCTAGAACTGTGACAGGTAAATCAAGTTCATTTATTACGTGTGTCCCTAAAGACTCTTCACAGACCATGCTTTTCCCAATTTTAGAAGTCGCCATTTCTTCTGTTAGCGTGTTCCATGTTCCGAGATCTTTCCAATAACCCTCGTACGAAATAGCAACAATTTTTTTTGCTTTCTCCACTACCTCATAGTCAAAGCTTATCTTTGGCAATTTTTCATATTGAAGAAGAAGTCCATAATAGTCTGTTGTAAATCCTTTGTCTTTCAATAAATTTAAAATATAGCTTAATTTAAAGGCGAAAACACCGCAATTCCAAAGAGCTCCATCTGCCATTAATGATTCAGCAATTTTCCCAGAAGGTTTTTCAGTAAATCGTTCCACTTCATGAATCAGCTTTCCTTTTTCCTTCGGGACAATGTACCCATACTTCTCAGACGGGAAACTAGGCTCAACTCCAATAAGTGCTATATCCGCATTGCTTTGATTCACACTGTCTTCAAGGTCTTTTACCCGCTCAAAGAAACTATCTTCTACAAAAGGGTCTACAGGTAAAACAGCAACCATTTCATCTAAATCTGCTTTTTTCACCGTGTGTAAATAAGCAGCTGCTAATGCAATCGCCGGAAACGTATCTCTACGACTTGGCTCAACAACCAAATCGACAGACTCATCTAATTGACTATTAATCATATCCACTTGTGCTTTGCTCGTTGATATCACTGTGGAGTCTTGTAAGCCTACATCACCAAGTTGTCCCCAAACGCGTTGTACCATTGATACAAGTTTATCGTTCTCCCCCGGTAGTACTTTTAAAAACTGTTTAGATCGTGCATCATTAGACAATGGCCATAATCTCTTTCCTGAACCACCTGATAACAAAATTAATCGCATAACTTGTTCCTCCTACAAAACTCACATTTTCAATAAATAATAGTTCAATTAAAGAATTAGCCGCCTTTATCAAACACATAACCTAACGATTTCCTACCGATTGAATGATACTCAATTTCATACTTGGATACTTCTTCCAATTTAAAACAATTTCGTCCATCAAATATTACTGGTTTCTCCACATTTTCCACAAAAACACTCAAATTGAGTTCTTTAAATTCTGACCAATCGGTCAATATGAAAACCATATCAGAATTAGAAATTACATCAATAACATCATCGACATACTTTGTTTCCTTTGGAAGCACTTCTTTTGCTTTATTCATTGATATTGGATCAAACGCTACTACTTTGGCTCCTTCTTTAATTAACTTATTGATTATTGTAATTGCGGGAGACTCTCTCATATCATCAGTATTAGGTTTAAAAGACAGACCAAGAATTCCAACTCTTTTCCCCTTTACGGAACCAAAACGCTTTATCGCTTTATTTACCAACTTAAGATGCTGCGAGTTATTTACCTCAATTACGGATTTTAATAATTTGAAATCATAATCAATATTTTCAGCAATATTAGCTAGTGCTTGTGTATCTTTTGGGAAACAAGAGCCCCCATATCCAATCCCCGCATTTAGAAATTTATTTCCTATGCGTGAGTCGAGCCCCATCCCTTCAGCTACATTGCTAATATCTGCACCAACTCTTTCGCAAATATTTGCTATTTCATTAATGAAACTAATCTTTGTTGCTAAAAAAGCATTAGAGGCATATTTTATCATTTCAGCACTAAGAATATCAGTTTGATATATCGGAATTCCAAATGGTTTATTAATTTTTTCTACAACCATCCCAGCCTCAAAAGAATCTGATCCAATAATGATTCTGTCGCCGTGAAATGTATCATTAACGGAAGAACCTTCCCTTAAAAATTCAGGGTTCGAAACTACTTCAACTTTAATTCTTGATTCTAATATTGATTCTAATTTACTTTTTATATAGTGATTTGTTCCAATTGGAACGGTACTTTTAGTGACAATGATTATATCATTATTTATATACATTCCTATGTCTTGGATGACTTGATCTATAAAAGTCAGATTTGCCGACCCATCTTCTTTTTCTGGAGTTCCAACAGCAATATAAAGCACATTAATATTTCTATATGCTTCTTTTGCATTATTTGTAAAAAGCAATCTTCCGCTATTTATATTTTTAATCATTAGTTCTTCTAGATTTGGTTCATAGATTGGTGAAACACCTACACTCATTTTCCTTATTTTAGCCTCGTCTACGTCATAACAAACTACATTATTACCGATTTCTGATAGCGCAACTCCAGTGACTAATCCGACATACCCCGTACCAATTACTGTGATATTCACAAAATAGCCTCCAATTTTAAGTTATTGACTTAAACACTAATTCTAATTGTTTTTCATATCTCTTCTCTTTTATTTCCTTTACTTTTTTGATTTTCATTTCTAATACTTCCTTGTTTTCTAAAGCCAAAGTAATTGTTTTAGAAATGTCTTTTGCTTCATTCTCGGTGTAAAATGCCCCGTCTAAATATATATTCTTCAATGCTTTTTTATTAGATAAAACCATTGCCTTTTCTGCACCTAATCCTTCATTGCTCACACTCATTTGAATATCATCAAATAAAGTTAACCCTATTAACACATCAGCTTCTTGAAGTATGTACTTGTATTCTTCAATTGTTAACCAACCACTTAAAGTCATATTTGAAGGTATATCAGATTCTGCTATGTTAAAGTTCTTCTCCAACTTTTTGGGATTTCCAGTCATTACAAAATGTACTTCTGCTAAAAGTTCAGCGGCTTTTATAACTTCCAAGATTGGTTCATCATGGTTGAACGAGGCTGGGAAAAAAACATATGGCTTTTTCACGTCTAAAAACTCGGCTTTTCTTTCAATTTTAAATGTGAAAGGAGTTTTATCTTCGAGTATCAATATTCTCTTTTGGTCCACTGTTGGAAATGTTTTTTCATTAATAACCTTTTCAAAAACAACTTCGTTATGTAATAAGATTGAATCACATTTCTCCAACATCTTCTGATTACCCATAGTTGAAAGCCAAGGTTCCCTCGTCAATGCGTTATGACAATCTGATATCACTTTAAGATCTTTTTTGAAAAAGCGACGAACAAAAAGTGGAGCGGCTAATGCATAAGATGGCGGTGTTTGAACAAAAACACTTTTATAGGAGCCTGCTTTTATTTGCTTGAAGTCTAAATAAAAATACTTTAAATACATAAAGACCTTTTTAATTTTGTTTGCCGGTGGATTTTCCCTATAAACTATTTCAACACCATTTAGTTTTTCATCAAAATCAATAGCTAAAGACTCAGCCCTAGATTGATATTTTGTCCATACTATAAATAAACTGTTCGTCATTTATTAAGCTCCTATCTCAACTCAAAAACTTGTTTACAATATATTGGCTAAGCTCTCCAGTAGACTTATATGTCTCCATTTCTGTAGTCTTAATTCTCCCTAGGGTACACCATAAATCCGAAATATCGTCTATTGCTTTCACGAAGCTTTGAGTATGAAAAACTCCCGCTATTTCTAATTGGTGATTATCTACATGTTCTCCGTACTCCTTCAATCTCGGAATCACAATTACCTTTTTATTATGTTTTAGCCCCTTAATTATTGAAGACGTTCCTGCATGAGTAACCAAGATTTCACACTTCTCCACTTCCCTATTAAATTCACTTTCTTCCATAAAGGGAGAGCATCGGACATATTTTGATTTATTACTAATACCACTTTGAATAATAATGTCACTTGAACTAATTTTCTTTTGTTCTACCAATTTATCAATTTCCGTTATTATGCGATTCATCTGAAATCTCTGTGTTCCCAAGGTAACAAATATCAATATAAACTCCCCTTGTATTCTGCTTTCGGATACTTTTCCAACATGGTAGGCCATTGAACATAAAAGTGATCTGCAAACTTATAAACTATCCTTCCAGTTATCGTTGGTGTATGTATTTTCGCAAAACTTTCAATGAATACAACTCTCGCCCCGAAAAGTTTAGAGAAAATCAGAAAAGGTAAGACAGATCCCGCTCCCGTAGATACAACAATGTCAGGCCTAATTTTCATCACATAATATAATGAAAGTATTACATTATATATGAAAGTGAAAATAAATTCTTTGTTTTTTCTATCCTGTTGTTTTAAAAAAAGTATATCATTTCTAGTTTTATTAGAATCATTCTTTTCCGTAATTAAACTAATCTTCGTTTTATCCTTACTTTTACTGTATATTTCATTTAGTTGTGTCCAATGACCACCGGTAGAACTAATAAGTACTTTTTTACCCATCTTTTTTCCTCCTTTTAAAAATAAATAAAGGAATAATAAATATTAAAATATACATCGGCTTAAACAAGCCTCTATTAACAAGTTCAAAAGAATATATAGTTAACAAAACACTTAATGCCAGATATTTTGGATCCTGATTGTTTTTATATTTTGTCCAAAAAACATTATAAAGGCAACCAATTATTATAAAGAATATAATTATACCGACTACACCATATTGAATAAATAGACCACCCAGAATGCTAGGCGTTAAAGATACATTCTCGTTCAAGTTAACAACAATCCCCAATACCCGACCTGCTGTAAGAGATATATCTGGGAGTACGGTCAATAGATCTTGTAAAAAGAGACCGTTGGAACCAACCATATTATCTATTACTTCTCTTCTTTCAACCGCAACCTCAGTAACACCCATTCCTTCACGTGCAGCCAAGTGGAATGGTAATATCGGGTTAACAAATTGATAGAGATCCACGTGAAAACCTTCTATAAAATCTTGCCATTTCAGCAATGATACAGATGTCTCGTGACGGTAAATTAAAAACAACGAAAATATACTTACCGATAAGGTTGTAATTAGTGATAAAAACAAAACTTTAAATAGACTAATTTCATTTTTATTATTTTCAATATAGTGGATAATAATTATTAATAGAACTGAGATTACAAGCAACATTGGTTGATTACGATAACCTAAACTTAATATAATCACAAAACTTGTTACGAGAGTGATCAACAGGAAGTTTTTTTTTTTATTAGTGGTTATATAAAATGCAAAAATCGAAACAGTAATAGGAATAATCATTTCCGTTAAATATTGTAGAATTCCCGATACATTAAATCTGCTTGATTGATTTAAAATTAAAACACCATGCTGCAAATAAATAATTAAAGAACTAATTAAACTCAATGTAAATAAAATTATTGTGTTTTTATTATTAATGTAAGAAGATGTACTTTTTCCAGTATACCCTTTATTAATTTTCAACAACATTAAACTAAGGTAATTACCGATTATAAAAGAAATTACCGCAGTGAAAAGTAAAAGGATCCACATTTCAGAATTTATACCTTCTCTATATGAAGATATCGGAACTATACCAACTGTGTAATAAATGATTAGAAATCCAACAAAAATAACTTTGACATTTAAACCGAATTTTATTATCAACAGATAAATGATAAAAAACGCACTAAATAAAACAAACGATATTATAAATAATCCAGATAACGATCCAGATACTTTATTTATTGAATATAAATTATTCGACATAATTGTAATTCCAACCATAATGAAAGATATACAAATAATTATTAATGAAATTATCGTTCTTTCTTTCATGAAATTCGCACCACTTTTCAAATTAATGCCAATATTTTTTAAAATCTGGCTTATAGTCTAGTTGTTTATTTCTTTCGCCAATTTTCTTTGCTGGCACACCGCCCACGATAGCGAAATCATCGACATTCTTAGTAACGACAGAACCAGCCGCTACAACTGCCCCTTCTCCAATAGTCACCCCTGGTAGAATTAACGAATTCGTGCTAATCCAGGCATAATCCTTAATTATTACAGTATCTTCATTATATGTGAACTCTGAACTATTCACTGCATGATCTGCGGTATATATTTTAACGTACGGCGAGATATTAACATTATTCCCAATTTCCAACTTCCCTCGCCCATCCAACACAACATTATCATTTATTGCGCAGTTTTTACCGATTTTTATTTTTTGCGGATCATAAAAAAAGACCTTTCTTAAAATCGTAGTATTCCCCCCTAATTTTAGACCTAAAATTTTATACAAGAACCTTCGTATATTATGAAAGGGTATAGCTGGTATTATGAAATTGAATATAGCTAAGTAAGTATCTTTAATAAATTTATTCACTTCATACCATCCTTATAGATTTAATTTTCTTTTTAATAGTATAAATAATCAATACAGTCATTATTAAATCCGACAAAACACTTGACAATATCGCACCATAAACACCATATACCTTAATTAAAATTATGTTTAATGTAAAATTAATCATAGCAACAAAGAGCTGTATTATACTTCTATCTCTTTGGTATCCCGCGCCTGTCAATGCATCCGCAAATACATAATGTATACCTCTAAGTATTACAATAGGTAGAAGTAGCTTTACAATAAGTATACTTTCCTGATACTTACCAATCATTAATTTCGAAGATATCGGATCTATTAATAGAAAACAAAGTATGGAAACAATAGAAGTATAAATTATAATAGGAACGATTACTTTTTTTGCATACTTATAACTTTCTGCGATACCAAGTTTTATTCCTACTTCAAAAAACTTTGGATAGGTTATACTCAGAACCCCTTTTATAGGTATGAAAAGTAAATCAATAAGTTTGTATGCGAAACCATAATATCCAGTAACTTCAACATTGGTAAACTTACCCAAAATAGATTTATCGATTTCGTTATATATTCCTTGCGAGGACAAACCTATGGAAAAATAAATACCTTCCTTTATATTTTCTTTACTAATATTCACGTTCAGTTTCGGGTAGTTATTTTCACTCAAAGACCTTACTAAATAATAGATCGTGATTAATAATGCAAGTGCTAAATAAATAGCACTCCAAATTAGAATTGTTTTTTCTTTGTTAATTGGTAATACATAATAAATTAATACTGAAGCAAATCTCACTAAACTTATTGAAGTTAATATGTTTGAGGATTTTCTTATCAACCCTTTAGCGATGTATATATGCGAACTCATTTCATTGAATTTCAAACAAAGTAAATCAGCAAAACATAACATTAAAAATAAAATAAACAAAGCACTATCTGTAGAACCAAAAATGATATAGACTACTATTTCTCCAGTAATTAATAACATTACATAAGAAATTATAGTTGATACAATCGTTTTACCAAACATCTCTCTAAACTGATTCATATCTGTTTTTATCGTCTTAACTAAAATATTATTAAAACCTAGCCCGCAAAACGGACTTAGTATTAATATTATTGAAGCAATAATAATGTACTCTCCAAATTGTGAAGGGGAAAGAATAGCAGCCAAACCTAAAAAGTACGAGGTTTGGAAAACCATTCTACCTCCCTGTCCATAAAGTGACCATAATAAATTAATATACTTCTTTTTGATAATCGTTTTTCTTTCTCTAGTCACAGCCTAATATGCACCTTTCGATCCAATTAAAACACCGACCGTTTTAAAAATAATAGTTAAATCTTTAGAAATACTTCTCGTTTTGATATATTTAATATCAAGTTGAACCATTTCTTCAAAACCCAAGTTATTTCTGCCACTTACTTGCCACAAACCCGTGCAGCCCGGAACAACAAGTAACCTCTGTTTATCATAGTCACTATATTCATCAACTTCTCTTGGAAGAGGTGGTCTCGGTCCTACTAAGCTCATATCCCCTCTTAGAACGTTAAATAGCTGCGGAAGCTCATCAATAGAAGTACGACGGATAAAACGGCCAATCTTCGTTACTCGAGGATCATCTTTCATTTTGAACATTGCACCCGACACTTCGTTATATTTAAGCAATTCTTCAAGCTTTTCTTCAGCGTTATGAACCATTGATCTAAACTTGTACATAAAAAAAACTTTTCCATTCTTCCCTACGCGTTGTTGCTTAAAAAACACCTGTCCTTTTGGATCTTCTATTTTCATTATAGTAGCGATTAATAAAAATAAAGGTGACAGTATAATAAGTCCCATAAAAGCACCTAAAAAGTCTATTACACTTTTCCATTTCTCATATGACTGTTGCATCCCTAACTCGCGATGGAGGGTAGAATCTATATATGGAATGGAATGTTGTTGAACTATTTCTCGCATTCAACACACTCTCCTCAATTTAGTTAAATATTTTCTTATAATCTTTAATCGACTCTATAAATTGCATCACTTCATCCCGAATCTCCGGATGTTGCAATGCAAACTCAATCGTCGTTTTAACAAACCCCAACTTCTCCCCCACATCGTAACGTCGCCCTTCAAAGTTATAAGCAAAAACTTGCTGAATTTGATTAAGTTTTTCGATTGCATCGGTCAACTGAATTTCTCCGCCTGCACCAATTTCTTGTTCTTCAAGGAACGTGAAGATTTCGGGAGTAAGAATGTAACGCCCCATAATGGCCAAATTTGAAGGGGCTGTTCCTCTCTGAGGTTTCTCTACAAATCTTCCAACTTGATACCTTCGACCGTACTGATTGATAGGCTCAATGATTCCATAACGAAATGTCTCTTCATCTGGTACTTGCTGCACTCCAATTATGGAAGACTTCATTTCTTCGTACTGATTCATAAGTTGTCTTAAGCACGGTGTCGGGCTTTGTACGATATCGTCGCCAAGTAATACAGCAAACGGCTCGTCTCCTATGAAGTTCTTTGCACATAACACTGCATGTCCTAACCCGAGAGGCTCTTTTTGACGTATATAGTGTATATTAGCTAAATTAGATGAATGTCGTACTGTATCAAGTAAATCAAACTTACCTTTTTCCGCAAGATTTTGTTCAAGTTCCCAAGCATTATCGAAGTGATCTTCAATCGCTCTTTTTCCTTTACCAGTAACAATGATAATGTCCTCTATACCTGAGGCAACTGCTTCTTCAACTATGTATTGAATTGTTGGTTTATCAACGATGGGAAGCATTTCTTTCGGCATAGCTTTTGTTGCAGGGAGAAATCGTGTCCCTAAACCAGCTGCAGGTATAATTGCTTTCCTTACCTTCTTCATGATTTTTACATCCCTTTCATCACTCGTATAGGATTAAGCTTCTACTAATCCCACAATTTTTTCTAAATTTCTCCACACATAGTCACATTATACTATATCATCCAATTAATTGCCACCACTTTTTCGATTCAACTGTACCCGGCTCCAGCAAAATGAAATCCTCATTCGTCAAAATTCGCGCATTATTTTCTAGTAAGATATCAACAATGTCATGATTTTTATGCTTATCAAGGTAATCTAGACCTTTATTGAAAAGAAACGGACGTGTTGCTGCACTATGAACATCAGACCCATAGGCATGGACAAGATTCGCTTCGACAAGTTGCAAGGAAAGCTTTTGTACAGATTTGCCGAAGTGACCCGCTAGACTACCAGCTGTCACTTGCGATAACGCTCCGTGGTTAACGAGTCTTTCGAGACGGCTTGGTTTCTCGGCAATTGCACGGTTTCTTTCTGGGTGTGCAATGATTGGCACTTTGTTTAAGTTTAAAATCCCTTGTATGATTTGTACCGTGTATGCAGGAATCCCTGATGAAGGGAGTTCGAGTAATACATACTTCGAATTTGCGAGCGTAAGGGCTTCGCCACTTTTCAGCTTGTCAATTGTGAAGTCTTGTATTCTTATTTCTTGTCCTGCATGCAATTGAATGGCTAAGTCTCGCTTTTTTATTTCTTTAGTTAAGAGGTTAATCTTTTTCAGGACACTCTGTTTCGGTACATTAAAGTGTGGATTATAGACATGTGGTGTTGCAATTATATCGGTAATCCCTTCAGCAATGGCCATCTCAAGAAGCTCCATAGCTTCCAGTAGTTTTTCCGGGCCGTCGTCGACACCTGGAAGGATGTGTGCGTGCATATCAATCATCATGTTTCCTCGCTAACTAGTGGTTATTTGTACTCAAAAAAAACGAACAGGCACGATGACCTGTTCACTCCGCAGTTCCATAGTATTGATAGTAATAGTGGTCTTTGTCTAGCTTGAAGTTATTCAGCACCGTCCCAATGATGTTTGCTTGTGACGAAACAAGCGCATCTTTCGCTTTGACGATTGCTTCTTTTTCGGTTTCACCAGCACTCATCACAAGAATCGTGCCTTCACATTTATTCGACAAAATTTGACCGTCTGTTACTGATAGGACAGGTGGTGCGTCGAAAATGATAATATCGAAATGCTCCTTCATTTCCTCCATCACTTTGTCCATCGTTTTTGAACCTATCAATTCTGCAGGGTTCGGCGGAATCGGTCCACATGTGATGATGTGTAAATTGTCAATAGTACTCACTTTAACAACATCCGAAATTGTTGCTTGACGGGTGAGGAGATTTGAAAGACCGATTGTGTTTGTCATGTGGAATGTATAGTGAACAGTCGGCTTTCTCATATCCGCGTCGACAAGTAGGACACGCTTCCCTTCTTGCGCAAAGACGACAGCCGTATTGGCAGCAACCGTCGATTTCCCTTCACCAGGAGAAGCCGAAGTAAAGAGCAGTGTCTTTAACTCATGATCCGGCATCGAAAAGTTAATGTTTGTTCGAAGTGTACGGAATTGTTCCGAAACAATCGATTTTGGATTGGCATTCGTGACAAGTTTACGTGCCACTGTTTGAATAACACGATTCCGTTTCCCTTTTTTAGCCATTACACTCTCCCCCTTCTTTGCGTGACTTGTACTTTAGCGTTCTGGATTTCTTTATCTGGAATCGTGCTTACTAACCCTAATATAGGCAAGCCAAGCAGTTCTTCAATATCTTGTTCCGTTTTCATTGTAGTATCCAAGTATTCGAGTAAGAAAGCTATACCCACACCAAGCATGAGGCCGATTACTGCCGCGATTGCCATGTTAAGCTTCGGGTCCGGTTTAATCGGTGACGGGTTTTCCGCTAGTACCGCTTCCGCAAGGATATTGACATTGTCTACATTCATTAGTTTTACAATTTCTACTTGAAAAACAGAAGCGATTGTATTTGCAATTTCTACCGCTTGACGCGGGTTCGGATCTTGCACAGCTACGGTTACAACCTGAGAGTTTTGCACACTGTTGACCGTAATCTGATTGTTTAAATCGGTCGGAGTTGTATCCAAATCTAGCTTCTCAATGACTTTTGAAAGAATGGCGGGGCTTTTAATGATGACATTGTATGTATTAATGAGTTGCAAGTTCGTTTGAATGTCTTGTGCGTTGACTGACGTCGTTTCTTGTTTCGTTTGGTTAATAAGAATTTGTGTCGACGACTGATAAATGGGTGTCAAAATCATAAAACTGACGACACCGCTTATTGTAATGGCAATTACGGTTATGAATGCGATAAGAAAAAGCCTTTTTCGGATAGTTTTGAACAAATCCTGTAAACTGATTGTTTCTTCCATTATGTATATGTTCCCCTTTACCTTCGAACTAATATTTGCTAATCTTCGTCATTATAACACAAAATATTTGCTTTCGACATATGCATTCTTGAAGATTTGTGGGATAATCAAAGTACTTATCTACTACTAGTTCTTTCGAAAGGAGTTACCTATGAATAAAAAAGTTATTTTGGCTTACATAGTACTTATTATCTGTATTCTATTATTAGTGGCCAGTTATACACAGTGGAAGGATAAGCTCTCTTCATTCGGACAGCAATCACCAACTACGGTTTCCTCCCCTAAACCTGATACGGAAAGTGATGGAGTAAAGGAGTCTTTGAAACCCGAGCAGGCTATCGAACAACTGCTAACACTGACAACTCATCAAGACAAACAAGTGCAGGAGGTATTCCGTAATCGGCTTAAAGCGGGTGAAAAAGTCAATTTCCTCATTACCGGTTCGAGTTTGATGGATTACGGTGAGCCTGGCTATGCGGAACGATTGAAAACGGCACTTGTAGCGGCGTATGGGGACTACATCACTGTTACGGCAATCGGGTTCGACGCAACGTCCCAACAATTCACGGACAAACTTGCGGAAGAACAGATTGATTTGAGTATCGGTTATGACGTCATCTTGTTTGAACCCTTCACACTGAATAATAATGGGCTTGTCGCAATAGAAGACGGGCATGCCCACATCAACACTTTTCGCACTCGTTTGAAAGAACATGTGAAGGATGCTGTCATTGTACTTCATCCACCCAACCCGATTTATGCGGCAACGTATTACCCTGCTCAAGTGACTGCCCTTAAATCGTTTGCCGAAGCGGAAGGAATTCCATACGTGAATCATTGGACTAACTGGCCAGATCAGGCGACAGAGGAAATCTTATCCCTTCTAGGTGACAAGAGCATGCCGAACAGTGATGGTGCAGAAGTTTGGGCAAATACGTTAATTACTTATTTTATAGCTAACTAGACGGAGGAATAGAAGATGGATCGTATTGATAAAAAGAAAAAGAAGAAAGTATGGCCTTGGATTGTTGGAATTATTGGTGTTCTAATTTTAGGTGTTGCTGTATATGGCTTTATGGTTTACAAAGGTTTGACCGATACGGCGAAAGAGATTCATGAACCGATTGATCGTGAACAATCCGAAAAACGTGAAGAACCTGTTGCTTTTAAAAAGAAGGAACCGTTTTCCGTACTCGTGCTTGGCGTTGATGAACGTGAAGGCGATAAGGGCCGTTCGGATACGATGATTGTTCTGACCGTGAATCCAGAATTAAAATCTACTAAGATGGTCAGTATTCCACGTGATACGTATACAGAGATGGTCGGAAAAGGTGTCCAAGATAAGATTAACCATGCCTACGCATTTGGTGGCATTGAGATGTCGATGGATAGCGTTGAAGGTTTGCTCGACATTCCAATTGACTATGTGGTGCAAGTGAATATGGAAAGTTTTAAGGATATTGTTGACGCGGTCGGCGGTATTACAGTTACTAATCCATTGGACTTTATAGTAGGTAGCTATACATTCCCCAAAGGTGAAATTACATTGGACGGCGAAAAAGCATTGTCTTTCGTACGTATGCGTTATGAAGATCCACGTGGCGACTTTGGCCGACAGGATCGACAAAAACAAGTCATCCAAGCGGTTATGCGTGAAGGCGCTTCTTTAAACAGTTTAGTGAATTTCAAAAGTATCTTTGGCGCGATCGGCAAGAATGTCCGGACAAATATGACGTTCGACGAAATGACGGATGTTCAATCGAAGTACCGCGATGCGTTCGGAAAAGTTGACCAGCTTTATATTAAAGAAGGTTTGGGCAAAAAGATGAACGGTGTATGGTATTACATGATGAACGACAAGGAATTGGAAAGTATCAAAGTTGAATTGAAAGAGCATTTGAAGTTGTGATTGCATTTACTAGTAAGATGATTATCCCCCAACCGGATTACTAAATGGTTGAGGGATTTTTTTGATGTTAGGGGGAGCTTTCATTCAGACTATGAAAACTTTTGACTGTTCTTTCCTTAGTAGTCATTGATTTGAACGTCTGAAGGGCGACCTATCTGACCTTTTCTATTGCATGTATTCTCGCATGCAGTATGGTACAATTCCCATATGAAAAAACTAATCGTTCTGATCGTTTTGCTTAGCATTCTATTCATTTCATCCGGGCAAACCTACGAACAGCAGTCGCTCATCCCAACACTTGAGAAATGGCTGCCGAGTGAACCGCTCAAATCATCACTTGCCAAGTTACAGATACCGTATTGGGGTACAACAATTTCAGTTGAGGAACGAGGCTATTACCACTTTGTTGAGTTTATCCTCCGAAAAAGCGCCCATTTCGTCATTTTCGGTGTTCTAGCCGTTGCGATTTACTTGATACTACCCAAGCATGCATTTCGTCTGTTGACAGCGACTTGGATCACCGTTCTACTCGCTATCGCGGATGAGTATCACCAGTCATTGACGGGCGGACGGACGCCAGCGTTGCAAGATGTCCTACTTGATGCGGCTGGAGCCGTGACGTTCCTGTTGATTGTACGGATTTTTATAGTGGTGAAACCGAAAAAGAGGAAGACAGTTAAGAGAAAACCAACGAAAAAAGCAAGAATTCGCTGAGAGGCGATTCTTGCTTTTTTTAATTTCTAGACTCCGGGTGCTTTTCTTTTCAATTCACAGACCCATTGCCTTGTTCAAAAGACTGTCTTTACGTGCTTTTTTCTTTGCGTTATAATCATCGGTTACGTTTTTTGAATAGGATTTATCATAGCCGTTTGCTACTAGATCTTTCTCCACTGCTTTGATGACGCCTGCGAATACTGTATCGGTACGTGCTTCAAGCCCGCTTGCAGCATCTACGTATTTATTGTAAAAATAGCCGTAGCTGATGCTTTCCCCATTCGCTTTCTTAGCGCTGTACTCTTGCTTCGCATGACCTACCAATGTATTCAGCCTGCTGTCAGCCTGTGATTGGAGATTTTCGAGCGTCGGGACATACTTCTGTTTAATCGAAGTGACTGTTGGTTTTGGAGTTGTTTCGGTGGTGTTGCTATTCCCCGTTGTCGAGCTAGGGGTTTTATTGCCGGAAGTCGTTGCTTCCTCTTTAGTGCCTTCTGTAGATGTTACTGCCACTTTGCTGCCATCTGTAGAGGTTCCATTAGAAGCAGTCCCGGTGGATTCCACAATGTCTCCATTTTCATAGAGTGTAATTGTCGTTCCGTCAGGCATTTCAATGGTATACGGATCTTCAACGATTTTCGCCACTTCTTCATCCGCTACATCGTACTCTTTGAATTTAAAGAAGTATAGTAGAGTACCTGCGGTGGCCAGGATTAGAATTAGTAGTAGTAGCAAGAAAATCTTTAGTTTTTTCTTCAATAGACTACCCCTTTACTGTCGTATTGTTTACTAGTTTAACAGAAAGGGGATGTGGGGTGTAGCTAAAAAGGCAATTTTCGACATTTTTCGTTTATTGGTGGATTCTGATTGATATGGAGTGGATTTCTCTTTATCGATTGGAATTCACTCCATATAAGTTATCCCTCCGCGACTTCGCTCAGTTTAGCTAGGTGTTCATTTGTTCAACATATAACTACTGCATTTTACATAGATCTATTCACCTTAATCATGATGCATGAGTTGATAGCGCCAATTGCCTTGATGACTTCTCTTAATGAGTCCCTTGAGCCATTGTTGTTTATGTGTTTTTTCCGGTATAACGATGTACCGGCCATTAATTGACTTGACGTAGCAGGCGTTTTTCCCTGTAAAGCCATTGATGTAGCCGATGTTGCCGCAAGGTGTTCGTACTTCATCGTTCAAAAAGAATCCTTTAGACGCCTTGGTATTTTTCGCGTTACGTCTGCTGTCAGTGTTCGGCTGCTTGCGTCCTTTACGTGCGGTCGCTTCATGCAGGCTTCGCTTTTTCTTGCGGAACTGTTTCGCCATGAAGGTGGTGTTAGTTATCTTCATAATCGCTGGTATCCCCGTTATCGCAATGGCATCGTTGACAAGTGACTTTTCTAGCCCAATCAATTTTCGATGAGGCGTTGTTTCGCTCCCATAGGAGAGTATTGCATCTGGATAGTGCTCGTGAACTCGGCTTCGCAACGTGTTGGTGAAAGGTGGTTCTTTGTAGGACCCCAGTTTTTTCCCACCTTCCATCCATCGCCAAAAGATCTCGCCGGGACGATGATTGTCAGACGTATGGCAATCGGTGCAAACGGTGATCAAGTTATCCGCATGATCGCTTCCACCTCGTGACCTGTAGATAATATGATGCGTATGTACTATTTTGTTCTTCTTTTTACATACTTGGCAACTATAGTTGTCTCTCGAGAATACATAATACCGAGTATCATAATAGCCGTCACTTTGACCCATTTGTTGGGTAGCGCCCCCTACGCTTGGAATGATCAGCTTCTGGACTTCGAACTTGCCGATTTCGATATGCAGTGTCGGATTGGGCAGCAAACTACTAAAACGATTAATCCAACGAAAAGTGTTGGCCTTTCGACTTTCCAAACTCGGTGGTAACCATCCTTTTGGCTTCTTGCGATTCAGGAAGCGGGCTTTTCGATACCTTGTTTTTCGTTGTCTACGAATGCGTCGGTATATTTTACGTGTTTCGATCAGACTTTTTACATCAGTGCGTAATTCTACTTCACCTTTCATCAGTACATGACCAACGGATGTAACCGCAATACCGATATGTTTCTCCCCGATTTTCGTGCCTACTTTAACCGACTGTTTGTAGCCGCTGGACCCATACACTAGCTGGATACTAAACGGCTGATAACCGATAATCTTCGCTTTTCCTTCATTCAGCAATATTCTTGCTTTCCGCGCTGGGCAAGGCATGAGCGCCTCACCATGCTGATTAATTACGAATACGAGCATAGCGTATTCCCTCCCTTTTTGGAGTTTGTCACCCTTCGCCAATGTTGGTAAGGCTTCCGACAGTACATGTCGCCAAATTCGGTTGACCGCTCCGACCCAACAGAGCTTTTACAGAGCCGACACAGTGCAAGGGACTAGAGCATTATCCCAGGGTGTGATTACCGAACCAACGTAGTCATAAAGACTGAGGCTAGACAACTTAGGCTCTTTCAAGCCCCCACTTCGACGGCTAGTGATGTTGGAGTGGTGGGTAGTTGACTATGATTAATACGTGTTTTTGGGGTGTAGAGTTGTGTGCCGTTTGGTACAGGTACTATTATACCATCTTGGTGGGGTAATTCCCTCATTTGGAATAATTTAAGTGGGGAGGGTTGGGGGTTTTGTGGTTCGTTGGAGGGGTGGCTGGGTTTGTTGGAGGCTTTTGGGAGTTGGTTGGACGCTTTGCGGAGTTGGTTGGAAGCTTTGCTGGGTTCGTTGGACGCTTTGAAGATTTGGTTGGAAACTTTCGGGTTGGTTGGACGCTTTGCGGAGTTGGTTGGACGCTTTGCTGGGTTCGTTGGACGCTTTGAAGATTTGGTTGGAAACTTTCGGGTTGGTTGGACGCTTTGCGGAGTTGGTTGGAGGCTTTGCTGGGTTCGTTGGACGCTTCGCGGAGTTGGTTGGAGGCTTTGAAGATTTGGTTGGAAACTTTCGGGTTGGTTGGACGCTATGCGGAGTTGGTTGGAGGCTTTGCGGAGTTCGTTGGACGCTTTGAAGATTTGGTTGGAAACTTTCGGGTTGGTTGGAAACTTTGCTGAGTTGGTTGGAGGCTTTGCTGGGTTCGTTGGATGCTTCGCGGAGTTGGTTGGAAACTTTCGGGTTTGTTGAACGCTTTGCGGAGTTGGTTGGAGGCTTTGAAGATTTGGTTGGAAACTCTCGGGTTGGTTGGACGCTTTGCGGAGTTGGTTGGAAGCTTTGCTGGGTTTGTTGGACGCTTTGCTGGGTTTGTTGGACACGAAGACTCTTATCCAACTAGAAAAAACCCACTTCAATCTTTCGAAGTGGGTTTCTTTCTTTTTTGTATGGTAGATGGCGAGACTTTGTAATCCCACGTATAGATGGAAGCTCTTGATTTCCCTACACGCTTAAGTGGGAGCGATTTCAATACATAGTTGGCAGCATATTTATCTTTTAATTGGAAGAAGTTGCGACATTCTTCGTTTGAGATTGTGTTTTTCATTATCATGAACCAGTCTTTGAGACCTTCGGCAAATGGTTGGTTTGATTCGAGTTCGCATGCTGGGCAGATCCAAACCATATGATTTACACGATTGACTTTATTGTTACACGTATTGCAAATGATTCCTTTACTAATATGTGTCTTGTCAATTCTGTATCTTTCACATAGTGGATAGGGATTGTACTGCTGTTGACCTCGGCTTAATTTTTCGACGAGCGAGTAGAATTGATTGTCGGCCAAAAGCACTTGTCCAACTTCCCGCGTTCTAAAGTACAGCGGCAGGTGCTTCGCATACATAATCGGCATTTCGGGTGGAGCATTTTTGACTGATGTCTTATTGTTTGCCATGACGATCATACCAGTAGACTTAATAGGAAACCCGTTTCTTTCAAGCCATATGTCCAGGCCATTCCGATTATTATTCAACTGCATGATGGGACAATCGATAACGATGGATTTTTTATCTTCATAGGTACATTCGAAGTGGGGTGGGTTCGAAATGTAGTTCAGGGTGCCCGCGATATTCTTTATTTCAAGAATAAATGCGTATGATGGGGTCAGGATTAGAGTGTCAATTTGTATGTCGAATTTGGGGTTGATGGATAGTTGTAGATCCGTGAAAATGTGGACTCGTTCAGTGAATTCTATCGATTCCAGATACCTATCGACTTTGATTTCACCTGCGTAGCCTGCTTCTGTTCGATAGAGTCGGCCGACCACCTCATTGTGCTTTTGACTTTGGGGGTTAAGTCTCGCAAGCAGTCGGGGCAGCGCTTTTAATAGTTCTGGTTTTCTGCGATATATGCGTATTATTGAACACTCCTTTGTATAGAATTTTCTGTGTATGGAGATAGGATAGCATAATTTTAGAGAGAAAACAATGGAAAGTCGAGATTAGTGAGTGGTTGGTGGTTTGGGGGCTCTTTGTTGGTTGGAGGCTTTGGGGGTTGGTTGGAGGCTTCGAGGGTTTTGTTGGAAACCTCCTTGTTGGTTGGAGACTTTGGGAGATTGGTTGGAGGCTTTGCTGGTTTGTGGGAGGCTTCGAGGGGGTTTGTTGGAAACCCCCTTGTTGGTTGGAGGCTTTTGGGGATTGGTTGGAGACTTTGCTGGATTCGTTGGACGCTTTACTGGGTTCGTTAGACACTTCGAGGGTTTTGTTGGAAACCTCCTTGTTGGTTGGAGGCTTTGGGGAATTGGTTGGACGCTTTACTGGGTTCGTTGGAGGCTTTGAAGGTTTTGTTGGAAACCTTCTTGTTGGTTGGAGACTTCGGGGGATTGGTTGGATACTTCGATAATTTAGGGTCGCACTGTCTACTTTTATTGCCAAACAAAAAGGAAGCCCCTTAAGTCTAGGAATAGACTTAAGGGGCTTCCTGCGGTTCTTAGATGTTTGATCTGGTGTTTAGACTTCGAATTTATTTTACAGGCTGTTGAAAGTTGACTGTATAAGTTAATGTTTGACCGCTTGTTAATGTAACGTTTATATCGATTGAAGCAGGTAAGTTCTCTAGTTTAGGTGCATTGGTTACTAACGCAACTAGTTGGTCTTTGATAGCGGATATACTTGTAGCTGATACGCCGACTCCAGTAAATGCATCTACCAGTCCCATTCCGGCGAGGACTGTTGAAGATTTACTTGCATCTGAAATTGCAACGTTCAAAGTGTTAGTTGATGGAAGGAAATCAACTGTTACACCTGCAACTTCAGGCTTAATTGTCACACCAGCCAGTTTATTTTGAACTGCTAATTCAAAGTCTGCTTCAGTAACCGGAGGTGTTACTGTTCCACCACCGCCGCCGGTTCCAGGTGTTTCAGGTGTTACTACTGGAGTGTCTCCGCTGATTTTCTCGATGTTGCCTTTTACTTTATCGTAGTCTTGGATGATATCTTTTGCTGCTACTCCTGCTGGAAGGACTAGATTTGCAACTTTTGTTTTATCGCCAAGAGAGATTTTTGCGTCTTTCGACTTGATTTCAAGGCTGCCTACATTTGCATCAATTGTTACTTCTTTAGCTCCCGCATCGATCGTTACTTTTGGAATCGTGATTCCTGCGTCCGCTTTAATGACAACGTTAGCTGAAATGATTAATTCTTGAACTTTTGTAGTGCCTTTAAACTCGACTATTGCGCCGCCTTTAGTAATCACAACGCTAGCAATTGTAGCATCAATGAATGCGATTTTTGCTACTGGTGCTTCTGCCGCTACAGAATAACTAGCTCCATTTGTGCTTTTCGCTACAGAAGCTGCTTTAGAGGAAATGATTGTTTTTCCTTCTACAGTCACTTTTTCAACGATGAAGTTGTTTTCTACTGCTTTACCAACTTCTAGATCACCTTTAATTGTAAGGTTTTTCAGGTGAACATAGTCCCCATTAATTGTTAGATTTCCTGGGTACGTTAACCCTTTGCCATCTAGTGTAAGGTGTTTTTCAGCAGTACCGCTTGCTTTAATTTCAATTGAACTAATGCCAACAATCGTACCATTTAGAACGGAGTATTTGACGACTGCGCCTTTCAGAGCGTCTAAATTAGAAGCACTGAATACGTCTTTCAAGATAGCTGGGAATGCATATGTTCCTTCAGCGAATTCTACTTTATCAGCCGTAATGTTTACGAGTGTCGATTCTTTCTGCTCCGCTTCTGGAACTTCAGGTACTTCTGGAACTTCTATCTTAGTTGCTGATTCACTTTTAAAGATGAAAGAAGCAACTTGTCCGCGTGTGACGAATGCGTTAGGTGAGAAAGTAGTTGCAGTTGTTCCTGACGTGATTTTATTTGAGAACAATGTTTGAATATGGTTCGCAAACCATTGTTTGTTGTTCACATCTTTAAATGGAAGATTTGAAAGCTTATCTTCTTCTAATTTAAACCCTAATACGAGCATTTGAGCGACATGAGCGCGCGTCAGATTACCAGTTGGTTTAAACGTTTTGTCTTCATATCCTTTAATAATTCCTGCATTTACGAGTGCAGCGATATGTCCGTAATAAGGATGATCCTTTTTCACATCTTTAAATCCTGGATCTACTACATTTTTCGTGTCTAGATTTAATGCCAAAGCCATAATTTTAGCTGCATGCGCCCTGCTAATTTGTTGACCTGGCTTATATGTACCGTCTTCATAGCCATTGATGATACTTCTAGATGTTAAGCTACTGATAGCCTCATAGAATTGATGCGTATCTTTAACGTCCGAGAAAGAAGTACCTTTCGTTGTTGCTGCTTGCGTAAAAGTCGGTACTGCTGCAACTAGTGCCCCTGTTGCAACCGTTGTTGCTAGTGATGCTCTAAATAGTTTTTGATATGTGCTCTTCTTCATTCTCAAACCCCCTGTGATTTTTATACGTATAACCCATTTCAGCATAGTATGACATATAATTACCAAATACTACTAGTAATCTGAATAGGCTATTTTCATCGTACCATATAAATGGTAGGTATTCTATATGGATTGGCAATTGTTGTTAGTCAATTCTGTTGATTAATCCCAAACCCTCCCCTACTGTTTTCCTTAATAGTTTAGCGTCTTGACCGATACATAAATAGATGACTTATTATACGCAAGGGTGGTATTTATGAAGAAAACTTTTACTATAATTGGACTTTTATTTATTCTCGGATTTTCATATGTTGTCCCTACAGCAACTGAGGTCTTTGCTTCATCTACTGAAAGCGATCGATTATTAGTTAAATTAGTTGCTGCAGATGGTAGTGAATTCATCGAAAGTGTGTCAACAGAAGAATTTGAACTTCTCGATGGGGTTGAAGTACTTCAGCCTGATTTCATGCGCTACGCCGCCATTGAGACCGCTGCTATCGGTTCGAATTCTTGGGGGAAAGAACGGATTGGTGTAAAAAAGGCAGCGCACAAACTAATGCCGGGTGAGGACAGCGTTATTATCGCGGTCATTGATACTGGCGTCGATTACACGCATCCGCTGCTGAAGGATCGGATTGTTGCTGGATATGATGTTATTAATAATACTTCTGACCCGATGGATGTCCATTTCCATGGTACGCATATTGCGGGCATAATTGTCGATTCAACGCCGGCTAATGTGAAGATCATGCCTATTCGCGCAATGGATGACGAAGGAAAAGGCTATGATTCCGATATTTCGACAGCTATTCGATTTGCGGTTGATAATGGAGCGGATATTATTAACTTGAGTTTTGTTGGTGAAGGTTTCTCTCAATACTTGGTCGATGCGCTCGATTATGCGATTTCGAATAATGTCCTCGTGGTCGTTGTTGCCGGGAATAACGGCGCGGATACGGCAGATTATTTCCCAGCTTCCGAGCAAAATGTCATCGTTGTTTCCGCCACCGATCAAAATGACGACATCGCCAGTTTCAGTAATGCGGGTGACGCAATAGATCTTTCCGCTCCTGGCGTAGGGATTGTTTCGAGTTTACCCGGTAATCGATACGGAAGTCTGACGGGCACTTCTATGGCTGCGCCGTTTGTTAGCGGTGTTGCGGCGATGATAAAACTTGATGATCCGAGTCGTTCGATGAAGGAAATTGAACGGTTGTTGAAGAAATATGTCGATGACCGAGGTGCTGTTGGTTGGGATCCGATTTTCGGGGAGGGTATTGTCAATATCGCGTCGTATGACGAACCTCGTCGTGTGAGCGCGGATGTGGCGGGGATGGATTTTTCGGACTTCATCTCGCTTCCCTCAGTGAGGAATGTGCCTTTGACGAAGGAGTGGCGTATTGAGTTTACCCGGCAGCTGTCGAAAAAGGACATTATTGACGTTCGGGTTTTTCGGGGTAGTGATCTAGTGCCGATTAGGTTGCGTTCAAGTGTTGAAACTAAGGAGATTGTTGCTACACCCGTCTCTTCTTATGCCGCCTCTAGTTCGTATAAGCTTGTGATTCGTGTTAAAAATGGGAAGGATTATCAGATGGATTTTTATACTGTGGATTAGATGGGGATCAGCCGGGGGTGACTTTGGCTGGTTTTTTTTATGGGGTTGGGGGGTTGGGGGGTGGGTGGGGTGGGTGGAGGGTTTCTGGTTTGTTGGACACTTTTCGGGATTGGTTGGAGGCTTTTTTGATTTGGTTGGACACTCTCTCGGGTTGGTTGGAGGCTTTGCCGATTTGGTTGCACACTGTGCGGTTGGTTGGACACTTTCCGGGATTGGTTGGAGGCTTTTTTGATTTGGT
>NZ_JADPRZ010000048.1 GCF_017347095.1 Sporosarcina sp. E16_8 | reverse complement strand
CGTCATTTTGCTTTTTATTTTGTTCTTTTAAATCCGATATTTCATGTTGGAGTTTTCCTATAGCTTTATTTTTTTCTTCTATTTCTATTAGTAGACGTTGTCTCACTATCTCGGACTGGGTACGCTCTTTGTTGGCAATGTCTAACTTCTCAAGTTGCGAGTGTACTTGTTTATTTGCTTCTTGAATGAAATCAACGAGCTTATATTCGAGCTGAGCTATAGTCGTTTTATTAGCTAGATTTTTTTCTTCAATTGCAATAGCGTCATTTCCCTTTTTATTTTGTTCTTTTAAATCCGATATTTCATGTTGGAGTTTTCCTATAGCTTTATTTTTTTCTTCTATTTCTATTAGTAGACGTTGTCTTTCTTTCTCGGACTGGCTACGCTCTTTATTGGCTATGTCTAACTTCTCAAGTTGGGAGTGTACTTGTTTATTTGCTTCTTGAATGAGATCCCCAAGCTTATATTCGAGCTGGTCTATAGTCGTTTTATTACTCGCTAGTTTTTTATGAAGAGAAGAAACTTGCTTGTCATGTTTTTTATATCTCTGTTGATCGGTATTAGCTCCGTCTTTCAGTTTATTAATAACTTCAGTTAACTGTTTGCTAATTGGTAATAGATCTGTTTTTGTTTTCTGAAAGGCATCAATAGAAGTGATGAATCCATTGCCTTGCATTCCTTGCAATTGGACAGGTCCTCTGTAATCGCTAGCCCGCTTTTCAAATTTTTGATTTAACTTAACTAACTCCTCAGCTAGTTCCTTTTTTTCGTTCGTTAATTGTCGATTTTCTTGCTCAAGGTTTTCTACTACTGAATAGTGATAGCTGTCTTGAAATTTTTTCACTACCGATTTTTGTTTCGCTAATTCCGCCTTTAAAAAGATGATCATTTGTTGAAGTTGCAGGGGATCATTATTTTTGATTTTTTCACTATTCACGTCACTGTCTCCCTTCATAGATACCCCTCAAGCAAAAGCTACACTAGGATACTACCCTCAGATTTCTTTTAACAAAGTGATGATCTCTTCAAATCCCTTTTTGCTATCTGCAATTATATGGTCAAGTTCCTCTAAAATCTTCACTTGAGAATCATTAAAGGCTTCTTCATCAGGGCGACGCTCCCCATTCATTAACATATAGATGATCAACGTATTCAATGTGCTTTTTTCTAAAAAGACAAAACTATTGTTGCTTTCCAGGTTATCTTCTTTACGTTCGCTAAGCTGTTCATTCATAAATTGACGGATGAGATGCTTCATAAACAATTCTCTTTCGTCTTTATCACTCATTTTCAACCCCCTGTATACGGACAGTTCCATTGAGATTGATGGGATTAATCACAGCAATTCCATCTTTCATTTGATCACTATACGTAGTTCCCATGATACTGCCTGCATAAGATTCTTTAGGAGACCATGTAATTTGGAAATTTGAAAATGAAATGGTCTCATTAGGTTCAACGGATGATTTCCCTAAAGGTCTAAGCCAAAATTCCTCTTTATTCGTTTTCTCATTTGTACGTTCCCAGCCATCTGCAACTTTCAATGACTGCTTAAAATCGGCATATACGTACCTCCCTGAAAAGGAAAAGGGAGACTCTTGGGATACTTTTATGCAAACAGAAGGATTTGTGATTGGCTGGTTCCCCAGATTATGTATATGGTAAGATCCGAGAC
The DNA here is from genome assembly GCF_017347095.1 of Sporosarcina sp. E16_8. GTDB lineage: Bacteria > Bacillota > Bacilli > Bacillales_A > Planococcaceae > Sporosarcina. The sequence continues at coordinate 24,509 of NZ_JADPRZ010000048.1, read as the reverse complement.
ATAGGCTCTCTTGTTCTGGATCATGTGAAACATTTAATGAATAAGTAAAATAACTTACTATTATCATTTTGGCAGGTTCATTAAGCTCATCTACCATTTTTTTTATTTCAGATAAATATGTTTTCGTTTGATGCTGGAGCTTAGTAAGTTTCGCTCCCACATCATCCCTATTGTTTCCCACCATTCTCTACCCCTTTCCCCAAAAAAAATAAAGAGAGAAATTTCCTCTCTTTAAGATATGTTGTGTGCATAATCATTATCACTAATAGCCGACATTAGTGGCAGCAATGGCCGTTGTCGTCATCTGGGAAAACAACAGAGCATTGGTGCGGGCGCATTGGTGGAGCACAAGCATGTGCTAAATCCTCTCTTGGTTCACAGTAATCAGCTAAAAATTCGACAGTGACTGGGAATGTCGATTGGATACTTTGGCATGTATCTACTGAGATAGATAGATTATGGAATATGATTGTACCTTTACCTTGGTTATCATCATCTCCTATAAGTTTCCCCGTAGTACACACGAAACAGTCTAAATTCGTGTACGTAATTTCAACATCTGTTCCTTCAGGAGCACACAAGGTAACTTGTTCGCAACGAGAAAACGCTAGATCTGAATTTTCGTCCCACTTGGGAGCTTCACTAGTCAACACGGTTCCGTCTGCTAAAGTTACGATAAGCGTTATCACGAAGTTCTTACGAATATTGAGCTGCTGAAGCATAACGTTCTTTCCATCAATACAAAACGGACGATCCTCACGTCCGAGGATGACGATTGGATGATGCTTATCAGGAGTCACTTCACATGTAACGTGTGCACCATGAATGGGTCCACCCGGTACTGAATTTTTAGGAGTAAAATGAATCTTTTCCCATGACGGAACAGTAAAATCAAACGACTTCTCTTTAACAATCCAATCATAAACCTTGTCGACATTTATACAAATTAGTTCTTTCCCATCACAATGCTTCTTTTCTTGCATTTTGCAGACACCTCCAAATTTTTTATCTTTCTTTGGTAGCATATGATGTGAAAGAATGTGTGTATGGGCAAAGAAATGAGTTAACATGATATTTATTAAATTGAACAGATTTGGGAAGGGCAAATGAGTAATTGAAATAAATGTATTATTGCGAGATGGATATCGCCCCGTTAGAATTCGGCTCTTTATCATATATTAATCAGTGGCTGAAAGTACCAATCTATCACGCAATTAAAACATTATTAATAGAATAGAAGGGAATGGACTGCAAAGGGGTGAAACGTGATGGGAGATTCTAAGTTATACACCGCTCATGACATTGAAAAACTGAAGCAGAAAGTCGCAACTTATAAAGATACCTTAACCACATTGACAATAGGAAATTCAATTGACGACTATCTTTTCAAGAAGACCGAATTTAATGGTTTTACAACACAAGTCTCAAATTTAGAAGGGGTAATTGAAAAATTGAATGAAAAACAAAGTACGCAGATTGTGGCCCATGAGCAGCAAGTAAAAAGTTTTTCGGTCCAAATTAACTCACTTAACCAAACTGTCAAGGAATTGAATAAAGATATTTCATTGATAAGGAATAAAATAAAAAATGATACTAGCAATATCTTTAAAGAACACATTAATGCACAGGCCGAAGTTCAAGACTCGGCAATTATCGCTAATAACGAGAAGAGGGTGGAAAATTTCATAGAAGTAACAACTCAAACTAAAGACCAAACATCCATCTCTTCCTTTCAACAATCGAATCGGCCGCCATCTATTATGAATTTGCAAAGTCTTGTAGCGAAGGCTACTAACATCCAGGAAGCACCAAGTGATGTAACTCCTGTTTCAAGCCTCTCTATTCAAAAGAAGTATCAAGAAGGGCAGCAGTATACTAAACAAAGCTTTCCATCTACTGGTGTTAACCCTAGCCAACTATATAATGGTCGGAACAGAAATGTCCCAATAACATCAGGAAATCATCAAAATAAGATTGTGAAAAAACATAGGATTCCAATAAGGGTCATTGAGAATTCGGCTGTATCTTCAACTAGCAGCATTTTTGAAAAAAACGAGAAGGTGACGGAGTATTTTGATGAAGTGAATAATGTTGCTCCTATTGAGATGGTAAATGCTCCTATTGTTATTTACGATGAAGTGAGTGACGTAACCCCAATCGATCTCGTAAATGCTTCAATTGAAATCTGTGATGAAGTGAGTGATGTAACTCCAATCGAAGTCGTAAGTGCTTCAATTGAGATTTACGATGTAGTGAGTGATGTAACTCCAATCGTGGTGGTAAATGATTCAATTGAGATTTACGATGAAGTGAATGACGTAACTCCAATCGAAGTTGTAAATGCTTCAATTGAGATTTACGATGAAGTGAATGATGTAACTCTAATTGAAGTTGTAAATGCATCAATTGAGATTTACGATGAAGTGAATGACGTAACTCCAATTGAAGTTGTAAATGCATCAATTGAGATTTACGATAAAGTAAATCATGTAGCTCCAATTGAGATTTCTAATGAAATGAAACGACAACAACATAAAAATAAAGAGACATTTTGGCTTTTCAACCTCTTCAGCAAGAAGCATTAATTCCTATTTAGAATATGTATTATAATCACCAAATGGGGTATCCTGATTAAAACAGTTGCCTTGACACAAAGTCTAAGGCGGCTGTTTTTTTGGGAATTCCAGAAATCATAAGAAGTCTTGAATAGTGCCAATCAGCTATTCGGGGCTTCTTTTTGGAAATTTCACAAACGTTCCGTAAAAACTACCTTTTATACATAATTTTCAAATTTGCGATAGACAAGTAGTCGATAGCCCGTCCGCCTTGCTATAACTTTGAATAGAATAGCAAAGAAACGAGGTGATAAATATGAATACTACTAATTTTAAAAAAGGTTTCTGTTGTGGAGGTAATTTCCAACAGCTTAGACCATTCAAAGCAATTGACGCGGCCAATATACAACCACATGGTTATAATAATTCGCGTGAATGTTCTCCTAGCGCAGGAGCAGAATCAGCTATAAAAAATCACTCAGTTCAATATGGATATCTAAATTACCTTACTAATTTGAACCTTACTATCAACGTTCATGATAATGATGGTAACTTTAATGGTAACCTTAACGAAGGCCGTAGTGGTATCGGTATCGATAACAGCCATGATAACGACACGTACGATCCCCCTTCTACTGCTGGGGTTAAGCAGTAAGCCTTGAGTAGCTGAAAAAGCACCTTTGATAACCTATAACGGTACAGATTGGAAATTCACCGTCAATCCACAACTTCTGGTATTTCCCCTTCTCTCAATTCAAAAACATTTCAAATGCCTGTTTCTAAGTCAATGATGAATCACGTAAGAACTAGGCTCCTTTTTCTATCTTTTCGCAAAAAAATAACCCCTAAGACCTTGAATTCCAGATCTTAGGGGTTTGTTTCTTTTTACACCATGCTGTCCGTTTCATTCTCAACTTTACATGATTATATAATACGCTATGCTTTGTCGAATTATGACAATTCAATACCCAGATTAAAAAGTAAAAAGGGAAGGCAACCAAATGTTGATATGCTCGCCTTCCTTCTTACCTAAGGCAACTGTACTATATTGTCTGAAATAAAGGGGACAAACCACAATAGGAAAAGATTGAAAAAAGCACCGTCCGAAGTTAGTGTATACCTTTTAGATATTTACCAACCTCTCTTATTCCCTCCTGCAATTCACTCTCATCACGGAAATTAATCTTTCCAATTCCCCCTTCCTCTGAACAGATTGCCAACCCTTTCACCTACTATTACACCGCTTCTTCGGTTCCATTTTTATGGTTTAATTGAACAGTAAATTTATAAACCTTGTGTATGTTCGGATTATCACTTTGAACCACTTCGATATCAGCAATACGCATTTATTATTCTGTTGATAAATGGAATACAAAAAAACGCATGAGTAACTTTACCATTAAGAGCTACTCAATTCAGTGTAGATGACGAGTCTCTCCTCGTGTGTTTTAGCTTTGCGGTTAAATTCACCGGTACATGTAATGAGGTTGAGACCACTGCCATAGGTGAAGCCAAAAATCGCATCGACAGGAGCTTTTTCTCGTGGGTAGGACGCTATCTTGACGACAATAAAACGCATTGTTTCATTATCTTTACCATGCACGATGATTTCATCACCTTTTTTCAACTTATCAAGCTCAAAAAATACAGCGGGCCCTGTCAACGAGTCGACATGACCTGCTATTACTGCATTGCCCGGGGATCCGGGTCTTATCCCGGGTGCGAACCAACCGACATTATCCGAATTTTGCGGAACACCCATCTGTCCATTTTCAAGACGCCCTACCTCTTCAATTGATGCGTTGACGTTCAGTACCGGAATTTCGAGTGTGACAGGCTGGACACCGATTCGTTCGTCCGCCAAAGCGAGTCCTTCCGATGAAGGTAATGGAAGTGATGATGCAGTTGTGACCGCAGCTACTACTCCAGATTCGATGGCATCCTTCGTATTGCACACATTTTCTTTGGAAGCTGCCTTTGAGCAACCTGCCAGTATGACAATGACCAAAAGCAGCGCGACGCTTAAACGGTTTTTCATGATAGGTGTTCCTCCTTTCCGAAACGTCTGAAATCTGGATGTCGTGCGCTTATGAATATAGTTATCCTGATGGGGAGGTTAAGCGTTTAACGTCCAAACATATTTGAGGAAAGCCCCCTTTTATCAGCGATTTACAACTTTCCGGCGTATCAGTACTGCCCCCGCACTCATCGCAAGGATAAGGCTTGAGATAACCCATAAAATGGTGTGATCCGCCACTTGGCTCATACCACCGAGACCCGTCTTCGGCATATCCGATGGCATCGCAGTTACAAATTTATCGGGATACTGATCAACGATTGCTCCTGATAGAGCGGTTCCTACCCCAAACATATGGCTGTATGCTTCATGGATGCTATCGTATGCTGCGTCATAATCCTTATCAACATAACTGTTGAATGCATTAAGCAATTGATCGACATGACCTTTCAGACCTTCTTCCAAATCTGCAGCTTTCAATCTTCCCTCTGTTGCGGTATCGAGGAATTCAGCCTGGATTTTACGGTATGCGTCAAGGTTAGCAATGGCTTCCTTTTTGCCTGCTTCGTCTTCATTTGCAGTTGCTTTTACGTAGTCTACAAAGTAACCTATATGACTGCTCCAGATTTCATTGAATTTCTTGGCTCCTTCTGCTCCATAAACAGATTCCACGGATTTTGTAAGGTCTTCCGTATTTGCATTCAGTGCTGCCGCGGTTGCATCGAAGTCTTTCGCGCCATCAATCCCTTTTTGCATTGCAAGTATGGCGAGCGCAGCATGTGCGGAGAATTCACTGTTCAACGCTTCACGCAGATCAGCTGCAGGTGTATCGACAGATTGGTTGTCGAATTTATCCGGGAACTGTTCAGTGATTGCCCAAGAGAGTCCTTTCCCTGTGCCAAACATATGATGCATCGATTCTGTTGCGCTTGTATAAGCTTTTTCGTATTCACCTGCTCCATAGTTGTCGAATGCCCAAACCAGTTGGTCAACGTGCATTTTCAGGCCTTCCTCAAGATCCTTCGCCTTCAGCCGACCATCTGTCGCTTTTGATAGGAAGTCTGCTTGCTTCACTCGGTAGGCGTCTAGATCGGCGAGTGCTTTCTTGCGTCCATCTTCGTCTTTACTTGCAGTGGCTGTTACGTAATTAACGAAGTAGCCAATATGACTGCTCCAAATCTCCTTGAACTGACTTCCTGCTTCTTCTCCGTAGACCGACCCGACTGCAGCGGACAGTTCATCGGTATTTTCCCCCAACTGAGCTGCAGCGGCTTCGAAATCACCTGCGCCATCTAACCCTTTTTGCATTGTGATGACCGCCAAGTACGCATGCTCGGATAAGATACTATCGAGCGTTGCCCTCAAATCCACTGCAGGGTTCGACACCTCCATTGTTGGATTTCCTCCGTGTTCATGTTCAGCTGCATTTGCGAGTGTCCCCATTGGAAGTAGTAATGATACGCTTAGTGGAATGGCGATTAGTGTTTTCTTTAGTCTCATGTGAATCGCTCCTTTTCATTTTTGTATATAGCTAACGGAAGGAAAAACGAATTGGATCACTTTTTCTGAAAAAGATTTTATTCGGTCGATTGATTTGAGGCTTTGCAATCGTATCCATAATGTGAAAAAGACTGATTTACCCCTTAGTTTACGAGGTAAATCAGTCTTTTTTTGGATGAAATCAGATTCCACCTGCTAAAACAATGGTGCCTTGCGGTGCTGCCAGATTCGGTTCTTTTTCAATTGTAATCGCAATTGTATCCCACTTGCCCACAAGTTCCTTCAATCGGTGGCTCACAGATCCACCTCCCGCTTCCGTCTGTTTAACTATGCCTGCCGGATACGGTTTTTCACCTTCGATTACCCAAACCTGATAGAGTTCACCTTCTTGCAACTCTGGCAATTTTGCTGCATCAACGAGCAGCACATCTTCACCTCGATCTGAAAGTAACATGGCAACCGCCGATGCTTCTCCCCCCCCTGGCTGCGGTACCAAAGCCGTTTGCGCAATTAGCTGGATGTCCCCCACTGCAACTTCTAGTTCTTTGTTGTTTTCATTGACAAGATACGCATTCGTCACAAGAGAAGCAAATAGAGCCGCCGCCAAAACAGGAACAGCAACTTTGAACCGTTTACTCGGTGGGTCCTCTATGCGAAGCTGCGGTAATACTTTAACTTTGTCGCTGTCCTCCGTGGTCTCAGATAAGGCTGCGAACACCCGTGATTTCAAGTCGGTGGGTACTTCCACTTCCTCAGTCAAATAGGGAAGGTCTTCCGTCAAAGCTTCCCACTCGATAAGTTCCTCACGGCAGGACGGACATTCTGTCATATGCGTTTCGAATCTTTTTAGTTCTTCATCAGTTAGGACACGATTGAAATAGTCGATCAACAGATGGCATTGCTCATTCATTCGAAACCCCTCCTTCCTGTCCGATTAACCCTTTCAAATGCTTCAATGCCAATCGGATTCTCCCTTTAACTGTTCCAAGTGGTAATTCACACTGTTCTGCGATTTTCTGTTGGCTAACCCCTTTGAAATAGAACAGTTCAATGATTTCCTGCTGTTCCACTCTCAGTTCTCCAATTGCATGGTGTACGATTTCTCGCTTCTCTTTCCACTCGATTGCCGCTTCAGTAGAGCCGGCTGCTTCAAGAAGAGAATCTTTCTCCAGCATCGGTTCGTGTGCATGCCGCTTCAATCTTCTTAGCTCGTCGATCGATTTGTTCCTTGTTAACGTCAGAAGCCAGGACGAGAACTTTCCTTTGTCTTCCTTATATGTTGTTGTACCATTCCATAGCTTCAGAAATACGTCTTGAGTGACTTCTTCTGCAATCGTTCGGTCTCCAGTCAGACGGTAGGCGAATGAGAATACAAGTTTTTCATAGCGATCGTATAATGTTTCGAAGGCGTAGCGATCGTGCGACGCCGCCCTTGCATAGAGGTATGCATCATCCGGTCCAGTCATAATTTTCTCCTTTTTTAAATGTTTCTTTAAGAATACCATAGCTTGAGTCTTTGGTTACCTACGAGAGTAAATGGTTCAGTAAGCTAACGTGGATAGCGTCGAAAACGATCATTATTTTCTTATAGTTTGATAAAATTATCTTCTATATAAGTAAAAGGTACCTATGTTGATAGTTTTTATTGCTTCCCCTTTTAATACAGAAGTATCTCCATTAAACTTTTTAGTATCTTTACTGTCAAAGACTTTAGCAGTAATACGATAATTAAGTTCCTCTTCTGCCCAGGGATGCGAAATGACAGCTGTATTTTCCCCTTCGTACAAGCTATTCCATTCTCTCCTGTTAGCATCTAAAAAATTAAAGGGTCCTGCGTTTATATACTGTATTCAATAATTCAACTTGTTCTATACATGATGATATATCAATCTTTAACATGACGATAATAAACAAAACACCTTCCTCACGGATTCATCTCCGCAACAAAAGGTGTTCGTCTTAATGTTAAATCATTTATTATTCCACAATTCCAGATGCAATACGGTCGCCGGAATCACCGGACGGCTGGGTTTTCCCATCCTCCGCTTCTGCGTGGATGAAAAGGGCTGTCCCGTGTGACTTGTTCAACCAAAAACTCGTCCTCTACTGTTCCATCCGCATGCGGTCCTTCTTTCTGCTCCATTCCATGGCTGGCGCCAGTCGGATTGAAATGACCGTATGCTGATTCAAAATCCGGAGCTTCACATTCCCCTACCTCATGAAAGTGAATTCCGTGGGAACCTACAGGCAAGCCCGTCGCATTCATCTTAACCCGTACACCATTATCTTCTTCAGTCGACTCCGCTATTCCAATCGACTTTCCGTTGCTATCCATCAGGTCCACAGTCACGGAAGTTAATTCTTCGTCACCGCAAGATGAAAGACCCCTAGCAAGAACAAATACTGTAATTAACAATAACCATTTTGTCATTTTCACACTCAGCCTCTAGGAAACTCCCTCTGATGAAGAAGGCAGAACTTGGTTCGTGAGTGGAGAGCAGCCACCATAAAGTATAAGTTTTTAGGTAAGTTTCTGAATGTAATATTAAAAATTGTATAACGGTAGATCCTTTAGATCATTCAATACAGATATTACAAAAGTAACGCAACATGTTTGTATAGCACTTTGATGATGCCATTCACAAAAGGGATAAACCGGAATAACGGGGGTAGGTCTATTAGAATAGGCCCTCTTTTTAGTCTTTGCCCAATTATGAGTTAGGTCTCCTGGAGTGTTTTTCATTTATGACAAGGGTTAATATCTCCATGGAAAGTTGTAACTAGTTCGTTACACTCTTCTTATTTCCTTTTGTTATTGTAGTTAATAAGCAGAAGGGACACTGCTAAACTATTCGATTGAAAAGCTTCATTACAGATATAAAAAAATTGACCCTGATTTTAGGCTCTTGCTTGTGAAGGAGGTTAGATGTACATAACGGCTTAATAGAATGAGTGTTATTTCAATTTCATATTTAGTAGTCAGTAGTCGAGATTAAAAAATTCAATAAAAGGGAGTTTGATGATTCTTGGTTAAAGAAACTAATCAAAAAGCGAAGAGCACGAACAAGAAGATTTTGCCGTTTGTAATGTCAACCTCAATGTTAACAGCCGCTATTTTTGGAGCAGGCGGCTCAGCTTTAGGAGCTGAAAAAGGTGCGGAGACAGACTTTAAGAATCACGGTGAAGAGGTTTCCTCTTATGCGACAAGCACACCGGGTTCATATGAAAAAGGAAAAATAATGCGTACAATTGCAAATAAAAATTTGCAAGAAAAGGCATCGAATGAAGATGATGCCGATGATCTTGTGGATGAAGACGAAACAACAGATGTACCTGTTGATGAAGATGAAGCAACGGATGTACCTGTGATTGAAGACGACGCAACTGACGTACCTGTTGATGAAGATGAAGCAACGGATGTACCTGTGATTGAAGACGACGCAACTGATGCACCAGTGATCGAAGACGAAGCAACTGATGTACCTGTTGATGAAGATGAAGCAACTAACATACCTGTTGATGAAGACGAAACAACTGATGTACCTGTTGATGAAGATGAAGCAACTGACGTACCTGTAATTGAAGATGAAGCAACTGACGTACCCGTGATTGAAGACGAAGCAACTGACGTACCTGTAATTGAAGATGAAGCAACTGACGTACCTGTTGATGAAGATGAAGCAACGGATTTACCTGTAATTGAAGACGAAACAGCGGAGGAAACTGTGGTTGATGAACCTGCAGAGGAGCCTGCTAGTGAAGATGAGTCAGCAAATGAAACTGATGAAACAGAAAAGCCAGCAGACGATAATATCAATGAAGATACTACGTCAACTGACCAATCAACTGATAGCACTATTATAACAGAAGAGCAAGTAAATGAATATAGATCAGTCTTACAAAATTACGGTAATTTAATTGATTACTACGATTTTCTTATCCAAGATCATTTTGGTATGATCTTACCAGATGAAGATGGCAATGTAGCGGAAGTACCCGCTGATGGTGAGGAAGTAGCAGAAGCACCTGTTGATGGCGACGATGCTGCGGACGTTCCTGCTGAAGATGTAGCAGAAGAACCTGTTGATGGCGACGTTGCTGTGGACGTTCCCACTGAAGATGTTGCAGAAGAAACTGCTGATGGCGACGACGCTGCGGACGTTCCCACTGAAGATGTAGCAGAAGAAACTGCTGATGGCGACGTTGCTGTGGAAGTTCCTGTTAAAGAAGCTGTTCAAACAACGGTTTGGGACAACTTAGTTGGTTATTACCAACAAGTTATTACAGCTTACAATTCTTTATTCAATTCACTAAAAAAGTGAATTAATAAATTAATTGTTTACCCGGTAGTGATATCATTCCGTGCCTTAACCGCATGATTTACGGTTGATTAAATGGAGCATTTAATGTTGATAAACATTTAAGCCCTTGGAAACTCTGTTAGGAGTTTCCAAGGGCTCTATTTAATTAATTATATTAACTTATACCAGTTTTTATAAGTTTCGACATAAAATCTGACCCCATGGCATCAGATAGCTGGAAGTTCTTTAGATTCAGCTGTCTATTTTCTTAATTTAATATTTTTTAAATAATAATAAAAGGTTATCTTTAATTGTATCTAAATGCTCATTTGCTTTTATACGTTCCTCATAATTATCTCTCCAGATAAAAAAGTCTGACAGTCCAACGCGAGGCTGATTGATTTTCATGTAAACTTCGTCCAATTTACTATATAGCTCTTTTAAATCTTGATTTTCATAGATGTTATTCAAACATTCATCAATTAAACCCAAACCTAATTCTAATTGATTAATAATATAGAGCACTTCGCTATCATTATTTTCTTTCTCTAAAACCCTCTTTAATTCTTCATATATAACCCTTAATTGTAGTATATCTTTTAGCATAGCTAACGCCCCTCTTTTACTTAATAGGTGTTGACGAAATTACTTCTACCCCGTTAATCTTCCAAGGTTCTGGAACAAATATTTGATTTCCTCCACCTAAGTAAATCCCACCTTGATATCCTGCCGGTCCTTCATAAATTGTGGTACCTTTAGGTATTTTAATTGCGTAAACTGTATCTAAAGGTGAGGAACCTGTAAACGCACCCGTTTTGGGATCAATTCATTGTGCCTTTACAGCAGAGTCAATACGACCTCCAATTTTTGTTCCTGGCTCCTTAGTAAAATACTGACCTAGTGCATTCTTACCCCCACCCGCTTTTCCGGAACGATAGAGAATTGTATCGCTCTCGAGTTTTGTTACATTATACATTCCACTTCTGAATGTAGTAGCCGCAGCAGGATTTAATCCCAATAACGGTCCTGGTTTTTCGACCATGTTATGGCTATATTTCGAATTAACCGTACTCTTAACTTCGACCTCTAACTTCACTTTTGAGATGAGTTGATTCCTTACGCCGGGTCCATTCATCACATTATAGGGTACTCCGCCAGGCATTGCCACTTGCCTATGGGGACCATATGGAAAAAGGTTGGCTAAGGCAGGAGAGTGGACTGCATTTTGTGTTGCTGTGACCCCTTTTTGTACTGCGACTTTCGTCGTGGTAACGCCTGTTTTCGTGACTGCAGCTGCACCTTTTGTGCCTACGATGGAAGCTCCAACAGTACCGATTGCGTACGAGAACCAGCGCGAACGGGAATAGGCGTCGCCGTTCGTAACATCCCGTTCATACGATTCAATTATTGTTGTCTGCAAATAATCGAATGTCCCACTGGATGGGAAACAGCATGGACGACACCTTCGATGGCTTCCTTCGGTTTCGTAATGAGATCCCAGATGCCGGTCAAAAAATCTTTTCCTGCATCGTATAGACCCGTTCCTATGCCTTTTGCAATTTCAACACCTGTATTTTCCAGTTTAGTAATTTTTTCATCGGACATATCATACGTAGGACGAAGGGGCACAAGATTTCCATCAGATAGTTCTGGACCGTATGGGGTAGGCAATGTAACATTTGCATCCATCATCAGAGGCAGGCTACCCATTGGCATTGTCCGTTGGATGAGATCTGTCCATAACGTATTTCTTGTCGTCAAGGTCGCCCATTGACCAGCCCGGAAATCGATATCCGTAAGTCCGAATGTAAACAAACCTTGGATATCAGATAGCCAGACCTCCATCGTCAGCAGATCCTGCTCGATCTTTGACAGAGCATTTGTCTGAGTTGCATCAAATTCATGCAGACTCGTGTTCGTGTCATCCCGCTTGATTTTCGCATGGCGGACCCCTTCTTGCACTTCGCCATCGTTCAGATGGGGCAAGGAGACAATATCCGCAACCTGATCCATGATACTGTTGGCCTCATTCGTCAAACTTTCGGTCAACTGCGCAACGTTCTGCAATCCCTGCTCGATTTCCTCTTCTAGGAAACTTTCTCGGATGAAGCCTGCAGAACTTGGTTCGAGTGAGTGGAGGGCAGCCTCCATGGAAGTCAGGACCTGGATGAAGCCATCTTGGAAAGTCCTAAAAAAAAGTAGGAACGGTAAATGGCATTCTGCATAAAACGCACGGATTGCATCGCCCCCCTCCCCCTTCAGCGCATCTTCAAGCGCAACGAGCGCCTCAACGGAGTTAAGGATTGATTCCATTTCATTTTTTAGTCGATGATGCATCGCAACGTTTCGTTGTACTCCCTCTTGAAACAGGTCGACATTCAAAACTTTCATTTGTATCGCTCCGACAATCCCCTGATACTGTTAACATCTACATATTTTCCATGCTTTTTAGCATGCCGTCCGTTATTGATAAACATTCCATCCCTCCTTGGCTAAATGGTCGAACATTGATTTCTTTATATTTCATTATAACGTTGTAGGTGAGAGAATAAATGGAGTTTTCATATTTTCATTAAAATTATTTGGAAGGAATAGTATTTTTTACCAATACTATAATTAAAGTCATTATTTTAGTTTTGATGGATAAACATCAACCCCAAACATTGGTGAATATTTCATTTTACTTTGTCTAGGGACCAATCCTTTTGTTAGAGAGTTTAGTTCATTGGTAAACGCTATATAATTAGGGTTATTTTTTACCAATCCCAAGTCAGTGAAATCACGATTCAATTTAATAGGTAAGGTGACAGTTGAATAACACCACCACCTTAATAGATCCATCATGAGACATTGATTCAAATATCCGCTTATTTAATCCTAAAGCTATTTAAATCGCAAAAAAACCTTGAAATGCATATAGCCATGGCTTTGACTAACGTCTTCAATGTTAATGACACCTAACTCATGACAATACTCAATGAACAGTCCTAATAAGAATGCCAAATAATAAGGGACTTGTTGTCATTGGCGAAAATGATTCAAAAAGTATTGAAATAATTATTTCTCAGAAAATTGGAGAGGTGGTTATTTTCTATACTTTTAAAATTTGCATATCAAGATTTTTTAGCAGACAGCTTCTAATAGTTCTTTTTCGCGCTCAGTTAGCTTAAGTATATTTCTTCATTTTTTTCTAGATTGCCTTTGTTATATGATGCGGGCCGTAAGTTCCCGAAGAGGAGAAGACGATAGAACCATTGGCAACCTTTTCTATCTGTGTTGCGATGAAGTAAAGGACCTTCATTTTGTAGAAGCTCTTTTGATATTTTCGGAAATACTGAATTTGGTGTCGTCACAGGAATTACTTTTAACAGACAATCAGATTCAGCCACTAATAAATAGATTTTTCAACAAACCACTAGTTTTCATAAGAAAACCGATGCATTTTGATAACTAAACCGCTAGAAATCCTTTTATATCATTGAATAAGGCTTATTTTCATTTCCGAAAGTAGAGTTACCAAGTGTACTTGATGTCAATCAGACCTCCCCAGGTAAGAACGTTGTCTTTCCTCTCATCTATCTGCTTCATTTATTACATATGACCTTCAACAGAAAGAACTTTTGTTTGGCGAACTCACCCAATTTTACTTAGCCTTATATGGAGGTCGTGTTCCTCAGACCGGATATTTGCCGCTCTCTCCCTTCAGATTCCGCGTCGCCGCGGACACCCTTGCTTTAAGCTGAACCTTACTTGTTCGGGACTTGCCCCTATATGATTAAGCCATGCTGGATACACAAAAAAAGCGTCACCCAAATGATTGGAGTGACGCTTTTCCTTTTAGATATGACGAGGTTACATCATGCCGCCCATACCGCCCATGTCAGGCATTCCGCCGCCCATTGGGTTTGAATCAGGAAGATCCGCAACTACTGCTTCAGTCGTCAAGAACATAGCTGCAACAGATGCTGCGTTTTGAAGTGCATAACGTGTAACCTTAGTCGGGTCAACGATTCCAGCTTCCATCATGTTTACCCACGTACCGTCAGCTGCATTGAAGCCAATGCCTACTTCTTCGCGTTTCAGACGATCTACAACGATAGATCCTTCAAGACCAGCGTTGTTAGCGATTTGACGAACAGGTTCTTCAAGCGCACGAAGTACAATTTTAATACCTGTAGCTACGTCGCCTTCAGTAGTCTCTAGTAATGCTTCTACTTTACTGTAGACGTTTACAAGAGCAGTACCACCACCAGAAACGATACCTTCTTCAACAGCTGCACGCGTTGAGTTCAATGCGTCTTCGATGCGAAGTTTACGTTCTTTAAGTTCAGTTTCAGTAGCTGCTCCGACTTTGATAACTGCAACGCCGCCTGCAAGTTTAGCAAGACGCTCCTGCAATTTCTCTTTATCGAATTCAGAAGTTGATTCTTCAAGTTGAATACGAATTTGGTTAATGCGTGCTGCAATAAGTTCTGAATTGCCGCTACCTTCAACGATTGTCGTATTGTCTTTTGTAACAACAACTTTCACTGCATGCCCAAGCTGAGAAATGTCAGCAGTTTTAAGGTCAAGACCAAGGTCTTCTGTGATAACTTCCCCGCCAGTTAAAGTCGCAATGTCTTCAAGCATCGCTTTACGGCGATCTCCGAAGCCTGGTGCCTTAACAGCAACAGCATTGAATGTACCGCGGAGCTTGTTCACAACAAGTGTTGCAAGTGCTTCGCCTTCAACGTCTTCTGCGATCATAAGAAGTGGTTTACCTTGTTGAACAACTTGTTCAAGAACAGGAAGGATTTCTTGGATGTTCGTAATCTTTTTATCTGTAATTAAGATATAAGGATTGTCCAAAACTGCTTCCATTTTGTCTGTATCTGTTGCCATATAAGCAGAAGCATAGCCGCGGTCAAATTGCATTCCTTCAACAACGTCAAGTTCAGTCGTGAAGCCTTTTGACTCTTCGAGCGTAATTACGCCGTCGTTGCCAACACGCTCCATTGCTTCAGCAATAAGCTTCCCAACTTCTTCGTCTCCAGAAGAGATTGATGCAACTTGTGCAATTTCTTCTTTCCCTTCAATTTCATTGGAAATTTCTTTAAGGCCCTCAACAGCAGTTGCCACCGCTTTTTCGATTCCTTTACGAATTCCAACAGGGTTAGCACCAGCAGTGACGTTTTTCAGTCCTTCGCGGATCATCGCTTGCGCTAGAACCGTTGCAGTCGTTGTACCGTCACCTGCGATTTCGTTCGTTTTAGACGCTACTTCAGCAACTAGTTTTGCACCCATGTTTTCAAACGCATCTTCAAGTTCGATTTCACGTGCGATTGTTACACCGTCATTTGTAATTAGCGGTGAACCAAATTTCTTCTCAAGAACAACGTTACGTCCTTTAGGTCCAAGCGTTACTTTTACAGCATTTGCTAATGTATCGACCCCACGTAGCATTGCGCTTCGTGCGTCTTCGTTGAATTTAATTTGTTTAGCCATTTATAAGTACCCTCCTGATTTTTCGTGTATTTTTAAACGAGCTGTGCATCAGTCTATTAGCCAATAATTGCTAAGATGTCACTTTCACGCAAGATCAGATATTCATTACCTTCATGTTTGATTTCAGTACCTGCATATTTTGAGAAGAGGATTCGATCTCCTTCTTTAACTTCCAATTCGATACGTTGTCCGTTTTCAAGAACGCGTCCAGTACCTGTAGCAAAAACTTTACCTTCTTGCGGTTTTTCTTTTGCAGAGTCCGGTATAACAATACCGCTTGACGTTTTTTCTTCAGCCTCGATTAGCTCGATAACAATACGGTCACCTAATGGTTTCAACAATTGAAACAACCTCCTCAGATAATATCTCCCTTTTAGCACTCGATAGACATGAGTGCTAATACATTTCTAATCATAATGAACATTTGCATATATTGCAAGTGAAATACTCCGAACATTTTCTCTTTGCTTATCTACCTCTAAACAGCTAAAATTGACTTCATCCCCAGTTGAAAGGGTGGCGCCACTTGAAGAATTGGAAAATCTACATGTATCTTTTATTTACCTACATTCTAATGCATGTGGGCAGTGTATTTTTAGCGCAGGGCTTATTCGAAAAATTTCCTTGGAATGAACAATACACCGAGCAGGACATCAAGTACCGAGCGAGCTCTTGGTCGCTCTTCACCGTTAATGCAATTGCCGCGGTCATTTTCCTACTTATCATTTTGAAGAAGAAAAACTTCTTCCAGGTATTCGGAGGGAAAAAATCTACCATCGGCAATTCAGTACTTTGGGGATTCATCGGTTTCTTCCTTGCCTTAGGGGGACAAATGCTTGCTGGTGCTATCGAGATTGCAATCGGAATAGAACCAGGATCAGATAACACCGCAATTCTTTCCGACATTGCGAAAGTATCACCGATAATCATCATTTCAATCGTTCTGTTCGCACCCTTCCTAGAAGAGATTATTTTTCGACGAGTTATCTTTGGCGGAATTTATCAAAAGACAAACTTTTGGATTGCAGCCATTGTCAGCGCCCTAGTGTTTGCTGCTGTTCATAATGAATTCGAACACCTTCTAATCTATATGATGCCCGCTTTCGTCTTCTCCTACTTGTATTACCGGACGAAACGCATACTGACACCAATGATTGCCCATTTACTAATGAATGGATTTGTCGTTGTCCTCAATTTAAACATTGAGAAGTTACAGTTATGGCAGGAAGATTTGAAACAAGCCATAATCTTCTTTATGCACTAAAAAAGTCTTCCACAGCCCTACTTAGGGTTGTGGAAGACTTTTTTCATTTCTGCTGTTGCTCATTCACTTCATCAATCTGACGCTGTTGTTCAGCTTTCGCCTCTTCAAATTGTCGCTGCTGCTCGGCCTTCAAGTACTTTCTGTGACCGAAGCGTGAAATGAAAATACTTATTTCATAAAGTGCAAACAATGGAACCGTGACGAACGCGTGTGACAACAAGTCAGGCGGTGTAATGAAAGCCGCAATTACAAATAGAACAAAGTAAGCGTATTTCCGTATCTTCACAAGCGTCTTCGGATCCAAAATACCGAGTCTCGTTAAAAACAACAAGACGACCGGTAACTGAAAAACAATGCCAAATGGAATTAGCAGTTGGAAAAGGAACGTGAAATACTCATTTATGCCGATTGTCTGGATTATATCGAGCTCCGTGGATAAATTCAACATAAATTTCATCACATAAGGTAGCAGGACGAAATACGAAAAGACAATACCACCAACAAACAGGAAAAATGTGAACGGGATATAATTCAATGTCGCGCGCCGCTCAGTTTCATGCAATCCGGGTGAAATAAAGGACCATAATTGGTACATAAGAACCGGTGAAATGACGATAAATGCGATAAAGACAATCACTTTCACGTAAATCATGATCGGGTCAAGTACATTGAAAGCATTTAACGCAATATTATGTGCTTCTCCATCATTTTGCAGGAACTGAATTAGCGGTTTTGCCACAAAGAAAGCACCCACTACCGCAATAACAAAGAAAACGACGATAACCATCAGCCGTTTTCTAATTTCATCTATATGCTCAATGACTGTTAATTCTTTTTCTATCATCGCACAGACATCCTAACTTACTTCAGTTCTTCTTTCTTGACTTCAACTTTTTTTACTTCATCGTCTTCTACAAGACCTTTTGTCGCGTGTTTGAATTCACGCAATGATGAACCAAAGGCTTTCCCGATTTCAGGCAGTTTCTTGGGACCGAATACGAGCAAAGCAATAACAGCTATGATAATCAGACTTCCTGGACCTGGCATCTCGGACACCTCCTTCATAAAGCTTCGGATTGAACTCAATCCTTCTTTTGTCTATTTTACACGAAAGCCGCCGGAATTACTATTTACGAAGCGTTACATATGTGAATCTTTTACGTCGTTTTTGATAAAGTAAATAAGTGTCTGCAATTCGACGGACAAATCGATTGTATGGACCCGTAATGAGTCAGGTACCGTCAGCCGAACCGGAGTAAAGTTAAGAATTCCTTTCACGCCGATAGCTGCGAGCTTATCTGTCACTTCTTGGGCTACACGTGAAGGCACTGAAAGAATAACAAGCTCGATTCCTAATTCCCTGATTTTATCCTCAATCGTATCAGGATGAAAAACCGAAATTCCACTCATCTCTGTACCTTCATGCGAGGCTTTCGGATCGAATGCAATAATGATGCGCGTATTGTGATTTTTATGGAAATTATATTTCAAAAAAGCGTTCCCTAAACTGCCAACACCTATGAGCGCTACATCTGTTACTTCATCCTGATCGAGTGCCTGACGAAAAAAGTCGACGAGATAATGCACATCATACCCGTACCCTTTACGACCAAGTGCACCGAAATGTGAAAAATCACGTCGAATGGTGGCAGCATCAATTTTCATAGCTTCGCTTAATTCACTGGATGATACTCGTTTCTTCCCTGAATTCGCGAAGTTCTGAAGGAACCTATAATATAAAGGCAAACGTTTTGACGTCGCCTGTGGAATTTTGATTGTTTCCCCTATCATCTTAACCCTCCTGAGTGTATCTAAAGGCGATTCTATCGTACAGTAGATAATGAATGTTGTAAAGTCGACCGTTGCACGCTTGACGCCATTCATTTAAACTGAAGAGGAATAGAGGTGCTTTATTTGATCGTATTACAAGTGAACGGACTAACAAAGTCATTTTCAGGAACAGATATATTAAGTAACGTAAAACTCGAAGTTCAACATCGCGACCGCGTCGCACTTGTTGGACGCAACGGAGCCGGAAAATCGACATTACTCAAAATAATTGCAGGTGAAATGAGCGCTGATTCTGGTGATATAATCGTCCCTAAAGATATCCGAATTGGGTACCTTGAACAGCATTCAGGCATTGATTCTATATTGACGGTTTGGGAAGAGATGATGACTGTATTCGAACCACTCCATAGTATTGAAAGACGACTTCGATCGCTTGAGGGGCTTATGGCAGATCCATCTGTCTACGACAACCCGAGCGACTATGAACGTGTCATCAAAGAGTACGACGCACTACAAATCGAATTCAAAGACTCTGGCGGCTATCAATATGAATCTGATACTCGTTCGGTGCTTCACGGGATGCGTTTTTACCCTGAGGATTACAGCAAAAACGTCAATCTTCTTTCCGGTGGTCAGAAGACGCGATTGGCACTCGCTAAAATGCTACTTAGTAAACCAGATCTCCTCATCCTTGATGAACCGACAAACCACTTGGATATCGAAACGCTCGGCTGGCTAGAGAAATACCTGGTGTCCTATGAGGGCGCTATCTTAATTGTTTCCCATGACCGCTATTTCTTAGATGAAATCGTGACAATCGTCTACGAAGTCTCGAGGAAAAAAGTAGCGAAGTTTACAGGTAATTATAGTGCGTATCTTGACGAAAAAGCGAAAAATTATGAACGTGATCAAAAACTTTACGTCAAGGAAATGGGTGAGAAGGCCAAGCTCGAGGATTTCGTTCAAAAAAACATTGCCCGGGCATCAACATCAAAAATGGCGAAAAGCCGACGTAAGACGCTTGAAAAAACTGATTGGATGGGTTCTCCTGATGGAGATGAAAAATCCGCAAACTTTACCTTCTCGATTGATCGTCCCAGCGGAAATGATGTACTAGCACTGGAAGATGTAGCAGTCGGTTATGACAGCATTCCTGTTTCAACTGGAATCGGCATGCGTGTCTACAAACAAGACCGCATTGCACTTATCGGACCGAACGGCGTGGGGAAATCAACAATTTTGAAGACCATCGTCAAGACTCAAGAAGCTCTAGCAGGCAAAATTCGTTATGGTACAAATGTTCAATTTGGCTATTACGACCAAGAACAAGCAACACTTATCGGAACTGGGACCGTTCTTCAGGAGCTTTGGGATGATTGGCCGATGATGAATGAAAAAGACGTTCGCTCAGTACTTGGCCGCTTTTTATTTACCGGTGAAGATGTTGAGAAGCCTGTCACTTCCCTATCAGGTGGAGAAAAAGCTCGATTATCTCTCGCTAAATTAATGTTACAAAAGTCAAATACGCTTGTCCTCGATGAGCCGACGAACCATCTGGACTTGGATAGCAAGGAAATTCTTGAAAATGCATTGGATGATTTCCCGGGCACCCTCATCTTCGTGTCGCATGACCGGTACTTTATCAACCGCATCGCAACAAAGGTAATCGACATCAGCGCAACAGGTACAACCGAATACCTCGGTGATTATGATTACTTCATCGAGAAGAAACTGGAACAAGAAGAGCTACTTGCCGAGTCAAATGCCGGTAAGGCAACTGCAACTCCTATCATTGAAAGAAAAAATGACGATGATAAAGAACTAAAAAGGCAGGAAAGAAGGCTGACTAGAGCTATTGACGAAGTCGAATCACAACTTTCTCTTTTGGAAGATGAAATAGTAGCACTGCAAGATGAACTTTCCACTCCTGAATTTGCAGACGATCATGTGAAATTAATGGAGTTACAGGCACAGATTGATGCACTCCAGGCACAGCATGACAGTAAATCAGAAAATTGGCTTGGTCTTCAAGAAGAACTAGAGGCATTATAAGATGAGTTTTAACGTCACGTTAAACCAGATCCAATGGTTGAATCGTGACGTTTTGTCATTTCTTGCTGTCGTAACCTATCAAATAAAAGTATGAAACGATATTCTCTCTGAAATAATTTCCACAGTCTTATCCACACTAGGAATGTACATATACCTGTAATCCACAGTAATTATACACACTATCCACAATTAATGTATTTCTTATACACATAGTTATCCCTTTATCACTGTTACTAAACGTACTTACACAATTGTTATGCACATCTTATCCACAACTGTGCATAAGTACGAATGTTCCCTATTGACATATCAAAAAAAATCGGGATAAAAAAACACGAAAGTTGTCATAATATGACGACTTTCGTGTTTATATTTATTTACTGTTTCCATGACACGAGGAGCATGCCAGGTTTTCCATTCATCGTAAGATTTCCGCGTATTCCATCTATAAACATGGCCGATCCAGCTGCAGCAATCATTGCCGCGTTATCTGTACATAGTGCGATCGGTGGGACGTAAAAAGGTATCTCTTCTTTCTTAAATGTTTCTTCAAGAGAAGCACGTAACCCTTTATTCGCCGCTACACCGCCAGCCGCAATTACCTGTTTCACACCGAACTCTTTCGCTGCTCTTAACGCTTTCGTCGTCAATACTTCAACGACACTTGCTTGGAAGCCTGCTGCAACATGAAAGGGGTTAACATCCTCCCCCTTTTGTGCGAGATTATGCTTATAATTAATCACTGATGATTTAAGTCCGCTGAAGCTAAAGTCATAAGAACCTGGCTCGAGCCAGGCTCTCGGGAAAACAACTTGCCCATCGCTTTCAGCCGCTAACTTATCGATTTGTGGACCGCCTGGATAAGGAAGCCCCAGTACACGTGCTACTTTATCATAGGCTTCACCAGCAGCGTCATCACGTGTTTCTCCAATCAATTTAAACGAACCATGCCCTTCCATTATTACCAGCTCTGTATGACCTCCTGAGACTACGAGCGCCAGAAGTGGGAACTCCATAGGCTGCATTAGTTGGTTAGCATATATATGCCCTGCAATATGATGAACACCAATAATCGGTAAACCGTTGGCAAAAGCAAATGCTTTCGCAGCATTAATACCTATCAACAAGGCCCCAACTAAACCAGGTCCTTCCGTCACAGCAACTGCGTCAAGCTCCCCAGGTTTTAGTTCAGCATTTGCAAGTGCTTCTTCAATCACCAGTGTAATTTGTTCAACATGGTGTCTCGATGCAATTTCTGGCACTACCCCACCAAACCGTTTTTGGCTAGTAATTTGAGATGCTACAACGTTGGAAATAATCTCTGTTCCATTTTTTACGACGGATGCAGCGGTTTCATCACAGCTTGTCTCAATTCCTAAAATATAGCTATCTTTTGTCATTTGAATTCCACCCACATGACGAGCCCATCTTCATGGTCGTCCGTATAATAGTTTTTCCTAATTCCGCCGTCCTGGAACCCAAGCTTACGGTAAAGGTTTTGAGCCGTAATATTGGTCATCCGCACTTCCAGTGTCATTAAACGGACTTCTTTTTCTATACAAAGTGCAATAGCTTCCTTCATGAGTGCTTCGCCGATGCCATTGCCCCTTAACCGCTTCCGTACCGCAACATTCGTAATATGGCACTCATCAAGTACTATCCACATTCCGCAATGCCCGATAACTTCATCCTCATAAATTGCAACAACATAATGCGCATGGTCATTCCCGGTCATTTCATACTCAAATGCTTCTGCAGTCCACGGCGTAGCAAATGCTTCCTTTTCGATTTCAACAACGGAAGGAATATCCTCTACTCCCATTCGCCTATAACTAATCTCTTTATCCACGATCATTGTCCTTCACCTGCTCTTTTAACCAATTTGCCTCAGCTTCAGCAATACGTCGATATTCTGGAACAAATGCATGTACATCCGTTTCCGGTTCTGATTGAGCGGCAACAAATATAAGCGAGGAGGCCCGCGGTAGATTAAATTGAAGAGGTGCTAGAACTGCACGTTGTCCAAGGTGTTCAATAAGTTTTTGTTGATGCATTACTGTATCTTTTCCAACGAATAAAATAGGACTACTGTGCTGCTCAAGCAAATGGATCAACTCTTCTAGAGAGTAATGACCATCCTCAATAATTTCAGTAAGCTTTCCTGCATCATATTGATAAACACCGGCATAGACATTGCCCCGCCTAGCATCGACAATTGGACAAACCAAACCATTGAAGAATAATGCATTTGCCGCAAGTACTTTTAATGTTGATACGCCAACAAGGGGTTTACCAAGTGTCCAGGCTAGTGTCTTCGCTATCGTCACTCCGATTCGCGCGCCTGTATAAGAACCTGGCCCTTCTGAGACTGCAATTGCATCAATATCCGCAGGTACTAACCCCGCTCGTTCCAACAACTCTTCAATTGCTGGCATAGCGCGTAGCGAGTGGTTAATAGCCATCGCTGAAGTTCCTTCTATTAATAGTTCCCCATTTTTCACAAGTGCAACTGAAATGGGCGTGTTAGCCGTATCTATACCTAGCCAGATCATAAGAAAATCCCCTCGCAAATTTTTTCATATCTTTCACCTATCGGCGTGAATATAATCATCCGTTTATCTCCGCCACCATGAACAAGCTGGATTTCCAAACGCTCTGCCGGTAGATCATCTTTTATAAGATGCGCCCACTCGATAACAGATATTGCATCTCCGTAAAACAGTTCATCCCAACCAAGATCCTCATCACTACCAGCTAAGCGATAGACATCGAGATGGTTGAGCGGGTAATTACCTTCGTACTGTTTAATGATTGTGAATGTAGGGCTATTGACCATGCGTGTAATGCCCAGTCCTTTCGCAAGTGCCTTGGTGAAAGTTGTTTTACCTGCACCTAAATCGCCTTCAAGCGTAAGTACATCCGGTGGTGTGAGAAGGACTGCAAGTTTCATTGCTATCTGCTCTGTCTCTTCTACAGAACTTACTTCTATTTCCCTAGTCATAGGTTATTTCCTCTCTGCTTCTTTGCTATAGTGTACCGAAAACAAGATCTATCAGAAAGCATCTACGCTTATGTATGTGTTTTCGGAGTAGGGGATGTTGTAGATTAAATGTTGCTTAGTTCCCTAGGAACGTTGTCTTCTTTTACGATAGCGTTGTTTACTTTTGTTGAAGTGTTGTCTGCTTTGCAATAAATGTTGCTTACTTCTTTTTCAAATAAATATATTTGTTAAACCCTAGAATTCTATATACAAAAAAACCAATCCCGGAATTAATCCCTAGAATCGGTTCTGAATTTAAAATTAAATGGCGGTCCCGACCGGGATCGAACCGGCGATCTCCTGCGTGACAGGCAGGCATGTTAACCGCTACACCACGGGACCTTGAAATGTAATAATTTTCGTTTTTGCAAATAAATTCATCACATATATCTCGAAAGTAAATATGTGAGACCGGCGACGTCCTACTCTTGCAGGGGGAAACCCCCAACTACCATCGGCGCTGAAGAGCTTAACTTCCGTGTTCGGGATGGGAACGGGTGTGACC
>NZ_JADPRZ010000047.1 GCF_017347095.1 Sporosarcina sp. E16_8 | reverse complement strand
CAAACAGTGAAGTATCCAACAAAGTTAAAGAAGTGTCCAACCAAATCTCTGAAGTCTCCAATCAAATCCCGAAAGCCTCCAACCAAATTTGAAAAGCTTCCAACAAACAGTGAAGTGTCCAACAAAGTTTAAGAAGTGTGCAACCAAACCTCTGAAGTCTCCAACCAAATCCCGAAAGCCTCCAACCAAATTTGAAAAGCTTCCAACAACTAATAAAGGACAAGGAATAAAAGACTTCAAACAAAAGAGAGGTTACCCACAAATTCACCTGTGGGGCAACCTCTATATTTAGATACACATCTATAGAATGAACATCAAAATGCAAGTGATTTATTGCGCTTAATTGCGGAACGGATCGTCACTTAATCCCGCTTCAAGGACTAATTTTGCATACTCTTGTGCAGCAAATAGCGAATGATCTCTATAATTGCCACATTCGAGTGCAGAAACAGCAGGAATATGTTCGGTTGTGACTACTTTTTCGAGCACTGTCGTTAAAGCAGCGGCAACTTCTTTGGGCTCATGTTCATTCCAGATGATCATGTAAAATCCAGTTCTGCATCCCATTGGTGAAATGTCGACAATGCCTGTCAGTTCGTCACGCAAATACGTCGCTAGCAAATGTTCTAGCGTATGAACAGCTGAAGTCGGCATTGCGTCCTGGTTGGGTTGTAAAAATCGTAAGTCATATTTTTGAAGCGTACTGCCTTTCTCGTGTTGTTCCGTACCTGCCAAGCGTACATAAGGGGCTTTTACTATCGTGTGATCCAATAAAAAGCTTTCCACTACTGCCATTATAATCATCCTCCCACGTTTGTCATCTAACCTATCACACTTCAACTAGCGATGTAAACTAATTTATATATTAATTCTGAAAAGTGAGTAATAGAGCTGTTGACACCAGAAAGAAAGCAGGATACGATAGGGTTTAGTAATTCATATAGAAATACTATGTTTTCAGTAAGTTCTGGGATTTCGACAGACTACTAGGAGGAATATTTATGACAAATCTTAAAGTGAAAAAGGGGAATCCCTTTGCGCTTTTTCCGTTACTTGTTTTTGTGTTGCTGTTTATCGGCACGGGAATTTTTACTAAAGACTTTTCAAATATGCCATTAAATGTAGCGATACTAATTGCAGCCGCTATTGCTTTGATGATGAATCGAAAAGAAAAGTTGTCTAGTAAAGTGGAGACATTTACTAAAGGCGCAGGCCATCCGAATATACTATTAATGGCGATCATCTTTATTTTAGCAGGTGCGTTTTCAGCAGTTGCTAGGGGAATGGGGGCGGTTGAATCCACTGTTAACCTTGGCTTATCCCTATTACCAACGAATTTATTGATGGTTGGATTGTTCGTTATCGGTTGCTTTATTTCGATTTCAATGGGAACGTCAATGGGGACAGTGGTTGCATTGGCGCCAATTGGAATAGGGATTGCGAGTCAAACGGGTATCCCGCTGGCATTGGCGATGGCGACAGTAATCGGCGGTGCAATGTTTGGTGATAACTTGTCGATGATTTCAGACACGACAATTGCGGCGGTTAGGACACAAAACATAAAAATGAAAGACAAGTTTAAAGTGAACTTTTTGATTGTTTTGCCTGGTGCAATCGTTACAGCGCTTATATTAGGCATAATGACGCGAGGTAACGTAGCAGATTTGAGTGGGGACTATCCCTATGAGTTATTTAAAATACTCCCTTATATCGCAGTATTTGTAGCGGCGTTACTAGGTGCTCATGTGCTGGTCGTTTTGCTGGGCGGAACGTTGTTTGCCGGAATTATCGGATTGATTGATGGGTCATATAATTTAGGTGGTTTTATACAAACAGTTGCTGAAGGGATCATTAGTATGGAGGATTTAGCGATCATTGCGATCTTAATCGGTGGCGTCGTTGAAATTATCAAACATAATGGCGGTATAGATTATCTTTTATATGTCATAACGAGCAAAATTAAATCGAAAAAAGGCGCTGAGTTTGGGATTGCCGGTTTAGTCAGTATGGCAAATATCGCTACCGCGAATAATACAATATCGATTATCATTACAGGTCCATTAGCAAAAAGTATCGCGGATGAATATGAGATTGACCCAAGAAAGTCAGCTAGTTTACTTGATATGTTCGCAAGTAGTTGGCAGGGGATTTTGCCTTATGGAGGGCAAATGCTTGCAGCCGCTGGACTAGCTGCAATATCACCGATTAGTATTATTCCTTATTCATTTTATCCTGTATTAATCGGGATTTGCGGGGTTGTTGCCATTTTAATCGGTTACCCGAAATTTCGGCGGACAAACAAGAGTGAGAAACCGTTGTGATTTCACCTAATCAATTCAAATGAAAAAGAAAGTTCGCCAACTTTGAGAGTTGGCGGACTTTCTTTTTGTCTAGGAAAATATAAAACATCGTACTTGGATATGTTGTAACCTACAGATTTCACGTTTAGACTACAGACGCCAGCCCCTCGAGTCGCTTCAGAACTGCATCCCTCCTACTTGTCGGGGCTAAACGGCGTCTTACGCTTTTGTTATTACTCCACCTTGGAAATCTCACCATGCTCCAAGCTATAATAAAAGTTTTCGTCAGCTACTGTAATGAGAACAGTGATTTTGGAGGGGTCTTCTTCGTTTGGGCGATACAGTAAAAGGTCTTGATTTTGCGGTACCAGTAAATAGTCGGTACCGTCTTTATTACGATATCGGTCTCCCTCGAAGTGTTCTGCAATCTCCTTTTCAAGCGCATCTTTTGTTGTGGTGAAAGAGATTGTTTCTACCCAATCGTCGTAATACGTGACGATTAATTCCTTTTCAGGGTACTTCTGAATCCAGTAATTATGTATCATTTCATCTGGGCCTTCAGTTTCTGGATTGCCAAGCTTAGCTTTCACTGCCGACGCTTTGTCGCCCTGCAGTATGCCGTAGATTAGAAATTGATCATTTTTCATACGGAACATAGGAGTTTCTTCTATAGAAGAAGATAGTTTGTATTCACCGCTAAGTATAAGTTCAGATCCGTCCGTAACTTCATCATTGATGGTGAGTTGGAGCGTTGGTCCGTCCATCTTAATCGTCATTCTACAGTTGGCGGTAGGTTCGCATGTAGCTTCGGCTTGATTGCCGTCAATTTTACCGTTCCCTTCAAAGGTAAGTGACACGGGAGAAGAGTCATCGGTAGTTCGCTGTGTGCCGCTTAATTTGTAGTCGAATTGAGCTTCATCGTTTTCCGTAACGTGCAGCGTGCCGAGTATATTGTCACTTAGGAGAATCCAATCACCATTCCAAGGGCTTTCGGAGACGGTTTCGTTAGTAACTGGCGGATTTTTATCCTGACCAGTTTTATCACTGGGTATCTGATCTTTGTCCGGACTGCATCCCGTCACAATGAATGCGAGAAGTAGGATGGCTGTTCGTGGTATCCATTTTTTCATAGTGGTACCTCCATTTTTTTTGTAGTTGTGCATTCAACTATACAGGACATGCATGACAATTACATTGTAGAAAAGTTCGGGATATCTATAGTTCTAAGTTGTCTGAATAGGGTTCAATTCAAGGGGGAATGTCGCATCTTTTTCTTAAAGAGCGGATCAATAGAAAGCCCAAATATCAATCGGACTTTGTAAAGTATAATGAGTTTGAAAGAATGAAAGCGAAGTGCTTAGACTGTTGAATGGTTAAAATATTGAGGGGGATTTTTATGTTGTAAGTCAAAAGGAAGATTAGTGAGCCCTCTTGGACATACCGGGTTAAGATTAATAGCATTGTTCCAGGAGTCATAGAAACTCGCTGGAACAATAGAAATGAAGAAAATCTAAAACATCTTAAAGAAGGGAGACTGCTGGATATTACTCATTCCCGGTTAAAATATCAGCATACATATCGAAATAATAATTCCACTGTAAACAAGTGCAACCGTTGTGTATCCCATAATATCACGTATTTTCAATCCAGCAATTGCAAGTAACGGTATAGCCCAGAATGGTTGAATCATGTTAGTCCAACTGTCACCCCAAGCGACTGCCATTATGACTTTCGCAGGTTCTACACCCATTTGAAGTGCTGCTGGAATAACGATAGGACCCTGTACTGCCCACTGTCCACCACCAGAAGGTATAAAGATATTCAGTAGCCCTGCTGATAGAAATGTCCAAAGGGGCAATGTTTGGCTTGTTGAAATCTCGATGAAAAAGTCTGATAACTTTGCAGCTAATCCCGAAGCCCCCAACATGCCCATAATACCCGCGTAAAAAGGATATTGAAGAGTAAATTGTCCGACACTACCAACTGACTTCAATAGTCCTTTACTAAGCTCTCTTACGTTTGAAAATAGAAGCAGAGCTGCAGTTAAGAATATTAGGTTTACAGTATTTAAATCCAATTCTAATCCTTTTGTAATAAAATGATTGATTAAGAAGCTTAGACCTAAGAGACCTCCAATTACGGGAATAATACGCGATTTCTCCATTTTGTCATTAGGATAATTTGTTTCTTCAGTTCGAACTTCTTCCTCTATTTTATCTTCTAGAAGGACTGGATCAATTATAAAACGATCATTAATATTTTTGGGATGAATAAGTCTCATTACAAAAGGTAATGTAAAGAATATTACGACAACAATAACGATATTTAATAGGGAAAATAAAGTTTCCGAAGTAGGGACAACTCCTATTAAATCTTCAAAAATATGACCTTTTGTGGCGACAAATAGCGCGGGTGAAGAAGATAATCCACCTTCCCAGATAAGAAAACCTGAATATCCGGAAGCAACAAGAACACGATAATCTACATCAGGGACTTTTCGACCTACGAGTTTAGCCATTATTCCCGCAACAACTAATCCAAATGCCCAGCTAATTAATGAGGCTGTTAAAGCAGTAAATGTTACCAATAAAATAGCCGAAGTTGGTGTTTTACATTTTGCTGCTAGTGCCTCAAGGACTCTAGAAACAGACTTAGTTAAAGCTAAAGCGTAACTAAATACGAAGGTTGCAATAATCTGGGCAGTAAATGTTAGTAAACCCCACATTCCATTACCCCAATAATTCACCATATCCATAGGGCTAGCTTTAGTGACAAAAATTCCTGCCAAAAATGCAATTACTGTCAGAAAAATAGCGAATACGAAAGCATCTGGTAACCATCTTTCAGCAATTCGGGCGAAAATGGCAGCAATTCTAGCTATAACATTGTCCTTTACTACAGGAATTGTCGGTTTAGTATTTGATTCATTACCTTTACCTGGTTGGCTCATATTATTTCCCCCTTATATCCATGTTTTTAATTGTTGCTTCTGGATTTTTCCAACTGATGTACGTGGAAACTCTTTTACAATGTAAACGGCCTGTGGAATTTTAAACTTTGCTAGTCTCTGTTGGCACCAGTGAATTATCTCTTCTTCCGTAACGGTAGTATTCTCTTTTAATATAATAAATGCGTGAATGGATTCTTCGTATATGGGATCCGGTAGACTGATGACGGCGCTTTCAAAAACAGCTTCATGATCATTTATGACGGACTCTACTTCTCCAGCAGCAATATTTTCCCCCGAGCGTTTCATCATATCTTTTTTTCGATCGACGAAGTAAAATAGGCCTGTCAGAGGGTCTTTTCGAGCAATATCTCCAGTGTATAACCAATTAAATTGTATCGCTTTAGCTGTTTCTTGCTCATTCTTGTAGTATTCTTTCATTATTGTTTCTCCAGGTATACCAAATACTGTTATTTCTCCTTCTTCACCATCCTTCACTTCTTCCCCTTTGTCATTTCTTAGTTTAACTTTATAGCCGCAAGCTTCCTCACCAATGCTTGTGCTATCGTTAAGTCCATTTAGGGAATTGATTAGTGGAACAGCGATAGTTTCCGTCATGCCATATAGTTGACGTAGCGGGGTATTATACCTGGTGGTGAAATCTTTGTATTGCTGATCGGTAATGGATTGAGCGTAAATGATTAAACGAAGGCTATTGTCGGCATCTTCAGGGTCGTAATCTTTTTTGAGAATCATTTTGATAGGTGCCGAAAAAAGCGAGCCGACAGTCGCACCCATTCTTTTTGCTTGTTTAATATAATTTGTAGCGCTAAATTGTTCCGCTATTGCTATACTTGCACCTGCATATAATGCGGGCATAGCCAAATAATACTGACCATTGCCATGAAACATTGGTAATACAATTAATGTTCGATCAGACGAAGTTAAATTTAATCTCTCAGCCATCTTTTCACCAGTGTGTAAATAATTACGATGTGTTAGGACTACACCCTTTGGCTTTGAGGTTGTACCAGAAGTATATAAAATAGCAGCTTCATCATTGCTTGATAAAGTAGGGAAATAATCCAGTAAAACCGATTGTTCCATTTCCTTATCTAAGGATTTGCCGCCTTGACCATCCTTAAGTCGTGAATAGAGAAGAGGGAGGTGTTTGAAATTTAGAAACTTCTCTTCAAATTCTTTTTCTGTAATAATTAGTTGACTTTCAGAATGAGAAACTAAATATTCTATTTCCTCTTTGGTTGATAAAATATTGGTAGGTACCATAACCGCACCAATAGATAGAATAGCAAACCAAGATATCGTAAAATCGATTCCGTTTGGTAAATGCAATAAAACTTTATCGCCTTTTTGAATGCCATTACTTAAAAGAACGGAGCCAAGTTGCTTCACTTTGATTTCAAATGATTTATAATTCAATGATTCTATTAAACCTGCCTTATCTTCGAATAAAATAAAGTCTTTAGTAGGGTTCTCCAAACACTTCGAGAAAAGTAGCTCGGATACTGACTGAAAACTGACTGTATTCATTATGAAAAACCCCTTTCATATTAAGTTTTACATATATCTTCAACCATTTAGAAACTAACGAGTATTCACCCCCTTTTAATTAGAAGTCCAACCGCCGTCAACGTAAAGTATTTGTCCTGTGATATAACTAGAGGCATCGGACGATAAAAATATAGCAGGCCCGATGACCTCATCTAGCTCCCCAATTCGTTTCATCATTGTTCGATTAATAATGCTCGTGTATTTGTCATTGTCTTGTAAAAAAGGCTCCGTCATAGGTGTTTTGATATACGCCGGGGCCAGTGCATTTACGGTGACATTGTAAGGTGCCAGTTCAGCAGCCCAAACTTTGGTGAGCTGATTTATGCCTCCTTTACTTGCCGCGTAAGATGTTTGAAGGGAGGCACCGGTCTTACCTAATATTGAGGAAATATTAATAATGCGCCCTCTTTGCTGTGCAATCATTCTTTTTGCAGCTTGCTGTCCAACTAAAAATACACCTTTTAAATTGGTATCCATAACTCGATCCCAGTCGTCTTCTTCAATTTCTACTAGAGGTTTTCTGATGTTCATCCCGGCATTGTTAATTAGAATATCAATAGATTTAAATTCATTATCAATATGATTGAAAAAAGATAGAATATCTTCCTTTTTAGTCACATCAACCACTTTCCATTTAACGTTGTAACCTTGTTTACTTAGTCCTTCGGCGGCTTCTTTAAGCGCTTCTTCATTCCTCCCAGTTATCATTACCTCAGCTCCAAAGTGAGCTAATCCAGCGGCAATTGCTAAACCAATTCCCTTACTTCCACCAGTAACTACTGCCTTTTTTCCACTCAGTTGAAACGTAGGAAAAGAAATTTCTTTCATGTTAAACCCCCAATTTACTTGTGTTTGAGTACGTCTGATTTTTCCGTTAATTATCATAGTACAGAATTAAGATCGTAATAGCAATTAGATATTTCACTATTCAGAAATCAGTAAACATCCATTCGAGTGAGGAACAGAATTAGTTTCTTTATAAAAGTTATACGCATATTTGAATATTAATTTAAAATTTAAACTATGTTCAAATTAACACTTGCAATCTATTTTTTTGATTGATAAGATGTAATTATCAGATAATTTAATGGTGTTCAAAAGGGGAGTGTTAGATGAAAGCGTCATTTTTAACTGCAGAACACGATATGTTCCGAGAGTCACTTCGGAAAATGCTGGATAAAGAAGCTTATCCCTATTATGAGAAATGGGAAGAGGAACGTGAAATTCCACGTGACTTTTGGTTAAAGCTCGGTGAAAATGGCTTCTTATTGCCTTGGGTGGATGAAGCATATGGCGGATTGGGACTGGACTTCTCGTACTCTATGGTATTGACGGAAGAATTGGAGCGGGTAGGTGTTGGACTTGCTAGTGGGATTTGCCTTCACTCTGACATTGTAAGCCCTTACATTTCGGCATATGGTACTGAAATACAAAAGCAAAAATGGTTACCGAAGAGCGTTACAGGCGAATTTATATCAGCGATTGCGATGACTGAACCGGGCGCCGGCTCTGATTTAGCAGGGGTAAGAACGACTGCACGGAAAGAAGGAAACTACTATATCGTCAATGGTGAGAAAACATTTATTACGAATGGGCTAAATGCAGACTATGTAGTTGTTGTTTGTAAGACGGATCAGGAAGTTAAACCGGCGTATCGGGGTATCAGTTTACTCATTATTGAAAATGGTACACCAGGATTCAAACGAGGAAAAAAGATGAATAAGATGGGCATGCATTCAGGTGATACAGCAGAACTTATTTTTGAAGATGCAAAAGTTCCTGTTGAAAACCTACTTGGTGAAGAAGGAAAAGGTTTTTATTACTTAATGGAGAAATTGCAGCAAGAACGTCTTGTTGTAGCGCTACAAGTACAAGTTGAGGCGGAAGAAATGCTTAGGTTAACAATTGATTATGTAAAAGAAAGAAAAGCATTTGGCCAACGAATTGCTGATTTCCAAAATACACAATTTAAAATCGCGGAGATGGCGACGGAAATCGATATTGGGCGGACGTATGTAAATACACTGACCGAAAAACACCTTCAAGGAAATGAAATTGTGAAGGAAGTGTCGATGGCAAAATGGTGGATTAGTGAAATGGCAAAACGGGTGGCGGCTGAATGTCTTCAACTACACGGTGGTTATGGGTATATGGAAGAATTTGAAATTGCTCGTAGGTACCGGGACATAGCAGTTACATCCATTTATGCCGGAACAACTGAAATTATGAAAGGAATTATCGCAAAGAAAACACTTGCGTAGAGGTGAAAAAAATGAAGCTCTCTGAGAAAAGAACGTTGAAGAAGAAAGAACAGATATTATTGACAGCAATCACCGTTATAAATCAAAGGGGCTATGGTGGAGCAACGATGGAAGAAATTGCAGCAGAGCTTTTGATGACGAAAGGTTCTTTATATTATTACTTTAAAAACAAAGGAGACCTGATGTACCAGTGTCATAACTTTGTACTTTCCCAAGCTGCTAATGACCTTAAAGATGTATTAGAAGGAGAAGGAACGGCTGAAAAAATCCTTCGCAGTATGATTGCTACACATATTGATTATGTAATTGATGAAAAAGAAACAAATAATCTAATTATAGAGCCCCGAAGTTTTTTTGATGATTATCAATTAGAATCCGTCTTAAAATTACGTAAATATTATTCGAGTTTATTTGATCAGGCGATAGAGAAAGGGGTAATTTTGGGAGAGTTTTATGTGGAGGATCCATTTATCGTGAGAATGATGATTCTGGGATCCACGAACTGGATTCAACAGTGGTATCGTCCAGAAGGCAGAATGACAAAGGATGAATTGAAACAAAACTTCGGGGATCACATAGTAAAGTTATTAAAGTAAGGGGGATATAATGGGCATCCAGGAAATCGGACAATTTGATAGAGGTGAAATAAACGTTTTCCCCAACCGTCCAAGTTCAATTGGTCAAATTCTTTCCGACAATATAATGGAGTTCGGTAGCAAGGAAGCTATTGTTACGGAAGAGGGGTCACTGACTTATCTAGAACTTGATATTTTATCGACTAGTATTGCAGCTAATCTTCAAAAGAGTTGTGGTGTTCAAAAAGGGGACCGTGTTGCGGTCTTAATCGGTAATCGTATTCAATTTCCCCTTATGCTTTTTGCCTGTGCAATGATAGGGGCGATTATGGTCCCAGTAAATATAAAATTATCGGTTGATGAAACCCAGTATATACTTGGCCATTCCAAACCTAAGGTATTGATAAGCGAACAAGAGTTTATGTGGAAAGTAACAGAAGTTAACAATCAAGCTAAAGGAATAATCCCGACCGAAAAAAACATATTCGAAATAGATGGTGTGGATACATTTTCCCAACTGACGAAGGATAATCAGTGGTTGGAACCAGTGCTAGTAAACGAAGAGGACTCGGCATTTATCTTGTACACATCAGGAACTACAGGACGTCCAAAAGGCGCGGTAATTTCCCATATGAATACAATTCATAACTTGATGAACTATAAGGAAATACTTAAGACGGATAGTAGCATGAAAACATTGATAGCAATCCCGATGTTTCATGTGACAGGGCTAGTTGGTCAACTATTGCATATGTTTTATATAGGTGGTACAGCGTATAGCATGAATCGCTATCAAAATAATGTTTATATCGATCTAATGATCAAACATAAAATTAATTTCGTATTTAACGTTCCGACAATATTTATTATGTTGTCCAGGATCGATGAATTTCAAAAAAGTTCCTTCGAATTTGTTCGAAAAGTGGCTTTTGGTGGATCCCCTATTTATCAACAAACATTTGATGTACTAAAAAAGGCATTTCCTAATGCGGAACTGCATAATGCCTACGGAGCGACGGAAACTACGTCACCCGCAACAATCATGCCAGTGACGTATTCCGAATCTAAGGTTACTTCAGTAGGTCTTCCAGTTGGGGGTGCAGCTATAAAGGTCATAAATCTTGAGGGTGAAGACTGCCAATTAGGTGAGGCCGGCGAACTTTATATTAAGGGACCAATGGTAATTAAGGGATATTGGGAAAATCCAGAAGCGAATACGTCGAATTTTACAGACGGCTACTGGCATTCGGGTGATATTGGGCTAATAGATGAAGACGGCTTTGTCTACATTCGCGACCGGAAAAAGGACATGATAAATCGGGGAGGGGAAAAGATATTTTCCATTGAAGTGGAAGATGTACTTAAAAGTCATCCAGCTGTTGCAGAAGCGGCCGTCATCGGAGAGCCTGATCCAATTTTTGGTGAGAAAGTGAAAGCGTTTGTCGTAGGCCCTACTATTAAGACTGAAGATTTATTATCTATTCAGGAGCATTGTAGGAAGCATCTAGCAAAATTCAAGGTACCGGAAGAGTTTGAAATACTAGAAAGTCTACCTAGGAATGCCTCGGGGAAAATATTGAAAAATACATTAAAACTTAGGGGGAATTAATAATGCTAAAAGAATTAACGGTAAATGCTAAAGAACTGCAAGTGAAATTACTGAAGTTTATGGAGGAACATATTTATCCGAACGAGGGACTTTTTGAAAATCAATTGAATGAAGGAGAAAGTCGTTGGACCGTTCCACCCATCATCGAGCAATTGAAAGAAAAAGCAAAAGCCCAGGGTCTGTGGAACTTATTTCTTGATGATACGAAAAATGGGCAAGGGTTGTCTAATTATGAGTATGCGCATCTCTGTGAAATCATGGGCAGGTCATTAATCGCACCGGAAGTATTTAATTGTAATGCTCCTGATACAGGAAACATGGAAGTGCTGATTAAATACGGAACAGAGGAACAAAAGCAACAATGGCTTGAACCATTGTTGAATGGAGAGATTCGCTCCGTGTTTTCTATGACGGAACCCGATGTTGCTTCATCTGATGCGACTAATATCCAAGGTAGCATCATCCGAGACGGCGATGAATATGTCATTAACGCAAAAAAATGGTGGTCTAGTGGTGCAATGGATCCACGTTGTAAAATTGCAATTGTCATGGGGAAAACCGATGAAAATGCAGCTAAACATGAGCAACAGTCTATGATTCTTGTACCTTTCGACGCTCCTGGAGTTGAAGTGAAAAGGTTTTTACCGGTTTTCGGATACGACCACGCGCCTCATGGTCATGCTGAAGTTCACTATAATAATGTTCGTGTTCCTGTATCCAATATGCTTTTAGGTGAGGGAAGAGGATTTGAAATTGCGCAAGGAAGACTTGGACCTGGAAGGATCCATCATTGCATGCGTGCAATTGGAGCTGCTGAACGTGCTTTGGAACTATTAATCAATCGAGCGAATGAAAGAGAGGCATTTGGTTCCAAATTAGTTGATAAAGATGTAATTAAAGAGGCGATTGCAGAAAGTCGAATTGAAATCGAACAAGCCCGTTTACTAACATTGCATGCTGCACACAAAATTGATATGGAAGGTGCAAAAGCTGCACGCAAGGAAATTGCTATGATCAAAATTGCTGTTCCTAGAGTATCGCTTAACGTAATCGATCGTGCCATTCAGTTATTTGGTGGGGCGGGTGTTTCAGATGACACACCACTTGCGGCACATTGGGCGAATGCACGAACGCTTCGAATTGTAGATGGACCAGACCAAGTCCATTTACGTGATATTGGACGTCTTGAATTACGTGAACAATTGCAGCAAAAGCAACCACAGATGGAAGACGAAAACAAGAAATTAGTGCTGAAATGATCTAGTAATACTGGGATGAATACAAGGAGGATAACAAGTTGCGACCACTACTATGCGGGAGGAAGATAGATGAATACATGGCAAGTTACGCAACTTGGAGATCCTCAAGATGCGCTAAGTTTAGTTGATATGTCTAAACCAGTTCCTAAAGCAGGAGAAGTATTGATAAAGGTAGAAGCGATCGCCCTAAACTTTTTTGATATATTACAATGCCAGGGGAAATATCAGGAGAAACATCCTTTGCCATTTACACCAGGGGCCGAAATTTCAGGAGTCATTGAAGAATTTGGTGAAGGGATCAACTTTTCAGTTGGGCAACGGGTTTTGGCTACACCTCATCTTCCAAAGGGTGGTTTTTCTGAATACGTGGTAGTAGCGGAAAAGTCGGTTTTTCCTATCCCAGATAGCCTTTCATACAATGAAGCGGCTGCTTTGTTTATAACCTATCAGACGGCGTACTACGCTCTACATCGCAATGCCAATCTACTAGCAGGCGAAACGCTTCTTGTTCATGCGGGTTCAGGAGGAGTTGGATCTGCCGCAATTCAACTCGGAAAAGCAGCAGGAGCAACAGTTATTGCGACAGCAGGTAGCGATGAAAAAATACAAGTGTGTAAAGAACTCGGAGCAGATTTCGTCATCAATTATAGGTCAAATGATTTTGTTCAAATTGTGAAGGAAATAACAGATGGAAGAGGTGCCGACGTTATTTTCGATCCTGTGGGTGGGGATACTTTTGACCGTTCTAGAAAATGCATTGCTTTCGAAGGAAGAATTCTAGTTATCGGTTTCGCAGGAGGACGTATTGCGGATGCTCCAACGAATCATGCGTTAATAAAGAATTATTCTATTGTTGGTGTCCATTTTGGTCTCTTTCGTAACTTGATGCCGAAAGAAGTAATGAAAGCACACTTGGAATTAATGGATCTTTATAAAAAAGGGATGATTAGCCCATTAATTTATAAAGAATTTTCATTTGGAACAATACCAGATGCATTGGACTTACTGGCTGATCGCAAGACGTGGGGGAAACTTATTGTTAAACCCTAATATGTGAAATTGCTTACATTTGAGGAGGTGTGCTTGTGGAAAATCTAGTGGAAATTGATATAAAGAATCGAATTGGACATATTATACTCAATCGACCAGATAAGTTGAACGCATTGTCCAGGGAGATGGTTGAACAAGTGATTCATTCATTGAACACACTGCTTCAAGATGATGCTATAAAAGCGATTATTGTTTCGGGGAATGGAAAAGCTTTTTGTGCGGGCGGTGACATTGAGTCTATGAAAAACTTGTCGGATTCTAATGAGATAGTGAAGTGGATTGACTTTGTATCAGGTCTATCAAAAAAACTAATGGATATGGATAAGTATGTAATAGCTGCTGTGCATGGATATGCAGCGGGTGCGGGCTTTAGCATTGCACTTGCTGCGGATTTTATCGTAGCAGATGAAGATGCTAAATTTGCATTGAGTTTTACGAACATTGGGTTGATCCCCGATTTAGGTTTAATAAAGTTACTAACCGAAAGGGTCTCACCCCCGATTGCTAAAGAGTGGATATCATCGGGAAAAGTCATTTCTGCTCAAGAAGCACATTCAAATGGAATTATTAACCGTATTAGTAAAGGGTCCGTAGTCGATGAAGCATTTGAATTTGCTGAGTTTATTGTAAAAGGACCTAGTATTAGTAATAAATACGTTAAGTATTTAGTGAATCATGTTGGGGAACTCCATAAAGAAACTGCTTTTATGCAGGAAAATATGATTCAGACGATGCTCCTGCAAACTCAAGATCATAGAGAAGGTATAACCGCTTTCTTTGAGAAAAGAGAAGCACAGTTTACTGGGAAGTAGAATTTCTAGGGATAGTCACAGCTTAAGTAGACGCAATATTCAATCCCCTGAACGAACTTAAAGAGTGGATGGAGGAAAACTAATGAGAAAAGCTAAATCAAAAACCATTATTGCGTTAGTAGGTCTTATGTTAGTTCTCGGTGGTTGTAGTGAGGAGAAATCGAATGAAGCATATGAGGAAGGTGAAACGATCAAATTACGTGCTGCAACGGGTTTAAGTGCACAGCATGCTTGGTGGGCGAACTCCATGGTGCCATGGATGGAGCGTGTTGAGGAATTGACAGATGGTCAAGTCGAATTCGAAACTTTTACTGGAGGGGAACTTGTGGCTGTGCCTGATGAAGCAGATGCTGTTCTGGATGGAACGGTGGATGTGGCACTTGTACTGCCAATTTATGAACCCGATCAATATCCGATGGCAGAGGTAACAATGTTGCCATTAAGCCATTCGGATACATTAATCGCTTCCAATGCTTGGAAAAAACTTCTTGAAAGTGATGAGGTATTGGCAGATGGTAAAACGTATGCCGAAATGCAATTTGCTGATTTTAAAGTATTCCCAATTTCAACTACTATGGAATATTCCATTTCAACTACAGGAAAAGAATTTAATGCGGCAAGTGATATTAAAGGTACTTCACTTCGTACACCTTCTAGAATACATGAAGTCTATGCAGGAAAAACGGGGATCAACAGTGTTACTATGCCAGCGGTTGAAATGTATGATGCATTGAGCAGAGGAACATTTGACGGGAGTTTTTATAGTATTGCTGACTGGTCGGGTTACGGTTTCCAAGATTTATTTAGATACACTGTAACCGGAATTAACTTTGGTCATTTCAATGGCTTTATAGGTATGAGTAAAGAGAAGTGGGAAACGCTTCCTGAAAGTGTGCAAGAAGCAATGATACAGGCAAATGATGAAATATTTACTCCTGGTGCTCAGGAATGGATAGATAGGGCCGAAAAAGCCATAGCCGAAAATGAAACGAAAGGTGGGAAATTCGTGGAGTTTTCAACCTTAAGTCAAGATGTACAAGATCATCTTAGTACAGGAGTTGAAGATACATGGAGTAACTATGCAGAACTCTTAGAGTCTAATGGACTTCCAGGAAATAAATTGGTAGTTTTATGGCGAGATATTTTAATTGAAGAAGGCGGGGAAGTGCCTGAATCCGTAATGAGTCTAGAATAATTCAAAAGCAGGGAATAACATACTAATTTGGTGTCTGTTCCCTTTTTTCTTGAACATTATTAAAAAGTTGGGGGTAAAATATGAATAGTTTGCTCGTTATAGGAATTGTTATAGCGATGATGCTCATACTGCTAGTTTCAGGATTATATATACATTCAGTACTTCTTGCGAGTGGAATCATTGGCTTAATTTTATTGGAGGGATTTGGTATTCTTCCAGGCCTTCTAGGGAAAGAACCTTTCAACAGAGTTGCTAGTTATACTTTGACAACAATACCCCTATTTGTGTTAATGGCTCAGTTTATACTTCAATCAGGGCTTGTACAAGATATTTTTTATATGGTACACAAGGTTTCAAAAGGAAGAAATAGTTTACTTGGAGTACTCACTTTATTTATCGGTGGAATGCTTGGAGCTGTATCTGGATCGGGGACAGCGACTGCTGCTTCATTAGGGCAAGTAGCGATTCCAGAACTTCGAAGACATGGTTACAGCGCGCCTTTATCAGGGGCAATTGCGGCAGCTGGGGGTTCTTTATCTGGAATTATTCCGCCAAGTATTATATTGATTCTATATGGGGTAGCGACAGAAACTCCGGTAGGAAAGTTGTTTATAGGCGCTTTTATTCCTGGTATTTTGACAATGACTGTTTTCATCTTAGTAATGCTAGTCATCTTTAACTTGGAAAGAAAAAAAAGTAACGCAATGGAAACACAAAAAGATAATAAGATTCTGATCGACGACAAAAAATATAAAGAAAAAAGTGTAGTAGAAACAGCAGTAACTATGGAAGAGGATAAACGGGAGAAAGTTTCCGCGTTACGACTAGTTACCGTAAGTATTATTGGAGTTGTAATCATGGGAGTCATTTTTGGGGGAATTTACTCGGGGAT
The DNA here is from genome assembly GCF_017347095.1 of Sporosarcina sp. E16_8. Lineage (GTDB taxonomy): Bacteria > Bacillota > Bacilli > Bacillales_A > Planococcaceae > Sporosarcina. The sequence goes on along the minus strand of NZ_JADPRZ010000047.1, from coordinate 10,011 downwards.
ATTTACTCCAACTGAGGCTGGTGCAGTCGGCTCACTTGTCGGACTTATTGCGGCATTGATTCTTGGAAAGGTGAATTTACAGTTTTTCAAAAGCTCTTTAACTGAAACAGTAAAATTAACCGGAATGGTCATGATTATCATGATTGGTGCCCAAATCTTCGGGAAGTTTGTTTCGCTTTCACTTTTACCGAGAAAACTTATCGTGATGATCGAGCCAATAATGGATTCACCAACTCTTGTCCTAATTGCCATTTCCATCGTCTTATTTATAATGTTTATGTTTATTGAAGGTGCAGCGGTAATACTAATGTCCATTCCAGTTCTACTTCCAATTATTATAGAATTGCAAGTTGATATTTTGTGGTTTGGCGTATTTATCGCAGTTATTTGTACGATTGGGCTACTTACTCCTCCGGTTGGACTGAGTGTATATGCTGTTGCGGGAGTCAGTGGAATTGGATCTGGACCCATATTTAGAATCGGTATGATCTTTGCAGCAGTTGCAATGATTGTAGTCGGGGGTCTAATGATTGCATTTCCACAAATTGTTACATGGCTACCGAATTCAATGGGCTAACAGAAAGATAGGAGGGATAATCTATGGAAGGTATTTTAAAAGCATATAAAGTTTTCGGGTACCTAAAGGGACTAGGAGTCTGGATTAGTGGAATTAGTGTATTAGCAATGATGTTTTTTATTTCTTATGATGTTTTTGTTAGAAATGTATTTTCTGGCTCAATCCGTGGTGGTTTTGAAATTGTTCAAAACTATTTGATGCCATTAGTTGTATTCCCCTCACTTGCATATGTCTATTCTTCGAGCGTCCTACCCAAAATGGATTTAATTATGGCTAGACTTGGGGAGAAAGTGCAGAAAGGCTTAATTTACTTTATGCTACTAATTGAAATATTCATTCTCGTATTAATCGTACAGTTCAGTTGGGATTTTGCAATGAACGGAATGGAAAGGAAAACGGCGTTTCCAGCTGCAGGTACAATGTACACTCTTTATCCATTGTTCTTCATTATTCCAATCGCATTTACAATGATAATAATTGAAAATATATTCATTTTTATTCGTAATATTAAAGAAAAAAAACCAACTTTACTCGTCATCGATAAAAGTGAAGAGCTTGAAGGTTTCTGATAGGCGGGAGTTTGCAAAGCATTTAAATCTGTAGCAAAAATAATGAAATTCTAAGGAATGGATGTTAATGAGAAAAGTTCATGTTATTACACAAAAAGAGATGGTAGAACCCGACAAATTGATAGATTGCACAGCGGTTGTTCTCGATGTATTCTTGGCTACTTCTACGATTGCATTCTTATTAAAGAATAATTACGAACCGATTTATGCAATGGAAGACATTGAGAGTGCTAAGGTTTTTGCTGCTCGTCAAACAGAACCTTATATCTTACTCGGTGAAGCAAAGGGGGAGCCTGTCGAAGGTTTTTTATACCCAGATCCGACTTTAATTGAGCTATCTGAACAGAGGAAATCAGCTATCATTTGTTCGACTAATGGAACCCGAGCAATTGAAAAGGCAAAAGGAGCAAAGTTTTTATATGTTTCTTCTATTATAAATGGTCATCTTATAGCGAGCCGTCTTCATGAACAAGATGATGGTTCCTCTATTGTCTTAATTTGTTCAGGAAATGATAATCGTTTTTCTATGGAAGATTTTGTTGGTGCAGGGCAAATCATTGATCACCTAATGGGGAAAGGAGACTATTTACTTTCCGATGCATCGAAGGTTGCGAGAGAAACGTATTTACATTCTCACTCGATTTCTTTTCAAAACTTGCTTGATAGTGAAACGGCCTCTCTTCTTAGCGATTTTGGTTTTATGGAATCGATGAATCTAGTCATTCAACATCATGAAAAAGTAAATGTGCTTCCTGTTTTCATCGGAAATAAAATAATCAATGATTATTCACGTATGCAAAACGCTATAGATTAGGAGTGGGAGAATTATGGATACTGCAATCAATGAAAATAATATAGATCGACAATTCATAGACTGGGCAAAAGTAGAAGAATACTTGAGGAAGTCTATTAAAGAAATCCCTAGTGGGAGTATGGTAGTAAATAAATTTTCTGAAGGCTACTCGAATTCAACCTATTTGCTTCGTGTAGGTGACTGGGAAGGTGTTTTAAGGAGACCACCTTTTGGAGAGATTCCCCCGAGAGCACACGATATGCAAAGGGAGTTTTCTATTTTGGATAAAGTAAATCCAGTATTTCCATTAGCTCCTAAACCATATGTATATTGTGAGGATCAAATGGTCATGGATAAGCACTTTTATGTAATGGAAAAGAAACAGGGAATTGTACTTGATGATAAACTACCAGCATCTTATGGTAGTTCGCAACAAGCTGGCCCTCTAATTTCAAAAAATACAATCGAAACGTTAGTGCAACTTCAATCGATTGATTATAAAAAAGCAGGATTAGAGAATATGGGAAAACCCGAAGGCTATTTAGAAAGACAAGTTAACGGTTGGATAAAAAGATACGATCAATCCAAAACGGATTCGTTTTCACATGTATCTGAATTGGAAAATTGGTTGAAAGTAAACAGGCCGTTAAAAAGCGATACTGCAATCGTTCATAATGATTTCAAACTAAATAATCTCGTTCTTGATGAAACGAATCCTGGAAAAACAATCGGTGTTCTTGATTGGGAATTGTCCACAATTGGTGATCCATTAACTGATATCGGGTCAACAGTTGCTTACTGGGGACAATCTGGTGACCCCGACATGGGAATAAATATTGTAAGCAATCAACCAGGCTTTTATAGTAGAAGAGCGTTTGTTGAGGAATATGCTCGATTGAGTGGCCGTGACGTTTCGGACATTTCTTACTATGTGGCATTTGGTTTCTATAAGCTGGGTGTCATACTTCAGCAAATATACTACAGGTGGAAAAACGGAGAAATTAATGATGATCGATTTGAATTTTTAAATAAAGCAGTTTCCAATTTATTTGAGATGGCAAATCTTACTCGAATGAATCGGCTATTGTGAATGAAAATGGAGTTAGGTGGGTAAAGCCTATGCCTGATAACGAAGAAGGAAGTCTGAATTTTCACTACGCTGAATTTGTAATTGAAGCGGGTAAAATAAAAGAATTTGCACAAGCGATTGGACTGGTAAATCCTATCTATTTCAACAAAGAGGCTGCCCTACTACAAGGGTTTAAGAATATCCCTGTTCCACCTACATTTGCTACTGTAATCGACTTTTGGAATGATCATGGTTTTTATCAATTGTTTGGATTTCTAAAACTTCACCCTGAAAATGTTTTGCATGGTGAGCAGTCTTTTGAATATGTGGAAACTATGTATGCAGGTGATAGGATTTCAGCAGTAGTAACGATAAAAGAAATCTCACATAAGTATGGGAAAACATTTTACTTTCTAGAAACAATTTACAAAAATCAGCTGTCTGAAACGGTCATGCTGAATCATGCTACGTTGATTGAGGTGGGACTGTGAAAGAATTACCTTCTATTATAAAGCCACCAATTGAGCATATTGATTTAGTTAAGTATGCCGGGGCATCGGGAGACTTCAATAAAATTCATACGGTTTCTCATATTGCTAATGAAAAGGGGTACCCGGACGTAATTGTCCACGGTATGTTTTTGATGGGGTGGGCCTCCCAAGCGATAGAGGAATGGTTTCCAAAACGTAGGCTTCATCGTTTTGGCGTACGCTTTATGGCACCGACTTATCCTGGAGAAACTCTCGTGATTAAAGGAAAGTTGTTGGAACCTAATGCGGAAGCTGTTATTGATATAGGAAGTCTTGAAATAGTCGATTCAAAGGGTGAAATAAAACTCAAGGGAAGTTTTGAATTATCGAAAGGGGAAGATGGAATATGACTAACGTATATATCGTCGATGGAGCACGAACGGCATTTACAGAATTTGGAGGGTCTTTTGCAAAGGTAGATGCTACGGAGCTCGGTACAGCAACTGCAATTGAAGCATTGAAGCGTTCGAATGTGCAACCTGAACAAGTGGATCATGTCATCTATGGCAATGTGATTCATACAGGAAAAAGTTCCGCATATATTGCACGCCATATTGGATTAAAAGCAGGAGTTCCACAAGAAGTTCCTGCACTGACATTGAACCGGCTATGCGGATCGGGAATGCAGGCGGTTGTAACAGCGGCACAACATATTTTATTGGGGGAAGCGGCTATTGTTTTAGCTGGTGGGGCGGAAAATATGTCGCAATCTCCGTACTCAAATTTTGAACAACGGTTTAGTGGTTCAAAGCTTGGGAACTTGCAGTTTGAAGATATGTTGCAAGCGACATTGACGGATCAATACACAGGAAGCGGTATGGGGATGACAGCAGAGAAGCTGGCGGAACAGTATTCGATTTCCAGGGAAGAACAAGATGCAATTGCCGTCGAGTCGAATTGGCGTGCGGCAAAAGCAGTAGAAAATGGTCTATTTGCTGAAGAAATTATAGCGGTCGAAGTGAAAACACGCAAAAATACAGTGATGGTTGACAAAGATGAGCATATTAGACCGGATGCGGATGTTGTGGGATTGGCGAAGCTTCGACCTGCATTTAAAAAAGAGGGAACGGTTACAGCCGGAAATGCCTCAGGGATTAATGACGGAGCAGCATCCGTTGTTGTCGCCAGTGAAAAAGCTGTACAAGAGCGTGGATTAAAGCCAATCGCACGTATTGTTTCCTGGGGTGTAGTTGGAGTGGATCCGACAATTATGGGAATAGGTCCGGTTCCAGCGATCAAGCAAGCATTAGAACGGGCGGGTCTGACCATTGAAGATATGGATATTGTGGAAGTGAATGAAGCATTTGCTGCCCAGTACTTAGCCGTCGAAAAAGAGTTAGGATTGGATCGTTCGAAAACAAATGTGAATGGCGGCGCGATTGCGCTAGGACATCCGGTAGGCGCAAGTGGAACAAGAATTTTATTGTCAGCTGCATATGAATTAAAGCGGCGTAATGCAAGGTATGCTGTGGCGAGCTTATGTATCGGTGGAGGACAAGGAATTGCGGTAGTGATTGAAAATGCTTAAAATACCAGTGATTATCTCACCTATGTTTTTAGTATCCACACCAAAAATGGTGATTGAGGCTGGAAAAGCAGGCGTCATCGGCTCATTCCCTCTACTAAATGCACGTCCAGTAGAGAAGTGTGCCGAATGGTTACAAGAAGTAAAAGAGGGTTTAGGTGATATTCCTTGGGCAGTGAACTTTATTTGTCATAAAAAAACAAATGGGCGTTATGAGGACGATCTTGAGTTAATCCGAAAATATGAACCCCCGATTGTCATTACTTCACTCGGTCATCCAGGGGAAGTGAAGGAAATCGTTCATAGCTATGGAGGTCTCGTTTATTCGGATGTGGCAAATGTAAAACACGCAAAAAAAGCGGCACAGTCAGGAGTAGATGGCTTGATTTTAGTATGCGCTGGTGCGGGAGGCCATGGGGGAACGTTGAATCCATTTGCATTTATTGCAGCGGTGAAAAGCTTTTATAACGGAACAATCGTATTATCGGGAACGATTTCAACAGGCGCAGACGTCGCAGCTGCACAGTTAATGGGGGCTGATTATGCCTATATGGGTACTCGTTTTTTGGCAGTAGAAGAAAGTAGCGCACAAGAGGAATTCAAACAAATGGTCATAGATTCGACAATTGAAGATATTCTTTACTCAGATTCATTTAGCGGTATCCATGCAAATTATCTTATTCCAAGCATAGTAAAAGAAGGGATTGACCCAGCGACATTAAAACCAAAAGATGAAGTGGATTTGTCTCATTTGGTTAATGTCAAAGCCTGGCGGGATATTTGGTCGGCAGGTCAAGGTGTAACAAGCGTTACGAAACGTGAAACAACAAAGGAAATTGTGGAATTGCTAATTAGGGAGTATGAAGAAGGGGTTGCTCATCTTGTACGAAACAATTAAAACGGACTTACAAGGGGGTGTTTTGACGTTAACGTTAAATCGCCCTACCGTGATGAATGCCTATACGCACAAAATGAATGAAGAATTACTTCATTTTTACAAGGGAGTAAACGACAACGATGATGTGCGAGTCATCATTGTTACTGGGAGTGGACGTGCATTTTGTGCAGGAATGGATTTAGCGGAAGGTGGATCTACGTTCGATTCTAATGAATCTGCTGAAGAGTATCGTGATCTAGGTGGTCAAGTGAGTTTGGCCGTATATGAGGTGAATAAACCTATCATCGCGGCAATCAATGGGCCTGCAGTTGGTATTGGGATGACGATGACTTTACCGATGGACATTCGAATTGTGAAGAAGGATGCGAAAATCGGATTTGTATTCGGACGACGCGGAATCGGTCCTGAGGCTAGCTCTGGATGGTTTTTACCAAGAATTGTAGGTATCGGTAAAGCGCTGGAATGGACCTTGACTGGACGGTACATACCAACTGAGGAAGCACTGCAAGCGGGTCTTGTGCAATACGTGGAAGAGGATCCGCTGGAGAAAGCGTATGAAATCGCATATGAAATCGTGAAAAATACTGCAGCGACATCGAATAGTTTTACCAGACAACTGTTATGGAAGATGCTTGGGGAAAATCACCCATATACGTCCCATTTAGTGGAGTCTAAATTTCTTCATTGGGCAGGTCAACATGAGGATGCAAACGAAGGAATTCAGTCCTTTGTAGAAAAGCGTCCAGCGATGTTTCCTATGAAAGCAACAGAATTACCGAGACTTTTTATAAAGAGTAATTAAAAGGAGTGAAGGTATGATAAGGAAAATTGCTGTAGTTGGCGCAGGCACAATGGGCAATGGTATTGCCCAGGTGGCGGCGGAAGCGGGTCACGAAGTAACTTTGTTTGATAAAAACCCAGACGGTCTTGAAAGAGGAATAAAGCGAATCGAACAGACTTTAACGCGCAATGTAGAAAAAGGGAAAGTAGATCAATCAGTAGCCGATCAGATTAGAAATCGAATTCATCCGACTAGCACTATAGATGATCTTAAAGATGTAGATTTTGTTATGGAAGCGATTATTGAACAGATAGAGCCTAAAAAAGAACTGTTTACGGAACTTGATCAAATTTGTAAGCCTTCGACTATTTTTGCATCTAATACGTCTGGGCTAAGCATAACTGAAATGGCTAGCGCGGTTAATCGAAGTGGGCAGGTTATCGGTATGCATTTCTTCAATCCTGTCCCGGTTATGCAACTGGTTGAAATCATCAGGGGTGAACAGACGAGTGATGATACCTTCCAAGCTGCTCACGAATTAGCTGAAGAGTTCCATAAAGTTGCTATTTCAGTAAAAGAAGCACCATTGTTTGCTGTGAATCGAATTTTAACGCCAATGATTAACGAGGCGATTTTTGTTTTGGGGGAAGGAATAGCTTCGGCGGAAGACATTGATAAAGCCATGATGCTTGGTGCAAGTCATCCAATCGGCCCACTTGCGTTAGCAGATCTTATTGGTCTTGATACGATGCTTTTTGTCGCGGAAACTCTTTATAATGAAACCAATGATTCGAAATACCGCCCTGCTCCTTTGCTCAAAAAATATGTGCGGGGCGGTCGTCTTGGAAGGAAGTCAGGGGAAGGCTTTTTTAAATACTGAAAAACATATATGCTGATTAACTAAGGTTAATCAGTAAATAACCGCTAACTTTTTTGATAAGACACTAGATGCCTAATGTACAGGTGTTTTTGGATCGCTTTGGACTGAACGACTGCTATACAATTATCGTGATTTCTTGCTGCGTAGGGATGAGACTTTGTCGCATCCCTACGCAGCTTTCTTGTTAATCGTATGGTTGCCGAATCCTTCTCTATAGCATTTCCTTTTTAAATTTAGGGCAGTGTCATTTTCTACAATGGGTTCCTTACTTACTTTTAGCAAAATCTCGCTTGTCATCATGTGATACCTCGTAGAAATTAACACTTCCTTAAAATAAAAAAACCATAAAGAAGGAGTGAGTAGCCAAAATTGTATCTTTGGCGGCCTTTATCTAGATAAGAAGCCAACTATTCTTTCGTCCCAAAAAGATTTAGCATTTCGTGTACCCGTGCCTTAGAAGAGCGATGGATGAACGACCACCATACGATTAACGAAATCGAGTAGGAGGGAGTGATTAACTCCCGACCTCTCACACCACCGTACGTACCGTTCGGTATACGGCGGTTCAATTAAGATAAATAACGCAAGGTTTCATAACGAGCTTGCAGACTTTTGAGCCCTTGGGAATTCCAATAGGAATTCCCAAGGGTTCTGTGTAGTATTGGACTTTTCGATATTCTCCAGTAACTTTTTCGTGTATTTCCCCATTGATAGGCTTGCCAATCTGCAATACCTAATCGAATAAGATTCTTCACTTTCGTTTTAGGTTTCTTCCAATTCTTCCATAAGCACATTCGTAACCTTCTTCGAATCCAACCATCAAGCTCCGTAAAAATTGTCTTCGTATCCGCTAATGCAAAATAGCCACACCATCCGATTAGGTATTGATTCAGCTTACGTATACGATATTCCATTGGATATGGCATCTTCCTTGAAGTGATTTCTCGAATTTTCTTCTTCATTCGCTGTTGGCTTTCTTTTGCGATTCGAACCTTCGGTTCTTTGTTAGAAGTAAAACTAAATCCAAGAAATTTACGTTTCCAAGGGCGATCCACTGCGGATTTCTTTTCGTTTACTTTTAATCGTAGTTTCGTTTCAATGAATGATTGTATACTTTCCATTACACGTTCACCTGCACGTTTAGTTTTCACATAAATGTTACAGTCGTCAGCATAGCGTACAAACTTGTGTCCTCGTTGTTCCAACTCTATGTCTAGTTCGTCTAGGACAATATTTGAAAGCAGAGGGCTAAGGGGCCCGCCTTGTGGCGTTCCTTCATTCGTACCTAGGACAATCCCATTGATTAATACACCCGATTGTAAGTATTTACGAATTAACTTGAGTAATGGTTTATCGTTGATTCTTTTCGCAAGTGTACTCATTAGACGGTCATGGTTCACCTTATCGAAGAATTTCTCTAAATCCATGTCTACCGTCCAGCGATATCCCTCTCTTATATAGCCTTTTGCTTTTCTTACTGCATCGTGTGCACTTCGACCTGGTCGAAAACCATAACTATGGTCTGAAAAGCTTGGGTCATATAGTCGGGATAGCACTTGGGCAATTGCTTGTTGAATCAAACGGTCTGTTACAGTTGGGATACCTAATAGGCGCACTCCGCCGTCAGGTTTCGGGATTTCGATTCTGCGGACTGGTTGCGGTTCATAGGCTCCGTTGAGAATATGCTCCTTAATGGATGACCAGTTTTCGAGGATGTGCTGACGTAAGGTTTGTACGGGCATCATGTCTACTCCATGGCTTCCTTTATTCTTTTCTACACGTTTTAGTGCTTGAAGCATATTCTCCCGTGACAGGATTTGATTTATAAGCATCGTTAGTTCTTCCTTCCGTGAATAGCTGTTCTTTTAATGCCCGAGTTTACTCCACCCTCCAAGAGGACCCTCATGGGATTCACCATTACCTTCTCTCAAGTGAGGTCATTTGTTTTCTGTGGTCATGATAAACTTCGGAATGCCAAGGGCTATTCTCTCATTAATCGTTCAGTCCTTCCCAATTGTTCTAGACCAATTGGTACTACGACGTCTGCTGACTTCTGATGATTCAGTTGTCTATCACTAGACAAGTTACTAAGGGAACTTAGCGTGTTCATCAGATCTCCCCAGGTAAGAGCGTAATCTTTCCCTCCACCTATCTGCTTCATTTACTCCGTACAACCTTCGGTAGAAAGGGCTTTGTTTTGTTTTGCAAACTCACCCAATTGTACTTAGCCTTATATGAAGTTCGTGTTCCTCAGACCGGAGGTTTGCCGCTCGCTTCCTTCAGATTCCACGTCGCCATGGACACCCTTGCGTTAAGCTAACTGTTACTTCTACCTTCACAGTTCGGGACTTCCACCCTATAGATTACGCCCATGCTGGGCGCACAAAAA
>NZ_JADPRZ010000046.1 GCF_017347095.1 Sporosarcina sp. E16_8 | reverse complement strand
AGCAAATAAGTGCTACTCGTAAGTTATAAAAAAGCAATAAGTGTATTCACAATGAAAAGGTTGGATTGTCATTTACACATAAATATTGACACTCCCTTCGGACTTGTATTGACAATAAATATAGCCATATTGCATCAATACCTTTTATACTATTAAATTTAACATATAAAAGGAAAAGTTTCAATTCATAGTCGACCTTTATTGAGCCTACGCAAGCAATTGCCTTGTACCTTCCGAACAGCGTCTGACATAGCTGAACATTATCAATTTTAGCTTACAGTAGAAATCTTGCTATATTAACTCTTCACAAGCACTACCATATGTGCCAAGGTCGTGTAGCCATGCTCTCTCAAAAGGTTTTCAACGTTTTTCAAATAAGCATTATTATGATCTATTGTCTTAGAATAAGACTGAACAAGCTTAATCACTAAGTCATTATTTAATCCCTTATGGTATTTGGCCATTCCAATCAAGTGCAACTTTATCATTGAAAAGTTTATAATAAGCATTGCGAAACTATCTGTTATCGTTTTTTTATCGAAAGGGAATAAATTCGTAAATACATAATTCACTAAGTAATTTTCTAGAATATACTCATGATTATCGATGAATGGCTTGTAAGCCATTTCATATGCATCTTTATAGCGTTGAATTACTTCATCTTCAACATATTCACTATTAATACCAAGTCCCTCAGCCATCTCATTAAAGCACTCCACATATCGCTGACTAGAAATCGGACTTGTTAACCGGTGTTCTAGAAGGCTTTTACACATACTTACTTGAAATGAAATATTTCCGGGAAGTTGTTTAATGGAATCCGATAAACTTCCATTGTCTATACCTATTTCAAACTCTTGCATCAACGATAGTGCCTTCTCACTTTTCCCCCCCGACTTAAGTCCATCGAATTTCCTATAGAATAGCCCTAGAATGATGAGCCTATCTTCTATCGAGAAGCCTCTATTTTGTAAGATTTTTATGGTAAATATGCGTAGGTTCCAAAATAATTCCTGCTGTTCTTTTGACATCGAATTCTTTTTCAAAAACCCTTTCGTATCACTTGGTTCCACATCTTGAATGAAATCAATTCCTTTTTCATTCAAGAGTACAAGTCTTGCCACTTCAGGGCATGACAATGTCGCGCTTTTTTCGACTACATTATCGACCAAATTCAAATTTCTAGGATATACAGCGCACGTATTTGATAAAAATTCGTGGCCTAATTCTTTTTGTATCTTGCATAAATGATCTTCATCTAAAAGCGTGCAATCACCTGAGTTGTCCATTTTAATCTTAGCGTAAGACTCATCTGAATTACCTGAACGATTCCGTTTCACATTTTCATTCAAGAGGGTTTTCATTTCAGGGTTCCTTGTATCTTTATATTTTTTATATGTCTCTTTATCAACAGTCACTCTCCACCCTGCACAACATGTATCCTCACAAGCGGATCCGATACATTGAAATTGGGACATGTACTCAGGGAGTATGATTTCTCTTGTCTTTTCTACCATTTCTTCACACCTTCCAATTTTCTAAAAACACTATGTACGATTTATCGGTTATGTTTTGATGCGGTGGTCTTCTGAAAACGAAGACAGAATATTGAGCTACCGTGACCAATTAATTAAGATTCGCTCTAGTCCCTTGTGTATCAATCGACTTCCCAATCTCAACTTCCAGCGCTTCAAAGTTCGGAATCAGCCCCTGACGAAGGATATCACCAATCAGTTCATGATTTTCTTTTTCGACTGCTACTCCAAGTTTCGAGAGTTCACCTTGCATCACACCCGATAAACTAGCATAAGCGTCCCAGTTTTCCGGTCGTTCTCTACTATCTCCGATAACTGCTAACATGTCATTCAACCACTGTGCACCCTCTAGCAGCATTTCAAAACTTGTCCATGTTCCCGTTGTTGGCTGGACGTTAAACCCTTTAGGTAGTACCGCAATTTCGGGTTTGGCACGCTTAAGGTAGTCCTCTGCGGATAGGAGTACATCATTCATAAATTCTTTTTCTGTCTTTGCGACGACTTCCAATATCTTTACCCTATCTACGTTCAAATTCAAATAGTCTTCATGTTGCTCATAAACTTCTGTTCCGTCCGCGATGAAATGGCTGAAATGATAACTTTCTGCAAGTAATTCATTGATTTTTCCAATGATATCGTCTGAAGATGGTACATTTTTATAGTCGATTTGCTGTTGCCCAAACACAAGTTTCATAAGGTGTTCCTCCAATAACTATTTTATTATGTGTCACATTTCCATATCTCTTATATCGGCTCAATTGGGCAAATTTGAAATAGTTTTGGTATAATAAGAATGAATGTTCTCAATTTCGAAAGGAGGTCACTATGATGAGTGAGACAAGCGGATTTCATAATTACATAAGCGGAAAGTTATTGGGGGACGGCTGCATTAGGAAGCAGGAAAGAAGAAAACCTCGCTTTCAATTTATGCACCGAACAGAGGACGTTGGATGGGCTGAATATTGCTATGAGCATTTGAAAGATTTCATCCCTCTATTTCCCCCCACCTATCGAAAAGTGATCGATTTGCGAATAAAAAAGGGTTATTCTGAAAGCTACATCGTGCAGTCAAGGACGGATGAAGTGATTACAAATTTATATAAGCTATGGTATCAAAGAGAAAAAAGGTTCTTCCTTTCGTCTTTATTAACAGTATCTGGATGAACGAGCATTGGCATGGTGGCATCAGGATGACGGGAATTTAAAGATAGTTAATGAAACTGTTAGCAAAATAATTTTATCGACTGATGGTTTTTCTACTGAGGACAATGAGTAGTTGATTCAATTGCTTTTCAACAATTTCATCCTTCGTTTTGTCATGGATGGGCAAAATCGAATTCTACTCTATGACCAGTTTCAAATCATCTATTTTCTCTACCTTGTCTCACCCTGGTTGCATGGATCGATGGACAGAAAGGCTTTACCTTTACGTCCTCTCCGACCGACTGCAAAGCGAACGTCTATTTACTTACCCACAAAGTTCAAAATAGTGAAACCAGCGTATTAAATCAATGAAAAACTGAATAAGTTACATACCTTGTTTGACGATATCCACAAGGTAGTTTGCACCCAAAAGGCTCTAAAAATATTCAATCCGTTAATTGAGGGTAAAAAAGAACATAATGGATACCAAATTGTTATTGAGGAGATTCACAGAACGACTCTGGCAATCATTCGGCGTAAAACTGGGCTAACGATTAGTCGACTGTGTGAGTATTGTTTTAGCAATTGAAAAGAGTGGCCGGATTTCTAGACCGCATAATTTTATCGTTCGTACATTTTGCAGTTTAATTTTTCATGTTACTATTCCTCCTCCAAATCAGGAAAAGGACTTCCCTCCGAAAAGAAGCCCTATTTTGATGAACATCATTACATGAATACTCAATATTATGGTATATGCTTGATTTTTCAGCGGATTTACTATCTACTATCCATCCACGTTTTGATTGTAAAACCCTTTTAAATCTAATTCACTTAATTCTTCTGCAACAAAAGGCATTTCATTTTTAAGCTTTTCATCAAATGGTTTTGACAGTTCCTGTATCCAATCTTCCTTGCATAGGTTGTTAATAGGAGCTAACCAGCTCCTATGCCATTCTGGAATGCTGATAAGGAAATCAATCTTGCATGTACCATTGATTGTTTTTACATCATCAATAAATGTTATATAAAAATTTATTATCTTATCATTTATTGGATTTGAAATGATTGGAATAACTTTAACAAACTTGTTATTCATCCTTTGATTTTCATTAAACATAGCCAATAAAATCTCTCTTTAATAAAAAGAGACCCTAGCAAAGCTAGAGCCCCTTTCATATAATTTAGTATTAACGAAGAAGTTGTAAAACTCCTTGTGGCAACTGATTTGCTTGTGCAAGCATTGCCTGAGAAGCTTGTGCAAGAATAGAATTCTTTGTTTGTTCCATCATTTCTTTCGCCATCGTGCGAAACATTTACTTTCATAAATGACTAGACTATATCTTCACCCTCTAATTTCTTAGTAGGGGTCGGGCGCTTCGGATTCGCAATGCTGATGGACATTGGTTCACCTATGGATTTCATCATCATAGCCAAAGCCTTAGATGGTCTATCCTAGTCGTTGGACGTTCTCCACTCTTTCGAGACAGGAGCTTCGCTGCTGATTGCCCAATCTTTTCTTTTTTCGAACCGTCACGCTTGTTGTTTCCAACTACGTTGTGGCAAGAAAAGCTCTAAGGGGTTTCCAGCAATTCACCCGATCATACTCACTAGCCGTTACCAGCTAGGACGACTGTGCTTGTCACTGCTTAGGCAGCTAAAGCATAATCAACGTCACGGATACGTGATTCCGCGGCAGTTAGGTTTTCAGAAGAAGTATTTAGATTGTTAATTGTATGCTCTAGGCGATTTTGTTTCGCTCCTAATTGAGAGCGTTCATCTGATACTTTCGTGATTGCATCATCAATTGTTTTAATAGAAGCCGATGCTGTTCCTGCATCTGTATCTACTTTCAATGCAGTTAAACCTAAAGAAGCTGAATCCATTTTCGCAAATGTAACATCTAATTTCTGGTCTTTATTAGCACCAATTTGGAAAGTGAACTTACCAGTTGTTCCCCCGGTTTGATCTAATAGGTTTTGTGTATTAAATTGAGTAGTTGTAGCAATACGATCAATTTCAGCAACTAAATCGTCAACTTCTTTTTGAATTTGTCCCCTATCAGATGCAGTATTCGTATCATTACCAGCTTGAACAGATAACTCACGCATACGTTGAAGAATATCATGAGTTTCATTTAAAGCTCCTTCACCAGTTGCAATCATAGAAATACCGTCTTGTGCATTCGATGACGCTTGATCTAACCCGCGAATTTGCCCACGCATTTTCTCAGAGATAGCTAGTCCAGCTGCATCGTCCCCAGCTTTATTAATACGCATTCCTGAAGATAACTTCTCCATTGATTTAGATTGGTTCGTTGTAGCTGCATTCAACTGACGGTGTGTGTTAAGTGCTGCGATGTTGTGATTAATTCTCATTATAATTTCCTCCTTGAATGTATGTTGCTCACATCCTTGTGAGCACATTTTTTATACCGAAGAGACCGGGCCGGCCGGACCCCGTTTTCCTCGCTACAACTCTATTATCGGATTCCCTTTTAGAATGTTTAATAGAAATAAATTTTAATTTTAAAATGGGTGCCAGTTGCCGCCACAATTAGGCCAACAGGATGTTGGTCATGCATTCGTTGCCAATCGAACTGCGAAGGGTTCGGTTTGCCTTAATTTCTGCGTTCTTTGCAGAAATTAAGGCACCTTTGGATGTGGCGTACTTAGAATGCCTTCCTTTTGGAACGTGAATTGAGTCGGTAACTGGCACCCGGATTTTTATTTTTTTTCATTTTTAAGAAAGTCTATAAAACCGTCTATTTTAACGGCTTCTGTGTTGGATTCTGATACTTCTTTTATTAGTTCTCCCCGTAGAATGGTGATGTTTTTGGGTGCGTTGATGGCGATTCGGACTTGGTCGCCTTTTATTTCACTGATGGTAATTTCGATTTCATCTCCGAGCCAAATGGATTCACCTTTTTTTCGAGATAATACGAGCATTCCGTCACCCCTTGTCTTTCTGCATGTTGGCTTCGATGGCATATCTGATTGGATATGCCGCGTTTTCCAGAATGCATTGTTTTGCTTTTTTGGTTTTTGTGTTGATGATGACGGGTGCTTTTAAGTTTACGGTTGAGGTGTTGAATGGTTCTTTGACTGTGACGATTGTTAAGACAATTATATCTTCTTCGGACTCTATGTTAAGGGTCTCTACGGTTGATTCATCCAAATCAATAGTATAGTCGTTTGTAAATAAGTAGGGATTTGCTGTAACAAAGCCAACTTCTTTGGAATTGATGGACTGGAGAATTTGATAGACTTCATTTCCATCTATAGAGAGTAGTATAAAGTTTTTTTCGTTTTCGAAGCCTGGTAAGCCGTTTTCGAATGTGAGGATTTCGGATTCGGATGCTTCTACTTCTCCTAGGATTGTGGATTGGATTTTCATAATTTTTCCTCCTTTTTGGGGTGCCAGGCTTTGCCACAATTCGCTGAGGAACGCGAATGGATGTCTGTGTCTGGCAGCCGGTATCTTCTTTGCCTCTGAATATGCTTGGCATTGAGTATGTTAGTTAGACCTTCCAATCAATCTGAATGGATGGTTTTTGAAGTAGCTCTGTTGTTACTTTTCCTGGTGTATATGTATGAATCGGTTTATTCGCTGAGCTGTTATTAATCACTTGTTGAGGCTCTACTCGAATATCCACACTGCCGGGTTCAAATGAAACTTTGACACTGCCATAGGACGGGATGAACTTCACGTTTAAACTGCTATAGGGTTGTCTGAATGCTCTTTCGGCAAATGTCTGGATTGGATTTCCGCCGTTTTCAATTCTCATCATTTCACTGCCATCTTGTGCACGGCGAGCGATTCCATTGGTGACTTCTGAACGGGCATACTGGGCGACTTCTTCTGTACGGCGGGCGGCACTTTTTAAGTCCATATCTGCACGTGCTTGAGTCGTATCTATGGATAGTCTCGACTTTGTTGTGTTAATTATCATTTCGGCTTTTGGTTGTTGGATATCTAGTGTTGCTTTTGGTTGTTCTATTTGTTGGGTTGGTTGTTGGGTGGTCAAACCTAGTTGGGCTTTTGTTGTTGTTACTGACAGTTGTGGGATGTTCATTTTTCTCATCCTTTGAAAAAACGATCTTCCACATGGAAAGATCGTTTTTCTATTTTATCGTAAAAAGTCTACTAGAGACGGTTGGATAATACGAGAGCCGACAGAAAGCGCGGCACGATGGATTGATTCTAGTGTTAGCATTTCAGTGATTGCCTTTTCGTAGTCGATGTCTTCGTTTTCGCTCATTTGTTTTTTTGCAGAGGCTTCTTGAGATTCTAAGCGATTCCCCATCATTTCAACACGATTTTGGCGTGCACCGATGTCGGCACGTGTTGTTAGTACTTTGTCCATGTTGGCGTCGACTTGTGCGATTGCAGCACTAAAGTCAGTGGTGGTATTAAATGTGGCGAACATATCATCAATGCCTTTGAAGAGTGCCGCCGCATCCGTATTTACGTTTAATGAAACGCCATCGAACACTTCAATTTCTACGCTTTTAGAGAATGCTGGATCCGTTTCATAGTCAGTACCATTGTGGAGTGGCGATGCGGTCTTCGTTCCGCTAAATATATACTTATCCCCAACTTTTGTATTGGCCATGTCTTGAATATGCTTTCGTAGCTGATCAAGTTCACTTTGTACCTTTTCTTTGTCTTCTGGCGTCATTGTGCCATTCGCAGCACTTGTCACAAGTTCCTTCGCACGGTGCATCGCTTGTCCAACTTTATCTAGCGCGTCATCCGAACTGTCAAGGTAGTTGTTGACTTCACCTAAATTACGTTGGTATTGAGCGACTTTGTCGACTTGCATGCGGTAGCCCATGCCTTTCATGGCGACGACGGGATCATCTGACGGACGATTAACTTTTTTTCCCGTATTAAGCTGATCTTGTAGTTTGCCCATATTATTGTAGCTCGTGGAAAGGTTCCGTAGCATATTATTGGATAGCATTGATTGAGTTACGCGCATTTAGTTGTTGCTCCTTTCTTACATTCCTACTCGGCCCATGCCATTGATGATCTTGTCGAGTGTTTCGTCGACGACGGTTATCATGCGTGCGGATGCGTTGTAGGCTTGTTGGAATCTGATCATGTCTGTCATTTCTTCGTCTAGTGAAACGGAGCTGATGGAGTCACGGCGGTTTGCAACGGCACCTAGTAATGTTGTTGTATTGAATGTCATTCGTTCAGCTTGTCGGCCATCTACACCTAGTTGCCCGATAACGCCTTGGAAGTAGGTTTGGATTGTTGAACCTTCAAGGGCATCCAATTTTGCAAAAAGAACATCGCCAAGTTTCTTCGCGTTCTTGCCGTTACCTTCTTCAGTTCCAGTAGAATCTGATGCAGCGAGTTTGCTGGGATCTTTCGCGAGGGCATCAGATACAACTATATTCCCAGCTGTAAATGGACCAGGACCTTTTGTATCAAAGAAGTTTCCGCCTTTGACGCCATTTATATCTGTTCCACTTGTATGGACGATGTTCATTTGATCACCAAAGGCAGCGGCCATTTTGTTTAACTCTGCAATCATTTTTGGGTACATGCCTTTGTCGTCTGAAGTTCCATATGAATTCATCAACGATTTCAATTTCCCTAGATTCAGTAAGTTTGTATGTTCAACAAGCTGTTTTGTTCCATCTATTTTCGTAATATCTATTCCACTGATTGGTAGATTGTTCTTGGTAGCATCTTCTACAAGCGCTCTTGGATTCGTTTCTAAAGTCGCAGATTTGTCCCCTTGAACAAGCACAACAGGTGTACCATTAATTTTCATGGAGACTGTCACTGATCCTTCAGCAATCGCTAAAGCTCGTCCACCTGAGGGTTCGTAGCTCGTTTCAATCGGGAAGTAGCTAGATAGTTCATCCAAAAGAGTATCCCGTGCATCGTATAAGTCATTCGGTAAATAGCCGTTCGGTTCGACTTGTTTAATTTGTGCATTTAGCTCTGAAATCTGTATAAGGATAGAGTTGACTTGACCAGCCGATACATCAATTTCTTTTCCTAGGTTTGTCTGGATTTCGGTCAATGATTTGTGCATGTAGTTGAACGAATCTGCAACTGCCTGACCGTTTTGTACGACGACTGCGCGTGCACCGCCGTTTTCTGGGTTGACGGCAAGGTCTTGCAGCGATTGCCAAAACTCGCTGAGTGATTTCTGCAGTCCGTATGCGGAAGGCTCGTTCATGACGTCTTCCATTTGAGAAATCGCTTTTGTTTGAGAATCCCAGTAACCAAGTTTGTTGGATTCCTGTCTATACTGCTGATCAACAAAGCCATCACGGATACGTTGGATAGACCCAGCTTGAACACCAGTCCCCAAGAATCCAGGCATTGTGCCGGCACTTAGACCGACGCCTGGGAATCCTGCTGTTGCTTCCATATTGACACGCTGGCGTGAGTAGCCAAGTGTGTTGGCGTTACTGATGTTGTGCCCTGTTGTATAGAGCGCGGATTGTTGTGTGAACAAGCCGCGTTTACTTGTTTCAAGTCCCATAAATGTAGACATTAGTTTCCCCCCTCAGGCATTTGTATCAAAGGTTGTTTGTTTAGTTGATAGTTTGTTTCCATTAATTTCTGTTTTTGAGTAGTTGGTTGATTCCGGACGCGGTCGGACGATGTCCAGCGACAAATTCACGAATTGAAGGGACTGGTAGGTCAACTTCTGGTTCAGATCATTTTGCCATTTCAAGTCGTGAATTGCGTGCAGGAGACGGTCCCTCGCCTCCTCAAGGCTTTCCTTGTCCGCTTCCGGTACGACGTCGAGCAAGTCTGTGACGGTTGGATTGAGTGATGCTGATCGTCCTTGATCAGCCAAATACTGCGCCACATCCCGTTGTCTGAGACCGTCCATTTGGATGATAGCAGCCAAATGAGATTGCTCATCTTTCAACAATTGGTCGAGTCCTTCCATGTCCCCGTTTTTGATAACTGCCGTCTTGTCGTAAGCAATCCGGAGCAGGCTTCTATGAAGTTTTTCCAGGTTGTTAAGTGACGTCAGGATGGTTGTGATAGACATGTTTTTTTCCTACTTTCATAATCAGTCAGTATTTACGGTTTAAAGTACTTCACCAAGTTGGAGGCGAGCTGTTCGGGATTGACTTCGTACGTTCCAGCTTGGACTTGCGCTTTTAATTCTTGGATACGCTCATTGCGCCCCGCTGTAAATGTGGAAGTTTCCGAAAGTTTTTTTGCTTCGGATGAAATTTCGAGTTTATCGGTTTTCATTTTCGCTTGCTGTTCGGACTTTTCTGCTTTTACCTGGTTTGCTTTGTATGGATTAATAGCAGGTACATTAAATTTTTGGATTTTCATTTGTTCTCGCTCCTTTCGTTAGTAGCTTATGCACTAAGTTATGCTCTATTCTTTACTTCGGCATAAATTATTAAACGTTTAGGGTCTTTCGTAAAGAAAAGCGGAAGGCGCCGTTCAGCCCCGACAGGCATAAGTCGATCTAGCGACGTGGCGCACTTTGCCACATAGCTGGATTGCTTTCAAGGAACGTAGCCTAAGTACGCCGCGTCCTGCGGCAATGGCTGCGTGACTCACATCCTGTGAGCCTCCGATGGGCTGGCGCCTGTAGCTAGACATGATAAGAAAAAACCGGTCAGTCCGAAATACTGCCGGTTGTTTCTTATTTTAGTCTACGATCTGTATGGTAGGTTGCTTTTTCATTTGCATTGACCGCTTCCCTGAATTCCTGCACTGCTTCAAACGTTTTAAGGTCATTTTTCAGATCAGCTGTACAATCAACGCACAGTTTTCCTGCGATAGTAAGCTTGCCGCAATTGTCACACGGATAACCTAGATTCGGAAATAGTGCTGGTTGGAGTCGGCCTTTTCGGACCCATTGGTGAAGTAGTGTTTCAGTCACGCCTGTCACTTCAACAATCCGTTCAATTGTTGCCGCCCGGTTTTCACGACGTCTCAAAAAACGATAGACTTCTTCATACATTTTCTCTTCATTCCCGGCGCACTTCGCGCAAACGTCTCGTAAACCTGTAAAGTTAAAAAAGTCGCCACATTTCGGACAGTCTCGTAGTTCAGCCATCTTATTCATCTCCTATTAATTCATTACTCTGCTCGGATTAGTGTAACCGCTTCGACATGTGTGGCACCTGCTTGTTTTAACGCAGTTGCCGCATGGCGCAGCGTAGTACCGGTTGTATAGATATCATCTACTAGTATGTACGTGCCAGGTTGGATTGCTGTTCCAGGTTTCATCTTGAATAAAGACTCCATCGCCAGACGCTCCGCCCTCGATTTCTCGCCCATTGCTTCAGTACCTATTTTTTCAAGTATATCCGCAAACGGAATACATGCACTTTTCAACAGTTCTTCAACATGAGAAAATGTCCGCTCAATCCTTTTTTCTGGATGCATCGGGATTGGAATGATTGTTGCATTCCCTTTTAAGAGGGTATGCAGTTCATTCGCGAAGACGCTTGCTAATGCAACGTCTTGAAGGAATTTGTATTGATGCAGGTATTCTCGCATTGCTTCGTTGTATGTGTAAAGTGAAGTAATTTGATCCAACATAGTATCTACTTCTTTTATGTCGGCACGTTTGAAATTTTTTGAACAGTCTTGGCAAATTTCTGTTTGTTTTTCGAGTGCGAGTAACGTTTTCCAGGACGATTTTTGTGCGATCGGCGTTTCACAGAGCAGGCAGCTGTTCATATGCGGACACTTCCTTTATTCAACTGAATGATTTCGTTTTTCGCTTCGTCCATTGAATAGGTGATGCCATGATGGAATAGGACGTAATCGCCTGACGGATGTTGCGCAGAACGCCCGACACGCCCGCCAATTTGGATAAGTGCACCTTTGTTGAATAGGAGCTGTTCCGCTCCGACGACGGCGACTTGAACATTCGGGATTGTGATGCCACGTTCTAGGATTGTTGTGGTGAGAAGGCCCGGAACTTCTTTGCCCCGCAGCGCTTGAACATGTTCTTTTCTATCAGGATGGGCAGCATGGACGGCGTGGATACGTGCGTCTAGCTGTTGGAATAACGGTTCCGCTTGTTCCATGAGGCCTATGTGATGGAAAAAGATGAGAAACGGTTCTTGCCGCTTGAGCCGCTCAGCTGTCCAATTGGCGAGCTTTTTGGGTAGTTTCCCTTTTTGGATATGCTTTGAGTAATTCCATAACGTCTCATACCGCGGAACTGGTAATGGATGTCCGTGGTAGCGGCGGTCGATGGTTGAGACTTGTCCTGTTCGTTTGATGGCCGCTAGGAGTTTGTCCGATGGTGTGGCCGTGACAAAATGGATGGGTGCTCCGGGTTTCGCTGCTTTTTGAACCGCTCGTCTCAATGTCTCCTCGGCTGTATAGGGGAAGGCATCTGCTTCATCGACAAAAATGGCATCGAAAGCGTGACGGAATCGGTATAACTGATGGGTCGTTGCGAGAATGAGTTGGGGTGAGGATTCTGTTGTTGACTTCGAGCCACCGTATAACGCTTCGATTACTGTCTGCGGAAATGCTGCGCGCAGGCGTGGTTCGAGTTCAAGAATGACGTCGACGCGGGGTGCTGCGATGCAAACCCTTTTTCCTTCTGTTAGCAGTTTATGGATTGGTTCGAACAGGATTTCTGTTTTTCCAGAACCACATACGGCATGGATGAGATGCGGGATGCATTTTATATTACTGTGTGTCAGTTCGTCTGCTGCTTGCTGTTGGCGCGGTGTCAGTGTACCTTGCCAGGCGATTATGTGAGCTGTCGGATAAGTCGGTGGTTCTGCGTTCCAGATGATGAGTTCCGTGCATGTTGAAACACGCCCCATTTTGAGGCAGTGTCTGCAATAGGTGCAAGGGCCTTCGCATTTTGCGCAGTCGAATGTTGTGAAGCGAGCTTGTGTGTCGTTTTCACATCGGTTGCAGAAGTGCAGTGGTTGATTTGTGTATGTCTTCGAGGTTTTGATGCCCTGGATGGTTTTGATATGTTCTAATGCGATGTGTTCGTCAATTATTCCGATTGGAAAAGGGGTGTGCGAGCGAAGCCAAATACGGCCAGCTAGGAAGTCCCTAACTGACGCATCGAATGTAGTGGTCATTTGCAACACCTCCAATACGTTCCTTTTTAAAGCGTTCGCCGTTTCACCCATCCAAGTCCCATCGATGCTTCCCCGAGATGCGTGCCGATGACGGGTCCAAAGTGGCTGATGGTGAATTTGACGTCTGGTAGTTGATCTGAAAGTGCCGCGTGCCATATTGCGGCATCTTCAGGTCGGTTAGCATGAATGATTGCCGCCTCTAGTGGCATTTTTGCTGCGTCTTCCGCTAGCATGTCTACAATCCGTTTCATCGCTCTTTTACGTGTGCGGATTTTTTCATACGGGACAATTACTTTGTCCTGGAAGTGGAGGATTGGCTTCACTTGAAGAAGTCCGCCAATCAACGCTTGTGCAGCGGAAAGTCTACCGCCCCGTTGCAGATGTGTCAGGTCATCCACCATGAAATAAGCGCGCATAGTCTTTTTCATGTCATTTAGCTCAGCAATAATTTGGTCTGGTGTCGCTCCTTCTTTGGCAAGTTCTGCCGCACGGAGTACGTAAAACCCTTGTAAATAACAGGAGATTTCCGAGTCAAATGTGTATACCTCGATGCCTTCCACCATCTTGCCGGCTTGCTCCGCACCTGCATATGTGCCGCTAATACCACTCGACAAATGGATGGAAATGACTGCGTCGTTGGTGTCTTTTAGCGACTCGAACAGTTCAATGAATTTGCCAATTGGCGGCTGTGATGTCTTTGGTAACGGACCATCCCCGCGTACTTTATCGTAAAAATCGGTTGAACGAATATCAATTTCTTCATCGTAAATTTCGCCGTTAAGTGCAACTGCTAGTGGAATCATATGAATGTCCAATTCTTCCATTAGAGCTGCGGGTAAATATGCCGTGCTATCCGTAACAATTGCTGTTTTCAAGTTAAGATCAGCTCCTCCCCCTATTCTACCTAAATTGAGGTGAAATGGGAATGTGCAAGTGTGATGTATTGGGAATTGAGTACAAGTATAATGCTTTTATAATGTATTCCCATTGAATCCGCTTCTGCGCTCGGGGATGCCTCCCGCCCTAAGCCAAGCAGCTGCGCCGCCAGTCTTAGGGCTTCGGCTACCCCTTTTAAGGCGCCTTCGCTTAGTTGATACAAGAATCATTCGTTTAAGGTTGCAGTTTCGTAGGCAAAAACAAGAATGCCACTGCAATCGCCACCAACAAAAAAAGTAACCGCCTTCTCCTCATCAGGATTGTAGGTGGTTACTCTTTGAACTAAACATCTAGTACTTCCTTAGATAACGGGAATTATGCATAAAAAGTAGTCTGAGGTTCTAGCATAGTCACACATTTCACCGTACTGAGTGCTCGCAATGCTACGAAAGTAGTAAAGTTAATCCCCCGACCTTTCGTACACTTAGATCTGGGAGTTATATTTTAGTGCTGCAAACTTTGTGTCCAACGATGTGCTTCTACCGTACATCTGCTCAATTCCGCTTGTGTTATTCCCATATCGGTGATCAGTTGCTCGATACGTTGCCAGTCAAAGCGTTCAACGGCTATAGCAAGTTGAAGATACGGCGTGATTTCTGTCCGCTCTCCTTTTACTGTAAGTGCTACTTCATCAGACAACGGAATGAGTTGCAAGATTTCATCCCAGTCACGCATCATGATGGCGTCAATTAGTGAAAACATGCCCGCGAAGAAGTATTCTTCAGGATTTTTCTTGCCGTCCTGTTTCGCGAGGAGCTCACATGTTTTGGCCCGCGTCAGCGAGTAATCAGCAAGCGCTTGTGTGCGACCATTCCCCGGTCCTTGCCCTATCTCACGCAAAGCAAGGACTTGTACCCATCTTTTCGTTTCACGCAATCCGATAAGAACGATGGCTTGTTTGATGGAGCTAATCCGCTTCGGCACTCCGAACGCAAGGGTGTTGATGAGCCTCAGTAATTTATAGGACAGTGAAATATCGTGCATGAGGAGCTCCGTGATAGCATCGATATTTGGTGGTTCGGTATGGAGCCGCTCGATTATTTGGAAATGAAGACTAACATTCGATGGGATTTCGTTTCCTGAGACAATTTCCGGTTTGGAGAAGAAATAACCTTGAAATAATTTGTAGCCTGATGCTTTTGCCACCTTGAATTGTTCTTCCGTTTCAATTTTTTCGGCAAGCATTATGATTTCAGGATACTGTTTAATGAATTTCTCGATTTCAACACGCTCGACTGGCGTTGTATCTAAATAGTCGACCTTGACGAAATCGACGACTTTAAACAATTCACTATGTACACTGTACTGTTCTTGCAGGATAAAATCATCTAATGCTATTTTAAAGCCTGCCCCTTTCAATAGCCGCAATTTAGTTAGGAGTGAGGGGGTAATCTCAACGTTTTCCAACACTTCAATGACGACTTTTTCAGGGTCAAGGCTTGCAAAAATATCTTGAGCAAGTAATTCACCTGTAAAATTAATGAATGACAAATTGTCCCCCGCTACTTTGTCGATTCCTATTGTTAGGAATGTATTAACGAGTAAGCTAATTGTCGCTTGTTCAGGATTCACGTTTGGGAAAAAGTTTTTATGGCTGTTTCTATAGAGCAGTTCATACCCATAGATATCGCCATTTTGGTCCAATATTGGCTGTCTGCCAACGAATATATTTGTATCGTTCATAAAATCCACCTCATTTCTTGTAGTATAGCAAAACACCGTTATTTTACCACTATAATTATAAATAAGTACTCTAGTTGTTGATATAAAAAACCTATTGAATTGTGACGGCAATTGATAGCGAGTAGCGCCTTCGCTCAGTTTCTATAGATATTCATTTGTTCATCTTATCTATCAATTAATATAGCAACACACCCTGAATAATGGTATGTTCTAGTTATCAGGTTTTATTCGAGGAGGGTTTTTAAATGGAAGCAATCCATTATGAACAAAAGGGAAATCTCGCTTTCGTGACGCTCGATCGTCCGGGAACGATGAATGCATTTAACTACGATATGTTAGTTGAGCTGGGACAAATTACAGAGTCAATCCGCATCAATCCAGATATCCGCGTCATTATTTTCACGGGTTCTGGTGATCGTGCCTTTAGCGTTGGCGCTGATCTAAAGGAACGAAAAACACTTACGGACCTGCAAGTGAAGCGCAATCTTTACAAAATTGGTGAAGTGTTCTCGGCGATTGAGAACTTGCCACAACCAACAATTGCGATGATGAACGGTTTTGCATTCGGGGGTGGCATGGAACTTGCGCTTGCTTGCGATTTCCGGATTGCGGCTGACACGGCACTTATGGGGTTGACGGAAACAGGGCTTGCGATTATTCCAGGAGCCGGTGGAACGCAGCGTCTTCCGAGGTTAATTGGCGAAGCGAAAGCGCTTGAACTGATTTTGACAGCACGCAGAATGTCAGCGGCCGAAGCGCTTAGCTATGGTGTCCTCACGAAAATTGCAACGCCGGAAAATCTTGTTCAGGAAACAGCCGCCTTTGCGGATTCAATCCTTGCGAATGGCCCAATTGCCTTACAACAGGCGAAATTTGCGATTAAACACGGCATGAATGTAGACTTACAAACGGGACTTGCGATTGAACGGAAAGCGTACGAACTCACGATTCCGACTGAAGACCGCATTGAAGCGTTGAATGCATTTTCTGAGAAGCGCAAGCCTGTTTTCAAGGGGAAATAAGTAAGTATAGAGTGTTTCGGCGGGGATTAAATCTACTCTTATAACTAGTTATACGATGAATAAAAGCCTGTCGCTCCCCAGTGGAATGACAGGCTTTTGGCTGCTATACAGGTAGTTCAGAAGTAGCGAGGTTCATCGCTGCGCAGCGCGGGTTTTTTGAAACAAATGTTGCTGCTTTTGTGACGATTAGTATAATATTCGTAGCACCTTGACGATCCGCTACATGCTCCGCCCTGACATATGGTCCATATTCCTCGTTGGTAATATAGCGCGGAGGTAATTCATTAAGCGAGATTGCCATGATATCGTTAAAGCATCGCTCACAAAGACAAGTCAGTTGCAGTTGGTCTTTGTATTGCATCAATACATCGCGAACGACTTCTTCCATAACATTGTAAAGGGCCATTTTCTCACGCTCCAGTTGTTATGGATATGTTTCGTCAACACTTCCATATCCATCATTTACCACTGAGTATATCATTTCCCCAATGGATTATCCTCGGCTAAATGACCTAATGAATTCCTTATTTGTTTGTATCCACTACGTACGGTCGGGGGTGAGGGTGAGTCCTAGTGCCTGGTTGGAGGGGTAAAGATTAAAGGAGAAGGCTAGTTCGCAAAATTAAAGACAAGTAATTCTACATGATGATTTATTACATCAAATCTTATGTATTCTTATTGAAATAACCTGGCCTGTTAGTTGAAGAAAGCTAAATAGAACATGCTACCAACTATTATCAAAAGAATGAGTATTCCTGTACCTTTCCATCCTAGACCCCCAACTAAATCTTGAAGTCCACCCCCCTGAAAACTTCCTCCAGGGTTTCTTCTTAATTCTTCTTGTCTCAATCTTTCTCTTATTTTTTCAGGACTTTCTTTTTTGTTCAATGAAAACACCACCTCTACATTTTTTCATTCTGAAAATCATGTTCACTATTGAACTAAACACACCGTTAGTTGAAGAACAAACAAGAAGTATTTTATCTTTGTTATTATACACCATTTACCCTATAATTTCGGTGAATATTATCTATATTCAAAATAAAAGCTGAACTAAAAATCTAATTTTAGTTCAGCTTTTATTTTATTCATTATAATGTTACACATTCTATAGAAATCTTGTTATATATAAGTTTTCGCTTTAACTCTTGACTTTTAATAAAACTGGATGCCTTCTCCTTTTTTATTTGATGAAAAATGCAAGTATCATGCCCATGACAGTTAATGAAACGATATGGTAACCTGAGCTAATGAAAAAGAGTATATACTTTCGTCCCTCGAAAAAGGTGGGCGATAATTCTCGTGCGCTTGCAATACCGGCACCCGCTAAGAATCCAATTAGTGCTCCCCCACCAACTGTCACTGAATCTAACATTGTGATAACTAGCGATAAGATGATTGCTGTAATAATGCCAGCAAGTGTCGTAAGTCCGTATCCGATATTCGGGTTGCTTGTATGCAGTTCTTCAGGCGTCTTGCCGAGGCTTTTCATCCAAACATTGGCGAAGAGTACGGGTGAATACCAGAGTGCCCCGATAATCATATTTGCGACGACGGCAAGTATAATTGCTAAAATACTAATTTGTGATAAGTCCATTTGTTATTTTCCTCCTATAGGTAATGTAGTAGATCGATTGTACCATGATGAAGAAGTCTTTCGCATTAAAAAAAAAGAGAGTCTAATGCACTCTCCTAATCACTCCCCCCGGCGCCAATCCTTTCATCAAAAAGCGAACTGTCGAGTCGACCTCCGCTTCGTCATCCCAATCGGCATCAGGTAAAATAGCATATCGGGTCACGAAGTAGCCGATGATTGTCGAGCCCGTTAAGCGAATGACGGTATCGATGGGCAGATTGATAATTTGCCCTTTTTCCTGGTAATGGTCAATAATTTGCCTAAGCCGTGTAAAGACTTTGCTGCCGACATGCTCCATGAATTGCTCTTTAAGTTCTGGATGAAAAGGAATTTCCTGAATGAATATTTTAATGATTTTCACATTGTTCTTTAAGAACTTTCTACGATTGTCGATCATTGCTCTTATGAAATCTTCAAATGTCTCATGGTCATGATTCAGTACTTTATTGATATCCTTTATTATAATTGGCGCCATCAGCTTGATCATCATTGGTGTGACAATGGACATCAGTAACTCTTTTTTCGTTTTATAATGTCTGAAAATCGTTCCTTCGGCTACTCCGGCCTTTTGAGCGATTTCCTTTGTGGACGTGGCAGAATACCCTTTTTCAGCGAATGATTCAATCGCGGCAGCTAGTATTTTCTTTTGCCGCTCTGTTAAATCACCTTCATGATTAAACATTTCCTCTATCATTTGATCCTCTTTTGTCATACTGAACTCCCTTTTCGTCAATCATTTCTGTTAGATTTTGCGGTATTTTCGCAGGGCCAGGATGTTAATTGCGATAAACAATAAAGAGAATCCTGCTAACGCAAAAATATCCATGTAAATTGCACCCCATCCATAGCCTCTGACCATTATGTCACGTAATGCATCCGCCGCGTAATACAATGGCGTGAATGGGCCAACCCAGCTAAGCCACTTCGAGATGGTATCCAAATTGAATAAGCCGGAAAAGAAGATTTGTGGGACGACAATGATTGGGATGAACTGCATCATTTGAAGTTCATTATTAGCAAATGATGATAGTAAAATACCAAGCGTCAGCGCTGTTAGAGCGAGCAGCAAGGTGATCAGTAATACATAGCCGAATGCCCCTTCCATCATCATTCCGAGCACATAAATCGCATAAGCGGCAATAATTGCCGATTGAATCATCGTGAAAATCCCGAAGCCAACTACATAACCCATGACGATTTCCCATTTGCGTAAAGGGCTCGCGAGTAGACGTTCAAGCGTGCCTGTTGTCCGTTCCCGTAAGAACGATACGCCCGCAATTAAGAAGACGAAGAAGAAGACGAAAAATCCTAGAAGAACGGGTCCGAAATAGTCAAACGTTCCCATGTCGCTAGAGCCGTGTAAGTAATCGATTGTTAACTTCGGACTATGACCGATTTCCTGTCCAGTCGGCATTGCTTGTTGAAGCCATTTCATCGTGGCGCCTGCAACGCTCGGGTCACTTCCCTCCAAAACGACAGTGGGCGCGTTGTTTGCAAATGTTAAGTAGCCATCTATCATTCGATCGGCTAAATCAGCCTTCGCGCTTTTTTCGTCACTATATGTTGTGATATCCGCCCCTTCTACATTCATCTGTTCCACAACTGCAGTGGGGACATCGACGAAGCCTATTTTCGGGGTATAATCTCCTCCGTTAAACACGAGGTGGAGCATCGTCAACACAAGGATTGGCGCTATGATAAGCAATCCCATTGTTCGTTTGTCTCGCACAATTTGTCGCAAGATTCGTTGTGTCAATGCGAAAACTCTCATTTATTGGCACCCCCGTAGACCAGGAAAGCTTCCTCAATCGTTGTTGTATTGGTCATTTCTTTTAATTCATCGGGCGTTCCGACCGCAATTAGACGTCCACCCCGAATCAATCCAAGTCGATCACATTTACCGGCCTCATCCATTACATGTGTCGTCACAATGATTGTCGTTCCATTTTGTTTTAATTTGTAGAAAGCTTCCCAAATACTTTTTCGTAAAACGGGATCAATGCCAACAGTGGGCTCATCGAGAATTAATATCTTTGGTTCATGAAGTAAAGCTATTGCTAATGAAAGCCGACGTTTCATGCCACCGGAGAAGTTGGATACTAACCTTTTTAAGTCACCAGAAAGTTGAACGAGCTCCATCACTTCTGCTATTCTACGTGTTTGTTTCTCACCTTTTAGACCATATAGACTTGAGAAAAATTGCAAGTTTTCTTTTGCTGATAGATCTTCATAGAGTGCATCCGATTGTGCCATATAACCGATGCTAGTAATTAATTTTAATGAAGGCATTTTCGTTTGGAATAAATATCTTTCCCCTGAAGTTGGTGTATCTAAGCCTGTTAATTGTTTAACTAATGTCGTCTTCCCTGCACCAGATGGACCCAGGAGACCAAAAATTTCCCCTTCGAAAATATCCAAGTTGATATCCTCTAACACACGGTGTTTCTTATAGCTTTTTGATACGTGACGAATTGATACACACATACTTAGTTGTTCCATCCTTAACACCCCTTTCGCGGTAGTGAGTGAGTACTCACTTTTATTATATGCTAGTCATTTGTTTTTAGTAAAGCGAGTAAGCAGTGCTGCTACACAAATAGTTGCCCATTCCTTAAATGAAGTAATTGATCGCTTCGATTGATGATTATGCTAGTGTTTAGGTCGTGCTTTTAATAACCCAAAGTAGCCATTCCAGTTTATGGAATGGATACTTTTTTCTATTCGTAAGTATTGGTTGGGTGAGCGAGCGTATGTCGCCTACGACCGAGCATATATCCCCTCAACCAATCATATCCGGTGCACGACCGAGCATATATCAGCTCAACCGATCATATCAGGTGCACGACCGAGCATATATCCCCTCAACCAATCATATCCGGTGCACGACCGAGCATATATCAGCTCAACCAATCATATCCGGTGCACGACCGAGCATATATCAGCTCAACCAATCATATCAGGTGCACGACCACCTCATGAAAGCCGGGATTCCCATTCTTCACGAAGGATACCCATCCGGATAGAATCGTAGTAAGTTCCATTCCAATAACGGACTTTCCGCAACCGCGCTTCCATCGTCATGCCCAGTTTTTCACCGACTTTAATCATACGCTCATTACCTGACCACGTCGTATAACCGACACGAACCAAAGGCATTTTATGGAATAAATGTTCAATCCACATCGTGAGCGCTTTCGTTCCGTAGCCGCCGCTCCAATACTGTGGCTCGTAAATGACAATTCCCATCTCCAGCCAAAGGGACGGCTTATGTTCCCAGTAATAACTAATCATGCCAATCAATTCACCATCCACTTCAATGCCCCAATAATCGTCCTGTGCAACGATTTTATCGCGTCTTTCCAGAAATGCTTCGTACGTCATTGTCTGATGCTCATAATAGGGGGCGTCCCACTTTTTCCATTCAGGGTTTTCATCTTTAAAACTCAATTCCCACATTCGTTGTAAATCCTGTTCTTTGATTGGACGTATTGTTACGCCCTCATTTGTATAACTCAATCATTTTCCTCCGAATCGATTATATAGCTCAACTTCAATCAGTGGTGTTTTTCCACTGATTGTTAGTTGAACTTATCGGGCATTTACGGGCAGTTGCCCCTCAACCGCTATTCCTTATAATGCCCACTGTCTTTATATGAGGGGCTTACTGCGCGTTAATGCGGGGCAGATATTTCGCGAACCAACCTGTAATCTCGTCCAATCTTGCAATGCGCAAGTTCGGTGTGCCAGTGCGCGATAAGTTATGATTTGCATCTGGGAAGCGAACAAATTCCGTTTCTTTCCCCATACTTTTTAATGTAATGTACAGTTGCTCAGCTTGTTCAATCGGGCAACGGAAGTCTTTTTCACTGTGTAATATTAACAACGGAGTCTCAACGTCTTTCGCATATTTCAACGGTGAATGTTCCCACAGCTTATCAACGTCGGTCATGTCAGCAACGATTTGCCAATCGCTAAAGTAGTAACCGATATCGGATACGCCAAAGAAACTAATCCAGTTCGAAATCGAACGTTGCGTGACAGCTGCTTTGAAACGATCCGAATGGCCAACGATCCAGTTTGTCATGAAACCACCGTAGCTCCCGCCCGTTACGCCAAGCCGGTCCGTGTCGATCCAGCTATTTTCTTTACTAACATAGTCAAGTCCAGCCATGATATCTTCGTAATCTCCGCCGCCATAGTCCCCGCGAACAGCATCTACGAATTCCTGGCTATACCCATGACTTCCGCGTGGATTAACATACAGTACGCCATATCCTTGCGCCGCCAATAATTGTAACTCATGGAAAAACGTATTCGCATACATGGCGTGCGGGCCACCATGAATTTCGACGATTAGCGGATAGGTGGACCCTTCGACGTAGCCCGCCGGTTTCATTAGCCAACCATGCACGTCCCAATTTGTCGCGCCTTTATAGACGATTGCTTCCGGTTCGACTAGTTCAACTTCCTCCAAATACGCAGCGTTAAATGAAGTGAGGGCTTGTCGTTCGCCAGTTGCAATTGTTTGCTTATACAGCTCGCCCGGATTGACTGCA
Source organism: Sporosarcina sp. E16_8 (assembly GCF_017347095.1). Lineage (GTDB taxonomy): Bacteria > Bacillota > Bacilli > Bacillales_A > Planococcaceae > Sporosarcina. The sequence continues at coordinate 4,444 of NZ_JADPRZ010000046.1, read as the reverse complement.
TTGCTAACCGCAACAAGTGCAAACTCGCCGTCAGCCGATAGATCATAGCCATATACATGTTCATTTTCAGGTGTTGCTGGGTATAATTCGCCTTCAAGTGACGCAAAGTACAGACGGATATCGCCCATTGTTGACAACTGGAAATACAGATAGTTGTCCTGTGTCCAAACTGCTGACGGCGCACCCGCTCCTTGCTGATGATCCGCAACTGCTGCATCCCCAACCGGTGCGTCGATGCTTTCCGTCAAATTCATGCGCATACCGTCTTCCATGTCATAAACGTACAAACTGCTATGCGTCGCGTTTTCGAATGTCCGGTTTGAACCAACGTATGCAATGTAGCGGTCATCAAAGGAAAATTGAGCGCCACCGAAATAACCCTCTTCATCGACAAGAACGGTTTCCTCTTTCGTTTCAACGTCTATAATAACTAGTGGTTGTCGGAATTCGAAATCCAACTTATCTTTACGATTGACGCCAATGATTAATTTCTTGCCGTCATGCGATATCGCCTGCAATCCATGCTGGAAATTCCCCTCTGTGAACTGCGTTACCTCTCCCGTTCCGATATCGACAAGGCCGATTTGTCGGAATGCATCTTGCGGCAACAGACCCGCTCCGTCCATCCGGTATTTCATTGTTGTGACACGGTATGGTTCCGGCTTTTTCTTGTCGTCCTTTTCTTCTTTATCCGTGAACGTCTTGCCTTCTTTCACGACTGCGTCCACCCAAATTTTCTTGCCACACGGCGACCAAAGGAAACTCGACACGCCTTGTTCGAATGACGTCACTTTCTGCGCTTCCCCGCCTCTTGCCTGTAGGATGAACAACTGATTCTTCTCTTCGCGGTCCGATAAAAAAGCTATCTGCTTCCCATCGGCAGACCATTCGGGTGATGAAATCGTCCATTTGCCATGCGTCCACTGCGTCACTTCGTTCGATTCCAGATCTATGTGAAATAAATTCGCTATATACTTATTATCTTCCTCGTCAATATGCGTCTTCACAAACACCGCTTCCTTACCATTCGGCGCTAATTGCGGATCCGTCACAGACTGTAATTTGAATAGGTCAGCTACTTGCAGTTTACGTGTCCCCATTGCTAATTCCCCCTTATTTCTTCTCTATCTACTTGTTTCGACATTCGTAACAGTTTCCCTTTTTTCATGTCAATAAAAAATGATCTCATTGTGTGGCGAAGGAGATCTGTTGTGGAACTATGGTGCTAACTGCGAAACTATCATGAAAATCCCACTAACAATCAGCTCCCTACATGAAACCTCTCATCCGAAGCTACCCATTCGCCTATATACACCGATTGTGGCCGAAAAATGGTGTTATCACTTAACTGTTCAATCGCATGCGCTGTCCAGCCAACAATTCTTGATGCACTAAACGTCGGTGTGAATAACTCCGGCGGCATTTCGATTGAACGCATGATTGCTGCGGCATAGTACTCGACGTTCGTATACAATTTGCGTCCCGGTTTATACTCTTCTAGCAAAGAAATAATTTCTTTCTCAGCTGACGTCGCCAGGTCCAACCAGTCATCTTCCCCCGACATACTGATGCATTTATCTCTCAACAATATCGAACGTGGATCTTCCGTTTTATAAATTCGGTGGCCAAATCCCATAATCCGTTCGCCGTTTTTCATTTTATCTTCAACAACTGAACGGATATTTCCCTGCGTTCCCATCTCTTCCAACAAATCAATGACACCCGATGGCGCGCCTCCATGTAACGGCCCTTTCATCGTTCCGATTGCCGATGTGATGGCAGATGTCAAATCCGATTCAGTCGAAATAGTGACACGTGCAGCAAAAGTCGATGCGTTCAATCCGTGTTCCATTGTTAATTTCAGATACGTTTCAAGCGCCTCAACTTGTACTTCATTTGGAACAACGCCCGTCAACATCCACAAATAATTCGCTGTGTGCGATAAAGTCGGATCCGCTTCAACGATTGATTGTCCTTGTTGATTTCGATAATGGCGCGCAATAATCACTGGAAGTGCCGCTGTCAAAACAATCGCCTGATCCTCGATTGTTTCATCTTTAAATTCAGTATATCCATAAGCAGAAACTGCCGTCCGCATCGCATCCATCAGTGGCATATCAGCAGGAAGTGCATCTATAATTGCGACAACATGTAGTGGGAGGTCTCTTCCTGCGATCATTTTTTCATCCAATAGGCGAAGATCATTTTCTTCTGGGAACACCCCAGTCCACATAAAATAAGCCACTTCTTCGAATGAATGCGCCGCTATAAGATCACCTACAGAAACACCCCTATATCGTAATTCTGCTTTTTCCCCATCGACCGACGCAATTTTCGTGTGCACCGCAATAACATCTTTCAACCCTTTTTGGAACATAATTATTCCTCCTTCTTTTCTTTAGTATAAGGCGGGGGTATAATTATGAAAATTGAATGTTTTTTATCAAATCAATTACCTTTATTAATCAAGAAAGGAGTCACTTAATGGATTACCAATGGCTCAAAACATTTATTGTCGCCGCAGAGACCTTAAATTTCCGTAAAGCTTCCGAGAAATTGATGCTATCCCAACCGAGCGTGACCGTGCATATTCGCCTTTTAGAGGAGCAACTTGGTACTAAACTTTTTGATAGGATGAACAACCGCGTCACTTTGTCAGATGCCGGCAAGTTTTTTTATCCTGAAGCTGTTCGACTTACCAAAGATGCGGACGCGAGTGTGAGTCGGATGCATGCGTTTTCACAAGGCTATCGCCGCAATTGGACAATCGCCATTTCACCGCTAATGGCCGAAACGATATTGCCCAATTTATTACGAACATTTATGGAACATCATCCTGATATCGAACTATCCATTCGCGTCGAAGAATCGGAAATGATTGAGCAGCTGGTCGACAATGGTGATGTACATCTTGGTATTTCAGCACTCGACGCCCAGTTCAAAAATATTGAATCGATTCTGATTTATAAGGACCCTATTTTATTCATCATGCCAACGGATTCATACGATGAGGAAAGCGGCCCCCCCATTGATGTCTCTGAGGAACTACAGAAAAACTACTTATTTACGCATCATCATCCCGTCTATTGGGACAACTTACTTTTCACTCTAGGCAAACATATTCCTGGCATCCGGACGATGAAAGTTACGCAAGCACACATCGCAAAACGGTTCATCCAGGAAGGATTAGGCGTCTCGTTCCTCCCTCATTCCATCGTTCGGCGTGAACTGATTGAAGGTAGACTTATGCAGCCACATTTTGCCCTATTCGAATTGCCAACCGTTTCGACATATATACTTGTTAAAAAGAAAGGCAAGCTTGAAGAGGAGTTCATCAATCAGATTTCTACTTATTATTTTGGGTAGATTATGCAATATCGCGTAAATCACGTAGGAACCGGACCCTTCACTGTCCAGTTTTTGCTATACTGAGAAGACTAGATAAGGGAGTGATTTTTATGCACGACGAAATCTTCCACAAGGTTCGTGAATTTAGTATAGAAAAACTAAAACCTGACTTCATTATTATTTTCGGATCTTACGCAAAAGGGATTACGCATAATGAAAGCGATATTGACGTAGCATTCTATCGCGAAGATAAGGTGTTCTCTGCTTACGAACTTTTTATGTTTGCGCAGCAACTTGCAGACATCATTGGCATTGAAGTCGATCTTGTCGATTTAAAAGAAGCATCCACTGTTTTTGCGACACAAATCTTTTCAACTGGAGAAGTCATTTATTCCAAAAATGAAAACCTACGAATGGAATTACACATGCGGACATATGGCATGTATGCAAAGCTCAACGAAGAACGACAACCGATTATCGATAAAATTATTGAAACGGGGTCAGTATATGGTGAATGATGTGATTCTGAATAAAATCAGTGTTATTGAAAGATGTATTGCAAGAATTAAAGATGTATACGCCGAAGATGCAAACAATTTAACGGATTTCACAAAGCAAGATTCCGTTGTTTTAAATATCCAACGTGCTTGCGAAGCGTGTATTGACTTAGCCATGCATATATCAGCTGCCAATAAATTCGGTGTTCCACAAAAAAGTAGAGAAGCATTCGAACTATTACACGCGAATCATGTAATTACTGAAGAATCCGCTGCCAATATGAAAGCAATGGTTGGCTTCCGCAATATCGCGGTCCATGATTACCAAACCATCAATACAAACATATTAAATGAAATTATTAAGAACCACTTAGGAGACTTCACTTCTTTCACAAAACAAATTCTTGCATATTAATCAAGCCAAAAACCCTCTCCTCCACGGGAGGCCGCTGAAAAAGTCCTCTATCAAAGTTGTGACTGAAAGTTTCCATTGAAATCACTTCGGCGCTTGCGGATGCCTCTCGCCATAAGCCAGGCAGAAAACCACTGCCAGTCTTATGGCTTCGGCTACCGCTGTAAGGCGCCTTCGCTGGATCTAC
>NZ_JADPRZ010000045.1 GCF_017347095.1 Sporosarcina sp. E16_8 | reverse complement strand
TCACGAAGTTGGTTGGACAGCTCCAGGCTTCTGTTGCACACTTCGATGCTTTCGTTGGAAACTCCCTTGTTTGTTGGACACTTTACGGGATTGGTTGGACACTTCACGAAGTTGGTTGGACAGCTCCAGGCTTTTGTTGCACACTTCGATGCTTTCGTTGGAAACCCCCTTGTATGTTGGACACTTTCTAGGATTGGTTGGACACTTCACGAAGTTGGTTGGACAGCTCCAGGGCTTTGTTGGACACTTCGATGGTTTCGTTGGAAACTCCCTTGTATGTTGGACACTTTCCGGGATTGGTTGGACACTTCACGAAGTTGGTTGGACAGCTCCGGGCTTCTGTTGCACACTTCGATGGTTTCGTTGGAAACTCCATTGTATGTTGGACACTTTCCGGGATTGGTTGGACACTTCACGAAGTTGGTTGGAAAGCTGCAGGGCTTTGTTGGACACTTCGATGGTTTCGTTGGAAACTCCCTTGTATGTTGGACACTTTCCGGGATTGGTTGGACACTTTCCGGGATTGGTTGGACACTTTCCCGGATTGGTTGGACAGCTCCAGGCTTCTGTTGCACACTTCGATGCTTTCGTTGGAAACTCCCTTGTATGTTGGACACTTTCCCGGATTGGTTGGACACTTCACGAAGTTGGTTGCACAGTTGCCAGGTTTCATTGGACACTCCACGAAGTATGTCGCCCATCCTAGTGAGCTACCTAAAACTAATCCATAAAAAAAGAAAGCAGGTAAACTCCCCCACTTTCAAGACACTTTAACTAATAAATTCATTTTTTATCTTGAGAACTTGTTCTTTACTTGACCAGTTTATAATTTTTTCATAATAAGTTACAGTGTACATTCCAAATACCTTCACGCACAACCCACCTAAAAAATGATCGAAATACACGACTACCCCGTTTGTTCCTACAGGTTCTTAATCTTTAATCCGGAAATATCCTTTTATTGAGTCATACCATAATTTATAGCCAGTATCATTAGGATGTACCCCATCTTTATCCAATAAAGTTTTCAAAGTAATACCTTTATCTTCTATGCCTTGTTCGAAGTCAGCCCAAAAATCAATGTACTCCCAATTCTGTGCTTTACTATATTGTCCTGAAGCTTTAACGAACTCTTCATATGAATAACCGTCCTTATCAGTCCTATTCTCCACGGGAACCCCATTTGTTAATGGAAGGAGAATGATTGGATTTGGGGGTAACAAAACGACTCTCGCGTTTGGAGTTTTAGCACTAATTTTATCATGTATCTCTTTAATTTGTTTAGTCGAATCTGCCAAAGATATCTTGGTGAAATTATTAATAAGGCTTGTTTCGAAAATTACTACATCAGGGCGTATTAGATCTTCTACTACACCTTTTTCGAGAATATCTTTTGTTGTATAGCCAGAAACACCCAAATTAGAGAAAGTCACATCAGGGTTTGTTTGCTCGAAGTCCGCTCTTAACAAACCTGCCCAAGATGTAGTCTTCCGATTAGAAGCGCCTTTACCAATCGCGACACTGCTTCCAATAACGTAAACTCTTGCTTCTTGCTTACCAAGCCAAGTAGCTTTAGCCCCTTCCACTTTTTCTTTTTGTTCTGCTATAAGCTGCTTATTCCGTTCTTCAGCAGAAACGATTCCTTTTTCGAGGTTGTTATCCCTATGCGCTTTCCCTGCTATCAAAATGACAATCGACAATATCAGAAGTAACCATATGTATAATTTTTTCACTCTATTCTCCCTATACTCTTTACCCATACGGTACCATAAAATAATGAAATTGTAATCTATTGGTTAGTAAACGCAGCCATACTTTAATGGTTTTATAATTAGCGCTGACCCTTTTTTAAAAACATATCCTCCTGCATAAAATAAATTCACAAAACTTTTTTCACATAATTGTCCCCTAAACCTCAATTCTCTTCTATATAAAGAATAAAGGGGATATTCTTTATGACAACTTACCTTTCTGAGTACGCACACTTCACAAACAATAACGATTTAGACGCGGCGACAAGACAACATGTATTCACGCACTGGAATGCTATGAACCAAACAGAACGGGCTGTTCTAGAAATGATCCGTCGTTACTCCGTCAAATACGGCGCTGCACATTTGAAACACGAAACAATCGAAAAGGCTATTTTGAAATCCAACGCGACTGTACGACGCGCCATTCGCAAATTAGAAAAGCTCGGAATTATCGAACGCATTCACTATATCCGCCCTGTCATGAGCGGTCTAGGCGCTAACATTTACGTCATTAAACCTACTAGTGACCAGTCGAAAATGAACACCCCGAAGAGTAACGAAAAGCCTACTCCCAGTAAGGTTGAACCCGCTAAACCGCAAAACGAAGCTTTTCTTTCTAAAGCGATAAACACTAAAGACCTTAAAAGAACGTCTCCTCCGGAAATTGTGCCTACTACACTTTTTGGTAAAATGAAATCGCTTCTTTCTTCAACAATCGGAGAAAGTAAATTAGCACGTGATTTTTACGGCGTCTACCGAAAACAGTCCCTGCAAATGTTAAAATTCAGCATTCATGAAGACAAAGGGGAGCTATTCGAGCAATTAGCCATACACGCACTTCGTATTTCGATTCAAACAACCAAATCGAAAAAAGTACGGAATCTACCCGGCTATTATTCAGGCGTTTTGCGCGAACTGATTGGAAAAGCTTTATTCAGCGAAGCTTTTATGGATTATGACGTGCCAGTTGAAGGATTTTTCTCTCGATGAAATAAAAATCATATCAAAAACGAGTTTACGAGGAGTCTTCTTTGCCCTGCTGTCAATTGCACGTATGAAATCATAGTGCGTCTGAAATCTGAGGAGTAAATCTGAAGACAGGATGCGAATAGTTAGGCATCTACGGGTTTTGTTGGACACTTCGCCAAGTTCGTTGGACAGCTCCGGGCTTTGGTTGGACACTTCAAAGAGTTTGTTGGAAACCACTCTGTTGGTTGGACACTTAGCCAAGTTCGTTGGACAGCTCATGATTTTGGTTGGACACTTCAATGAGTTTGTTGGAAACCTCCCTGTTCGTTGGACACTACGCCAAGTTCGTTGGACAGCTCAGGACGTTGGTTGGACACTTCAATGAGTTTGTTGGACACTTGGCCAAGTTGGTTGGACAGCTCTGGATTTTGGTTGGACACTTCAATGAGTTTGTTGGAAACCTCCCTGTTTGTTGGACACTTGGCCAAGTTGGTTGGACAGCTCTGGATTTTGGTTGGACACTTCAAAGAGTTCGTTGGAAACCGCCCTGTTCGTTGGACACTCCGCCAAGTTCGTTGGACAGCTCAGGACTTATGTTGGACACTTCAAAGAGTTTGTTGGAAACCACCCTCTTGGTTGGACACTTCGCCAAGTTCGTTGGACAGCTCAGGACTTTAGTTGGCCACTTCAATGAGTTTGTTGGAAACCGCCCCGTTGGTTGGACACTTCACCGGGTTCGTTGGAAACTTCGCCGGGTTGGTTGGACAGCTCAGGATTTTGGTTGGACACTTCATAGGGTTCGTTGGAAACCTCCCCGTTGGTTGGACACTTCGCCAAGTTCGTTGGACAGCTCCCGGCTTTTTTTTGGATTCACGGGTTATGACCGTTCAACCCATTGTTAATAAAATAAAAGAGAATAGATACATACCTATTCTCCAGTTCATAAGTATGCAATTATAGTGAATTGACTAACTAACATCACGCACTAGCAAAATGATGGATCCTCACCAATCACCATACAATCCTATCGTTCTCGCCTATATATATTTTCTATCATCGAAACCATTTTCCCTATCATATAATTCCTTTTCCTGATGCATCAATTTACTTACGCTCATCAGTGTGTGGAGGCGTTGATATTGGTTTAGTATGGTGTTTTTCGAGACATTTACGGTAATGGAGATCCCTGGCATAAATGTGATTACTGATTGGCCTTTCGCCACTTCTTCAACGCTGATGTAATGATTAAAAATAAAGACACAATCCGGACTATCTGATGATTTTGTTGGAAATACACCAATTTCGTTAGGTACTATAATGAACGGCGGTTTCTTTGAATAATTCAACAAATTCTTTGCAACATTTGTACGTCCCTGCCAAGATGAATAATAATTAATGCACGCCTTATTGAGTAGATCTAGTGGTGTTAACACAGAGTAATAAATACCATGTGTTGTAAGTATTTCGCTTTTATTTTCCCCCATGAAAAATGCTTTAACTGCCAGTACTGTTCGATTAATCAAAAAAGAATCACACCTCCTCAAATAAAATTCCCCCTTTTTACCCATTATAATTATATGATACCATTTACTTATAATTAATCAATGCCATTTTATTTAAATATTATGAATATTGTAATTATTATGTGTTTATTGTCAGTTTTCGCTAACCATTCATCATGTATGGTGCGTCAAACGTCATAAATGTACATTGGATTCCCTATTTTGAATGCACTACGATGTAGTCACCCGGGAATACAAAGCACCGTGCACGGTCTGGAAGGCCGCACAAATGATGACTTTTGAAGACATTTTGGAACAGTATGAACCGATGATTTCTGCATCTATCCGCAAATTGAATATTCAACGCAACCATGACAGTTTCAGGCAGGCGGGAAGAGTCGCTTTATGGCAAGCATGGAACCGCTTTGACGTAGCAAAAGGAAATTTCACGCCATTTGCCTATCGCAGCATACGCGGTGGCATTTTGGATGAATTAAAAAAGGAAAACGTATTTGAAGAGAATATCATGCTGATAGAGGACGACTCCTTGGCGTATCTATTGGAGTCGGAAATCACAGTCCAGCCCGGAGCGCTGAATAGGCTATCGGATGCGCTGGACGTGTTAACCCCTGAAGAGCGTCAACTTGTTGAGTGGCTATTCATCGAAGGGTATACGCTGACAGAATGTGCCGAGCGAATTGGAATTACGGTTGAAGGGGTTAGGAAACGAAGATACCGATCGTTAGAGAAACTGAGACTTGTATTAACATAGAAAAGCGTAAGGCGCCGCTAAGCTCCGACAGGCATAAGACGGGTCGGCGGAGCGGCGCTCTTTGCCGCATAGCCGAAGCGACTTATGACCCGAGGAGTTGGTGCCTGAAGCTAGATCACAAGAAAAGCGTAAGGCGCCGCTAAGCTCCGACAGGCATAAGACGGGTCGGCGGAGCGGCGCCCTTTGCCGCATAGCCGAAGCGACTTATGACCCGAGGAGTTGGCGCCTGGAGCTGGATCACAAGAAAAGCGTAAGGCGCCGCTAAGCTCCGACAGGCATAAGACGGGTCGGCGGAGCGGCGCCCTTTGCCGCATAGCCGAAGCGACTTTCAAGGATCACAGCCTAAGTACGCCGCGTCCTGCAGCAATAAGGAGGGATGCAGTTCAATCCCTCCCCGCTGTGTAACTCACATCCTGTGAGCCTCCGAGGAGTTGGCGCCTGAAGCTGGATCACACGAACTCCAGGCGCTTTGAACTATATAGCAGTCATAAACCAAAAATAATTGTCACCAGTTGTCCCCTTTTTCATATGGTTTGTCTATATAGAGGGTGAAGGCATCGTTCGTCTAGGCCAAAGACGTCGTGCTATCGTCAAAATACACTCGCTAAGTAGGTAGACATGTGTTTGTCCCGTCTAGGCTCCGGGCGCCAGCCCCTCAGGTCATAAGCAATCCAGCTATGTGGCAAAAAACGCCACGGCGCTGGATCGACTTATGCCTGTCGAGGCTAGACGGCGCCCTGCGCTTTTGTTTCCGTCTAGGCTCCAGCGCCTAGGGGCTCGGGTCATAAGTCAAGCCGACTATGTGGCAAAGAACGCCACGTCGTCGCCTCGCCTTATGCCTGTCACCCCTGACCAGGCGCTTACGCTTTTGTTGCCATTCACCAAAGGAGGATTCATGATGAATTTATTAATAAAAGAGTTGCCGCTTCAAGTGCTTCCGTCGCTTGCGATGCAAGTGGGATTAAACGCGGCCATTTTACTTCAGCAATTGCATTTTAGATCGCTCATCTCGACGAATGTGCGGGATGGGCATAAGTGGGTTTACAAAACATATGAAGAGTGGAAAAACGAAGAATTTCCCTTTTGGTCTGTCGATACGATTAAAAGAGCAATTCGTAGACTGGAAGATAGCGGCTATATCATTTCAACTTCTTCGTATAATCAAATGAAAATGGACAAGACGAAATGGTACCGCATTGATTACACAATTCTGCACTGTCAGGGGGGGCAAGATGCTCCATCGACGACCGCAAAATCTTTCCAAGAGGAAGTGCAAATTGCCCCCACTACAGAGGGCAAAATGCCCCTAGCAATAACCAAAGAGATTAAAAGTATTAAGAAAGAACTTGTCGAGAACGATCTCGACGTTGTGTCTGTCATCGACTATTTGAATGACAAAACCTGCAAACAATTTAAAGCGTCTTCGAAGGCGACTGCACGATTGGTGAACGGGCGTTTCAGTGAAGGCTACACAGCGGCGGATTGCAAAATGGTCATTGACACGAAAGTGAATGACTGGCTGGATGATCCACATTGGCAAAAGTATTTACGCCCTTCGACGTTATTCAATGCGACGAATTTCGAGAACTATTTGGAAGAATCGCGACCCAGTGACTTGCCAGAAAGCAGGCCACCAAAGCCATTCGAATTAGACTTTAACCAAGGAGAGGCGTAACAGATGACGTGTCATGCACGGAAACAACAGACAAAATAAAAATCGGTGCCTGCGCAACAAACCACAACGAATAATTCACGCAATTACATAAAACGCAAGGAAGATTAGATAGTGAAGTAAATACCTAATCCACGCCTTATAAATATGTAATTGCAGTGTATTTTCGCAGTAGGTTCATGCACAGGCACCTAAAATTTCAACTCAAATTTCACCAATAGTTACCAATAATCCTAACCGATATATACACTTTCGCATGTTCCAGCTACTGGTTCATAAAAACAATGTTCTTTAAACTGACCAGTAAAAGGTTGACCGTACCATGTTGGAGGGCATGGACCAGACGGATTAAAGTACCAAAGAGCATATTTACCTGGGTGGACTCTCCAGTAATCCAACGTCTGTTTTGCTAATCTCTTTTCAACAGGTCTCGCTCTTTCATAAAATAAATTACCTTTTTGAACAGCTTCAAAAGAATAATTTCCTCCTTGTATATGAAAAATGACTTGTTCAATTGATCTCACATCTGAAAAGTCCAAACAATCTGCTACAAGACGATTAACAATTACATTTCCAACGTATAGCATTCCTTGTTTACCTTCACCTTCGGCTTCTGCTCTCATCATCCTTGCCAGTAAGTCAATGTCAGAATCCCGGTATTTCACTCTTGGCATTTTTTCACCTCAAAATATAATATGAAAAGAAGCCTACAATGATGTCTAGAATCCGTACCGGTGTAATGAACAACAACAAAAAATCAACACAATTGTATAAAAATTTAAATGAAATTTGATATTGCAGTACTTACCTAGTCCGGGCCTTATAAATATAAAATTGTAGTTAATTGACGGGATAGGTACCTGTAATTAACTACTTCATTAATTTCCCTTGTTCGTCAAACCACCACTTTCAACTAATCCGCCTTTTCTATTTCAACATTTTTTCTAGTCTATCAAGTTCAATTACTAGGGGTTCTTCATAACTTTCCACTATATATGTATCTAAATATGCTCGCATAGCTCCACTAATCGAAAGATTTTTTCTTAATCCATCTATCTCCTTATTACTCAATATATTCAATAATTCTTTCATCCTATCTAAAAGTGTGTCTAAAAATTTATGCTCATTTTGTTTCTTTTTTTCAATAACTAAATCTATAACTTTTTGCACTTGGATTTTAATTGTTGTTTCGGTTTCCATAAAAAGACTCCTTTCTTGAAGGTATTTGTCTACTATCTATTAGCCCAAATAAAGGATATTTTGAAGGCAATAAAACTCAGTCTTTGTTTCCTTTTTAAAAACTGTGCAACAAACAACAACGAAATTATATAAAAACACAAAAAAGATTAGGTATTTCAGTACATACCCAATCCACGCCTTATACGTATCTACTTGTAGTGAATCCCCAAAATAGCATCAGGCGCAAGTACCTGAAATTAATCGGAAAGCTTGGCATGTACCTAACATACTAAGAATACAATCAATCTAGTTGTGAAAAAATATTTAATAAACAAACGCTCACCGCTAGATACGCTTTTTGCGCTTTGCGATTCATCTTTTGAATGGAAGCAGGTAGATTCTTCAAAGTCGTGTCAACGTCTTCGTAGATTAGTTTAGCGTATTCGTTGATTTCACTTTCAACCCACTCTTTATGAGTGGTAAAACACAAATCTAAATTTTTCTCGACTTGAAATTCCTCTGGAAGTATATAGTTTACAGACATTGCAAGCTGTTCCAACCAGTTTCGAATTTCTTCGTTACTCATTGTTTTCTGCCTAACTTTTAACACTGCAACAAAATCAGTTTGCAACCATGACGGTACTCCGAGATCTTTCATCAATGCCTCTACGTTAGCAATTGGATCGTAATTTTCCATTTCTATTACTTTCTTTTTTGAAAAGAATCTCATCGTTTTAACTCCCCCCTTTTTTTATCCACTGTTAAATTAACGATGCATAAAATTGGCATCTGTGAAACAACGAACAATTCACCCAATTACATAAAAACCCAAGGAAGATTAGATATTGCAGTAAATACCTAATCCCCGCCTCCTAAATATGTAATTGTAGTGACCTGTTGGAATAGTTTCGTTCACCGGTACCAGAAATTAAACTGATAAAAACTCAGGCAGTTGTTGTTCACGCTTGTCGAGCATAATCTGTTCCGGCTTGACGCCCTGCTCACGCAGTACTTTAATGTTCTGCACCAGGAATTCATCACTGCCGACAACATAGAAGTGTCCATTCTTGTCTGCAGAAAGATTCTTCACTTCTTCATAATAGTCTTTACGGTTATCGACGAACTGTGATGTGAAATTCTTGTCAGGTGCGGATTCAAAAATAGTAGTGAATAAAAAATCTTTTGATGAGTCGATGTTCAGGGAATGAATTTGATTGACGTTGTCAGCACGTTCGAAATAATCAAGTACAAGCGGTCTGAAAGTTGCCAGGCCGACACCTGATGACAGCAGGTAAACATTTTTGTCTTCTCTTTTAAGCGGTATATTCGAATGCGTTTTAAATAGTGCAACTTCATTGCCGACCTCAAGATTTCTTAAAATCGTTTTAAACTCAGAGCACTGCTCTCTGATGCGTGTTGTGATACCGATTGAATTTTCGTGCGGCAAAGTGGAGATTGACATGTGACGAATCAGGCCGCGGTTTGGTTTATCTCCGGCATTAAAACCTTCCAGTGCGAAGTGGGTATGGGAACCTTCTTCCCATGTAAAGTCTTTCGGACAGTCGAGCAGGTACGTTTTAACCTCTGGCGTTTCTTCAATAATCTTATTTATTTTAGTCCAGTATATTTGCATTATATATTCTCCTCACTCAATTATATTTTACTGATGCTAATCTAGTATACAATGAGTGATAACAATTCTCAATTAAGTTCCCCTTCTATATTATAGGGGTACGAAATCTTAGTCCAGAATGGCTCCCTACTCAGGAGTGTAAATGACAATCCAACCTTTTCATAGTGACTGTCACTCTTAATAGTCTCCCTCACTTATACCTACTGACTATTTCTTCTGGAATATGACAATAATCATTCGGACATCTCGCTAACCTATCTTGATGTTCTTCTGCACTTCTCACATAGTTTGTAAGAGGTAATACTTCAACAACTATCAGGTCATAATCATTTCTTTCACTAAGAAATGCCTTCGCCTCTTTTAAGTGTTCAGGCTTTTCACTAAATACGCCTGTTCTGTATTTCTCGCCAACATCCTGTCCTTGTTTATTCAAACTATATGGATCAATGATTTCAAATAAATACCCCATTAATTCCCTGATTGTTACAACTGTCGGATCAAATCCTGTTTTTACACATTCGGCGAACCCATCATAATCACCCTCAAGTGTATGACTTGCTCCATTAGCTCTTCCTGCTTCTGTAAACGTAACTCCAGGTAATGTTTTTATAAAAGCTTGTACGCCCCATAAACATCCACCTGCAAAATAGACTACTTCCATATTGACTCTCCCCTTTGTTTAATAAACCCCAAAAAACCATTCCAATTAAATCGTTTGCAGCAATTCAACTCTCCAACAAAACTAAATCATCCTTCGTTATTTCTTTTTCGAGCGCAAGCCTATTTTGTTTAGTGCTCGCCACAGCCATTCGATAATCGACTTTACGCGTCATTTCTTTCGCTATTTTTTTAGCAAGACCGGCATTTCCGAAATGACTATCTCTACGCGCATAAATTTCCTCATAGTGACGAACTAATGCATGCTTTGCTTCATCTGTTATGCCGTACCCTTTTCTATAGAGGTCGGTAATTTCCATTAATTCCTGTGGTGTATAATCTTCAAAATGGAGCGTTAGTCCGAAACGTCGACGGAGTCCGGAGTTGCTGTCTAAGAAATGATTCATTTCTTTTTCGTACCCTGCGGCAATTAAGAGGAACTCACCTTGTCGATCGGACATTTTTTTCAGCAACACTTCCACTGCTTTTTTTCCGAAGTCATTCTCTCCACCACTCGCAAGTGTGTAAGCTTCATCAATAAATAACGCACTACCCATCGCTCGTTCAATCAGCCCGGCTGTCAGCTTCTCCGTTTCACCAATATGACTACCGACTAAATCGCTGCGATCTACTTCAATTAGATCGCCTCGTTCTAATAATCCAAGCGCTTGATAAATACCAGCGAGGACACGACCGACCTCCGTTTTACCTGTCCCTGGTTTACCAATCAACAGCGTGTGGTTCATCAATTTCTCTGTAGAATGATTTTCACGTTTGTAGTATCTCATTAATTCAATCATTTTATCGATTTCAGCCTTCACAGAACCAAGGCCGATAAACTGATGGAGTTCTGCACGTTTATGGGCGAGTAGTACTTCATCGATTGGAACTTCGTACGCCTTCACTCCACGCTCTTGTACCGCTTGTACAATGTCTTGTTCTTCAAACGTCGTCAATACCTTTTCCGTCCACTGTTGGCGCGGGAGTTTCGCAATTCTCATCGACTGAGCAAGCCCGATTTGATCGTATAGGATACGTGCCATTCGAGCGTTACTAAATGTTTCATCGCGCATACGATAACGTTCCACGAACTCCTCATAAACGGCTTGTTTGGCAGCAGGCGTAAGCACATAGCTTCCTTCACACTGGCTTAAGAAGATTTGAAGCAACTCATCTGGTGTATAGTCTTGAAAGTGAATCTTTTCAGTAAAACGATCTTTCAATCCCGGATTAGACGCTAGGAAACGGTTCATTTCTTCGGTATAGCCTGCCGCGATGACAATGAATTCACCCCGAGCATTTTCCATTGCAGGAAGCAACGTTTCAATTACTTTTTTTCCGAAATCATTTCTAGAATTGCCCCCTGCTGCAAGCGTATACGCTTCGTCTATAAAGAGGACGCCACCCATAGCTTCCTTAATAATTACTTTCGTTCGTTCTTCCGATTCACCAACATGCGTTCCAACGAGATCTTCCCGCTTCACTTCAGTTACGTGGCCTGTCTTTAATAAACCTAGTTCCTTAAAAATCTTTCCTATAAGCCGAGCGACTGTCGTTTTACCAGTACCCGGATTCCCTTGAAAGACCATATGAGGCCCTACCATCGGATTCGCTTTCATGCCACGCTCTAATTTGAATTGATTAATGTCGCTAACGTTTTTAAACTCCTGGATTTTGTCTTTCACATCTTCCAGTCCAATAAACCCGTTCAAACCATTCATGAAAACATCCATCTGATCAGTAGGTGATGAATCTACAGGAGAGGAATGTCCAGCACTGCCGCCTAATTTACTAGTGATTGGTGGAACCTGCAAGTCCGTATCGGTGAGCACAGGAACACTGTCATCAAAGCGGACTAAATCTCCTGCTTGGTTATTCTCAAAAGAACAGTCGTTAAGAACCGGAACCGAACGCTCGAGTCTTAATCCAGCCTTCTTTCCATTCATCACTTGCACCCCAGTGAATACAGCATCCGAACAATCTTGCAAGATGATTTGATCATCCTGGTGGCCATGTACGCGAGAACCCGTCACTTCAGTACGCTCCACCTGACTCAAGACGATTCCTGACGATTTACCGTCATAGATTTCACACTCCGTTATAAAGACTTCTGCAGATTCCGTTGCTCTTATTTGTGGCCTTTTATGATTAAACAAAATTGACCGTTCTATTGAAATAACGACTTCAGGACCTGCAAGTATGCCGTTCTTATCGCCACTCGATATTTTACAATCGGTAATTTCTGCTTTAGCCGCAGCACTGAGTAAAACGTTGGATCCCTTATGACCGAAGATGATGCAATTGGCTGCCGTCAACTTGGATTCTTTCACAACTATCCCTGCACTATCCCCACTCTTTACTTCGGTCGCTGACAGAATTACGTCCGATTGTTCAGAAGCAAAAATCTGTACACCACTATGATGGCTAATAAGAGAATCTGAAATAGTCACTTGACTACCTGTTGCGTAAACGCCTTTATTGTTTCCACTCTCAATTTCACAATCCAGAATCGTGAACACGCTTTGAGTAAACGCAGAGAGTTGCGTCATCTGATTGTACTTCACTTCAGATTCGATGACTGTACACGTGGAATTTCCAGAAACAATTCCTCTAGACTCACCCGACAGGATCTGTGTTTTTGTAATCGTGAGTTTGCTTTGTTCGTTACAGGATATTTGGTCTCCTTTTTGATTTTTAAACTGTGAGTCAGATAGCTCAACTGTTGAACCACTGACGTTCATTCCTTCAGCCTCACCATTTTCAAACGTACATGCCTCGACTTCGATATGGGAACCATTCGTAAATGCTACATGCTCCAAACGTTGGTTTTTAAAGACACAATTTTTCAGCTCACCCTTAGATTGATCACAATAGATTCCTTGGACATGTCCAAAATAAAAATTGGTACTTTCTACGTCCATAGAACTGTCTTGTTCCAAACGAAGTTGAACCCCGCGATTTCCGATGAATGAACTTTTGGTGATTGTTGCTCGACTCGTTTCATACAAGCAAAGGCCAGCTTCTTGCCCACTTAAAATTCCGGTATTCGTTACCGCGACTTCTCCTGCCGCGCGCACACTAATTTGTGCAGACTTGATCGTGTCTTCTACTATGCATTCGAACAAAGCCAAACGCCCGAATACCTCAATCCCTTGTATGTTTTTTTGAAAGATCGAATGCGCTGCGGATACTTTTGCGGCTGCATCAACTCGCATGGCAACTCCTTGAATCTCAGAGAAAAGACAGTGGTGCAGCGTTACATCTCCTGATTCGATATGTAATCCATAGTCCACTGGACCAGTGCCTCCTCCAATACTGATCGATTCGATACGCACTTCTTCAGTTGTCGCGATACGAACACTTCCTGTTAGACGAACTGAGCTCGCTTCCCCTTCTGAACTTCGAAGAACCAGCAGCTTATCGATTATTACATGTTCATCATAAACACCTTCATCAACTTCCACTGTATCCCCTGGTAGAGCTGCCTCTACTGCAACCTGGATGGTTTTGTAGTTGGATCCTTCACGCTGAGACACTTGAATAATTGCCACGTATCTTCCCACTTTCTATTCGTAAATTCAATTGATTTCTATACGTTGTATTTTTCTAAACATACTTATACGAATGAGTTCTATCATGAGTTAAGTATACTAGTAAGCCTTGGGACAGAGTAAAGAACTGCTTGTGAACAAGAGTAGCTAGCAAAATTTTAAGGTACCCAACAAATCACTTTGTTCTTGTCCATATACTTTCAAATACAGGTACTTAAAATAGACATTCTTTAACCGCACTCTCAACATTTACCGTGACCAGGAACGTTTTAGACAAACAGGAAGAGTTGCATTATGGCAAGCGTGGACTCGTTTTGCTATAGAGAAAGGAAATTTAACACCATTCGCCTACAGAAGCATTCGCGGAGCCATGGTGGATAAATTAAAAAGAGAAAACATGATCGAGGTGAACACAACCCAAATGGATAATGAAGCTCCAGAAGAGTTGATCACAGTCGCAGCTTCCGTCGAATTGGAGTGGTCTAAGAAAGGGCGCACAGGCAATGATTTATGTGCAGAATATGCACTAATGAGGATTTGGAGCTCTCTATTTTTCACGTCAACGTAAATTCCCTGTGTCCTATCAAGACTTTGGTAACTTACTTCAAAATACAGGAAGCCCATAACCCGAATTATTTTATCAAATGTATGTAGTATTGCTGCTAGGGCTTGCTGTACAACACCGAACACATTCAAATTTTATGCGGTTACGGCAGACAAAAAGTTCAATTACATCACCAATACAACAAAAGTCGGTGGGAAATCGGATTGAAAATGAAATAACCTCCAGCCACGTTCGGCCAGAGGACTTCTTTCATTCGCTATTGAAACCGTCTGATTTGCGCGGTGCACAGCGTTATTACGTGCAAATTATTTCAGCTCACTCAATAGCTCGCCTAGTTTTTTAACACTCGCCGTTTCATCCAACACGGTTGAATTCAACAACTCTATTTGTCTTTCTAGTGCGCCTTTTAATGTTTCAATCTCTTTGGAAACATCGGTATTTGTTTGTTCACTTTTGGTTTTCAAAGAATTAATCGTATCAAATAAGTCTTCGTGGTCGACGATTCTTCCTTCGCCCCACATTAGTTTTTCTTTAGGTGCTTTTAGTACGTAATCCGTGAAGTAATTGAATACTTCTTTATCGAAGGCATATGCGTACCAGTTGTTATCGACCCTGTATAAATACTCGTCCAACGGAGTAGCGATATCCCCTTTGCTTAATGCTTCAATCGATAACGTTATATTCTCGATGTTATTTTGTGCATGTTCGTGCGGAAAAATTTGCTCATCTTCCCATGTTAAACGAACAAATTGATCCTCCGCATACTTAAATGCAGCAAGCAATCCACTGTTCAACGCACGGCTATCCTCATACAGTTTCTGAGCAGTATCTGAATCCCCTTTTGAGAGTGTAGCTACATAATCTTCATTTACCTTCGCTACTTTTTCATTTACCTCTTCAGTAATCGAAAGAACACGATCGATTTCTGCGATTAATTCAGTAGGTGAAACAGCTGCTTCTTCAAATACAGATGTGTCAACTTGTTCTTTCAACGCGTTCAAACGCATTGTGAAATCCAGTGGAACGACTGCAGTCGTATCGTAATGCATTGTAAGTAGTCCATATAGATTCAAGTGGAATTTCAGTGCGTGTGCATTGAAAGCATCTTCACTATCGAACTGAGAATGATAATGCGAGTGCATAAATTCGCTGTCCTGAAAGTCATTGCGAAGTGCAGGAACACCAGCGATTCCAAACGAAAAGTCATCCGACCACGTACGGAGTGGGGACACAACTGAAATTCCGTCTTTATAGACTTCAGACAGCTGTGGTACATCTTTTGCAAACTCAGTCAAATAGCTGTTCAACTCATAGACCGAACGAATCTCATCTTGCGTTGTATGTTCATATGCCGGCAACTCAAAGTTCATATTGGCAAATGCTTTCCCTACCCACTCAGGGTGGATGTTGAAGATTTGATTGTATGCCCCTGTTGACCAATCGTACCGGGAGTTCGAAACGCCCCATTCTTCCGCCGCTAACGCGTTAAAAATAATTGTTTTTTCAGGTTGATACCCACTGTCAATCAATCCTTTTGCAACACCCATCATAAGACCAATTGCCGCATTGTCGTCTTGAAATCCAGCAAAATACGAATCATAATGTCCCGATAGAATGATATAGGATTCTGGATCTTTCCCTATAATTTTACCGTAGTAATTATACGTTTTTCCATCCATTTTCACAGTCGATTTAGCATCGAACTTCACCGTTAGAGAATTTTCATTTGCTTGAAGTGCTTCTTTTAAACCAGTCGCATCTGTTTGGGACATCGAAAACGCTGGCGCATCATCCGGTCCACAAATATCTTGTGCATTCAATGCATCTGGGTCCACTTCGCCATAGCCCGCTTCTTGCACGGTAATGATTGCAGCCGCCCCTTTTACATGTGCTTGATACGCCGGGTAATTTACCCACCATTCTTCACGCTGATTAATATCAACTAAAACCAGTTTACCTTCGATATCTAGTCCTTCTAAATCTGCCGCAGTTCCTTTTCCAGCGTAGACAACTTCAAGCTCTTTTACGCCTTCCGTGTCAAAATTCACTTGATAAGCACCGAGGACAGCTAACTGTTCTTTCCCGTTAGTATCTGTAAAGGTTAGATCCGCTTTTTCAAACTCCCACGTATCTACCTTGAACTCATCTTTTGTCACTTCGACAAGACCAATTTTCTTCATTTCCTCACCGATATGCTCACCGGTTTCTATTTCCGCAACCGATCCTGCAGTGCGGAATCCGAGTTTCTCATTCGTCTTAAATTGTTCCAAACTCTTTGCAAAATCAAAAGCATAGTCCACGTCAACTACAGAAAGGTAATTTTCTTTATCATCTAGTAGAGCAATAGTTTTTACATCCTCCACTTTCTCTTTCTTCACTTCAGTTGTCTCTTCCTTAGGTGTACATCCTGCCAATGATATGCCGATAACCATCGACAAAACCAAGTAACTCATGAGCTTTTTCATTTATCACAGTCCTATTCTACTTTTTCTCCAACTAGCTAATTAGACGATAAAAACGGACGATTAGCAATACCTTTTCTAAACTATTTTATGTAATTAAAATAGCCTTCTACCCTGTGTGAGTTTCCTGTGTACAGTTAAATTCAGACACAATTCCGAATGTTAATGAATTGCGTGGTGCACAGGTAGGATTCACTATCCCGCATTGACGGGCTGTCAGATCCCACTGATTGAAGAATAACTTTATCAGGAGTATGTAGTAGTGCTGCTAGGACTTGAAGTGCAACACCGAAAACAGTCAAATTTTATACGGTTGCGGCAGACATTAAGTTCGATTACATTGCCAACACAACAATAGTTGGTGGTTAATTGGATTGAAAATGAAAAAACCTCCAACCACGTTCGGCCAGAGGACTCCTATCATTGCTATTAAAATTATCTAATTAGAGCCTGAAGTAATGGATCGGGTTATATTGTTTCTTACTTCCCTACCTTTACAGATACCAACTCTGTAATTACCTTTCCATTGCCATCTGTACTTTTAATAATCCCAATCCCTTTAGCAAGATATTCCCTGGAGCCATCCGGGTAACGGAGAATGACGACATTCTTGAAGGTGCCGGATTTCACTGTTATCGTTTTCGTCGTGCTCTCCACTAAAACGTTCTTCTCAGACATGTAAGACATATCTTTTGTGTAAGTTCCTTGTTTCAATGGATATGGAACGTCGACAAAGATGAAATCCGAGCTCGATACACCCATGAGGAGTCCATTTTCGTCCTCAATGTATGTAAAGTTAGATAAATAAGGGTAAACCGCACTCTCCTTGTTGTATAAATAAGTGTTCCCATCTTCTTTTTCCACAAAGAACGTCTCTTTCTTATTTTCCAGGAAAGAAGGCGCGTATGTGAGAATCAACCCGTTTACAGGCGTAAGGCCTCTACTAACTATGGTTGGGGCCGCTTTTGGAATTTTCTTGGATAAAGCCGATGTATAAACATACCCCTTAGTATTGCCAACTTTCACATATGACCATCCATTCGATGAAGATAGGACAGTTAATTTTGAATGGTCTTTAATTGTACCTAGCTTGTCGGAATCTTGATTCGGTTTCGCACGTAGGAAAATATCATTCTTCGCATTCACATACATTTCTGTTGTCGTTGCTGCTACGGCTGTTTGTGGAGGAAGTGCATAGGAACAAACAAGTATCACTAACATAATTGCTACTGCCATTTTTCTAATTTGAATCACTCCTTAAAATAGTTACTAATATATATGTCTATGGGACATGCACTAAAAGTAGAACTAGTTGAGGACTATGTGAAAATCAAATATGTTAAAAAAAGTAATTGTACGGTGCACAGGCAGCGTTTTTAAGGATGCAAAGTATACTTATTGTTTAGGTGTTCGAAAATACAATTCTTTGTCTACTTCAGTAACTTTATGATTCAAATAACCCACTTCTTTTGAAATAGTTACATTCAATTGTTCAATGGCACTATCTACCTTAGCAAACTGTTCACCTGTTTGTTCAAGACCACTATTCAACTGAACGTCCAAAGCATCAAGTTTACCGTCCACCGAATCAAACCGCACATTCATTTCGGTTTTCATGTCCTTCATTTCAGTTTTCAAGTCCTGAAATTCAGTCTTCATACCCTTCACTTCTGTTTTCATGTCCGTCATATCAGACTGAACTTCAGTCATTTGTTCCATCATTTTGCCCATCATTTCAAGTAATTGTTTATCCATCCCGGATCACTCCTATTGTATTCAGTATAAGGTTTTCCTTAATGGAATGAAAGCCATATATATCCGCAAGTAAAAAAATCGGTACCTGCTACAAACAACAACAAACAGTTCACCCAATTGTATAAAAAACCAATAGAGATTAGACAATCAGCTACCTATCTAATCTCCTGTGTGAAAATATGTAATTGTGCTGAATTGCCTGAATACATTCTTACAAAGCTTACCTAAAATACACCGAGTTATGAGATAATAATAATTAGACTAATGAATCTACTGTCCACAAAAAATTGAAATGCGAGGGTTCCAAATGACAAAAAATAATTTCAAACGCGGATTACCAGAAGATTTACCAGGAGAATATGAAGTTCATGGCGTCTACCATTGCCCTGCTATGAGTGATGCCAAAGTATTGACGTTGATTCATGATATGTCAGCGGATGATGCAGGCCATGTTGTGAGGGTATATATGTCGAGAGAGGAGAACGATGAATTTATTTTCGACTTCGAACTTGAGGCATTTGCATTTCCAAGTTATGAATCTGCGGTTGCATTTGCAAATCGGCTGCCGAGCCTAACCGCGCTAGAGCTGTTAATGGTTCAAAACGGATATGATTTTGAATCGATGACGGGGAATCCTCCTATTCTCCAGTAATGATTGATTTAGTTAGGTACATGACGGTAAATCTGAATAACAGTGATAGGGTGACCACTCAGTAAAGGCCATCCTAACTAGAAGTCGTGCAATAGAAGGAACGGAGATGAGGATTTGTTATATGGAATCGAAAAAAATACTACCGATTTTACGATTAGTGAAAAGTACATCATGAAGGCCGCATCCGAAGTAGGTTTGTTGGAAAGAAATATTGAGGATTTTATCGCTGATCATCCGAAGACCCTTT
Source organism: Sporosarcina sp. E16_8 (assembly GCF_017347095.1). GTDB lineage: Bacteria > Bacillota > Bacilli > Bacillales_A > Planococcaceae > Sporosarcina. The sequence continues at coordinate 10,031 of NZ_JADPRZ010000045.1, read as the reverse complement.
TTCCGAATGAAGAAATTTTAGTCATTGCCCAATCCATCTCCTATCGCAATATGGCGGATGTCCTTGCATTAGATGCCACGGGGAATTTAATCATCGTTGAAATTAAAAGAGACCATTCCAGCAGGGAAACAGTAGGGCAACTGCTAGAATACGCAGCAAAAATGAAGGATGTTACATATGACGAATTGAATGACATCTCACAAAAGTATAAGAAATGGACAAGCAATAACTTATATGATGCATTTAAGGCTTTCAGTGATGATGAGTACATCGACAAAGAAAAACTGGGTAGCAAACAGCGGATTATTATCGTTGCTCCCGATTCGGATGAAGGCCTACAACGGATTGTGACATGGCTAAGGTCATACGGAGTACCGATTGAGTTTGTCCCCTTCAGTATATTTGCCGACGAGCAAGGACAACCGAAAATTTTTGACATTAAGGGCGTCCAAGATACCCCCGATTCTGTTGTCTCCTCGAGCACATGGAAAAGACACTGGATTTTCAACACGAACGAAACGTATAGTCCAGGGGCCTACGAGAAAATGTTCGAAAGAAATGTAGCAGCCATTTATGGTTATAAAAATGGACCGCGTAACCTGCAAGGCAGTTCGGTTGGAGATACCATACTGGCATATGTGAATCAACAAGGATTAATGGCCGTCGGGGAAGTCTTGGATGAAGAGGTTGTACCTGGGGTCGGTATTTTCTTCGATAAGGAAACGGGACAACAAGTCCCCGATGAATACCATATTAAAGTGAAATGGGACATTAAAAAATCCCCTGTCACCAATGGAGAAGCCAAAAAAATCGGTTACAATTTACCTGTCCGTACTGTGTTCGGGAAGCTGCATAATGGTGATATGGCACAAAAGATTGTAGATGAATTGAATAAACGATGAGGTGAAACGGAGATAGAAAAAGAACTCTTCTAGGTATGAAGAGTTCTTTTTCTGTTCCATTAAATCTGGTGCCTGCGCACCAATGAAGACAAGCTATTCCTGCAATTGGATATAAACACAAGATATTCAGACATGATAGCCCATTCCTTCTTCAATTTTGCGTTTTTCATTGCAAAACCCCCTCAGTTATTATCTCGAGTAGATTATCGCATATACAAAAAGCGTAAAATAGGTAGTTGCTATTTTACGCTTACTTTTAAACTGTCGGATTTGTGCGGTGCACAGGCATCGATTTTGAGTTGTGCGATGCACAGGCATCGCTTTTAATCTTTTTTACACTCTATCTTATTAACTTTAATATTTAGGCTTTAATATTTTTCATATATTCCACGAAGAATAAATGAATTCATATAAGCAATTAAAGAAAAACCAAAAAAAATACTTATATATAGTACTAAAATAAAAAACTGTGGAGACAGTAACATGAGCAAAATTGGAACAATAGAATAAATTAGCACAGGAATGGTTTGGAAAGGATTAACAATTGTGATTTTCATTACATTTACTACAGTTTTTCTTACTGTGTTATCAAATCTAGCAACATAAGGAAAAGTTAGTATTAGTAGTAGTAGATACAAGCACGTGAAAATCAATAAACTCAATTTAACTAATGAAATTGATGCTCCTTTATATGACTGTAAATAGTTATAATCCAGTAATAAGATGAATCCTGCTGCCAATAAGACAATCCAAATTAGTGTACTTTGTTTTAGATTTCTCTTAAATGCTTGTATGAATCCACTATATACACCTTCATCTTCATTTCTAACCATTTTTAAAGTTACTGCGTATAAAGCAGTACTAGATGCGCCAATCGTAATAATTGGAAGGCTAAATAATATAAAAATACCGTTTAACACCATCAGCTGACCCATTCTAGATAAAAATCTATAAATTGGCCCTTCCATTTCAAATAAATCTTTCATATAGCACCTCAATAAGTAAGATTTACACTAGCTTTAGAAAAGTGATTAAAATGGATTGTTTTTCTAATACTCATGTAGCGAATCCATTTCATTGTTGCCGCAATACCTATACGAAAGTATTCTGACACAAATAGGCATGAATTCAAATTGAAAGGAAACTAAAGTCGCTCATGAATCCCCTTTAATTAATGGATCGTAGTTGATGTGGCATTCATATAAATCTTAGCCTACTATTCTTTAACAGAACCTACTACAATACCAGTAATAAAATACTTTTGTAACATTGGATATATAAGCAATAGAGGGATTGTGGAAATCACAATCTTAGCGGCATTTAGATTTCTATTTGATACTGCCGCCACATTTTCTAAAACACTGGCGTTAGCTCCTGCTTTTAGCAATTCTTGAATGTTAATGGATAAGGATTGAATATAGGTCATTAAAGGATAATTGCTGACTTTTGTCATATAAATTAATCCTGAGAAAAAGTCATTCCAATTTCCAACGATGCTAAATAATGCAACTGTCGCAAGAGCTGGCAATGAAATAGGAATATAAACCTTCATTAACACTTGAAAGGGATTGGCACCATCCATGAGTGCTGCTTCTTCCAAAGATTTCGGTACTCCAATAAAGAAATTCATAATCAAAATAATACTAAAAACCTGCACAGCCCCTGGTAAAACCAAAGACCAAATTGTATTTAAGAGACCTAGATTTTTCACTACCAAATAAGTAGGTATCATTCCGCCATTAAACAACATTGCAAAAATAATAAGATTCATATATATATTTCTACCTTTAAATTGTCTCTTAGATTTAGAAAGTGGATAGGCCATTAAGACAATTATGATCATGTTAACAATAAGTGAAAGGATAACCCGCTGTACCGAAATTCCAAAAGAACGCCAGAATTGTTTATCTTCCACAATCATGCTATAAGCATCTGTAGTAAAATTAATGGGTACTAATCCCACAGCATTCGCAGCTACTGCTTCACTGCTACTAAAAGAAATAGCTACTATATTACAAAGAGGAAGCAGGCAAACGAGTCCTGAAATTAGTACAAAAGTATATATTGCAAATTTCCCCAATCGCCCAGAAAAGCTTTTATTCTGCACCATGATTTTCCCACCACCCTAAAATAATTTGCGGTCTGTATATTTTTTTGCTGCATTGTTTGCTGATAGGATTAAAACCATACCTATAATTGATTTAAATAAACCAACCGCGGTCCCAAAGCTGTATTCACGGCCAATTAGTCCAATTCGATAAACATAAGTATCTAATATATCCCCAGTCTCATAAACCATTGGCGTATATAGGGTGTATACTTGGTCAAAACCAGCGTTCAAAATATTGGGTAAGCTTAGAATGGCCAAAAGAAGTATTATCGGTAGCATTCCAGGAAGTGTTATATGCCAAATTCTCTTCCACCAGTTAGCTCCGTCAATGCTAGATGCTTCATGAAGCCCAGGGTCAACCCCTGTAATTGCTGCAAGATACACAATTGAATTAAATCCAAACTCTTTCCACACATCCGTTCCGATCAACAATGGTTGGAAAAGCTTGTTACTGCCTAGAAAATTCATCTTCTCGAATCCGAAGAAAGTTAAAATCTGGTTCACAGATCCATCGAGATTAAACATATTTAGCACCACAGATGCTAATACAACCCATGACAGAAAATGGGGAAGATACACGATTGTTTGAATTGAATTTTTCAAAAACTTAAGTCGGATTTCGTTTAGTATGATTGAGAATACAATAGCCAATAATGTCCCTAAAATTATTTTACCAAGCGCAATTACAATCGTGTTTCTAAAAATTTTACTAATATCAGGAAGCGAGAACATATAAGAAAAATTCTCTAGCCCTACAAATGGTGAAGCCAGTAGACCTTTTGCAGGAACATAGTCTTGAAATGCCATAAAGATTCCCGCCATCGGAATATATGTGAAAATGAATAGAAATATCATCCCAGGAAGTAACATAACATGGTAAGATAGGCCTGTATTTATCATTTTTTTTGATTTCTTCTTTTGATAAATGTTTTTTGCGTTTTCCTGTTGCAATGATTTCATAAAGACCCTCCTCGTATACTAGTAGTAAGAGCTCTATCTGATTATTTTTTCTATCTTTCTTTAGTCTATAACCCACCCGAATAGTGAGGATAGACTCTGAGCTGAGCCGTTCTCTTCAATTAAGTTAGATGTAATTTATTACGAGAACAACTTTTAAAATTTCTCACTACTTGTGCTATCAGTATTTCTTTTTCCATTGCTTCCATTGCAAATCATAATAAGAGCTGCAGGCAGCCCTCATTATGATCCATACCTAATTTCCAGCTAGTTCTGCTTTTATTTCTGCAATAATTTCATCTCCACCTTGACTTTCCCAATTTTTAACGAATGTATCGAAATAAGATAGGGGTTCTGTACCTGTTACAATTTTAATGAAACCTTCTTCTTCTAATTTCGCAAGATTAGCCCCTTTTTTCCCCATTGCTTTCGTTGTTCCGAAATATGCAGGCGTTGTCCAAACGAATTTATCTTCTTCTGACAGTTTCTTCATCATACCGAGTCCATGCATACGAGAGTGATACTTTGACCAAGTTGACGTTTCAGCACTTTCAGGATTATCTAAATAATCCTTAACACTTTGAGCATCAATTTTCACACCTGCAGAAGGTATGTCATCGATTGCTATTTCACCATCGATTGCTTGCTTAATGTAAGAGAATTCTTCTAACAATTTATCCGAATTATATACTTCGATACTAAAAGGTCTCGTTGAACCATCGACTCCAAGTTTGCCGTATTTTTCAATTTCTGGGTATTCAGTTTTTAAATCCTTTGAATTTGGTATTTTATCGTAGAATAGATTTAAGATTTCAATCGCTAATTCTGGATGTTCATAGCCTTTTTTTACAACGATAAATTGGCCAGTTGGATTGTTATGTGTGACATTTACTTTGCCGTTTTCATCTTCCAATGCATAAGCGACAAATTCTGCATCCTTATTCATTGTTCTTACTGGAAAAAGTACCCAGTCCGCGATATGCCACGGACCAGTACTAATCCCTGTTTGCCCATTAGTAAGAAGTGCTATGATATCATCCCAAGTTCTTGTGCCAAACTGTGGATCAATAATGCCCTTTTCGAACCAATCTGCCATAACTCCTAATGCTTGCTTCGTGTTGGTTGATGTTGAACCATAAATAATATCTCCATTATTATCTTCTAACCAAAATCTGGGGTGGGCATCAAAAGCTTCTGCAATAGCGGTCATAGCAAATACAGAACCACCATAATCCCCAGCATTTAACCAACTACCAAATGGTATCCCCACCGGATTTCCGGATTCACCAGGGTCGTTTTCCAAGAAAGCCTTTGCGGTTTTTTCCAATTCGTCTAGCGTAATTGCTTTATTCCCATCAGTATCAAGCTCAATTCCAAGCTTATCCAACCAATCTTTTCGTATCCAAATCATATTAGGCGCTTCATCTCCAATTGATGCTGGGATCGCCATTAACTGACCATCGAATGTAGCATCAGCCAAACTTCTGCCATCATAAGATTCATATATTTCTTTAATGTAATCGCTTGCATTTTTATCGAAGTAGGTAGTCAAATCTTCAATTAAATCGTTTTCGACCATTTCTTTTAATTCATCCTTTGAATCCACTCGCATCATATCAGGTAATTCTCCTGAAGCAATGGCAAGAGCGACCTGTCTACTATAATCATCGCCTTCAGCTTCAAATTGATCTACAATCTTCACATTTAACTTTTCATTAACAATACGTGTATACGCGTTATCCTCGTAACTATCACCTTGGGGTAATTTTGGGTTGGCAGACGTTACGCGACCCATTGTTAGTACTTTTTCTCCATTCTCTGAAACAGGTTTAGATGAATCTGACTTTTCGACACATGCTGCTAATGATAATGTCAATAAAGCCGTCATCGATAGCATAGATAAACGTTTAACTAATAATTTGCATTCCATGGTTCTCCCCCTACTAATTTTATTTTAGTGTTGCTGATTGCCCCATTGAAACAATGAAAGCAGTACCTCTTTGTTTCTAACACACTCTTAGTGTAATTGACTTATGGTTTTTCATAAATAGTAAATAAACCGTTTTCATGTACTATTTTACGGAAGATTTGGAAGTGTTAATTTACTTTGCGTAAATGGCAATCCACCCTTATCTTGTATACCTTCCCTTTTTTTCTTCTTTTGTTTCAAGCATCTCAGCTTGCATCACGCGTGCTTGATCGAAACCGATAGGGCATCGTGTAGCGTATTTACAGCTGTTTCTAAATGCGAAAGATGAACTTCGATACCATCTTGATTGTGGACTAGAGCTTGGACAATATCTGTTGTAAACTGTTCACAGGTAGACCTTTTTCTGGAACTGGTTGTGGTGACTTAATTCTACCCAAAAATGGCCATCCTTTTTTGTATGTATGCTTTTACACAAGTTTTTTTACACTTCCGAACTGATTTTACTCATATTGTAATTAAAATATCTCAGTGATATAATCTTGATTAAATCTAAGGGGGAGACAGCCATGTACCGTATCTTGATAGTAGATGACGAAAAAGATGAACGTAATGTCATTCGTTTTCTACTGAATAAGTATAGTGTCGAACTTGATTTTGAGGAAGCCGCCAATGGAAAAGAGGCTATGCTACAGTTAATGAAGCATCCTGTAGATATCTTATTTACAGATGTTAAAATGCCCTTTATCGGTGGAATAGAACTGGCAACAAATGCTAGAGAGATGTATCCTCATCTCCAAATTATCTTTTTTAGTGGTCATGATGATTTTGATTTTATTAAAAAAGCTCTTTCATTAAGAGCAACAAATTATATATTAAAACCAGTCAAGCCTACTGAATTTCATAATACGATTACATCAGTTATAGAGACCATAAAAAGCCAAGAGAAAGAATTAGAACAAAGAGAAGCGAATACGGCATTTCTTAAAACACATATTCTTTACCGTCTAATAAACAAGACGCCTATCGATATCCTTTCAAATGAATACCCTACAATTGATTTTACTTTTCTAAATGACTATACATGGATGATATTAATGGAGTTTGAAGAAGCATTTTTTGATAGATTACCTAAAGAAGAGGACTCCTATTTCTTTTATAGACAAATAAAGGAGTTTATTCCCTATGCTTCATTTGATTTTATTAATTTGAGTTCTTTTCAAATTCTGTTGATATTTAAAGGAAATAGGATGAATTTAAAACCTAGGTCGATAGCAGCAAAAATCCAAAAACACGTCTATTCAATATATGGAGTAAACTGTTACCTCTCTGTCAGCAAAGAGGTTTCATCTCCAACTATGATTCCAATCGTATACGATGAATTAGAACAGTATTTGGAGGAAAGATTCTTTTATACGGATACTTATATTTATCCCGTAGATGCCGTATCAAAAGAAAATAATGAATATCTTGAAAAGGATGAACACATCCTTCAAGCCATACAAACAGCACTTCAGTTTGTAGATAGTAATAACTTAAGAAAAAACATTGATAATTTGATTAAAAAATATCAAACTAAACAAGAAATATCCCATATTAATGTACGCTATTTATTTTCAAGACTATTACAGATGCTTTGTCAAGAGCTTCCACACTATGAGAAGGATTTTATAAATAAGAAAGTGGAAGAGATTTATTCTTGTATGCATTTTTACGAAATTGAAGAAATTTTAATTGGAGTTCAAAATGAAGTTATAAATAAGTTAGAGTACAAGGAAAAAACGCCAAAGCACGTTATCAACATTGTCCAGCAATATATACATGAGCACTACGCGGAAGATTTAAGTCTGAATCTACTGGCTGAACAAGTGTATTTGTCTCCTGGTTATCTAAGTGAGATCTTTATTCAAGAAGCGGGTTGTGGAATAAATAAATATATTAAAAATATTAGGATGGACAGCGCAAAATATCACATCCTTACTACAAATATGAAAATTAGTGATATATGTACTACTGTAGGCTATCATAATATTTCATACTTCGTACGAAGTTTTAGAGAGCATTTTGGGTCTAGTCCGGAGAAATATCGACAAATGGAGAGAAAACAGAAAGAGACGTTTTAGTATGAAAAAATTCAAATCTTGGTTTTCAAATTTAAAGTTCCGAACTAAAATTCTAACTATCTGCCTATTAGCAAGCCTACTTCCGGTCATTACTTTGGGGGGATTTGGATATTATCAAATTCAACAGTTATTAATAACACGCGAAAGTGAAGTTTTGGATGAATCTCTTCATCAAGCTCTTTCAAATCTAGATTATAAAGTGAACTCATATTTGAATGTTATTAATAATATTGTATGGAACGAAGATATAAAGGTAGGCGTTACATCTACATATAAAAATAATTATGAAATGTATTTATTTTACCGAGATACACTCGATCCATTAATAGATACCTCAAAATTTTTACATAGTGACATTAGAAGAATTACAGTTTATAGCGATAATATAATGCATCCACATGATACTGCACTTCGTCCGTTGGCAGATATTCAACAAAATAGTTGGTTTAGCAGTATTTTAGAAACTGCCACACCAAAATTAATTGCATCCGCAACTGACAGTACTTTTCTTATTGCAAGTCAAATATTTGATCGTCAGTATAATAATACGAACATTGTTTATATGGACATAAATTATGATAAGGTTTTTGAAACAACCTCTAGTATATATGAAGAAAATTATGGTCTAATCCTTCTTAATGAAAATAATCAGCCTGTTTATGTATTTAATCATTTCACAGAAAATAATAGGGCTTATTCATTAACTGACGGTCAACTGCTAGAAAAGTTAAACAACGGGACTCTAGATGATACGTATATTTATAAAGAAGAGTATCTAGCTTCTTATAATTGGACAGCATACATTTATCGACCATTGGGCACGGTTTATGATTTTACTCATCCAATTAGATTCACATTTAGCATAGTTGTCTATGTATGTATCTTACTATTATTTTTATCCATCTATTTTCTGTCCAAAGTAGTCGTTCGTCCGTTATCAATGCTAGCAAAAAATATGGAGCAAATTGAAAGAGGCGATTTGTCTGTAACTGTAACTACCACATCCACAGATGAAATTGGTAGCTTAATTCAAAAGTTTGGAAATATGGTTCATAAACTACAAGATATGATTAATGAAGTCTATAAAAGTAAAATTGCTAAGCAAGAATATGAAATGAAGGCATTACAAGCTCAAATTAATCCACATTTTTTCTATAATAGCTTGTCTCTCATTAACAGCAAAGCAATTATTGCTGATCAGGAAGATATTAGTGAAATGGCTCAACTTCTTTCAACGTTTTACCGTACAACTTTAAATAGGGGAAAAGATAATATTTCTGTGAGTGATGAATTGGAGAACACAACTTCCTATATTCAAATTCAGCGTATGATGCATACAAATTCATTTGACGTTCATTATGAGATCGAGGAAGAAATTTTGAAATACTCTATGATAAATCTCCTATTGCAACCATTAGTGGAAAATGCTATAAATCATGGAATTGACCACAAAGAAACCCCCGGAAGAGGCGTTTTGACAATAATAGGAAAGGAAGCGGGTGACCATCTGATCTTCAAGGTATCAGATAATGGTTGTGGAATAGAAAAACAAACAATGGATACCTTATTAACTTCCAAAACGCAAGGGTATGGAGTACAAAATGTCCATCTTCGCGTTCAACTCACATATGGTCCGGAATATGGCTTATTTTATGAAAGTTCTGTAAAGAGAGGAACAACTGTAATTCTTACCATTCCAAAGAGGTTATATTAATTATTTAAAAGTTTAGTTTGATACACAATAATGGAGTTATTGTGTATCAAACATAACAATTGGTACCTACACAAATAACAACATTCTATTCAAATAACTGCATAAAAATACAAAGAAGATTAGATATTGTTGTAAATACCTAGTCCACGCCTTATAAATATGTAATTGTAGTGAATTTCCTGAATACAATCTCGCACATTGGTCGACCCCCTTAAAACGGACAAAATAGGGTATAGAATATACAAAGCCTTATTATTCTATTTAAAGGAGAGGTTATTATGTATATCCGGAAAAAGTT
>NZ_JADPRZ010000044.1 GCF_017347095.1 Sporosarcina sp. E16_8 | reverse complement strand
TATATGTAGCCAAGCGATCATAACCAGCGCTTGACCGATCATATATGTAGCCAAGCGATCATAACCAGCGCTTGACCGATCATATATGTAGCCAAGCGATCATAACCAATGCTTGACCGATCATATATGTAGCCAAGCGATCATAACCAGCGCCTGACCGATCATATATGTAGCCAAGCGATCATAACCAAGCGCCAAACCGATCATAAATGTCCATATGCCCAATCACCATAATCAGCCTTATTTCAATAAAAAGTTTTCCGTATAATAAGGCTGCAATTTTTCATTGAACGAAACGCCCGTACCGAGATGGCTGTAAGTATCCAGCAAAATGTTTTCACGGTGTCCCTCGGAATTCATAAGGCCTTCATGTGCAAAAATACTGCTTGATTGGCCATACGCCAGGTTTTCACCGGCTCCTCGGAAACTGACACCGTCATCTTTCATTCGGTCGAACGGAGACTTTCCTTGCTTGTTCTCATGGCTGAAATAATCATTATCTGCCATATCGACACTGTGTTTACGTGCTGTACCTGCTACGTTTGACTCCCATTTCAGGATAGAAAGTCCGTGACGGACACGCGCTGCATTTGTTAAGTCGAAAAGTTGAAGTTCGAACCCGTTTCGTAAGTTTGCATTACCGCCGGCATAGATGCCGGTTTTTTTCTTTTCCAGTGAATCGTTAATTAGTTGAATGGCTGTTACTTTATCATTTTGATGCAAATCATAAAAAACATAAGTGTAGGTGTCGCCCGATTTAAAGACGTCGAAACCTTCACTTTCTTGGAGCATGAAAATGTTCAAACCTTTTCGGATTTCAGTGATTGGTTTGCCGAATGTTTCGCGTACAGTCGATTTTAGGGAACCGTATTTAATGCCAGCAGTTGATGAAATGAGGTCATCATTTGTATAAATGGCGTTCACTGTCTGGTTTTCATCGAATGAAACCATAACGAAGTTTTGATAGGCATCGTGATAAGTAAACCATTCGGTACCGTATTCGTTCATGGAATGATTTTTTGGTTCTCCAAGTTCAGTTGTCACTTTTTCTTGTGGGCTACCTAGTTCGATATTGTGGATTGAGACCTGTGTTTTTACCGGTTTATCCAACACTGGTTTTTCTGCGACAGGAATGGATTCCTCGATTTCACCCGTCTTTGAAGTTAGGTAAGATACCCCCTTATCTATGGTGTCGCTAATGGAGCGGATTGCTGTATCGAGGGATTCTTTCGTCAAAAGAGTGCCGACTTTTTCGTCGACAGGTTCAAGAAAAGAGATATCAACATATTGTGAGACTGGTTCTTCCCAGTATGGTTTTGTGAAATAAAGTGCAACAATGAAAAGGATGAATAGGAATAATCGTTTCATGGAATCGCCTCCTACTTGCTATTGTAACCCCTTGGGACTAGTTGAATACAGTATGAAGGTGTTTTTGTGTGACGGGTAAAAACTGGGTTCGCTCTATTTCCAGTACTCACCGAAAAGCTGTATACTAATAGAACAACAGATGAACGGAGTTTTCAACGGATGACTATATCAAAAAGAATGTTCAATGCACAAGTGATGGAAAGCAATTCGCATTTATTCAGATGCCCAATCTGCGCGTCTGGGATGGTCATGGAGGACAAGTCACGGCTCATTTGCACAGATAATCACTCGTTCGATTTATCGAAAAATGGCTATGTTAACTTGGCTCCGCAGGCACATGTGACGAAGTATGATAAATCGCTGTTTGAAGCACGGAAAACGGTAATGAGCAGCGGATTTTTCAATCAGATTTTGGAGTTTATTACACATAAAGTCCGTGAGCATCTAGGAGGGCAGGAACAGGCTTTCATCCTGGACGCGGGTTGCGGGGAAGGTACGCACTTGTCGGAAATACTTTCACAGCTACCGGACAAAACAACTGGAGTAGGCATTGATCTCGCGAAAGAAGGAATTACTGCCGCATCGAAAGAGTATCCAGGTTCCATTTGGAGTGTCGCGGACCTGGCAAATTGTCCGTTTCAAGAAAGCCAATTCGATGTTATTTTAAATATTTTATCGCCGGCAAATTACGCAGAGTTTACGCGTCTTCTGAAACCGGATGGATTGTTTGTGAAAGCAGTACCGGAAAGTGGTTATCTAAAGGAGTTACGAGCCATTTTTTATGATGATGAAGAACGCTTAGACGATACGGATCCCGTCGCGCGCTTTGCTCAACACTATGACGCCGTTACAACGGAACGGATTACGTATGTATTCCCATTATCGTCTGGACTTCTTGCGCCGCTAATCCGCATGACACCGCTAACATGGGGCGCGAGTGAGGAAAAGATTGAAGAGGCGTTAGGAATGGATATACAGAATATCACAATCGACTTCACCGTTATTTCGGGTGTGAAGAGGGTTTAGTAGAGAAAGGGGCGAGGAAGATGTTTGGTGGAATTAGCGGTGTTCCAAGCTGGTTTTATGTTCTCGCGATTGCGGTTATTATTATTTTTATTATTATAACGGAATGGAAAACGCGCTAAAGGGGGACTTATTTGTGACTAAAAAAAAGATTAGTAAACGACAGAAACCGAAATTATCTGTAGCTCATAAGGCTATGCGGGTGGAAGCGATTCTCGATAATGAAGGATACATTGAAAAAGTCCGTATTGACGGAGGCCATATGACAGGTGCGGAAGGTGAACGACTGACTTTCGATGACGTGATCTTTAAAGATGTATCGTTTGCAGGAAGTGATTTGGCAGGAGCGGAATTTGTTGATGTTGTGTTTGATACATGCGATTTATCCAATGTTAATTTTCAGGGTGCCATGTTCCACAGATGTGAAATCGTTAATTCGAAACTGACGGGTGCGGACTTTGCGAATGCGAAAGTTGGGCATACGTTAATAAAGGAATGTGACGGGCGCTACATAAACTTCAGCTTCTCTAGCATGAAGGAAGTCGAGTTTGCTGAGTGTAATTTAACAGATGGCGATATTTATGAAAGCTCATTTAATAACGTGCAATTTAAGGTATGTAAGCTGGATAATATCAATTTTACCGAAACGGACTTGAACGGTGTTGATTTGTCGGATAGTACATATGACCGGATTGAAGTCACGTTGCCAAAACTTGTCGGCTGTATTGTGTCAAAAGATCAGGCAATTGGCTTCGCGCGTGTGCTAGGGTTATCCGTGAAAGAAGAATGATGGTATACTTAAAACGAAATCAGAGTGGAAAAGAGTGGACATATATGTTGACATTTGAAGAGAAACAACAGATCATCGCAACAATTCCCGAACTTACACGTAAAGACGTGTCAATGAAACGGGTCAACTATCATTATGAAGAAAGCTTATATGAAAAAACAGTGGTTGTTCAGCACCTTCACCCGAATGGTAACGGTTTTATCTATGTAGCAGGAATTCCAGGTTATGATGCGGATGAACGTGGTCTCGTCAATATCCGTGAAGCTTCAGAAGAGGAACTACGGAAAATCATTGCAGATTCTATCAAGGCTTTATCTGAAGGGGCACCTGAACCGCAGGCTATTGTACAAAAGTTTGTGAACAATGAAGGTGAAGAGCTAATCCTTATGGAAGAGCAAGGCTTCTGGAATTTGTATCACGGCTTGAATCTTGAAGAAAGTTTCGGTGATTACAACGAAGCGGACGTCTATTTGATTGAAGAGGAATTCGTAAGAGTTGAAGACGAGGATGATGCTCGATGAAAGGCAAAAACCTTGTCATTGGTCTTGTCCTAATTACTATATTAAGTATTATTGCTATTTATTTTACAATGAAGGCAACAGTCAATAATATGGAAAATGGGATGGCGCCGATTGTGACGGTTGTTGAATTGATAGAAGAAGTTGATTATCGTTAATCAGAAAAAGCGCACCAGGGATTTAATCCTTGGTGCGCTTTTTCTTGTTGTCTAGCTCCAGGCGCCAGCCTCTCGGGTCATAAGCAATCCAGCTATGTGGCAAAGAGCGCCACGTCTCTGGATCGACTTATGCCTGTCGCGTCTAAAACGGCGCCTTACGCTTTTCTTAATGTCTAGCTCCAGGCGCCAGCCGCTTGGGTCATAAGCAATCCAGCTATGTGGCAAAGAGCGCCACGTCTCTGGATCGACTTATGGCCGTCCCGTCTAAACGGCGCCTTACGCTTTTCTTAATGCCAATTCCCAGGTTTATATGGCCCTTTTCTAAATGGCAGCCACCAGTTCCATTTGCCGAACAGTTTCATAAGGCTTGGTACGAGCAATAGGCGAATAATCGTTGCGTCAATTGCGACTGCAATCGCTATGCCGACGCCGATCTGTTTCACTGGCATAACGTCCGTAAAGGCGAATGCCCCTGTAAGAACAATCATAATCAGTGCTGCAGATGTGATGATCTTACTGGTTGTTGCAAGACCTTCAACAGTTGAATGGTCATTATCCAATGTCTTCGCATACTCTTCCTGCATCCTCGAGATGAGGAACACTTCATAGTCCATACTTAGTCCAAATACAAGGCTAAAGACTATGACAGGGATGATAAGCGCAATCGTGCCAGCTTCCAATCCAAAATGCCCATATTGGAAAATATAGACAAGAATGCCGAATGTGGCAGCCAATCCGACGATGTTCATCAAAATTGCTTTAATCGGTATTAAAATAGATTTAAATGCAATCATCAAGATGAAAAACGTCGAAACAAGGATAACCAATAGAACGTACAAGATTTTATCCAGTATTTCATCGAAGATTTCCTGATTGAACTTTGGCTGTCCACCGATGGATAAGTTCCACTCTGTTTGCTTGTCGGACCAGTCGCGCGCCCAATCTTGTGCGGCATCTGAACTGCCATTAGCACTGAGTGTCACGGGAATCATCAGCTTGTCGTCTTTCACAAATGTTTCAATGAGAGGGGAGAGTCCGGCGGCGATGTCAGGCGCCATCATTGCTTGCTCCCATTGCTCGACAGAATCGATGTCACTCGCAGTGAAAATTGTCGTTACTTTATCCACAAGCGGATCGTTTGAAAGTTCTTTTTCAAGTGCTTTCATGGACTGAAGGCCTTTTTCATCCTCCCAGCCATCCGCACGTTCTGCAATGACATAGACAGCTGCCTGGTCAGCCAGACCAAACTCTTTATCAATCAATTCAAAAGCCTGACGCGTATCATACGACTTAGGCAATGAATCGATTGCTGGAATTGTTAAATCCATATTTTTTACTGGAATTATTGCGATACCAAGTAGGATAAACGCAATGATTGTTATCATAACGGGACGCTTAATTACTGCGTTGGCAAATTTGCGCCAACCGTTTGCTTCACCCGATTTTTCTTTCAATAGCTGCCATTTTTCAATCCGGTCACCTAGTGCAATAAGTACGGACGGTAACAAGGTTACAGATGCGAGAACGGCCATCGCCACTACAATCATTCCGCCGATTGCGATGTTTTGGAAAATGTCGACCTGAATTAGCATCATTGCACCGAGTCCGATGAAGACACAGAAAGCAGAAAAGATGACGGATCTTCCTGCTGTTCGAATCGTGGTGGAGATAGCTTCGTGCATGTCGCTCTTTTTGCGTTCTTCACGATAACGGCTGATGAACAACAAAGCGAAGTCGATACTGAGTGCGAGCCCGAGCATTGGGATGATATTCAAGACAAAAATGGATAGGTCCATTTTTCCGCCAAGAATGGCCAATACACCGAACGATGATACGACAGTCACAATGCCAATAATTAACGGTACAAATGAAGCGACGACAGTTCCGAAAGCGAAAAGAAGTATAATAATCGCAATTGGTAGCCCGATCGCCTCTGCGGTCATCAAGTCACGTTGGCTGGCAGTGTTAATATCCTTTGAAATAGCGGAAGCACCTGTAAGTGTGATTCCTTTTTCATTACCGACTGCCTTGCGGATATCCGTGACGATGGCGGACATATCTTTGTCTTGATTATCAAAATGAAGAAGTGCATAAGAAACGCCTTCTTTGTATTGTTTGTCATTGTCTAGTGGTGATACGATTTCTGAAGTTACCTTCAGTTTATCTATGTTAGTAAGTGTAGATTCTATTTTATCAACTGGCACATTATCGAATACGAGGAACATGGTTTCTGCAGGCATATCGAATTCCTTAGACACGATATCCATAACAGCTGCGTGTTCGCCATCTGTTTGGAAGCCGTCACCTTCTAGAAGTCCTGGTAACTTAATCGCGAATAACGTCAATATGACGAAGATTGCAATCCATGCAAAGATAATATATTTATGTGCGCTTGTTACAAAACGCGCAAGTGTGCGCATACAATCATTCCTTCCTGTGTATAGATTGACTCTATCCTTCTATAGTAACGGAAAATGATGGAAATGTCTTTTGTTGCCCCAAATAAATTTAGATAAAGAAAAAAGCCATTCCCCGAAGGGAATGGCTTTTGAATGGTTAATTCAAATTAGTTTTTGTTAACGTTTGTAGCTTGAAGACCGCGTTGGCCTTGCTCGATTTCAAACGTAACATCTTGACCTTCTTCAAGAGACTTGAAGCCTTCTCCTTGAATAGCTGAGAAGTGTACGAATACGTCGTCTCCGTCTTCGCGTTCGATGAAGCCAAATCCTTTTTCTGCGTTAAACCATTTCACTTTACCTTGTTCCATGTGTGTTTCCTCCTCGTATGCTTTGTGCATACATTGTATTACTATCCTTGCTCAAGTCTTGAAGCGGTCAAGATTTATTCGAGACCATCATGCCGAACAAAAATAATTCTTCTTTATCATAACAGGGATATTAGAACATTGCAAGAGAAATGTTTGAATTAAAAAAACAAGTTAAGTACTTGATAGACAATCGCAGCGATTAATGCTGAAATCGGTAATGTAATAATCCATGTGATAACGATCTTTTTTGCCATGCCCCAATTGACGCCTTTCACGCGCTGGGCCGAGCCTACACCCATTATTGCAGACGAAATAACATGTGTTGTACTGACAGGTAAATGGATAAGTGTTGCACCGAAAATGATCGCAGCAGATGATAAATCAGCCGCAATTCCGTTCACAGGACGAATCTTCATTATTTTACCGCCGACGGTTTTTATGATTTTATAGCCGCCGATTGAAGTTCCGAGACCCATCGCAGTTGCCGCGGCAATCCGAACCCAAAGCTGAATATCGTCCGAAGTCTGCATTTCAGCCGCGATAAGTGCCATTGTAATAATCCCCATTGCTTTTTGTGCATCGTTCGTACCGTGCGTGAACGATTGAAGCGCCGCTGTTCCGATTTGCATATAGCGAATTCGTTTATTTGTCTTAAATAAATTCCTGTTCTTCAAGGTCACTTTGAATATGGACATCACGAGGAAGCCGCCTGCAAGTGCAATGAATGGAGAAATAAGGAGTGCTTGTAATATTTTCAGGAAACCGCTGTAATTTAAAATGCCTAAACCTGCCGCTGAAATAGCTGCACCAGCGATTGACCCGATTAATGCATGGGATGAACTGGATGGAATTCCGAAATACCATGTCAGCAGATTCCACAAAATTGCGGAGGTCAGTGCGGCTAAGATGACAAGCGAACCGTTTTCAAGAACAAATGGATCGACAATGTCTTTAGAAATTGTTTTTGCGACGCCCGTAAATGTCAGTGCTCCGACGAAGTTCATCGTTGCCGCCATCAAAATAGCGGTTCGTGGCTTCAGCGCCCGAGTTGAAACAGATGTTGCGATCGCATTCGCCGTGTCGTGGAAGCCATTGATAAAGTCAAAAGCGAGTGCGAATACGACGACGAGGATGGTAAGGAGAAGAATTGTATCCATATGGCTCCTCCTTATGCGTTACGCATAATAATGGTTTCGATTGTGTTGGCGACATTCTGACAATAGTCAGCAATATCTTCCAACTGTTCGTAAATATCTTTGAACTGGATAATTCGGATTGGATCTTTTTCATTAAGGAAGAGCTGTTTAACGGACGTACGGAAAACTTCATCACAAATCCGCTCGTAATCTTTAATAAGCACAGCGTGATCGTGCATTGCTTCAAGTTTTTTCCTCGCTAGTAGTTTCATCGCTTTAACAATTTCGTCTGTACTTTTCACGATGTTCTCCATGAATTTCTGTACGTACTCATCTATTTCAGTTAGGGAGAACATTTCAAGATGAGCTGCAAAACTCTCGATGCCATCGAGAACATCGTCCATTTTAATGGCCAAATTCATAATATCTTCACGTTCAATCGGAGTCATAAATGATTTATTAAGCTTTATAATTAGATCGTGGATAAGCGTATCGCCTTCTGTCTCGTAATTTTTGAGCTTAATGCTTACTTCTTTCAAATCAGCGACATTGACTACTTTAAAGTCGTTTGCATAATGGACTGCTTCTTGTACATTTTCAGCAATCGTTAACAGTGCTGTGAAAAAAGGATCAGGTTTGCGCTGGTTAAACATTGTTGTGCCTCCATCCCGAAAGGGGAAATAATTTTAATAATCCCATCATAGCAAAAAGGAAATAAGATACCTACAAATTTCGACGAAATCTGCACGAAATTTACACAATCTTTACAAAGAGGAAATCGGTATAAGAAAAAGTGACATTTGTCATGAAAGAAAGATGACGGACTGTACTCTACAGCATACCCTCAACTTCAGTAAAATTAACGTAAGAGGTGAGCGTATGTTGAAACTAGAAAATCTGTCTGTACGTGTTAATCGAAAAAACTTATTAAGTAGTGTCAATATAGAAGTTGGAGCAGGAGAAGTTGTTGCACTCTGCGGAGAAAATGGGGCTGGGAAATCAACAATCGTATCCGCTATCGCTGGAATCATACATCCAGTAAACGGGAGAATTTTGCTGGCAGGGAAACCGCTAGGTGAGAAAACGAAATCAGAAATAGGTTTCATGTTCCAGCAAGCTGAATTCATGGACAATGTGAAGGTCAAGGAAATGCTTTGCTTACTCCAATCCTTCTATAGAAGCCCTTATTCATTTAACGAGCTTGTCCGTCTTAGTTAATTGCAAGAGATGCTCCTAAAAAAGACACATGAATTATCAGGCGGTGAGCGCAAACGGTTGTCATTTGCATTGTCAATGGTAGGTAGACCACTCGTGCTGATTGCGGATGAACCAACTGCAGGAATGGACGAGGAAATGAAGAACCATTTCTATCAACAACTAAAGCTTGCTGTTGATGAAGGGCTTGCTGTTTTGCTCATTATACATTCCAAGTAAGAACTGGAGGTTATATAAATAGAATGGGGGCAAATTAATGAGCAGGAGATTTGCAGTTTATCCCGAAGGTTTAGGGAGAGAACCGTATTCCTATTTAATCTATCAATAGAAGGGACTTAGAAATCATCGGCGAGGCGGCAAACGGTTTAGAAGCATCTGAAAAATTATTGGAGAAATACCCGGGTATGGCAATCATCATGTTGACTACGTTTGGTCGTTCTGGTTATCTACAACGATCTGTAAATGCTGGGGTAAAAGGTTTCTTATTAAAGGATGGACCGAGTAGCGCACTTGCCGAAGCACTTCGAAAAGTAGCCGCGGGTCAGCGAGTCATCGATCCGGAACTAGCCTTTTCATTATTTGCAGAAAAAGATCAGCTATCTGAACGGGAGCAAGAGCTTCTTATACTAGCTTCAAAAGGTTTGGCGAATAAAGAAATTAGCAAGCGGTTATTTTTGTCGGAGGGGACAGTGAGAAACTACTTCTCGGATATCTTTCAAAAGCTGCAAGTGAAAAGTCGGACAGAGGCAATTCACATTGCCAGGAAAAACGGTTTGATTGATGTGGAATGAATTTGGGAATTAATTTTCAGTAAATTGAAACTTTCGGGATAATGAGACGTATATATAGGTGAGGCAAAAAAGGTGGAAGTGGGGGTGTTGAAATGGAACTGTTTGGGATGCCGATTGTGCAAGTCTATTTAGTTGCGCTGATCATTGCCGGTCTAGCAACTTTATTGTATATCTTTTTTAGTGATATGGCGGAAGGAATCGGCGAAGTTAGTCCGTTTTTAGATCCAGCGGTTGTACTTGCATTCACAACATTTGTAGCTGCTTGCGGTTATATATTGGAGCTTGTTACAACGTGGAACAGTGGTCTCATTCTGGCCATCGCACTTGTCACTGCTTTTGTACTCGATCTTCTATTATACTTATTTGTTCTTCTTCCACTGAAATCGGCAGAAGTGTCGCTCGCGTATACGGATGAGTCGTTGATGGGCCGGGTTGGGAAAGTGATTGTGCCCGTTCCAGTTGATGGATTCGGTGAAATTGTTATCGAATCGGTGAATGGCGTGATTTCTAAGAGGGCAGTAGGGTACGAAAACACAGCAATTGAATACGGAAAAGAAGTATTGATCATTGAAGTGAAAGATGGGACATTCATCGTTAAAGAGTATGAACCATTCCGCTTCAACTAAAAAAGGGGGAAAAACAGATGGAAATTTGGATTGCACTTGGAGTAGTCGCTTTTGTTTTACTGGCACTTGTTCTCGTCTTCATCACAAAATACCGCACAGTTGGGCCAGATGAAGCACTAATCGTAACAGGAAGTTATCTGGGATCTAAAAATGTACATAAGGATGATTCGGGAAATCGCATTAAGATCATCCGTGGCGGCGGGACGTTTCTGTTGCCAGTGTTCCAACAAGCGGCACCACTCAGCTTATTGTCAAGTAAGCTTGAGGTTACAACGCCGGAAGTCTACACGGAGCAAGGTGTTCCTGTTATGGCGGATGGAACGGCAATCATTAAAATCGGTGGCTCAATCATAGAGATTGCAACAGCTGCTGAACAATTTTTGGGGAAATCAAAAGCTGATCGTGAAAATGAAGCAAAAGAAGTATTGGAAGGTCATTTGCGCTCGATTCTAGGTTCAATGACAGTAGAAGAAATTTATAAAAACCGCGATATGTTTTCTCAAGAAGTGCAACGTGTTGCTTCACAGGATCTATCCAAAATGGGACTCATAATCGTTTCATTTACAATTAAAGATGTGCGCGATAAAAACGGCTATCTCGATTCACTAGGGAAACCACGTATCGCACAAGTGAAGCGTGATGCGGATATTGCAACAGTTGAAGCAGAGAAAGAAACGCGTATTAAAAATGCAGAAGCATCTAAAGAAGCACAAAAAGCAGAAATCGAACGTGCAACTGAAATTGCAGAAGCTGAAAAAGAGAATCAATTGAAAGTCGCGGATTATCGACGCGAGCAGGATGTTGCGAAAGCACGAGCTGACCAAGCATACGAACTTCAAACGGCGGTTTCTAAACAAGAAGTTATGGAACAAGAAATGCAAGTTCAAATCATAGAGCGTCAAAAACAGATTGAACTTGAAGAGAAAGAGATTCTGCGTCGTGAGAAGCAATATGATTCTGAAGTTAAGAAAAAAGCCGACGCGGATCGCTATGCAATCGAACAAAATGCAGAAGCTCAAAAATCCAAACAAATTACAGAAGCCGATGCTGAAAAGTACCGTATTGAAGCACGTGCGTCCGCGGATGCAGAAAAAGTCCGTCTTGACGGGCAGGCCAAAGCCGATTCTCTACGCGCACAAGGTGAATCAGAAGCGGATATTATCCGTCTGAAAGGCCTTGCGGAAGCAGAAGCGAAACGTAAAATAGCTGAAGCGTTCGAACAGTACGGCCAAGCCGCAATGCTTGATATGATTGTTAAAATGATTCCAGAATATGCGAAGCAAATTGCAAGCCCACTTGCTAATATCGATAAGATTACTGTTGTCGATACTGGTGGCAGCGGTGAAGGCGGCGGAGCCAATAAAATAACGTCGTACGCGACTAACCTAATGGCAACATTGCAAGAATCATTGAAAGCAACATCAGGCATCGACGTCAAGGAAATGCTTGAAAACTACACGGGCAAGGGCAATATCCGCCCAAGTATTGACCAGCTTACAAATGAAATAAAAGCAGCAAATACGAAGCAACCCACACAACAAGTGATTGCAAGAAAAGAAGTTACAACTGACGAAGCTGACTAACTATTAACTAGAAGAGAGCCCTGACGCAGTTGTGCGTTAGGGCTCTCTTTTAGTGTGCCCTTCGGTGGGCTTAACTATAGACAACCGACTATATATATATTGTCCAACCGATCGTAACCCCTCGCTAGACCGATCATAAAATACATCAACCGATCATAAAGCTCGCTAGACCAATCATAAAACCGGCCAACCGATCATAACGCTCGCTAGACCAAACATAAAACTCATCAACCGATCATATACTCAGCATCCACCTCCAATATCTTAAGAAATTCTTCATTATTATCCTCACAAACCCTTAAGATTCTCCGTTTATAATGAAGGAAGTAAAGAAAGTTGGAGGGGAACATATGATTAGTGTGCGAAATTTAAATCATTCATTCAAAATCGGTAAGAAAGGAAAAGAGAAGCGGGTTCCGGTGTTAAAAGGGTTGACGTTCGACGTTCCGGAAGGTGAAATTGTATCCATTATTGGCAAAAGTGGTTCAGGTAAATCGACGCTTCTTCATATTATGGCAGGATTCCTAACGCCTGAAAGTGGGGAAATCAGTGTGCAAGGTATTCAGACCTCATCATTCAACGAGGTGGAAAGTGCGAAGTTTCGATTAGATCATTTCGGTTTCGTCTTTCAAAACTTCCAACTCATGCCTGGATTGACAGCGTTTGAAAATGTTGAACTACCTTTGACGTTGAAAGGTATCAGCAAAAGTGAGCGACAGAAGAAAGTAAAGGACCTTATGCAGAGCGTTGGGCTGACGGATGTGCAAGATCATTATCCGAATGAATTATCGGGAGGTCAGCAACAGCGTGTCAGCATTGCGCGTGCACTTATCACTGATCCACCAATTATTTTCGCCGATGAACCTACGGGAAGCCTTGACTCGGAAACAGAGCAGGATGTCCTTCTTCTTATCCAATCGCTCAATAAAACGCGGGGTATCACATTCGTTATCATTACACACGACGATGAAGTGGCTCAAACGGCAGACCGTGTTTACAGGATGCACGATGGCATATTAACAGAAGGTGGCGTACAGCATGCAATTTAGAGACCAGATTAGTTTCGTAGGGCAACATATCAAGAAGAATAAAATGCGTGTCTTTATGACCGTGCTTGCAGCCACGATGGGAACCGCTTTTTTAATTGTACTCGCGTCAGTTGGATTCGGCCTGCACGAAACGATTCGGGGAGAGGTTTTATCGAACCGACTTGTGACACAAATTGAAGTATTCTCAAGTGAGATGCACGAAGAGAAAGTTGCTGAGCTGAAGAAAAGGGATCATGTAAAAGCAGTTGTATTCCGTCAAAATATAGGGACGGAACAGCAGTCTTCAATCGGTAACTTTACTGGGAATAATCCTCTTATTGTGACGGATTTTATAGAAGAAGAGAAAGCGAACTTTGAGCTTCAGGAAGGGCGTTTACCTGAAAAGGCAAATGAAGTCATCGTTGGAAGCAATTTTGCTGAATACCTAATGAATCAACAAGATGAGAACAAAGATGGTGAATTTACTACGTATGATGGCAAATTAATTGGTGAACAGTTCATCTATCAAGTTGGTGACAATGAAGGTGAATTGATTGAAGATGAAATGATGCTCACGATAGTTGGTATCGGAAAGAAACCAGCGAAAGATTGGGAGCAAGATCAAAAAATATACGCTGACGCATCTATCATTCCTGAGTTAGAAAAAATTTATTATACACATGTGGACAAGCCGGCAGATGATCATTCAGACGCACAGCAATTATTTTATGGCAATGTTAACGTCTATGCGGATAAATTAGAAAATGTGAAAGCAATCTCTACTGCATTAAAAGACGATGGATATAGTGTGTATTCCATATCCGATGAACTGGACCAGTTAGATGTCTTTTTCTTAGCACTAAAAGCGGGGCTCGTATTTGTTGGGACAATCGCAATCTTAATCTCATCTATTGGGATTTTCAATACGATGACCATGGCTGTAACGGAGCGGACGCGTGAAATTGGAGTTATGAAAGCAATTGGGGCAGATCCAAAATTAATCCAACGACTATTCCTGATGGAAAGTGCTTGGATTGGTATTGTTGGGACGGTTCTTGCAGTTGTTATTTCCTATGGGGTGAGCATTGTGTCGAATTACGTGCTGCCAATCATTGTTACGGCGGCGCTCGGTGAAGAGGATTTTGGAGATATGACTGTTACGTTCTCCGTCATTCCATGGCAACTAGTCGTTATTGCTTCCACAATCAGCATAGGCGTCGCGATGATTTCGGGATGGCGCCCAGCGCGTAAAGCGACTAAAATTGATGTCATCAATGCGTTAAGACAGGAGCTCTAATCGACATTATTTTGCATTAAACGGGTAAAGATGTATGAAACTTAGGTGTGACTTGTTATAATGGTAATATTCAGACAACCTTTGATGATCATATGCCTTAACCCGAGGAGTACGCTTATGGACACTATTTCAAATCGGTCGTATAGCAATCAAACTAGCGAAGGATATCCGGTACTTCATCTCGGTTATGCGGATGTCGTATTGCTCGGAAGATGGAACGGTTTGTCAAATGCTCTTTATTCATTGCACAAGAATAGCTCTTTCTGGGTTCAATATGATAATGAAGATGGGCCTGTAGAATCATATACGCTTCTTAACGGAGTAGTGGAAATGGAATACGAAGGAAAACGGCATCTATTGGATATCGGTGAGAAGGTCGATGCATCGCGCTATGAACATATCATTTCGTTTTACGGAAAAACGGAAGCGGATTTTTTGATTGAAATGTCTGCTGAAATTTTTGAGGTTGGATTTCTGGAAACGCAAATCCTCCAAGAAGAGGCGGATGCGATTGCATCGGTCGACGGCTATACCTATATGCATAGCAACCGAATTAAAGATTATTCAATTGAAGTATGGAAACAGTTGGAACTACCAATAGAAAGCCTTAGCATACTAAGATGGGGTGCCTATTTTCATGACATCGGTAAGCGTGTTGTTCCGCTAGAAATTCTAAACAAACCCGGGAAACTGACAGCTGAAGAGTGGCGGATTATGAAGACCCATACGACTGAAGGTGCAAAGATTATGCGAGAGCATACAGTCGAATGGCTAGCAGACACTGCTTTCATTGTCGAACAACATCATGAAAGGTACGATGGAAAGGGCTATCCATACGGTCTTAAAGGTGATGAAATTATGTTGGAATCCGCAATTGTATCGGTTGTTGATGCATTTGATGCAATGACAACCGATCGTGTGTATAAGAAGGGCCTTTCTATACAAGAAGCCGTGAAAGAACTAGAGGACGGAAGAGGGACGCAGTTTAATCCTATAGTAGTCGATGCATTTATAGAAATATTAAAGAAAAACCAATTTAATTGGAAATGAAGAATGGGAAAAGACTCGGGAAACCGGGTCTTTTCTATATAAATAGAGCCAAAAGGGGAAAGTTAAATGAACTATATTCAAACAATGAGGAAAATGATTGGTAAGGAATCACTACTTACGGTGGGTTGCGGCGTCATTATTACTGGTATGGATAAAATCCTACTCCAACAACGTACAGATGAAGATAACTGGTGCATTCCGGGCGGCGTGATGGAACTAGGGGAAACGTTTGAAGAAACAGCCAAAAGGGAGACATATGAAGAAACGGGATTGATTGTGGACGAGCTTCAGCTGTTCGGTCTTTATTCTGGGGAGTCCTGTTTTGTGACGTATCCGAACGGCGATAAGGTATACAGTGTGCAAGTTATTTTTCATTCCAAAACCTATTCAGGTGAATTGCGACAGGGTGGAGCGGAAAGCAAGGCGCACCGTTTCTTTGGTAGAGATGAATTGCCGGCGAACTTAAACCCAAGACAAAAAGCGTTCATTCAAGACTGGGCGCATGAAAAAAAGGTGCCAATCATGAGATAATGGTGATACTACTAATCGAGAGGCGGATGAAGAATGGATTATCGTATTGAACACGACACATTTGGTGAAATTAAAGTACCTGCGGACAAGTTATGGGGTGCACAGACGCAGCGCAGTAAACAAAACTTTAAAATCGGTGGAGAAAAAATGCCGATTGGTGTTATTCGTGCATTTGCCCATTTGAAAAAATCAGCCGCAATCGCGAGCCATGCACATGGTGCCCTATCAGAAGCGAAAAAGAAGGCAATCTCTGCAGCAGCGGGCGAAGTAGTCTCTGGCAAACTGGATGATCATTTCCCACTTGTCGTTTGGCAAACAGGCAGCGGCACGCAGTCAAACATGAATATGAACGAAGTGCTCGCACGCCGTGGTAATCAACTGCTTGAAGAGTGGGGCGAGGAAGAGCGTCTTCATCCGAACGATGATGTCAATAAATCACAAAGTTCAAATGACACATTCCCGACAGCATTGCATGTTGCAGGCGTTGTGGCGGTACAACAACAACTCATACCAGCAATAGGCGTATTAAAAGCAACACTCGGCAAGAAATCCGAAGAATTCATGGATATTATTAAAATCGGTCGTACGCATTTACAAGACGCGACGCCTTTAACGCTAGGCCAAGAAATTAGTGGTTGGCACCGGATGCTCGAGAAAACGGAACAAATGATTACGGGTAGCGTCGAGTCAATGAAAGAACTTGCAATCGGCGGAACCGCTGTTGGAACGGGTCTTAACGCGCCTGCCGGATTTGGCGACCGTGTTGCGGCTGAAATCAGTACAGCTGTGGGAATTGAATTTACGTCCGCGCTAAATAAATTCCATTCACTTACGAGTTATGATGAAATTGTTTACGTTCATGGTGCTATCAAAGCGCTTGCGGCAGACCTCATGAAAATCGCTAATGACGTGCGCTGGTTGGCTAGTGGACCACGTTCAGGTATTGGTGAAATTACGATTCCTGAGAATGAACCAGGCAGTTCAATTATGCCAGGAAAAGTGAATCCTACACAAAGCGAAGCATTGACAATGGTTGTCGCACAAGTCATGGGGAACGACGCGACAATTGGTTTCGCAGCGAGCCAGGGGAACTTTGAACTGAACGTCTTCAAACCAGTTATCATTTTTAACTTCCTTCAATCTGTGACGTTGTTGAGTGACGCGATGATCAGTTTTAACGATAATTGTGCAGTCGGAATTGAACCGAATCGTGAAGAAATTGATCGTAAAGTTCAAAATTCACTTATGCTCGTGACGGCACTTAATCCTTATATCGGTTACGAAAATGCAGCGAAAATCGCGAAAACTGCTCATGCAGAAGGCACGACACTGAAAGAAGCAGCACTCAAATCAGGCTTGCTGACGGAAGAGCAGTTTGATGAGTATGTCGTACCTTCGAAAATGATTGGTAGATAAGGAGTCGACTGCGGCATGTATGAAAAAGAGTGTCCGTATTGCAATTTGCTAGAGGATCCCGAGCAGCAAATTATCTATTAAAATGCAACATGTGCTTATATTCAAAAGCCTTCCGAGCAAACAGTGCTGGAAGGGAGTGGGCTCATAGTTCCGAAACGGCATGCAGTCGATGTGTTTTCATTAACTCCGGAAGAATGGATTGATACACAGGAGCTCTTAATGAAAGCGAAAGCTTATTTGGAAAAGTTGTACGGGCACGATGGTTATTCGGTTGGCTGGAATACGGGGAAAGCAGGCGGCCAGTCGATTCTGCATGCGCATTTGCATGTGATTCCAAGATTTGCGGACGAGCTGTATTCCGGGAAGGGTATCCGGTATTGGCTTAAGCAAGGGGATAATCGCGGTCGTGTTTGATTGTCCATCAAACTGTAACTTATAAACGTATTGTTTTGGGTTAAGATGATAGGATAACTACGCGAATTAGGAGATGGCAATAAATGAAAAAGAAATTAGTGTTCATCTTATTTGCAACAATTCTTGTCCTTTCAGCATGCGGAGAAAAAGCGCAGCCAAGCGAGAAAGAACACGACATGGCGCATGGGGAACAGAAGCATGTGGCGAACGGTGATTTACAGGAAGTAACAGATTCTGCCGCTATTTTACCTTCGTTCCTTGATGACAAATCGGAAGACATGCGTCTTGTCTATAAAATGGCGGGCACTGCGACGGATATCATCAAGTGGATGCCTTGTTATTGCGGATGTGGTGAAAGCGCAGGCCATGGCAGTAACTTGAATTGCTTCATCGACGAAGTTCGTGAAGATGGTTCTGTTGTCTGGGATGACCACGGAACACGTTGCCAAGTTTGTCTTGATATCGCAGTACAATCTGTAATGATGACGAAGGAAGGCAAATCGTTAAAAGAAATCCGTGACTTCATCGATGAAAATTACAAAGAAGGCTACGCAGAACCAACAGATACGCCGATGCCAGCATAATTGAATCGCAAAAAAGCAGACACTCGAATGTGTCTGCTTTTTTTCATGGAGAGCGTCTAATGAAATTCACAAGGCGTCCAACCATTCCTCGAAAGTCTCATACATATACTATTCCATGTACGAGACAACTCAAATTAATTGATATACAGATCACTCACAAGATACTCAGCGATTACTTCAGTTGGAATCGAAAATGTCACAACACCCATATAACCAGGTGCAACTTCATATTTATCGAATGAAATGACAAGCTTATTGTTATCTGTAATATAGAAGGACTGATCGGCTTGGATTGTTTCGAAGTCCTCAAAGAATTCGCTATTCAAAAAGTAAGAGATGTCTTCATCCGCATCCATTTGTCGCTCCATTTCACCTACTACGTAAGAGCTAATGGCATCGACGTATTTGTCATCTTTAAAAAGGCTTGGCAATGTGATTAAAATGCTGTTCTGTTTATCAATTGTGTCGTACTTCATTGTGGTTGAAGAGGATCCGACCGTATTCACCTCATAGCGAGCAATCGATAGAAGCTGGTCAGTATCTGTTTTCACTTCGTAGCCAGTGTCGATGCCAAGATGACCGCCACCTGCCTTTTCCATTTCCGTCACCTCTTGTTGGAACTGTTCGAAGAGCACTTTATTCTCTTCAAGGTATTTCTCATTCAATGAAGCTTGCAGTCCTTCATCAGCCAATCCTTCAATTGCTGGTGTGTCGACATTTGCTTGGTATGTCTTTTCATCGACAGTCAATTGTTGTGCGGTAAATACATCCACAATTGCTCCAAGAAGAGGAACGTTTGCCATTGCCTGTGCGAAAGACGGGCTGATATTGATGCTGCCGATAAATAGAGCAGCAGCCGCGGCGGCTCCTATCGTCCATTGTTTTAAAAATGGACGTTTCTTCTGTGATGCTTTTGCTTGGCGAATCGAAGCTTTTACGACGTCTTCCAACTCGGGCGGAATCACAATCTCGTCATGGTCCTTTTTCAACTTATTCATTTTTTTCATAATCTGAACTCCTCCCCAATTTCAATACGCAATTTCTTCAAAGCTGCATACAGTCGAGTCTTTATCGTATTCACATTCTCTCCCGTGATTTCAGCAATTTCATCAATCTTCAAATCTTCAAAAAAACGGAGAATAATGACGCTCTTATACTTCGTAGGCAGCAAGTCAACAGCTTCTTGCAAATCCATATCGATCATGTCATCTTTCAACGCAGGCAGATGGATATTAAGAATATCGTCATCCATCACCGTTACGCGCCGATGTTTACGGATAAAATCAATAGCAGTATTGACGACAATTCGGTAAAACCATGTTTTCATATAAGTGAGCTCTTCCAGTCGATCAATTGATTTAAGCGCTTTTAAAATGGCATCTTGTACGATATCAAGCGCATTTTCTTTATTTCTTACATAGCTGTACGCAAGGCGATAATGAGCTTCCCGGTTTTCCATTATAAAATTTTCTACAAGTTCGAACTTCTCTTTTTTTGTCATGACAAAAGGTTCACCTTCTCCAGTTTCCAACATGTCGCGAACACGTTATAGTTATTTGACGGGGTACATCTGTGAAAAGTTTTGATTGGTTATCATAAAAAGTTGATTGAAAATTTCGCAACTTCATTGTGAGACTATGGTAAAGTAAGGTCAACGTAAATGAAGTTGGGGGCGAACAAGATGAAGGGTATATCATTTGTTGCATCGTGGAGCGGTGGGAAAGATTCTGCCATGGCTTTTTACCGCGCAATGAAATCGGGTGGCATTCCGAAACGGTTATTGACGATGTTTGAAGAGGATGAAGAACGATCAAAATCGCATGCGTTGCCTTTTGAAGTCGTGGAAGCCCAAGCAAAGAGGATTGGCGTTCCTTTAATTATACGGGGAGCTGACTGGAAAGGGTATGAAGAGCAATTTTTAGACGCGATGAAGGAATGCGTTGAGTCAGGCATCAGCCACGGGGTTTTTGGGGATATCGATCTCGAAGATCATTTGGAATGGGTTCAAAAAACATGTGCAAAAGTCGATATGGAAGCAGTGCATCCACTATGGATGGAGCCGCGTCGCAAGATATTGCATGAATTTATAGAAGCCGGATTCGAGGCATACATCGTTGTCGTCAATACAAAAATGATGCCGGCACACTTCATAGGCCGTAAATTCACTGTAGAACTGATGGACGAACTCGATGCACTCGGAATTGATTCGTGCGGGGAATCTGGGGAATTTCACACTGTTGTAGTGGATGGACCGATTTTCAGCGAGCGGGTCCCGGTTGTTTTTTCAGGACAGCATGAACGAGATGGTTATGTGTTTTTGGAAGTTGCGTTGGAGTGATGTTCGAATTGGCAGATGAAACAGCTGTCGTTGAGAGAGGGAGGGTGTAGATTTGCAAAAATGTGATCATTGTAATACTCCATTCACTTATGGTGAAATTAATAAATCGCTTTGGCTAGCTTATAGGCCGATCAAATGCAGGCAATGCGGTACAAAACATAAAGTCCTAATTGCTTCAAGATTTGTGCTCTCTATTATTGTTGTCCCTATAACTGTATTCGGAATATACCTGACAAGTAATTTCAATCTGTCGATACTGTCAATGCTAGCAATGGTCCTTCTGCTGACTATTCCTGTATCTTTACTTTTTCCTTATTTGGTGAAATTTAGTGATGATTGTACCTGAGAAACGATAGTGGGGAGAGCTATGCGAATATGCCAGGCATCACTATATTACTACCAGTAGTGAGGTAGAGCTGGTGGAACATATGGAAGCGCCATCTTATCTTCCTTGGTGAAAGTGTGATGTTATAAAATATATTAAGGATGCTATGAATCAGGTTAGTTGTTGCGTCCAGACTATAAAACCCCATCCACATTCGCCAATCGAAAATGTAGATGGGGTTGCTTATTTATTTAATAGATTTCCCAATTCCTTCTCTAAAAATGGATCCGCATTCAACAACTTCTTGAATTCGTTGTAGCGAGTAAAATCATCAGCTGAAGCCTCGCGTCCGGTCTGATAGGCCCGAATCAAAATGTTTTTCGGCGTATGCTCTATATCGATAAATTCTAATAGCTGCGCTTCGTAGCCAACTAGAGTTAGCAATTCCGCACGAATAGAATCAGTAGCAAGTGCCGAGAACCGCTCTTTGATAAGTCCGTGTTGAAGCATAACGTCAAGCGCGGGGGAATTGACCTGTGAGAAAAGTTCGTGCTGGCAACAAGGGACACTCAAGATTACTTTTGCTCCCCATTTCACCGCACGGGCAAGCGCCATATCCGTTGCGACATCGCATGCATGTAATGTGACGACCATGTCGACTGATGTTTCGTCATTATAGTCATTGATATCCCCTACAAGAAACTCAAGATTATCGTAACCAAGATCTTTAGCAATCAAACTGCATTCCTCAATCACTTCTTTTTTTAAATCAAGCCCAGTTACCTTAATATCCAGTCCTTTTTCGATACGTAAGTAGTGATAGAGCGCAAACGTTAAATAGGATTTACCTGAACCAAAATCAAGAATACGTACAGTTCGATCTTTCGGTAAGTGGGCAAGCGAATCATCGATGAATTCGACGAACCGGTTAATTTGCCTAAATTTGTCGTGCTTTTGCTTTTTCACTTTGCCATCGGGTGTTTGGACACCAAGCCGGACTAAAAATGGATAGGCCGTATTTTCATCCAGTAAATAATTTTTCTTGCGGTTGTGTGAAAGGTTAACGACTTTTTCTGATGCCGATTTTTCCGATTTCCACATGACTTTAAATTTTTTCGTCAGTTGAACCTGAATCTTTTCTTCCGAAAACTCAGCATGTAGTTGTCTGAAACGCTCAAGCAGTTGTTGCAAGTGTGGTCGCAATACATCAGGCATCACGTTTTCATGGTTCAACACTCGTTCGTACTGGTATTCAAATTGAATATGCAACTGTCCTTTTATTTCCACGGGCTTAATTTTCACTCGTTTGAGTTCATCTGTTTTTGTCCGAGCTTGGCTGATTGTCCCTCCAATGAAAGACCCATCTGTTATCTGGTGTGTAAGTTTGTCCAGTAATTCCTCGAATTGCAAAATAATCACTCCTAGTTAAACTCAAATCCCTGTTTCTTTAAAAAATCTTTCATATATGTTCGTTTGGGTGCTTCTAAAAAGTCTGCCATGGAGTCGGACCAGGCGGCGTCTTTACGGTTTGAGCCGCGGCTTAAATAATAGTCGTTCATTGTTTCATCATACGTTGGGATAAGTTCGTTGTATTTATCAACATCATAGCTGTTTTCGTGAATAATTGCTTCCACTGGTAAGCGAGGCTTCACTTCATTTGCTTCATCAGGAACGCCGATTGTCATGGCGAATAGTGGAGCAACTCCTTCAGGAAGCGATAGCAATTCGCTTATTTCCACGGGTGCATTACGAACACCACCGATATAGCAGATGCCGTAGCCTTTCGATTCAGCCGCAATTGCAACGTTTTGGGCGAATAAAGAAACGTCGATCGAGCCGACAAGGACATTTTCAGCAGAGGAGAAATCAATGTCTTTTCCGACTAAGCTAGCGGCCTTTTTCAAACGACAATAGTCTGCGCAAAACACCAAAACGGCACCAGCTGATAAAATCTGCTGCGGATTCTTCGCGAGTTCCGCTAGTTTCTTACGTTTTTCAACATCGGTTACATAAATGACAGAGTATGCTTGGACAAAGTGCGAACTAGCGGCATGTTGACCGACACGAATGAGTTCATGTACTTCTTCTTTGGTTAGTGTAACGTCTTTATATTTTCGGACAGATGCGTGTGCAGTTAGTAAGTCGATAACCATGGAATCCCTCCAAAATTTGTTTTGTAAATTAAGATTAACAGACTATGGTAGTGGTAAACTACCTATAAAGCTTAACAAAGGGGTGTTGTTATGAATTGGGTGGAAGGTATTTCAGTTACCACGGCGTTGTTAGTTTTATTTCTAGTCGTCTTACCAATTACAATTGCCATATATCTATACTTTTATGACAAAAGTCAAAAGCAACATGCGATTCTTCGGAACTTCCCGATTTTAGGACGGATGCGCTATGTAATGGAGAAGACGGGTCCTGAACTTCGACAATATTTGTTTGATGACGATAATGATGGCGAACCATTCAATCGGGAAGAATACCTGCGCATGGTTATGCCGGGGAAATATTTGAACAGCGTCATTGGCTTTGGATCGAAACGTGATTTTGAAGAATCGGGTTATTATATCCGCAACGCTATGTTTACCAAGCAAAATGAGGAGATGCGCGTTGATAATTCAAACCTTATAGATACGATGCGTTATGTCGTTGATGAAGATAATCTATTCTCACGCAAAGAACATCGCGAAGACATTCCGACATTGCCTTGGTTATTGCCAGAAGAGGATGCAATCGTC
Source organism: Sporosarcina sp. E16_8 (assembly GCF_017347095.1). Lineage (GTDB taxonomy): Bacteria > Bacillota > Bacilli > Bacillales_A > Planococcaceae > Sporosarcina. The sequence goes on along the minus strand of NZ_JADPRZ010000044.1, from coordinate 6,943 downwards.
ATTGGTCCGAACTGTGAGCATCCATTCCATGTTCGCAGCATGCTTGGTCAATCCGCGATGAGTTATGGGGCACTCGGGGAAAATGCAATTACTGCATTGTCAAAAGGGATCGGCATGGCGCAAGGGGCTTGGATGAACACGGGAGAAGGTGGTCTGTCCAAGCATCACTTGGCGGGCGGTGCGGATATCATTGCACAAATTGGCTCGGGTCTGTTCGGGTTTAGAACGGAGGATGGCCAATTCAGTTTAGAAAGGGTCCGTGAAAAAGCGGATATTCCACAAGTGAAAGCGTTTGAAATTAAACTAGCGCAAGGTGCAAAAATGCGCGGTGGACATGTAGAAGGATCGAAGGTAACGGAAGAAATTGCGGCAATCCGTAATGTTGCTCCGTATGTTTCCATTAACAGTCCAAACCGCTTTCACCAGTTTGATGATTACCCAACACTTTTCGAATTTATTGATCAAATTCGTCAGCATTCGGGTAAACCGGTTGGCATTAAAGTTGTCATCGGAGGGAAACAGGATGCGGAGGAGCTTGCATCATTCATGCATGAAACAAGTATGGGTCCTGACTTCATCTCATTAGATGGGGGAGAAGGTGGCTCGGGCGCTACGTACCAAGATCTTGCAGACAGCGTTGGATTGCCGTTACGATCAGCGATTATTCTTCTGGACGATGCGCTTCGTAAATTTGAAGTGCGTGATCGTGTGAAAATTATTGCGTCAGGTAAAATTACGACACCAGACAGGGCGGCAATTGTTCTGGCAATGGGAGCAGATCTCGTTCAGGTTGCGCGTGGGTTCATGATCTCGGTCGGTTGCATTATGGCACACCGCTGTCATACGAACGATTGTCCAGCGGGCGTTGCGACGACAGATAAGAAATTACAACAAGGACTTGTTGTCGAAGAGAAAAAATACCGTGTCACGAATTATATTTTGACGATGCGCGAAGGGCTTTTCCGTGTCGCTGCAGCTGCAGGCCTCGATTCACCGACGAAACTCGAACGACATCATGTCGTTTATAAAGATGAACGGGGACGCGTCTTCCCTGTGGAATGAATTGAAGTGTGCCGTTCTACCTTGAGGGGTGGAACGGTGTTTTTTATGGAATTCGTACCGCTCTGGTGAAGAAAACAACATAACATCGAAAGTTCGCAACGTAAATTCAAAAGAAAACAACACTCTACCAAAACCTCACAACGTACCCTATATAGTATCCGGTGACAAATACACTACAACCCCGAATTAATTTTCCAATAATACGAATTTAGTGATAATATATTATTATATGACTTTTTCAGAAAAGGGGAATGGACATGACATTATTACGTAAAACGGTGGGGGAGATTGTAAGGGAGCAGGCACGACTTCATCCTGTGCAGGAGGCGTATGTCTATCCGGAACATGGGATTAGGAAAACATATAAGGAGTTTGATGAGGAAACGGACGAACTTGCAAAAGCATTTATTGGCATGGGCATCGAAAAAGGGGAAAACGTTGCTATCTGGTCGGACAATAAAAGGGAATGGCTCCTTAGCCAATATGCAACGGGGAAAATGGGTGCAGTCCTTGTTACGGTAAATACGAATTACCAAGCTACGGAATTGGAATATCTAATGAAGCAATCTGACGCGACTACGCTTATTTTGGATGAAAGCTTTAAGGGAACGAGTTACATAGATATCATCCGTGCGGTTTGCCCTGAACTGGAGACGGGTGAGAGGGGTTCCGTTTCAAGTGATAAATTACCTCATTTCAAACGAATCATCCTGATGACAGAACGGGAAGAACAAGGCATGTACAAATGGTCGGAATTTATGGCGCAGGCTCATAAGGTAACGAATGAGCAGTTGGAGGAACAATTTCAATCGCTTGATCCCGATGATGTCATTAATATTCAATATACTTCCGGCACAACTGGCTTTCCTAAAGGGGTCATGCTAACACATAATAACGTCGTCAACAACGGCAAGCAAATTGGGGATTATATGAAACTGACAGAGCGGGATCGCGTTTGTATTCCTGTCCCGTTTTTCCATTGCTTTGGTTGTGTGCTAGGAACGCTAGCGGCGGTTACGCATGGTTCTGCGATGGTTTTGCTCGAACAGTTCGATCCATTGCGTGTACTTCAAGCAGTACAAGATGAGAAGTGTACAGCACTTCATGGAGTACCAACGATGTTCATCGCTGAGTTGAACCATCCTGAATTTAAGAACTATGATACATCCACGCTTCGTACCGGTATTATGGCGGGATCTGTATGTCCGATTGAAGTAATGAAACGTGTTATTGAAGATATGGGAGCGAGTGAAATTACGATCTGTTATGGCCAGACAGAAGCATCCCCCGTCATTACGCAGACGAGGACAGATGATCCAATCGAAAAACGTGTGTCAACAGTCGGGAAACCGCATCCGAACGTTGAAGTGAAAATTATTGACCCTGTAACGGGTGAAGAACTGCCTGTTGGTGTTCCGGGGGAACTTTGCACGCGTGGTTATAACATAATGAAAGGGTATTACAACAATGCGGAAGCGACACGTGAAGCGATTGATGAAGAAGGTTGGCTCCATACAGGCGACATTGCAGTGATGGATGCAGATGGATACATCGATATTACGGGCCGCATCAAAGACATGGTCATCCGTGGCGGCGAAAATATTTATCCGAAAGAGGTCGAGGAGTTTCTGTATACGCATCCTGAAATTGCAGACGTACAAGTTGTGGGCGTGCCAGATGCGAAATACGGTGAGGAACTAATGGCCTGGATCATACCTAAAAAAGACGTGTATCTGGATGAAGAATCAGTACGCGAGTTTTGTAGAGGAAGTATTTCACATCATAAGATTCCAAAGTACATTGAGTTTTTAGAAGAATATCCAATGACTGCTTCGGGGAAAATTCAAAAGTACAAACTACGAGAAATGTCCGTAGAAAAGTCATATCAGTGAAAATAGGTGTATTCCTCTAAATATGGGGAATACACTTTTTTGCGTTTTGTATAAAAACCCTTTGTCGAATCGACATTATTTCCTGGGAAATGTAAGGTGAATGAAATATTTATATCGTATTCTGTCTATTCTATATACATTATTTACTAAGGATTATTTTAAAAAACGGATTTTTATTTATTGAAAAAGTGATATGATAAAGACGAAGTTAAAAAAAGGGGGATTCATCATGACAAATGAAGGGTATCAATTAATTGCAATTATTATATACATGTCTGCGATGATTTTCATTGGATGGTATGCATTCAAACGAACATCCAATCTCACGGACTATATGTTAGGTGGACGATCGCTTGGACCGGCTGTAACCGCTCTCAGTGCTGGTGCTGCTGATATGTCGGGCTGGTTGCTTATGGGGTTGCCGGGTGCAATCTATCTTAACGGTTTAGTTGAAGCGTGGATTGCAGTCGGTTTGACGGTTGGAGCATATTTGAACTGGGTGTTTGTTGCACCACGCTTACGTGTCTATACACAAGTGTCAAGTGACTCCATTACAATTCCGAGTTACTTGGAAAGTCGTCTGAAAGATAAATCACGTCTCTTGCGAATTGCTTCAGGTGTCATCATTCTGATATTCTTCACATTTTATGTGTCTTCAGGTATGGTTGCAGGCGGGAAGTTCTTCCTTAGCTCATTCGGGTTGGAGTATCACACAGGCCTACTGATTGTTTCGGCGGTAGTTATTTTCTATACATTATTCGGAGGGTTTTTGGCGGTCAGTTATACGGATGTTGTCCAAGGTGTCGTCATGTTCTTTGCCCTACTTCTTGTGCCGATTGTTGGTATCTTTATTACAGGAGGATTTACAGAAACAGCGACAAGTATCCGTGCTGTAGATCCACAATTGCTGAACTTTGTATCGGGTGCAACATTCTTAGGCGTTTTGTCTGCGGTTGCGTGGGGATTGGGTTATTTCGGTCAACCACATATCATCGTTCGCTTTATGGCGCTTAGTTCGCACAAAGAAGCGAAAAAAGCACGTCGTATCGGAATTAGCTGGATGTTCTTGAGCTTATTCGGTGCTGTGGCGACTGCGCTTATCGGAATTGCTTATTTCCAACAGAATGCAGGTGCAAATCTTGCGGATAATGAAACCGTATTCATTGTCTTAGGGCAAATTATCTTCCATCCATTTATCGTAGGAATCATGCTTGCAGCTGTTCTTGCGGCTGTTATGAGTACGATTTCTTCACAACTAATTGTATCGTCTTCTGCACTTGTCGAAGACTTGTACAAAACGTTCATGAAAAAAGATGCGACAGATAAGCATTATGTGTTTTTAGGAAGAATGGCAGTCCTTGTCGTTTCGTTAATTGCCATGGTACTTGCTTGGCCGAACAATGAATCAATTTTGAGTATCGTATCGTTTGCATGGGCTGGATTTGGTGCAGCATTTGGTCCAATTATCCTTCTATCTCTTTACTGGCGCAAACTTACAACAAAAGGCGCACTATGGGGAATGATTGCTGGTGCAATTACGGTGATGATTTGGGGGAACGTTGATGCATTGCACGATACTCTTTATGAGATCGTTCCTGGTTTCCTCCTATGTCTGATTGTTGCAGTTGTCGTTAGTACTATCACATATAAACCAAATGCCGAAATTGATAAAGAATTCTCGGCAGCACTTAAGATTCTTAACGAAGATAAGTAATTTTTAGGCCTGCAGTTTCTACTACTGCAGGCTTTTCATTTAGTTAAAATTATGAAGGCGAGGTTATTAATATGAAACTGGACCATGTAGTTTATTTCACGAGTAAAGAACCGGAACAAATAGTAGTGGAGCAACTAGCGAATGGGCGTCACGCTGTAGTTGGTGGTCGTCATGAAAAATGGGGAACGCATAATGCCCTGCTCTATACGAAGAATGCTTATATTGAATGGCTGTCAGTCGAGAAGATAGAGATTGCACAACAAGTGGTTCATCCGTTGACAAAGTTATTGCTGCATGACCTTGAACAGGACGATGGTTGGGGAACGATATGTCTGTCAGTAGATAAAATTGAGAAATTTAATGAGGAAGTTGAAAATAAAGGATTTTATACATCAGGTGTGCTCAATGCTTCGCGGAGAACGGCCAATGGCCAATTGCGGAAATGGAAAATGTTGTTCATCGATCAACCCGTGTCGCATGAATTGCCCTATCCATTTTTTATCGAGTGGGAAGAGACGGAAGAAACACGTTTTGAGAAGTTACGTGAAGATGGAACACTTAAATCGGATAATGAACTGTTGGAAATTACAGAGTGTATTTTCAGTGTTGATGATCCATTAAGAGTAACGGCAGAGTGGGCGATTTTATTGTCACAGAAAGTTGGTAATGCTGATGACATCGTCTTGCCGAATGTTGTGTTGAAATTTGTTGTGCATGATGGCGAAATAGATAGATTGACGGATGTTGTCGTTGGGCAAACTGACTAACAGTTACAGAGTGGTTGCCCAGTTCAATCTTTCTGTCGTAGAGTTTGACGAGCCTGTCGTCCAGTTCATCCTGTGTTATACAGTTTCGCTAGATATGGTAGACTGAATATACTTATAGTCGGTCTGGAAGGGGTAGTTCTATGGAAGTTTTAGTTGAACGCGCAGTAATTGTGGGGGTCCATGAACAAAAGGATAAGCACTTTGAATATGCAATGGAAGAGTTGATAAACCTCGCTAAAGCAATAGAGGTTGAAGTCGTCGGAGAAGTGACGCAAAACATGGAGAAACGCAACCCGTCAACTTATGTTGGGAAAGGTAAAATGGAAGAGATTAAGAACTTCTATGAAGAATTAGATGCGAACCTTGTTATCTTCAATGATGAATTGTCGCCGTCTCAAATTCGTAATCTAGAGCGGGAACTGGACTGCAAGGTGATTGACCGTACAATGCTCATACTTGATATTTTCGTACGGCGCGCGAGAACGAGCGAATCGCGGATGCAAGTTGAACTTGCCCAGCTGCAATACATGCTTCCTAGACTTGTCGGTTTACGTGCATCTCTCGGCAGACAGGGCGGGGGCGCAGGTGGCGGTGTCCAAAATAAAGGGGCCGGAGAAACAAAACTTGAACTCGATCGACGAAAAATCGAAGACCAGATTTCCAAACTTGGCCGTGACCTTGATCATGTGAAGGATCAGCGTGAAACTCAGCGTAAGCAACGTAAAAAGAGCGGTATCCCTGTTGTTTCGATTGTCGGCTATACGAATGCGGGCAAGTCGACAATTATGAATAAATTGCTGTTGAAGATGGACGTAGATAATGCGAAGCAAGTTTTCGAAGAGGATATGTTGTTCGCGACACTCGATACGTCAATCCGGAAAGTGAAGCTTGAGGATAACAAAGAATTCATCTTGACGGATACGGTTGGTTTTGTGTCAAAACTACCGCATCATCTTGTAAAAGCATTCCGTTCAACATTGGAAGAAGCGCGTGATGCGGATCTCCTTCTACATGTAGTGGATGTGTCGAATTCGGAACACGGCTATATGATGGAAGTAACGAATGATACGTTGCAGGCTGTTGGAGTAGAGAATGTGGCGACGCTTAATATTTACAATAAAGCGGATCTTGCGGACATACCCTATCCAGTAGTGAGCGATGATAGCGTGTGGATTTCTGCACGTGAAGGAAAAGGGTTAGATGAACTAATTGAGTTGATCAAGAAAAAGATATTTGAACAATATAGTACATGCAAGCTACTTATTCCATTTGACCGTGGTGATATCGTGTCTTATTTGAATGATAAAGCGAACGTCAAAAGTACGGAGTACGAAGAAGATGGAACGCTGATGACCGTGGAAATGGATAGTTCAGAGCGGGTCAAAGTTGAAGAGTTTATCGTAAGTCACTAAGAAAAGCGGAAGGCGCCTTCTAGACGCGACAGGCATAAGTCGATCCAGCGACGTGGCGCTCTTTGCCACATAGCTGGATTGCTTATGACCCGAGCG
>NZ_JADPRZ010000043.1 GCF_017347095.1 Sporosarcina sp. E16_8 | reverse complement strand
GCACATAGCTGGATTGCTTATGACCCGAGCGGCTGGCGCCTGGAGCTAGACACTAAGAAAAGCGCAAGGCGCCTTCTAGACGCGACAGGCATAAGGCGAGCCAGCGACGTGGCGCTCTTTGCCACATAGCTGGATTGCTTATGACCCCGAGCGGCTGGCGGCTGAAGCTAGACACTATTCTAAGTCAAAAAATCGTATACCTTCTTACCTGCGAACAAAAGCGCAAGCGCCTGTTCAGGGGCGACAGGCATAAGGCGAGCTGGCGAAGCGGCGTTCTTTGCCGCACAGCCGGACCGACTTATGACCCGAGCCTCTAGGCGTTGGAGTCTGGACGGCAAGAAAAGCGCAAGTCGCCTTAAAAGGAACGCAGCTTAAGTGCGCCACTTCCTGTGGCAACAGCTGCATGACCTACATCCTGTAGGCCCGCGACAGGCATAAGTCGATCCAGCTATGTTGCGCTCTTTGCCACATAGCTGGATTGCTTCTAACCGAGCGGCTGGTGCCTGGAGCTAGACACTATTCTAAGTCAATAAAAATTATACTTTCTTACCTGTTCACAGGCGGTGGAGTCCGGACGTGGAATAGCCCCTTTCGCCGGATATCCCCGGTCGAAATTTTCATTATTTCTTACCAAACAAAAAAGCCTACCCCAAACTTACAGAAGTAGGCTTCCAGCTATAAATGTTGCGTCGTCGCCATGTTCAATCGAATCAAGTACTTTTTGATATAACTCATAAGGCCCTGAACTTTCTTTCATTGAAGCTTTTGGACTTCTCAGCGTAACGCCATCTGAATGAAGGAAAAATAGGTCGCCCTTTTCATAGTTGTATTGTTGCATCTTTAACTTTTGGGGTCTCCCTGAAAGATAACCCATTACTGGTAAAGGATAAATCATCTTACCGCAATTATGAAGCATATAAAAACGGACATTGCCAACACAACTATACTGAATTGTTTTTTGCTTGTAATCGGCCTTGACGATAGCTACTGCAGCTCCACGTTTTTGTACCATATGTTCATTACAACGGCTAAGTAATTCGTCTATTGATTCATGATGATATTCCTTCAACACTTTCTGAAGAATTTGAGACGATTGGCGTGCAATCGGTCCATTACCTAACCCATCCGCAATTGCGCAGACGAAATAGTCTTCCTCTGCATGGATAAAGTAGGTATCACCACATTCTCTATTTCCAAACTTCGCTTCCTGATAAACATACGCTTCAACATGTTCTGTTATTATCGAGTCCACTATAACACACCACCAGCCGACAATATTGCTTCCTGTAACTTCTTAATCGCTTTGCGCTGAAGTCTTGAAACATGCATTTGAGAGATACCTAGTCGTTCTCCCGTTTCTTTTTGGCTCAGTTGTTCAATATATGTATACTGGATGATTTGTTTTTCACGTTCCGATAAAACATTTAGAGCATTCGCAACTACCATACGTTGATCTGTTTTCTCAAAGCCACCATCAGTTTCACCAATAATGTCGAAAAGAGTTATCGTACCTCCCTCAGAATCAGCTTCAAGGGTATGATCCATTGAGAGTGCTTGATAACTTCTCCCCATCTCCATCGCTTCAAGGACCAATTCTTCTTCAACATCAAGATACTCCGCAATTTCACTAACAAGGGGAGAACGTTGCATCTCTATCGTTAACTTTTCTACAGCTGCCTTGATTTTTGGCCCCAATTCTTTTATACGACGGGGAACATGTATTGCCCATGTCTTATCACGAAGAAAACGTTTAATTTCACCGATGACTGTTGGCACTGCGAACGCTTCGAAGCTTCTTCCGAATTCCGGATTATACCTACGTATTGCTCCAAGAAGTCCTAACATACCTACTTGGACAATATCTTCATGAAAGGATTTTCCATTGGAATACTTTCGGGCGATTGATTGAATAAGGCGTTCATAGTGAAGAACCAGGTTTGTCTGGGCCTCATCGTCATTGGTCTCCTGATAGCGTTTAATCCATTCAAGGACTTCTATCTTCGTTCCATTTCCACGAGTTGACGGTTCGCTTATCTCCGCTTTAAGTGGCGATTTTTCTTCTGTTTCAGATTCATGAGGAGATGGTTCTTTCGACATCGACATCCTCATCCCCCCGCTCTCCACCGAGATACTTAGTCATAAATACAGTCACGCCCTCCTCATGAAGAACTTTTACATCATCCATAAGTGTTTCCATTAAATAAAGGCCTAGTCCGCCTTCCCGAAGAAATTGAACCTCTTCCTGTTCATTGTATGGTCCGACGCGTTTCTTCGTTTCTTCAAAATCAAAACTTTTTCCGTGATCGGCGACCATTATTTCTAGTTTGTCTACAAACAATGCACAACCAACTACAACTTCTCCACCATCATCTTCCTTATATGCATGCTGAACTGCATTTGTAATCGCTTCACTTGAGGCGATCTTTAAGTCTTCGATTTCATCGTAAGTAAAACCAAGCCGGCTTGCCAATCCTGAAATCGCGAGCCGAGCAACTCCAACATATTGTGCTTTTGCGGGAACCTTGATTTCAATGTAATCATACGGTTGCATCTGTGTCCCTACTTTCTGCCATTACGATATCCATAACTTCAGCTAAACCGGTTATTTCAAATAATCTTTTTAAACGAGCATTTACACCAACTATTTTCACATGTCCTCCATTAGCCTTAACAGCCTTATAAAACCCGACGAAAACGCCAAGTCCAGTGCTATCCATGTATCCAACTTCAGATAAGTCTAACTCTGCTTGCATGTTTTCCATATTTTCAGCTGACGCAAGGCATTCTTTTAGTTTCGGTGCTGTAAACGCATCAATTTCTCCAACAATTTTAAATCGTTGAACACTATTCTCTTCCACTAAGTCAATTTGCAAATTCATAATTACACCCCGAATTCCTTTTGTAAGATTAGCATATTATAGATACATATACCCTTCGCTTAAAGTCTTAAACCTTATCGTTCTCTTTTTTGAAGATTACAATCGTGAAGTCATCACGTAAATGAAAGTTTTGGAGATACGCAAGCCTTTGGTATACTGTATCAGCAATTTCTTGAGCAGATTCGTCTTTCATTTCTGCCAAAATCGATTTGATCATTTGATCATCTATGAAACCAGTATCCGTTCGCACCTCTGTAACGCCATCCGTCATCATCGCGATAAAGTCGCCTTCTTCCAGAAGTACTGATTTCTCTTCATAGACTACATTCGGATGAACACCGAGGAGAAGTCCTTTGGCATGAAGCTCCGTAAATTTCCCCGTCGCCGCTTTATACAGGAGGGCAGGTTCATGTCCAGCGGTAGCATATGAAAAACTAGAGTCTCTTGCATCATACTTCCCATAAAACATAGAAATGAACATCGAATCATCTACACTTTTTTCTACAATCCTGTTAACAATATCAAGGACATTCCTCGGGCTTGTATTTTCATTCCGCAAACCGTCCATTCCAAATTTGATCATTGACATGCAAAGCGCTGCCGGAATCCCTTTTCCGATAACATCAGCTACCGCCACACCCGCTTCGTAACTATTTTCATTCAGAAAGTATATATAATCCCCGCTCATTTGCTTAGCTGGCTCTGTTACAAATCCAATATCAAGCTCTTTAAAATCAGGCTTCCTCGTTTTCAGAAGCGTATCTTGTACTTTTGCTGCTACATTCATTTCAATCTGAATCTCTTCCTGTTTTCGAATGAGACTCTGATGCTCTCTAAGCGCAAGTCCGTAATGAATCATCATTTCAATCAAAAAATCAAACGAGTGCCATAGCTTTTCCGGCATATCCGGTAAGACTAGAGCGAGCGCCGCTTTATGGATACTAATGACTTCTTCAGGTGAAATTTCTTCTTCAATGAATCGCCTGCTAAACTGTTGTCCTAAATAAAGATCTTCTTCATGTTGTCCATCAACATATTGCTGCAGTATTTCTTTATACTGCTTTACAACTTCTTCGGGCATACATCGTCACCTCCTCATCGTAACCATTTTGTGGTGGTAATCGTTGTTCCCTTCCCTAGTTCCGTGTCCACTTTAAATTCATCCATAAGCCTCTTTACACCCGGCATTCCTGCACCCAGTCCTCCCGAGGTCGAAAAGCCATCTTCCATTACCTTACGCATATCCCTAATTCCAGGGCCATCATCAGAAGCTATAATCGTAATTCCATATACATCATTTTCAGAATGTCTCGTGATTTCGATTTTTCCTTTTCCAGCATATAAGTATATATTGCGGGCTAACTCACTAATAGCCGTCGTAATACGTGCCTGATCGACTGTTCCGAAGCCTGACTTTTTTGCTTCATTCCGGCCAAGCTGTCGAGCGGCAACAATGTCCCATTCCGTGTATATATCTACAGAAGACCGGTACTCCATGGTTAGGCCTCCAATTCTTTACGAAGTTTGTCCAACCCGTTTTCGAGATCTAGCGCTGTCAAAACGTTCTCCAAACGGATCCCAAGTTCAATAAGTGTAATTGCAACGGCTGGTTGGATACCTGTAATGACGACCTTCGCCCCCATCAAACCCGACATGCTAATAACGTCCCCCAGCACTTTTGCAATAAAAGAATCGATGAAATCAATTGGCGTCAAATCGATAACGACACCTCTTGCCGATGTTTCATGCATTTTCTTCAATAGATCCTCCTGGAACTGAATTGCCGTCTGATCGTCAAGTTCCCACTGAACAGAGACGATTAACGTATCATTTAGTTTCAATATCGGAATTCGCATATTCATGATTGTTCGACCTCCACTATTGTGCGGTTTGTCAGTCTTAGAGCCCTCTGCATCCCAAGTTGCAACGTGCTCGTTGTTGTGAAATCGTTCAGATTAATACCTAGCGTAACAATTGTTTGGGCAATTTCCGGACGGATTCCAACGAGCATACATTTCGCTCCAACAAGACGAACTGCATCGGCGGCTTGAATGATGTGATGGGCAACCATAGTGTCCACCACCGGTACACCAGTAATATCAAGAAGGACTACTTCAGCGCGTTGTTTCACTACACCTTCGAGCAAGTTTTCCATAATCAATTTTGCCCGTTCCGTATCAATAGTACCGACAAGTGGCATTACTGAGATTTTTTCAAAAACCGGTATCAATGATGCCGATAGTTCCTGCAAAGCAATTCGCTGCAAACTAACAGTCCGGTCCCATTCTGCAGAATAGGCTTCTATGATGCTTTCACGAAGAGGAGTAATCCAGTTAGTGAAAACATCCAGAATAGGTCGCAGATTGCTATCATCAATAATCTTTTTCTCTTCCAATAAATTGAAAGTGGTTTGCGAAAAGTTTTCAATCGCTTTGTTCACAAACTTTATAGACCAACCGAAACGGACTACTTTCTCAGTGAAGTCATTCAATTTTTCTGAATTTATATTATCGCTTCCCGAAAAATTGGATGTCATCAGTTCCGCAAATTCTCTGCTTGTCTTTTCAACGAGGTTAGCCGGCATGAAATGAAAAAAACGTTCTCCTTTTTCTTCTTTCATGCTCAATTGCCAGCGTTCAATAATTTCATCCATATACTGATTGATGCCCTCTACCATTCGCTTATTCATAATTGTCTCGATAAGCCTCCTTATGAAACTATAGTAACCATGCTTTCATTGTATCGAAAATAGTTCTGCAGTACACTCTTTTTGTCACATAAATAAGATTATAGGATTCTTGCCAAAACTTAATAAATCAAAAAACACCACAGAAATGGATCCCATGGTGTTTCTTTTATATGTATGCTCAGAATTTGATGAGGCCGAAACTTACTTCGAGCGCTTCATCGACCTGCTCCATCAAAAATTCATCTAGATGCGTGATCTTATCAGTAAGCCTCGACTTGTCAATCGTGCGGACCTGTTCGAGCAGAATAACCGAATCCCGCTCGAAGCCATATCGTACCGCATCGATTTCAACATGTGTAGGCAATTTCGCTTTTTGAATTTGCGCAGTAATTGCCGCAATAATAACCGTCGGACTAAACCGATTTCCTATATCATTTTGGATAACCAGGACTGGTCTCGTTCCTCCCTGTTCAGAACCAACAACAGGCGACAGATCTGCAAAAAAGACGTCTCCACGTTTTATTGCCAACTTTTCATCCTCCGCTTACGAGACGTTCCACCGTATGCTGGGCTTCAAATTCCACATGCAAGCATTCCGTGGCGATTCTAAGGTTGATTTGCGACATTTCGAGATAACCGTTCATCATCTCTTCTCTGATCGTATCCGATTCATAGTCAGTTACATATCGCTTTGTCGAAATATAAACGAAATCACCACGGTCCAGTTCCTGATGGACGACCGTATGTTCATTTTCATTCAGCATCCGTTTCGGAATTTTAACAATAATTTCTTTAATGTTTTTATTTGCACGCAACGTTAGCACCTCCGACAAACCCGTTCCCTCATTTCAATACAAGTCCATCTTACCATTGTATACCGACAATGAAAAGACACGATAGGAATTTTATTGACAGGATTCTGCAAAGCTGCTAAGTTTTTTGTCGAATGTGCGAATATTATATATTCTGTCCATCTTTCCCTGTGTATATTCTCGGTACTCGCTTCGCAATGGAAACAGCAATTTCATATGGAATAGTGCCAAGTCGCTCGGCCCACTCTTCCACGGTAACTTCTTCAGTACCTTGACGACCTATTAGAATAACTTTTTCACCAACAAGCATTTCCCGTGGAAGCTTCACCATGCATTGATCCATGCAGATGGTTCCAACAATGGGCATTCGTTCTCCACCGATTAGTACTTCCTGGCCGCGCAGACCACGTCTCAAACCATCTGCATAACCCATTGGTATTGTGCCAATCCATTCCGCGCTGGATGTTACATAGGTACCGCCATAGCTGATTCGATTGTCCGCCTCCAACACCTTCACATAAGCAAGTTCACTTTCGATTCGCAATGATTTCTCAAGACGAAATGGTAATTTCCCTCCTACATATTCAGATGGGGCTATGCCATAAAGTCCGATTCCGAAACGTACTGCGTCAAGGGCATATTCAGGATAGAGAAGGGTTGCCGCACTATTCGAAGCATGAACAAGTCGTGGTTTTTCAGACAACGTCTGCACCAGCCCCATGAACTTAGTAAATTGTTCTTCCGCACTTTCAGGATTTTCTTCATCAGCACAAGCGAAGTGTGTGAAGATACCGTCCAGTAGCACTTGTTTAGAACAATTAACGACCGACATAAGGGACCGAAGAGCACTCTCATCCCTCAATCCGATTCTACCCATTCCGCTGTCAATCTTTATATGAATCCTCAATTGTTGCATGGATTTTTTACTGACGTCTAATGCCGCTTGCAACCACTCAGCACTCGAAACTGTTAGTATAATCCCCAATTCAGCTGCTTTTTCAGCAAACACAAGCGGAGACGGCCCCATAACAAGGATGTCCCCGCTAATACCCGCCACTCGGAGTCGTACTGCCTCGTCAGGAGTTGCCACCGAGACCATTTCTGCGCCGACTTCAAAAACAGCTTGAGCTACTTCCACCTCGCCGTGGCCGTAACCATCTGCTTTTACAACTGCAATAACCGCGGTTTCGCTCCCCAAATACTCTTTCAAATTCCGAACATTGGCTTGAATCGCCGCAAGATCGACGACCGCTTGTGTTGGACGATAATGAATAGAGTCTTCCATAACAATCCCTCATTTGTACTGTAGTGCTCTCTATTATCCACCCCTCGCCCTTTCTTCGTCAACCTTAGTTATATTATTTCATCCCCTCCTCTTTCATTGATCCAGCTACTTCAATTAGTTCATCTTGTGTCAACTTATCGGATGCAATGAAGAATGAAACGCCTGCACTTTCCCAACGGATCGAATTTCCTGTAAGTGCAGCAACAGTAAATCCAAGATCGACAGGATCACCTTCAACTGAGACCGGCATTTTATTGTCTGCCCTAACTGCTGGCTCCTGAACAATAATGAACTCTTTCTCCCCACCAAAAGTCATAAATGATCGTGTACCGCTATCCATTTTCACAATTTCTTCATCAACAAGAGTGCCATCCGCCCAAGCTACCGATGGATAAAACGTTGAGAGTCCTGTTTTTTCATCTTCGACGGCTGGTTCGGTTTCTTTACCTGTATCCGTAGCATCCATATCTACTGCATAATCTGCAGCTTTTCGTTCGACGCCAAGTGTAATCTTATTGAATGTAATGCGAATCTTCTCCACTTTATTTTCATCCAAAACAGAGACATAAGTTGGCAGCAGTGTCTTTTTGTCAATATGGATCTGCTGGGTTGGCAAAACCTTCTTATGGTTATTTCTCGTGGCTGTTTCAAAGACGTACGTTTTCTCTTTTTCCGTCATCGTCGCATTTTTATCAGCTTTAATATCTTCTGACAGGGCACCTATTAAATACGCCTGGCTATTTTGTGCAGGCCAGTCACTTTGGAACTTGTAGGTCTTACCAAGTGATGGTGTAACTACAAACACACCTTCTTTATTACGAACAATCATCTGGGAATCCTTACTGCCCGCCTGTGTTACATTAACGCGATAAAAAGCCGGCTTCGTATGCCAAACGGCGACTTCGTATGAACGCGGCTCTGCTCCAGTCTTAATTTCCATGGTCGCTTGCAAGTCATACCCCTTCGCTTCGTTCCACTTTCCACTAAGTTTCTTCATGACATCCTCTTTCGACGGTGCTCCACATGCCGCAAGGATCACCATGACTACAACTAACAAAACAGCAAATATTCGGCTACGCATACAGTTCATCCTTTCTCATTTCAATCGGGTAGGTCATCTTATGAGGAAGGACGAACAATTATGCAAGAAGGATAACTTGGGCTGCTGCTACGGTTCTCGTATGAGTTATAGAAATGAAGCCAGCGATTAAATCACCCTTGAAAAAAACAGTCGGTTTGCCACTCGGTTCAGGCAATATACTGATGTCTAAGAAACTACACTGCGTTCCAATTCCTGTTCCTTTCGCCTTAGCAAACGCTTCTTTTCCTGCAAAGCGGCCCGCAAGGAATTCTATTTGCCGATTAGTCGTGTGCGATTCGTAAATTTCCAGCTCTTCCACCGTTAAAATGCGCATGCGGAATTTCGGAGACCTAGCATCCAACTTAGCTATTCTATCCAATTCGACGATATCAAGCCCAATTCCTGCAATCAAAATAATTCCTCCTTCCACAGTTTTCAATAAAATCGTAAACGCTTTGATCAAGTGCTGGAGACTAGACGATAAAATATGTATAATGAAGTCATAGATTGAGGTGAATACATGTTTAGCCGTACAGAAAGCTTCTCGCAATACATCCGGCTTTATCCGGTGGTGACGTTTTTCCTTGCTCTGAATATCCTGATTTATCTAGTGACGCTCATACCGTTTATCGGAACACAAGTATTATACGCCGGCGTCGGCGTCAACTTCCTTATCTCCGACGGGGAATGGTGGAGATTGCTGACACCCATGTTCCTTCACGGTGGTATCATGCACCTGCTGTTTAATATGTTCTCTCTTTTTATCTTCGGACCTGAACTTGAGAAAATCGCAGGTAAGGCACGCTTTCTGACAATATATATGCTATCGGGTATTTTCGCTAATATTGCAACGTTTTTCCTACAAGCTCCTGACTATCAAAGTCTAGGTGCAAGTGGTGCAGTTTTCGGCATTCTTGGAGCATTTGGAGCACTTGTCTATTATACGAAGCATATCTTACCGCAGCTAAGACAGATTATCCTACCAATTATTGTTATCAGCGTAATCATGACCTATGTCCAGCCCAACATTAATACAACCGCCCATATCGCAGGGTTAGTCGTCGGATTTTTAATAGGCCTTAGCTATTTTCATCCGAAACGGATTGTCAGTTGGAAAAGTAAAAAAAGAAGTTAGAAGAGCAGGTTATTCCTGCTCTTTTTGTCGTCTAGTAAATTATAAATTTTTGCACTGTGGATAAGTTATAACGTAGAGATTTTACATCTAGATTCGAGCATTTTTCTCATACCATGAAAGTAGTTGATCGGCTTCCAACTCTTCCATATGAGGTACTTGTGCACTGAAAGTACTCAGACCCGATTTGATATTTGTGGCTATTGTTGCTACATTTTTGCGTTTGTGAAAGTAACTTTGTTTCATTTCCATCGATTGAATTCTATTTTTCATCAAGAAAGCGGTCTGAAGGCTAATGTTCCTGAATCGCATCGTCAGCTGATTACCTGAAATCCCGTAAGCAACCGAGCGGTGTTGCCACAATCCGAATAGGACAATGACCGGCACGATGAGCAGCGACAACAATCCATACGGAAAGAAAAAGTACGTCATTGCGCCGATTGCAGGAATCATCCATAAGAAATCGATACGATAGAAAAAGCGCTTGCCACGTGCCGGCAATTTCCCCGTCGGCTCTTCAAGAATAAGTTCCGGGAATATCTCTTTCAATGGTCCGTAGATATCCGCTTTCTTCACCAAAGGAAATAAATTAATTTTAGCTCCTTCTGCCCCGCCTCCACCTGCACTATCAATCGCGACAGCCGCGTAGCCGAATAGCTGCCTAATTGGATTCTCAATAATGCGTACGCTTTGAACCCTGTTTAGCGGCACTGTCATTCGTTTTTTCTCCAGTAGACCGCGTGTAATTACGATGTCCTCTTTTTCAAGTGAAACATTAAAACCGTAATACGCCAGGAATGTCATAGCGACCGATATCCCCCACACAAGAACAAATCCTAAAAAAACAACAACCGCAACGATTAGAAGGCCGAATTTGATGAATCCCGATATCTCTTCATACATCCATTCAAACGGAATCATTTCAGCAAATTGTGATAAGAAGATACCCACTCCTGAAAAAATAATCCCAATCCCGCCCGATGTAGTCGCTAGGATAAGTAGACCTTTCGACGACATTGTAAAGACTGATTTCCTTAGCGGTTCTTCCACTGCTTGAATTATTTCCGTCAGCACTTCATTTTCCTGCAAAATTGCCTTCTTACCACTTTTCGCCTGCGCTATTTCCATTTCAATTCTACTTGCCGCTTCTTTCGTAATAGCGGTCAATTCCGCCTCCGACTTCTTCGAAGAGGAGCTGCCTGCTGTCTCCACTTTCACTTTGACAAGCTTGAAAGGCCGGTGCAAAATCCCTTCCGTATAATCGAGACTTTGAATTCGGTCGAACGGAATATAACGTTTCTTTTTCACAAATAAACCATATTCGATTCGAAGCTCATTGTCTTCGAACCAATACTCGAAACGTTTCCACTTAATAATACCAGTGATGAAAAAAGCAATAATAAGGACGCCGAAAATGATGAATGATAAATAATCTAAATACCATTTTCCAGACCCCACATCATTCAGTCCATTCGCAAACACGAGGACAATGATTGGCAGTATCGCTTCTTTCGCTGTTTTCAACACTTCAATAATCGCTGTAATCCAGTGTAATTTATAACGTGTCTCAGACATCTTCTTCCGCCACCCTTGCAAGCGCAGATATCCTGCTTCGAAGTTCATCCGCCTCTTCCATCACAAGTGCAGGGATGGTATGGTTTGTCGCCGCCGTGGAAATTGTGATTTCTGCCAAATTATATTTCCGTAGAATAGGCCCTTGCGCCGTGTCTACGTGTTGAACACGCACCATTGGGATCAATGTCCGTTTGACAATAAAAATACCATGTTGCAGCTCAATTTCTGATTCACGCACTTCATAGCGCCACCGCATCCATCTTAGTTTTGGAAATAAATAAATGAAAAAGTACGCAAATATGATGACGAGGACTGGAGTTACCGCATATATCCACCACGGGCCTTCAAATATGTAACTCAATACGCCCGCACCAATTGCTCCAAGTAAAAGGAATCCTGTTTCTATAATGCCATATAATCTCCACACTTTTAACCCTTTTTCCGATATCTGATTCACCGGTTGTTCTCTCATATGAACACCTCTTCCCTTCTACTTATTCTATACGATTAAGAACGTGATATGTTTCATTTTGATGGATTGTTGTTTACCGAGCTTAGGGTTACGTTGTTTAGTTTTCGCGTAGCGTTGTTTAGTTCAGGGTTTACGTTGCATACTGCCAGCTTTACGTTGTCTAGTTCAGACGAAACGTTGCTTTGTTGCGGTAACGTTGTTTTGTTCTCGCGTAGTGTTGTTTAGTTCAGGGGTGATGTTGCATACATCCAGCTTTACGTTGTTTAGTTCCGCCGATACGTTTCTTTGTCGCGGTTACGTTGTTCAGTTCTCGCATTCATCTAAAAAATTTTATGCTATACAAAAAAATCCGGGTATGCGCTTATTGCGCTACCCGGATTTTGTAAAAGTACGTTATTAACGATCTGATTTAGTAGTACGTGAACGACTGCTGCTTTCTCTTCTAGCTCCGTCACGGCTACCGCCACCACTAGGTGCGTTGCCGCCACTTCCGCCACTACGACGAGCTCCGCCGCCGCCATAACCACGACCGCCGCCACCGCTTGATGGACGTCCGCCACTACGGTTGCCTTTATAGCCACCGCCACCGCCGCCGCGAGAATTTCCGCGTGATGGTAATGGACGCTCTTCCGAAATTGATACAGGCGTATCATTCGGTTCGCGAGTTAATGAACGAAGTGCTGCTGCAACTAAATCTTTAGCTTCGAATTTCTCAAGCAAATCAGCTGCAAGTTGTGTGTAATCACTCAATTCATTTTTAGTAACAATTTCAGTAAGTTGTTCCACAGCCACACGTTGCTGACCAAGAATTGCTTCGTCAGAAGATGGTGGATTCAATGGAGTCATTTGTTTTTTAGTTGTTTCTTCTACAATACGAAGGTAACCCATTTCACGTGGTGTTACAAATGTAATTGCCACTCCACTTTTACCTGCGCGCCCAGTACGACCGATACGGTGAACATAGCTTTCAGGATCTTGTGGAATATCGAAGTTATAAACGTGTGTTACGCCTGAAATGTCAAGTCCACGTGCCGCAACGTCAGTTGCAACAAGAATATCAACTTTACCTTCTTTGAATTGCTTAAGGACTGACATCCGTTTTGCTTGAGTCAAGTCGCCGTGAATTCCTTCAGCAATGTATCCGCGGATACTTAGTGCCTGAGATAGTTCGTCAACGCGACGTTTTGTACGACCAAAGATGATTGCAAGTTCAGGTTGTTGAACATTAAGCAAGCGGGATAGAACATCGAATTTCTCACGTTCCTGTGCTTTTACGAAGAACTGTTCAATATTTTCAACTGTCATTTCTTTGGACTTGATTTTAACCATTTCCGGGTTTTTCATGAACGTTTCCGCAATTTTGCGAATCGGTCCAGGCATAGTAGCCGAGAATAAAAGCGTTTGACGCTCAGATGGCACGCTTGCAAGAATCGTGTTGATATCTTCGATGAAGCCCATGTTCAACATTTCATCTGCTTCGTCGAGTACAAGTGTTTGTACGCCGTCAAGCTTCAATGTTTTACGTTTGATATGGTCAAGAATACGTCCTGGCGTACCAACGATAATTTGTGGATTATTGCGCAATGCACGGATCTGACGTCCGATTTCTTGTCCACCGTAAACAGAAAGAATTCGTACACGTTTGTCAGCACCAATTCTTGCGATTTCTTCAGAAACCTGAATAGCTAATTCGCGTGTTGGAGCAATTACAAGTGCTTGTACTGCTGGGTTTTTAGTATCTACTTTTTCAATGATTGGGATACCGAATGCAGCTGTTTTACCAGTACCAGTTTGTGCCTGGCCGATAACGTCGCGACCTTCCATACCAAAACGGACAGTACCTTCTTGGATTGGTGTTGCTTCTTCAAACCCCATTTTAGATAGTGCGCGTTGTGTTGATTCACTGATGTTTAATTCCGAAAAATTAGTCAAACTTATCAATCTCCTTTGTTTTTTCATTTGACAATTGGTTACATTTGCAAATGAAGGCACGGCAAATTCGAGCCTGTTAAAAGGGAACGTTTCCGATATTTTGCATTCTCTATAGTATAAGTAGAGGTTATGGTTGAAAAGGAAAGCCCGGTCTTTGCCGAGCGGTTCGATCAATGGACTATTCGTCCAACTTATATGAGCAAACCGTTATATTCAAAAAAAAGTACCCTTCATTTATTGAAGAGTGCTACGTAAATGTATCCAATGTTCAACATAGTATACCACGGGAAAAAGCACTTCGCAATCAATCCGCTTAAGTAGTAATAATCAGTTTACTCGTAGAAAAGCGGAAGCGGCCGCCTAGGGAACGCAACCAAAGTACGCCGCTTCCTGCGGCAATGGCTGCATGACCTACATCCTGTAGGCCCGGCATAAGCTGGACCTGCGAAGCGGCGTTCTTTGCCCGGGAAGGATGCAGTTCAATCCTTCCTAGCCGGTTCCGCTTATGACCCGAGCGTCCGGCCGTTGGAGCTAGACATCGATGAAAAAGCGGAAGCTTCACGTCCCCGTGGTCAGTCTTCTCTCATGAACCGCAGCACTTCATTGAACCAATTGTCACAGTCGTCGCTGTAACAGATATGATGCTTCCCAACAGGTGATTTTATGAATTCCTTTTTTTCGGAGCCAAGTTTTTTTAGTAAGTGCTCCGCGGTAGCAATTGGAACAATTCCGTCTTTCTCGCCTTGAACAATGCATACAGGTGTTTTAATCAAACCATAATAGGGTTTGACGATGCTCACAATGCGTAAAAACTCGAAGACGGCACGTAGCGGCGTGTGCGTCATCTTGTACTCGTACAGATGATAAAATGTATTTGGAGGATATTTTTTCAGAAGCGGTTTTGCCAACATGATTCTCATTTCTTTCAAAATGATACGTGGACTTATATATTTTGCCGCCGCGCTTAATAAGACAAGTTTGTCGATTTTATACCGTAGCGCAAGATACATTGCAATCAGTCCACCCATCGAAAAGCCGACCACAATTACGCGGTCGACTTCTTTTTGTAGTCTTCTAAGTGCAAGTTCAGCTTCCATCAGCCAGGAATCAGCGGACCCTTTTTCAAGATTGAGTGTAATGCCATGGCCAGGCAATGTCGGTATAGCTAACTGCCAGTTCGTTTTCATTTTCAGGAAGTTCACAAACGGTCGTACTTCAAGTGGACCGCCTGTAAAGCCGTGTATGAATAGGACACCCGTTTTCATTTCCCGGCTCCTTTACCCATCAGATCTTCTAGAATATGTTCAAGTGCCATTCCACGCGAACCTTTTAATAGGACGATTGAATCTTTGCTCGTATATTCCCGGAGAGCGTCCACAATTGGCGAATAATCTTTTTCCGACCATAATAGTCGCGTTTCCATGCCTCCGTTTTGTAATTTATCATGTAGCCATTTCATGCGCGGACCATAGAGCATAATTCCTTCTGGCTTCATAGCTGCTAGTTCTCCGGCTAGATTTTCATGATAAATCCGCTCTTCATTACCCAGTTCTAACATATCAGCAAGTACAACCCATTTTTCTTTACGTAATCTAGTGTCCTCCATGAAAGCAAGCGCTGCACGCATTGATGTCGGTGCTGCATTATAGGCGTCATTAATGAACAATGCACCATTGTCGACAATAACCGGTTGCATACGCATATCCGTTAAGGACGCTTG
Source organism: Sporosarcina sp. E16_8 (assembly GCF_017347095.1). Classification (GTDB taxonomy): domain Bacteria; phylum Bacillota; class Bacilli; order Bacillales_A; family Planococcaceae; genus Sporosarcina. Next base: position 15,741 of record NZ_JADPRZ010000043.1, on the reverse strand, counting down.
GCGAAGTGACCCACGGATGTCATCGACACTAATAGCTACTTCATTCGCAATAAGAATCGCGGCCAGAGCATTTTTTACTTGATGTGCGCCATATACAGGGATTGTGAATTCTCCGTCTAGTAAGCCTGTGACCGTAAAGCGACTTCCTTCATCGCCGGATTCAATCTTTTCGAGTGACAACACATTTTCTATTTCGTAGCCAAACGAAATAGCCTGCACAGCAGGTAGTTGATCAACAAGCCCCTTCAGGAGCGGTTCATCGCCGTCATAAAAAAGCTTTCCGCCCTCTTGCAGTCCGTCGATTATTTCGAATTTTGCTTTGGCGATACCTGCACGTGATCCAAGATCCTGCATATGCGCTTCCCCGATATTCGTAATAACAGCAAAGTGCGGTTTCGCTAATTTCGATAAAAAGGAAATTTCTCCGAACCCGCTCATACCCATTTCCAAGATGGCGAACTCGGTATCTTCCTCAAGCGACAATATCGTAAGCGGTAATCCAAGTTCGTTATTATAATTGCCTTCCGTTTTTCGCACGTTAAAATAAGGCGCCAAAACACTTGCAATTAAATCCTTTGTTGATGTTTTGCCATTCGAGCCTGTTATTCCAACGACTTTACAATGAAGCATCCCTCGGTAAACACGCGCCATTTCCTGGAGCGCCAACTCGGGATCCTCGACAAATAGTAGCGGTAAATTTGCAGGTGGATTCGGTTCATCTTTCATCCATAAAGATGCAACCGCACCCTGTTTAATCGCTTGTTCCACATAATTGTGGCCGTTTACTTGTTCCCCGCGAAAAGGGATAAATAGATCCCCCGCCGTTGCAGTCCGCGAATCAATAGACACACCCGTTACGAATATATCTTCTAAATTTTGGCTTGCCGCCTGTATCCAATCAGCGATTTCGGTTAACTTCCGTTTCACTTCAAATCACACTCAATCCATCGTATATTGTAATGTTTGCTTTTCTGCATGTCGTTCCAGTGCAAGTTCGATCAGTCCGTTGATTAATTCAGGGTAAGCTACACCTGTTTTCTGCCACAGTAGCGGAAACATACTTGTCGGTGTGAAACCTGGCATTGTATTCACTTCATTAATCAACACTTCGTCGTCCGCCGAGACAAAGAAGTCTGCGCGTACAAGACCTGAGCAGTCGAGCACTTTATAGGCACGGACTGCCATGTCTTCCATTGTCTTTTTAACTTCCTCAGTTACTGCTGCAGGTATTGCTAGTGTTGTGTTGCCATCTGTATATTTCGCTTCATAATCGTAAAATGCAGCGACTGGTTTTATTTCTCCAGACACTGAGCACTTTGGTTCGTCGTTGCCCATGACGCCCATTTCAATTTCACGTGCAGTTACGCCTTGTTCGACGATGATTTTCCGGTCGAATTTCAGGGCCATATCCACTGCTTCGATTAACCCTTTGCGGTCCGTTACCATGCTGATGCCCACACTGGAGCCTAGATTTGCAGGCTTTACGAACATGGGCCAGCCGAGCTCAATTTCCATTTTGTTAACTAACTGTTGTTGTTCCTTTACCCATCCAGTACGGATAAATTGTACATAAGGCACTTGTTTTAATCCTACTTGCGCGAATAACTGCTTCATGACGACTTTGTCCATTCCTGCAGACGATGCCAGTACACCATTACCGACGTAAGGGATATTCATCACTTCAAAGAACCCTTGAACCGTTCCATCTTCACCATTCGTTCCGTGTAGAAGTGGAAAAATGACGTCGGGTGCGCCTGTTCCTCCATTCAAGAAATCATGTATACTATCCGGCTTACTGCTACCATCTCCATCAAGACGAAGCTCTTCAATCGTTTTCGCGGGACTTTCAAGTGATTTCCCTTTCCGCCATTCGCCGTCATACGTTATATAAATTGGAACTACTTCGTATTTACCAAAGTCCACCGCTTGTGTCACTGCCCGTGCAGTCGACAACGACACTTCGTGTTCAGCTGACTTTCCTCCATAGACCAATCCTAGTTTTTTCTTCATATTGTCCCCTCACTATCTATTAGTTTCATTCCTTCAGTTTACCATGAACAACTCACATTCATGATGATTTTATGTAAGTTATTCAACCAAACAACTTAAGTCCCGTAACACCCGCGATGATGAAGGATAAAAACAGGAACTTCAGCGCACTTCGCTTTTCATGGAAGAAAAACATGCCAATTAGGACACTGCCTGCCGCACCGATTCCCGCCCAAACAGCGTACCCTGTTCCGACAGGTATTTCCTTCATTGCGACTGATAATAAGAAGAAACTGAGCGCTGCTGTTAAAACGGTCAATGCCGTATATTTTTTGTTTCGAAATCCTTCCGATAATTTCATCATAATGACGAACGCCACTTCGAACAGCCCCGCAATAATTAATATTATCCAAGCCATTATTCAGTCTCCCCCTGTCCATCAGCAAGTTTAAGCCCGACGATACCGACAAGCAGAAGGACTAGAAAAAATAATTTACCTACACCTGCTCCTTCATTGAATAAAACAATACCGACAATCGCTGTTCCAGCCGCACCGATTCCCGTAAAAATAGCATATGCGGTGCCAATTGGTATTGTCTCCATCGCTTTTGCGAACAGGAAAAAGCTGACTACGATGAAAACCAGCGTTACTATTGAAGGAAGAAGGACTGTGAAGCCCTGCGCTTCTTTTAATCCAATTGCCCAAATGATTTCAGTTATCCCTGCGATAAGTAAATAGATCCATGACACAATGAAAATCCCTCTCTATCAATAAAGTTAAAATACCCCTCAAATTTCCCACAAGTTTAGCACGTCCGTCTTTCAAGGGGCAACTTAACAGCGATCAATACGTCCAATATGAGGAAATGCATCCTTGACTCGGATGAGCTATACTTAAGAATGCTAGATTAGATGAAGATAAGGTGACATAAAATAAAATAGGGAAATGAGCAGCTGACCTAAAAGATCCATTTAGCGTGCATGTACAGGAGTTATTACCATGATTACGTTTCATGTATTTGAAAACATAGGCATGACAATCCAGTTACTTCCCATCACCGGACGTATATGTTCGACGCTGATGATGAGAATTGATTAGCTAAGTTCATTGGACAATAATAAAAAAAGAAAACACCGGAACTCCTATTCCGTTATACTATTAAATGTAGAAAGTAATCCTATTTTAGTGGAATTAAGGTGACTATATATGAAAATACCTAATAAACCCGCAGATCGTTTTGACTGGACGCTCGCATTTATCCTGCTGCTATTTTTCCTAGTCAGCTTGTTTGCGATCGCTTCGGCTCAGACGACCGGCCAATACAAGATAGATACTGTCCCGAAAAACTTCGTACCCTCGCAAATTCAATGGTACTTTATCGGATGTGTCATTATCGCCATCACGATGTTTTTTGAACCGGATCAATATAAGAAAGCAGCCTGGGTTATTTACGGCGGCGGTGTATTTATTTTAGCCCTGCTGATTATTCTCCCGGATACCATGGATCTTGTGTCAAAAAGAAATGGTGCAAAAAGTTGGTTTCACCTTCCTGGGATAGGAAGCATCCAGCCCGCTGAGTTCATGAAGACATTTTTCATCATCGGCATGGCACGCATGATTACGGTGCATCATGAAAAGTTCGCCAAGAAAACATTGAAGACCGACTTTTTTTTACTCGGGAAAATAATTGCTGTTCTATTCTTGCCTCTGTTTTTCATCATGATGCAGACCGACCTAGGTACTGGACTTGTCTTCATAGCTATTACAGCAGCGTTTGTCGTTGTAGCAGGAATTACGTGGCGAATAATTTTGCCAGTATTTGTCGGGACTGCGACGATTGGAGCGACTTTACTGTGGATGACACTTTATGCACAGGACTTCCTTCAAAACAAACTCGGTTTAAGACCATACATGTTTGAACGTATCTATTCATGGCTTGATCCTTATTCCTATTCTTCGAATGAAGGGCGTCATCTTATTACGTCACTCAATGCGATTGGATCAGGAGAAGTTTTCGGGAAAGGTTATAAAGGCCGTGAAGTGTACGTCGCAGAAAGCCATACCGACTTCATTTTTACGACAATTTCGGAAGACTGGGGATTCATCGGCGCAAGCTTGGTCATTTGCTTGTACTTTTTCCTCATTTATCATTTGACGAAAATTACACTTGAATTGAAAGATCCGTTCAGCACATATATATGTGCTGGCATCATCGCAATGATTACGTTCCACGTCTTTGAAAACATCGGGATGACAATTCAGCTACTTCCTATTACAGGTATCCCACTACCATTCATCAGTTATGGTGGTAGTTCATTGATGGGGAATATGCTCGCGATTGGACTCGTATTCAGTATGAAGTTCCATCATAGGACGTATATGTTTAGTTCGGATGATGACGAATAAAGAATAGCGGTTGGCGTCCGAGGTCTAGACACCAACACAAGACAAAAAAGCTTTGACGGGAAAATCCGTCGAAGCTTTTTTTGTCTAGATACTATCACTTTCTTTATTGAGATTGAATTTGTGGGGCTTGTGCAAGTGGCGCAAGGGCTTTCAGCATTTCCAGACGGGATTTCGTCATCGTAGCCGAAACACCCAACTTCGCCAAGTTGGAGATGATTGTTTTCAAATCAACTTCTTTAGCCATCTTTTCCACCTCGACCTTTCTATTAGTTCTAGACGAATACGCATCAGTAAAGTTTCGTTCCACAGGTAAAGTTAATCTTCAATCAGAGGGGGGGTTCTTTATCCCTAACTGATTGTTTAAAGAACCATTCGGGTTTTTACGGGCAGTTGATCCCCCACTTTTTCTTCTTGTGTCCTTAAAGACTTGAAGTGGTGGGCTTACTGCCCGTTAATGCGGAATAAATGTCGTTCTTTTTTGCTCATACTACAATCATACCACTCCTGTCCACTTTTAAATCTTTCATTATTGTTACAGTTGTTAACTTTTTGTAAATGTTTTATACATCAGTGAAGGTAATTTGATAAAAAATCTATTTACGGGTGAGTTTTCGTAGTAGCGTTGTTTACTTTCGGGTGAATGTTGTCTTATTTCCACTTAACGTTGTCTACTTCAGACAATACGTTGTGAACTTGGCTTGACGTTGTCTACCTTTACGAAAACGTCGTGAGCTTACCTGCTCCCCCCTTTTCCATTGTTTGATTTACATCCGGAGGGTAGAATGAATATATTGATTCAGTCGAAAGTGGGTTTGAGTATGAAAAAAGCAATCCTTCTCCTTATGTCCGTACAATTTTTCGTTTATCTTGGATTCGGTATCATAATTCCAATTCTTCCCGAAGTTATCTTGCAGCAAGGATTATCTGAAGTGCATGTTGGCGGATTGCTGACTGTTTATGCACTTGCATCCTTCTTTACTGCGCCGCTGTGGGGGGCTTTGTCAGATCGAACCGGAAGAAAAAAGCTCATTTTGATAGGGCTTATCGGCTTCAGCCTTAGTTTCTTCCTGTTTGCTGTGTTCATCGAGAACTTGCCGCTCTTGTACGCGTCGCGCGTTGTAGGCGGAGTATTCTCTGGTGCACTTTACACTGCCGTTACTGGATTCGTTGCAGATATGACCGATGAAGAAAACCGTAATAAATATATGGGACTGCTTGGTATGTCGATTGGACTTGGTTTTATTTTCGGACCAGCAATCGGCGGTGTACTTGGTAATGTCAGTCTTCAACTACCATTTATTGCATCTGGTACTTTGACAGTACTCCTTATGATTTATGCGGGAATTATTTTGAAAGAACCGGAACGACGGGGAGAAGCCAATAAACGCGCACTCCTTCCAAAAGGCGGAGCTACTCTTTGGCAATATCGTATTCGCTACCTATTTCTATTCTCGTTCATGGTGACATTCCTTCTTGCTGGGCTTGAATCGACGTTCCAGCTGTTCCAAATCTCAAAAATTGAGATTACACCACTTCAGCTTGGTTACTTGTTTATGGCTAGCGGCTTTGTCGATGCGGCGATTCAAGGCGGTGTCGTCCGCCGTGTGAAAAACGGTACGGAAACGAAATGGATTATTGGTGCGCAGATTGTTACTGCACTCGGACTTTTCCTTATCCCATTTACATCAAGTCTCTTCTGGGCAGGATTTGCGTTGAGCGTCTTCACCGCCGGGAACGCACTTGCCCGTACAGTACTCGTTTCATTAACAACAAAAGAGTCTGGCGGGAAATACGGAACTGCCGCCGGGATGACGTATTCCATGGACAATATGGGGCGCATCATCGGTCCGCTTTTATTCACATGGATTTTCACGCAAGAAGCCGGCAACATGTACTATATTTCCGCCATTCTTGCTGTCCTATCTATTGCGCTGATCTTTGCGTTTAGGAAATCTGCTAAATCGTTGCGGAATTTGGAAGCAGCTTCAGAATAAAAAACAAACCGCTGGAGGCATTGCTCCAAGCGGTTTTTCCTTGAGATGATAAATCTTGATTTGCGAATTCGTTAAATGGTATCAAATTCAGATATTAAAATAGAAGTAGATGACAAAACTTTTAATGCACTCTCCATATCAATATCCACATTCAAGTGTTCTGGCGTCCATGGGATATTGAGATGAGGTTCAATTCCAATTCCTGTCATCCCCCGTCCTACATCAATCCGTGATAGCCGGGATGTCGGGTACATGAACTCGAATCCTTCGTCCCATTTCTGGGTCGCTAAGTTCGCATAATCATTCAGCCCCATTGTAGCTCGGCCAACGACTGTTACTTTGTTTGACTTTTTAACAGTTTCCACAAAAGAATCGCCAGAGCTACCACACATAAAATCCGCAAGCACAACGATTGATTCTGGATTTCTCCTCCCTTTTATAAAGGAGTTCTGCATAATTTCACTAAAATCGAATTCTACAAACCCTTTTCCTTTATTCTCTGTCCATTCACGCTGAATGACTTTCAAAAAAAATTGTGCCTGTTCATCTTTTGTATTTTCAAGCTGATCCTTGAGCTCCTCTAGTATTCGGTTCGTGCTTGCAACTGTGCAATTAATCAGCATTTTTTCATCTTTGTCCGCTAGTTCAGCACCCTCTTCAGGCATCAAGTACGGAAGTAGTGGATAGTAACTCGAATCACTTCCCCCATAATTGACACGTACATCAATAATCCACCGCTCCGTCGAATTAAGAATTGCTTGATTTTCAGTTATCATTTTTGCAATGGCGTCCGGATTTGCAAAATCTGTCATTGTAATAAGAATTGCATCCCCCCTCAGTTGCTGAACGGAATACGTGGGCTTGTAAGGTTGTTTCTCATAGTGAGCGAGAAAAATTGTACGACGAACCCCCTCACTGTTCTCCACTTCACCCTCGTCATAAAGTGACAAGATTGGAGTCCAATTTTCACGTTCAGTATGATTTTCATTGAGTAGACGATGATGTCGCTCCCTCAATTCAGGGATGCTTTGCCCACCTACTGATACGAAGCACATACCAGGCTCTAGTCGGCTTTCCGAATCCACATGCGTAACATAGAGGCAGTCTTCAAAACGACGCACCCTAAACCCCAGGACTTTCGGCTTGTCATTATGCAAACCCGCTACATTAAATTGCATATGATGGTCATTGAAATCCAACAAGTAATCACCGACAATTCCCTTAAACACTTCTTTCGTAAGCTGATCTTTATCCTGTAGTCCCCTTATCTTCTGAAGGAAGTATGTTGGGTTATCGCACCCTTTTTTATCTTTCCAACCCGCGTAATCATTGTTCATAATATGTACGATTTCTTCGAATATTTTCTCCAATACTACACCCCCAATTTTATAATTCCGAAACCGTTTCCACCTTCACCGCTTTCCCTTCCCCTAATTCCGGATGTGCTTTCCTCACGACGGATGATCTTGCCAAAACAAGAACAACTCCGACAAGCAGCAGGCTCGAAATAATGAGAATCCACTCCGCCGGGAATATATCATAAAGAAATCCGTAGATAACCACCCCTAGCGGCGTGAGCGCCATCGCCATTGTTTCCAGAATTGAAAACACGCGTCCTTTGTAATCATCGTCGATCATTTTTTGCATCATCACTTGCATTGGCGTATTGACGATAATCATCGTCAAACCGAAACCGAACATGAGCGTCACATAGTAAGCAAACATCCCATAGTAAGACATGTGAATGATTAACGGCAACGCAATCCCTCCCATAATTAAAGCCATTCCAATGATTCCACGTTTCGCAACAAGTAGCGGGAATTTCACTTCTTTTCTCATCGATAAATAAATCGACATAAGCAGCATCCCAACTGCGAATGCTCCTTCGATGAAACCGAAATGCTCAGAAGCCATTTTCATTTTTTCGATGAGAATAAACGAATGACCCACCATGAACGCACCGAATAGGAAGTTGATAAATAGTGATATCCAAATGATCGCCATAATGGTAGGTTGCAATTTTAAATAAGCAAGCCCAGCTTTCATACTTTGGAACATCGATTCCTTTGGCTCCCCAGCTATTGCCTCTTTACGTTTTGCAAATAACTTAAAATTCATGGTTGATTCAAGAAATACGCCAACAATCGAAGCAGTCATATACATTATGAGGAATACAGGCATTGGGACCGTTCCGTATAATAAACCAGCTACCGCCGGGCTCCCAATTGCCGCAAATGAAATGGACATTTGATTTAGAGACATCGCTTTTTGAATTCGTCCTTCATCTACAAGCCCCGTAACAGATGAACTGAATGTTACGCCCGAAAAAGTTGATGTAATTGATATAACAACGGTTGTTACGTAAATTGTAATTAGAGATAACCCTGAAGTTAAACTGACAATTAGAAGTCCTCCAATTGCAAGGGTTGTGGCAATTTGTGCCGTTATAACAATTGTCTTCCTTGAATAATTGTCAGCCGCATAACCTGCAAAAGGCGCTATAAGTGTCCTAGGTAATAGGCTACATATGAGGTTCATTGCAAAACTTGTCGCGGACCCCGTCAGTTGTAAAATATAAAAGCTGATAGCGAAGGCATATACTTGCGCACCAAATGAAGAAATAAGCTTGCTGATTGTGAACGTCCATAAGTGATAGGTTGCTTTTTTAAGCTTTAAAACCTCTTCCACGGAAACACCCCGTTCCAAGTTGTTTAATCTGATTAAACAAATAATAGCACACTACGTCTTCCATTAACTACAGTACATTCATTAATCTGGGAAATTCGGCGCTTAATGATTAGCTCCATCACTCATTTGAGTTGTCGTTTTTTTACGAAAGAGCTGTATGGAATTAGGTGATTTCGTTGAATCGAGACGCCCTCCAGAACATTTCAACGATGCCCTATACACCAGATAAGAATTTCATCTAAAAGACATTTAAATTGAGTACAAAGTAAAAATACCGCAGAAGACTATGAAGTCTTCTGCGGTATTTTTTGTTTTATGATTGGTCTGGAGCGTTATATGGTCGGTTGAAGCGTAATATGATCGCTCGACCATACTTTATGATCGGTTGGAGCGTTATATGGTCGGTCAACCATACTTTATGATCGGTTGGAGCGTTATATGATCGCTCGACGACTTATACTTCAGCTGTCTGTTTATCAAGTGGAGCATTGTACATGTCTTTATCCAGTTCGCCTGTCACACGTGCAGTCGTAACACCGGCTGTCATAGAACCACTGACGTTTAATGCTGTACGGCCCATGTCGATGAGCGGTTCTACTGAAATCAGTAGTCCTGCTAATACAACTGGCAAGTTAAGTGCTGATAGAACAAGAATCGCAGCAAATGTTGCTCCGCCACCAACTCCGGCAACTCCGAATGAGCTGATTGCCACAATAGCAATCAATGTAATAAGGAATGTTGGCTCAAGTGGGTTCTGCCCTACTGAAGGTGCAATCATCACTGCAAGCATCGCAGGGTAGATTCCAGCACAACCATTTTGACCGATTGATAAGCCGAATGATCCGGCAAAGTTGGCAATACCATCAGGCACGCCAAGACGATTCGTCTGTGTATCAATGTTTAGTGGAAGCGCCCCTGCACTCGACCTTGAAGAGAAAGCGAATAGCAAAACTTCTCCTGCTTTTTTTACGTAAGTAATAGGGTTTAATCCCGACAGCGTAATAATGATTAAGTGAATACCGAACATAACCAAAATGGCTACATATGAAGCAAGTACAAACTTACCTAGACTATATATAGCGGCAAAGTCAGACGTCGCTACGGTGGTGGCAATAATCGCTAGAATACCATATGGAGTCAAGCGTAAGACGATTTTTACAACTCCCATGATTAAAGAATAAATCGCATCGATTCCTTTTTTCACTGTAGCCGCATTTTTTTCATCTTTTCTCGTAAGTGTCAAATATGCAAATCCAAGAAATGCAGCGAAGATGACTACACCAATAGTAGACGTTGGTCGCGCGCCCGTTAAATCAAGGAACGGATTCGCTGGTAACAAGTCTATCAACTGATCTGGCAATGTACGATCGGCAATACCTGCAGAACGTTCTTCTATGGAAGCGCCACGTGCAAGTTCAGCTTCCCCTTGCACAATTTCCGATGCATCAAGACCGAAGAGAAGTGTAACAGAAATCCCGATAACCGCAGCGATTGCTGTTGTTCCGATAAGGAGGCCTAATATCAATCCGGCCATTTTACCAAAGTTCTTGCCAATCGTTATTTTTGTGAATGCCCCAAGGATTGAAATGAAAACGAGGGGCATAACAATCATCTGAAGTAATTTAACATAACCTGTTCCTATTAAGTTAAACCACGGTATAGACTCCTTCAATACTGTTGAATCTGTACCGTATGCAAAGTGTAATATAAGTCCGTATCCAATCCCGAGACCCAGCCCGGTGAATACACGTTTTGAAAACGAAACCTTTTTGCGATGCATACTATATAGTATACCGACGAGCAAGAGCAACCCGGCAATGTTCAGAATGAGTAAGAATGTATTCACTTTTTTTCCTCCTACGTTTTTAGATAAGTGTATGGCGTAAATTACACTTTAAACCATCAATGTCTATCAGTCAAGTAGGTTTTATCTTAACTACCACTGTTATCTTCTTTTTTCTAAGTCTTCCGTTATACTAGTAAGATAAGCATTATATGTAAAGGAGGCCGCTTATGACTCAACTAATCAGCATTTCAGTGACGGCAGTTTTTATATTGAATATATTTCTTGCGATTGCCCTTATCTTTCTCGAAAGAAGGGATCCTACCTCGACTTGGGCATGGCTCCTCGTCATATTTTTCATCCCATTTTTCGGTTTCTTCATCTATCTTTTACTCGGCAGACAATTGAGAGAAAAACATCTATTCCGGTGGGAAGGACGCAGCAAGATTGGTATCGATCAATTGATTGATTATCAAATTGAAGCAATAGAAGAAGATACCCTCGAATTCAGGCTAGACGATACAGCCCACTACAAGGACATGATTTACCTTCACCTCAGGAATAACCATGCTGTCTTGACGCAAGACAATGATGTTCAGGTTTTCAACGATGGCGCAGCTAAATTTGACGCACTTATTCATGACCTCGAGCAAGCAAAAGATCATATTCATTTTCAGACTTACATTTTCAAATTGGATACGCTCGGAACTAGGATACTAAACGTATTAATCCAAAAAGCCAAGCAAGGCGTTAAAGTACGTTTGTTATTCGATGATATTGGTTCACGAGGACTTCGTAAGAGGCATTTAAAAGAACTAATCGCTAACGGCGGGGATGTTGAAGCCTTTTTTCCAGCAACCATGCCACTTATCAATCCCCGTATGAATTTCCGAAATCACCGGAAGATCGTTGTTATCGACGGTCGGATTGGTTATGTCGGCGGCTTCAATGTTGGCGATGAATATTTGGGACTGAACAAGAAGTTTGGCTATTGGCGCGATACACATCTGCGGATTGAAGGTAGTGCAGTGCACCCACTGCAGACAAGGTTCATATTGGACTGGAACCAAGCATCCGAAAAAAATGATATCGAATATGCAGAACGCTTTTTCCCTGCTATCCCACGAAAAGGTTCTGTAGGTATGCAAATCGTTTCAAGTGGCCCTGACTCTGAGTGGGAACAGATTAAAGATGGTTATTTGAAAATGATTTTCATTGCGAAAAAGTATATTTATATTCAAACACCTTATTTCATCCCTGACGTTAGCTTCCTAGACGCCTTGCGTATCGCCTGCCTCTCTGGGGTCGATGTAAGGATAATGATCCCGAACAAGCCTGATCACATGTTTGTTTACTGGGCAACGTACTCAAATGTTGGTAAATTGTTAAAGGCAGGTGCAAAAGTTTATATTTATGAAAACGGCTTCTTGCACACAAAACAAATTGTCGTCGATGACGAGCTTTCAACTGTCGGAACTGCCAATATCGATGTGCGCAGTTTCAAATTAAATTTCGAAGTTAACGCCTTCATTTACGACCGTGAAAAATCACATGAATTAGCGGAACTATTCGAACATGATATGCAATTATCGACCGAATTAACCTATGAAATGTACTTAGCACGTTCACAAACCATTAAAATAAAAGAATCAGTTTCACGTTTGCTTTCACCAATATTATAAAAAAGATAAAGCGCATGCGCCTGTTCAGGGGCGACAAGCGCTCGAATCTATATATTCGGCACTACTTATATAGAATTAACTAGGTGGTATCCCCCACCAGCATAACGAACAAATCTAGCGGAGGAGGTACACTAATGAAAGGCAGCCTGCAGGCGCCGGAGTAATTATCCCTCCCTAGTGATCTTCTGGTAGGCTTATTTCGTGAGACCATCACCAAGCGACAAAGCGGTGTTGGAAGTACATTCTATTTGTAAAGTGCCAACTATATAGACGTAAAATAAAGGGACGCGCCGCTAATCCGGTACGTCCCTTTTAGTATGTGGAAATTCAAGTCGACTACGCGTTTATTGAACCCCTAAATATTCTTCTAACGTAAGATTTAATTTGAAGATTTCACCTGCAACTCTGGTACCAACGTAACGGAAATGCCAAGACTCATGCATATAACCTGTTATTTGTTCTTTCCCCTCTGGATAGCGCATGACGAAACCAAATCGGTGAGCATTTGCTGCCACCCATTTCCCCGCTTCTGTTTCTCCAAATGACGATGAAGCAAAGTGCTGTTCGAAATTCACTTCGCCTATGTCGAATGCTAGCCCTGTTTGGTGTTCAGAATAGCCCGGGCGTGCACTATATGTATCTGCCGCTTTTTTGCCATCACGGGCAACATATCTTTCGTAAAGTGTCGTCTGGTATTCAAATGAGCGATAGGTGCTGAAAGCATTGAGATTAAAATCTGCAAGTTTTGCTTCTGCCGCCATTCTTTCAAATGCCCCTCGCGCGTTTTTGTCTTCTCCCGGTGCATAAGTTGTCGGGAGAGGATATTTTTTATTGGCTAGTAAAATCTCTTTTACATATTTCGGTTCTTTAGGAAGCACCTGACCTTCGATATATCCTCCGTTTTCCATCGTTGGATTCGGTTTGACTTCAGTGCTAGATCCAGCACCGTTATTTTTAGTCGGTTTGGATGGCGGAGTTTTCTGCTCAGTTGGTTTCCGTCCGGGCGTAACCTCTTGTACTTTCCCGGGTTCATCCTCTTCTTTCGCTACATCAGCATCCGGTTCTACGACTGATTCGTCCGGTTGTTTTGCAAGGTCCGAAAGTTCGGTTGGCTCCGCTTCAGGGGTTGCGTCCTCATCCGCAACAGATATACCGATGGCTTCCTGCCCTTTTTTTAAACTTTTTTCTACATCCCAGTCATTCATTCCTAGTCCAATTAGCAAGCCTGTCATGATGACACCAGAGATAAGTAAGGTAATCGTTAAAGTCTTGCCCTGTTTTTTCTTATTTTTTTTATTGGTATAGTTGTTTTTTCGTTTCATCAATAAGCCTACCTTCTCAATATATATCTATAGTCTACCATCATTTTTCTTTGTGGTCTGCGTATGCTATCATTTATGTATCATTTAATTTTCACAATTATTGAAGAGTTTGCAAGGGAGCGATAGGATGAATAACCAAAGATGGCTTTCAATGAGTTTTTTCGCTTTTTTCTTTACTTGGGGCGTATTTCTTCCCTATTGGACCGGCTGGCTAACAATTGAAAAAGGTATATCCGTAACAGCGGCAAGTTTCATTATGGGCGTTGGAATGATTGCACGATCATTGTCGACATTTCTGTTCTTTCCATACTTAACTCGAAAAATGTCCATGATCCGTCTGATGAAATGGATGTCTTTTGCCGCACTTATTTTAGCGCTCCTCTACTTGCCAGATTCACCTTTCATCGTACTTCTTATTATTACTGTCTTATTTAGTGCAGTCTATCCGATGATATTGCCTGCCGTCGAAAGCAGCGCATCTGTTTTAATGCAGACAGAAGGAATTCATTACGGCAAGAGCCGTTCGTTTGGATCCATTGGTTACACTATCGCTTTGTTGTTAATTGGAGCGGCTACTGCTATCTGGACAGAGCAAGCAATCCTATACATAATGATTGTTGGATTAGCCATCTCAACGCTATTTTTCATGCGGCCAGCACCAGAAGCTTTGCGATTAAATCCAGTTAATGACGACACTACGAAACGAGTCATCAATTTCAAATCACTCTTCACCTCTAAAGGGTTCGCAATCGTCATGATACTAGCTATCCTTTTACAAGGCGCGCATGCGTCCTATTACAACTTTGGATTCATCTTCCTAGATAACCTTGGTGTTAATGGTCTTTATATCGGAATTATCTTGAATATAGCAGTGTTATTTGAAATATTGTTTTTCACACGTGCTGATCGATTGCTTGCAAATGTGAAAGTCTCTACGATGTTTCTTATTGCAGGAATCGGATCCACTGTAAGGTGGTTACTTATTGCTTTGTTTCCATACATATCTGTTTTCATCGGTACTCAAGTACTCCATGCCTTGTCGTTTGGTGTAGCCCATTTCGCGTTCATAAAATTCATTTCTGAAAAACTGCCCCAAGATCATATTGCTACAGCACAAGGAATGTATGTAGCATTCGCGATGAGCCTGAGCACTGCAATTCTGACATTTTTAGGTGGCTACTTATATGACATTTCCCCACGGCTTGCATTTCTCGGTATGATTATTTGTTCTGTTCCAGCTATCATCATTGTGCTGATGACTAGGAAGAAATATTCTTATTAATATAAAAGACGCTCACCGGAAATTTCAGTTCCCGCTAAGCGTCTTTTCTTTACCTAGATATGTTGAATTAAAGAATTCTATTGAATCCACTTCAGCTTCGCTGTTTATATAGCTATTCATATGCTCAACTTACCTAACACTATTAAATATGAGCAACACTACAAATGCGAATCCGAAAAAAAGTGACATCCATAACATCCATTTCGACTCGCGAGCCATACCCTGCTCACGAAACGTTTTTGCCCGAGCCCCATTCGTCAATGAAAACAGTGCCACCATCGCCAGAACAGCATTGTTCAAGTCGAGCTTGATGATGAAATAGACGGAAGCTATTGCTGCTGCTACAATTCCGATTCCAAATAACCATTTAGTCTCTATATCGATAACCTCCCAAGGCCGTATAATCCACACCATGTGGGACTAGTATCTGATTCCTATAATCTAGCCAGAAAAAAAGCCGAAGATTTCTCTTCAGCCTACTTGCGTTTTTTGTCTTTAGTGTTTGGTTTTTTGTCTGTAGTGTTTGGTTTTTTGTCTGTAGTGTTTGGTTTTTTGTCTGTAGTGTTTGGTTTTTTGTCTGTAGTGTTTGGTTTT
>NZ_JADPRZ010000042.1 GCF_017347095.1 Sporosarcina sp. E16_8 | reverse complement strand
ACTTTTAGAGATTGGTTGGACACTTTCGGCGGTTGGTTGGACGCTTTTCTAGTTTCCTTGGACACTTCGAGGGTTTTGTTGCACACTCCCCTGTTGGTTGGACACTTTCGGCGGTTGGTTGGAAGCTTTTCGGATTTCGTTGGACACTTCGAGGAGATTCGTTGAATGACCACGCTAATTTTAATTGCACGAGTCTACCGGTACCCACACAATCATGGACAGCGAAAGACGCCCTCCAGCTGATCATTTACTGTGATCAAATGGAGGGCGTCTTCAATCAATACTATAGGGCCTTTGGATACCTACAAGAATCGTTGGTACATCAAGCTCGCAACGCTAATGAGTACCTACACTAATTCCCCTCAGAGAAGACATAATTGTTTACAGCTCGAACTTTCCATTTTAACCGTTAAATCGAAAACAACAGATCTTTTATTTGGCACAAATCCTTATCTTACCTACTCATTCAAACCGAAATGAATCTACAACAAAATCCAACTCAAGTATCATAGTAGACACAAAATCCAAGTCCTCTTGATTTAACGGGTCATGCATTTCTTCATTTGCCTCATCAGCAATCGCCATCGTGTAGGTTTTTTCACCATCATTGGTTATGTATATTTCATCGCTATTTTCCCAGTAACCTTCCTCTAAAACTTCACCATACATAATAATGCTAAATACGTATTGTTCAATTTCTTTCGAGTGGTTTAAATAACTAACATCGATTGTTGCCTCCGAATTACTTTCCCAGGTTCCATGACTAATCTCTATGAAATTGTTCCAACTAATTGGATAATCAAATGAAATCCCATAATCTTCACTTGTATAAGTTGTCAATTCTACGTTACTCTCTCCCTCGGTATAAGAATATACGACCGATTCTAAAACCGCAGAAATCCCTACATACCCGATAAACAACAAAAGCGTTAACCAAAAACCTTTCCAACTACTATCACCACGTTTTCGTACTTTCTCAAGAAGCTCGTCACCTGAAAAGCGCTTTTCTAATTTATTGATTTCCCTTTGAGCAAACTTTTTATATTCAAAATTGCCACCAATACCAAGGGCCGCTGCAATACCGAGGCCGACATATGAGTCAAACCGGTTGGTAGCGGCTCCTACCAAATAGTGTATTACGTCAGCTGTAATAAAAAACAGCAGTATCACTAGTACATGCGTATACATTTTCCGATAACCAAGCCAGAAAAACGTAGCAAAAAAAGCGGCCCAGTTCCATGATCGTCGTTCGTTTTTTGCCCATTTCCCAAAATAATACGACTCTTTATACTCGCCCACAAAAGCTTTCAATAAGTCCGGCGCTTCTGTCTCACTAGGTGCTTCCCTATTACTGCCCAACAGGTTATTTCCACAAGTCCCACAAAATTGATCTTTTTCAACAACCGAACCCCCACAATGAGTGCAATCCATATTCAATCCCCTACCCTACTGGCAAATCAAGTTCATTAACTTGCTCTATATTTAGTCGTACAATCTGTTGAAGTCCTGCATTTATTAAAGTAAACTAAAAAATCC
Source organism: Sporosarcina sp. E16_8 (assembly GCF_017347095.1). GTDB lineage: Bacteria > Bacillota > Bacilli > Bacillales_A > Planococcaceae > Sporosarcina. The sequence goes on along the minus strand of NZ_JADPRZ010000042.1, from coordinate 31,464 downwards.
CATCGCCACTCACCTTCACTTAAAACTGTTTAAGGTATCTTCCGCTTCTGAAAGATTCACTCTCGAAGCTTCCCAGCTGAATCCATCTTCATTACCCTTAAGATGATTTTTGTCAATTAATTTAATCATCATGACACTGTCATATTCGCCAGTGGTATAGTGCACTTTCACCTGAAAGTGGTCGTCAAACTGATCTACTGTATAGGCTCCTTCAGAAACAAATCCTACACCTTTTTCAATATAGCTATAGGTGTAATCGTTTCTTAGGATCATGTAGAAGTCATCTAATTCACTCCAATGCCATGCTCCCATTAAGTCACTTTCTGCAAATGCCGATTTGTCTGATTTGAATACATTATCTACTGTGCCATACTCGGGAACCTCGACACTAGAAAGGCCACCTGTCTCCTCATCTATAATCATTTCATCACTATTACTATGGTACTTCAGATTTTCTTCTACTTTTGGTTTCGCTGTTACATTAAGGTCTATTAAGACACCCCAATGTTTGCCAACATACCAAGTGGTATCACCTCGCATTTGATAAAGTTCCAGGTCATATCCGATATTTCCATTGGTACCATCATCTTCGACAGTTGCGTTTATATTCCCTTCGATCCATACTTTTCTCATGTCTCCTACAGGTTTGTCATAGTCTGCGATATTAAAAACATTTTGATCAGAAGTCATATTATTTTCTGTAATACGCCATTCCTTTAACCCAACTTGCTTTGACATCTCTAGCTCAACCAATGCCCTAGTAATCCGTAAAGGATCTGATTCATTAATGATTAAATCATCATTTATTGCTACATAACCTGCTGTTTTATCGCGTGTAGACTCGTTACTTGATGTTTCATTACTTGTTGCTTCTTTATAATTAATTACTCCATTACTACTAGCTGCATCTCCACTCACTAGCATCTTTTCCTTCGAATCAGGCAGTACGAATCCTGCGATAATGAAAGCAACGCCAATAATTACTAATGAGATCATCCCTAAGGAGACTTTATATTTCCCCTTTACAACGTTAAAAATTAGAACACTTAATGAAAGAATAAGTACTGCAAACCCTATTAATATAATGTTTAGATGATCCAATGTTGATATCTCCTTTATTCCATTCATAGATTACTATTCTTTATTATTTAACGCTACTCATCCATCTTTTTCTATGTCCTTATGCCTTCCTCATTTATCTAAACAATCATTTATCTATAAGAAGTGAAGCATTGATTTGATCAATACTCCGACTAGTACATGGTTGAAATTTTATTAGCTATTTCTCTACTCCTCAACTAATAGATATGTAATTGGAGTTAATTGACTATATAGTACCACGCACTAGTACCTGAAATTTAAATAGTTTTTTCTGCCCCCTAACTCGTCAAATTATTTCCATTTCAAGCACTCGTTATTTTCCATCAAAAAAGGTATCTGGCACTAACACAACGCGAAATTGTATCAGAACCAGGTACCCTAAAACTTCTTCCTTGTGCAAGATGAAGTTGACTAATAGTTCACTCAGTTATATATAAATAAATGATTGAGTATTTATTTGTTTATCCATCTCGCATCTATTAAATATGAAACTATAGTGTATTATATTGTCAGAATAGTATTCTGCGCAGCGTACAAAACACAAGAAAACTCCAATGTCATTTCAGTATTTCTAATACCCCTTGATTCATCTGGTTAACTTGTGCAATCATCGCTTGTGAAGCTTGTAATAGAATTTGGTTTTTGGCAAGCTCTGTTGATTCTGCAGCCATATCTACATCTTCTATACGGGAAAGCGCACTTGTTAAGTTCATTTCATAATTCTGCACGTTTCGCAGAGCATGTTCCAACCGGTTTTGGTACGCCCCGTAAAGTCCACGACGCTCACTAATTATGTCACTCGCCTTATCAATTCTGTTCAAAGAATCCATTGCTTCGTCGTATGTTTCCACTGTAAGTGCATCAATTTCCAAGGACGCTGTACGGTTGTCAAACAGGTTGATAACTATTGTCTGTCCTTCATTCGGGCCGACTTGAAGTATTATTGGTTTTTGTGTTTCTACCCGTAAATCAGATGCTTCAATGATTGTTTCAGCGAGACCGGGCGTAATATTCTCAGCCACATCTGCGGGGGTTGCTGGTTTGTATATTTTATCGACAAATGAATAGGAACTATCCGCGCTAAAGTAGTTTTTGTCTCCTGAAAAATGAATCCCAAACAAATAGGACTGAATATTATTCGTCGTTAAATGAGCTTTTATGGTGTCAGGAGTATATTGGCTCTGCACTTCATTCGTTGTATCCGTGAGCAGGACAAAAATCCTATCGCTTCCTGCTCGATAGCCCATACTGCCTTCCTTAGAACCGCCCTGTGAATAGTTCATAATTTCATCATACATTGCGATTGATCCTGCAACAGCATTATGATGTGAATCCATATAATCAATAACAGTTTGCGGATTACTTTGAAGGGGGAGTTGAATATTGGGCTTGGCACTATTTACGCTTACCGTCCCAACCTTCACATCTCCAAATTGAGCTAAATTTGATACAAATGCCCCGATTCCACTTTTGACAAGTCCAATTTCGTCAGTCATCGAACTAGAATCATCAATAAAGAAGACGATGTCAATTGCTTTTCCATGCATTCCGCCAGGAGAAAGAACTGTCGGCGGTTTAAGTACCTTAATTGTATTAAACTCTGTATTTTCTGCGATACCATTAATGGATTCTTTTATTTGGTCAATTTCTTTCTGAATCATCTTTTTATCTTCTAGTGTCAATGTACCATTGGCTGCTTGGATCACAAGTTCTCTCATTCTAATAAGATGCGGGTTCTGAATTTGACCAAGACCTGCCTCGGCAGTTTGAACGAGTGAAATTCCATCTTGTATATTTTTTTCAGCCTTTTGCAACCCTCTAATTTGAGCTTTCATCTTTTCAGAAATCGCCATTCCAGCTGCATTATTTGAGGCATTGTTGATTTGCTTACCTGATGATAGCTTTTGAATACTTTTCATCATGCTCTCATTAACTCTATTGTAACTGTTCAATGTGTTAAGACCGTTTGAGATTTTCATTTAAATCACCTTTACTCTCACCTGTTACTATAGTAGGATATAGTGCTATCAAAAATTTCTAACATTAATTTAGTATAGCATAATTTGTAAGAATAATGGCTGTTTTATAGTTCATATACACCTTGAATAGGCATAGTACTTTTACAAAATTAAAGGTCTGTCTCCATTCAACAAACTAAATCCGTATCAACGATAACTAGTTGTCTAAACTGGGTTAGCACTGGTACCCAAACTTTCATGAAGCATTCTTAGAAAAAGAAAATAGAAAAAGATCCCGCAGAGATTTCTCTCCACAGGATCATATTTCTACCAGTTGCTAGACTTTTGTATTTTGGAATAGCGTATTATTCGATTGTTGCACAGGCACGCACTTAAAACAGAATAGGAAACTCTTATTCCATTTCTATGAACTTATAAAGCATTTTTGCTGCATGCGCTCGCGTAGCATTTTCTTTTGGAGCGAAGACGAATGATCCTTTGTCATCGCGTCCACTAATAATACCGAGCGATGCAGAGAGTCCGACATACTCTTTCGCATAGTCACTGATTAAGGAAGCATCCTTGAACGAAAGGGTGCTGGTTACATCATTTAAACTCGTCGGGTCTCTGTATTGAATTGCCCGGATGATCATGGTCGCCATTTGCTGACGTGTGATTTTTTCATTCGGTTTGAATTCACCTTTTTCCCCTTGTACAATGCCTACACGGTTTGCTGCTTCGATGTCTTGTGCTGACCAATTAGTAGACGAGACATCGGAAAATGTTGCAGCATATGGTTGTTTGGGAAGATTTAATGCCCTTGATAACAATGCAGCAAATTGCGCTCTAGTGATATCATCGCTTGGTGCAAATGTATCTTCGGTCTTTCCTTGAATGATATTCTTCGATGCAAGTACTTCGATATAGTCTGCCGCCCATTCAACCTTCTGATTATGAATGTCATTGAACGTCCTATCGTTTTCGAGTACTGCGAACTTCGAGAAGTGTGTTGTACTGAAAGTAAACATTCCCCGGGCAAGATTTCCGCCAATGTATTCCCAACCGCTATCTTTTTCATTCAAATAAAATGCCGCTACTTTTTCAGCGTTTTTCACTTGTCCGATATTCATTGTAATCGTAATCGGTTTCGTGAAATTAATTACTTTTCGTTCCTTTGTTTCTTTCGTTACGACAATGTTGAAGTCGTAAAGGGAAGATAATAGTGTTTGGCGTTTGCTGATTTTTGGAAGCTTATCAGTGTCCTCCAATACAGAAACTGAAATTTTGATACTTTCCCCATCTGTCACATCGATAGCCTTCAATGTTTCATTCGATATTTGCATCTTCGCACCGTTTGCCGTGATAGCAAGCGGCTTATTGCTGTCGATTATTTGCTTCAGAACTGCTTGATCGATGGTGGCACTTAGCGATTTTACTAGTTCATCCTGTTTAGCAGATAGAGGGATGATAATTTCTTTTTGTTGCTGATTTTTAATTTGATCTACCAAACTTTCTCCGCCAATGATCACTGTTTTATCGCCCGTCACAGGATCGATAACTTCTTTTCCGATTGCAGTATCTGGAACAACCGGCGGGGTTACTGGATTTGGTGTGACAGAACCGCCATTACCTGAATTGCCTGAAGAACCATTAGTACCAGTGGATCCGTTATCACTTAAGCCATCTACGTTTGTGAGTACCGCTACTGACGGACCATTTGTCGTCCAGTTTCCAGCTGCGTTTCCTGCCTGGATCTGGAAATTGTAAATGGTATTTGGAGATAGTTCGGTTACTTCATATACATTTGTAGTTCCTGTCACATTGTGAATCAGTAATCCATCTTTATATATCCTGTATCCCGTTACTCCGATGTCATCCTCGGCCGGTGTCCAACTAAGGGTAGTCACAGTTTTCGTTGTATCACTAGCTGTCAAGTTTTTATCAACTGGCCAAGTAGTTGGATTTGAACCAGTCTGTGAAGCGGCCAAAATGTCTACCATGAAAGTCGCTATCTTATCCTCATATGTCACGGTTAACAACTGTTCTGATTCGACTTCATTACTGTCAAAGCCCGTTACCATATTGTTCATCAATTCGATTATGCTTGTACTTTCATCATCGTATATAGCTGTTACTTCTATCCCAGTTAAGTCCAGTGACTCCGCTACTTTATACTTCGTTTTTTTCGGCAGTTCTGTTACCGCTATGCTATCCAAAACTTTCATCGAATCTGTTCTTGTTACAGTTATCGCGTAGATTTTAGTAGAAACTCCATCCGGGGCAGTTACTTCTACTCTTATTGTATTTCTACCTATTTCAAGGTTTATTTCTTGTGACTCTAGACCACTGGATACAGCTATATCATTTACTTTAATTACAGATTGCTGCTCTACCGCGGTAGGTGTTATGGTTATGCTATTTACTTCATTATCCACACTTGCATCATATTCAGTAGTTTCACTTGTAAAAATAATATCTTGGGTACCTCTACTTAATGTCAAACTACTTAAATCAGCATTCATGCTTTCATTCAGCAATCTAAAGTTCAAATTGTTCACTTTAGCATAAGTATATGAAGTGGAGCCTTCAGAACCCCATATTGTTATACCTTTTCTTCCAAGGAAGTTAGAATCCTTAATCTCAATATTATTATTATAAATTACAACATCGGTTAAATTTTCACACCAATTTGTTGAATCTTGTACAATTAGAGTAACTGAATCTGGTATTATTAATTTCCCCAAATAATTGCAGCTGAAAAAAGCCGAGGATTCTATTGATTCAGTTCCTACCGGTATACTAAAAAACACACTTTGTTTTAAGCGAGGATACTTTATTAATCTTTTACCGTCTATACTGTATAATACTCCGGACACACTTTTCAATTTAGTATGATTTTCTTCCACAAATATATTTTCCCAGCCCTGATGTAAACTATCCCCAAAATCTTGGAGACTATCAGGTATCGTTATTTCCTTTAATAAGTGCCTTGGAAATTGATATATGTCATAAAACGCTCCGAATTCAACTTCTTTTACACCAGACGGAATAATATAACTTTCTTCTTTTTTCCCCATTGGATACGAAATTAACACTTGCATATTTTTGGTGAACAAAACTCCTTCAACACTAGTAAAGTACGAACTATTTGGTTCAACTTGAATACCCTGTAACTTCTCAATTTGAAAATCTGCAGGAAAAGTTTCTAGAGATGCTGGTAAGTTTAAATTTGTTAAATAATGCTCTTTACCATATGTTCCGTAAAACCCTTGATTTGAAATATTCTTTGTACCTTCCGGAACGGAATAATCTGTCCTAGTATTTGCGTAGGGATAGCATATTAATACATCGCCTGCTTTATTAAACAAAACACCATCAATACTTTTATAAGTTTCATTTCCCGGTTGAACTTCTATATTTGCTATTCTTGCCGCTAGGGAATGAATATCTTTAATAGAGCTAACACTGCTTGGGATTTCAATCGTTTTTAAATCAGTACTTCCATTATAAATTGTTGTGGAAAAAGCGTTAAACTCTATTATATTTACACCTTGCGGAACTTGGTACTTAATCTTGGAATTCCCCATAGGATAGGAAATAAGTTTTTCCATGTCTTTTGTGAATAATACTCCTTCTTCACTTTTATAATGATTATTATTTACGTCTACATTTATGTTTTCAACTAAGCCACCATAGAAAATTGATTGATCTATAAATTCAATAGTGCTTGGAAATGTGATGTCTGTAATTGTTGAATAATCATATCCTTCTATATGTGTTACATCTTTCCCATCTATAATGGCTGGTACTTCAACAATTGTTTGGCTCCCTAAATAGCTGGTTATTGTTATTGAGTTATCTTCCTTTAAAATATATTCCCAATCCCCCTGTTTTTTTGACTGGATATTATCACTTGCATCGATAATATCTCTATTTTCTGAACCAGCATTAATATCGATGTCAAACTCATTGTTTACTTCAGCCACAGCAATTGAAGGAGCGATTGTCGTGAAAACCAGTAACACCATACATATCATACGAAATAAAACCGAACTCATCTTCCTCAAATTCTTTCTACCTCCCCTTCATCCAAGCATGACTATCAAAGCATGCCAATACTCTTAATACTAAAGAATCATTATAGGATAATCAACCCGTTTCAAAAATATATTTTGAATAGTCAAACCTTTTATCTTGTAATATATATTCAAAATTTTAGGTACAACTAACCAAATAATTTGTCGTTGTTGCTTTGGACCACTAAGGCTCTATCCACCTCCAACGTAAATAGCAAAGGAATAAGGATTTGCCCGATTGACTACTTTAGGAATGAAATAATTTGTTGGAGTACTTGAGCAAAGTGCAGCTATGACAACTCACTAGATTTTAATAATTCACAGTAAAAAATCCAGCCAAAGTAAATATGGCTGAATCCTCCTTTTTTACTCACACTATTCTAGTACATTTCGAGTAGTTTCCCAAATAGAGTCAGACATAATAATTTAGCATTAAGATGCAATTTGCATATCAGCTGAGGCAGCTTGCTTCCATATCAATTCCGCCCATTCAGGATGATCAATAAACGGATTGCGGTTACCTTGCCATTTTTGGATGATATTATTTCGGTTACGTTCAAATCCATCGACTGGATCTTGTGCATGCCATTTTAATAAAGTCGAAAGTTTTCCGTGGTAAGGCGCACTTCCGTTATTAAGCTTGTCGTTTAATTCCAAGTCAACTTTGTCACCCTTTTCATAGCGAGTCGCCATATAAAAGAGAATTCTTGCCACGTCACCTTTTACATTATCGGGTGGTTCAAAAGAACTACCTGTCTTGAAACAGCCATTACAGCCTTTTACAGCGCTGCCGCCGTTGTCAAAATCCAAGTTACTTCTTAAACTATTTACTTGAACATCTGTAGGACGCAAGTGATGAATATCTGTGCCTGGTCCTTTACTCGTTCCGAAGTTCCCGTGAGATTTCGCCCAGGTATGTTCTCGGTTCCAGTCGCCGACGTTACCACCATTGCGAGTTTTAGAGCGTGAATCCCCGGAATAAAATAAGATAACATTGTTCACATTATTTGGATCCTCATCTGTTTCACGGAGTGCTTCCCACGCTTTTGTATACGTAAGTTCTGTATGGTCATCAATTATTTCATGGAGTGCAGTTTTTAACGCTTGTCCGTCTTTACCAATCGCATCTTTGTAATAGTTATCTGTTGGCAATTCAACAGAGGCTGTTACCGTTACGGAAAAACTAGCTGTAACGGACTTGGTCCCGTCTGAAGCCGTCACGCCTACAATATAGTTACCTTCAGGGAGCGTTAGTTGTAATGAATCCCCTTGAATTGTACCCTTCGTAGACACGAATGTAAGCTTGTCGTTCTCTGGATCTGAGAAGTGGTCAGTCAATAAGATGGAGATTGATTCTCCATCTATAACTGTTTGGTTCGGAATAGCTTTCTTTACAATCGGTGCATTGTTTCCACCAGGCAAAGAAGGAACCTCAATGGGTTCCCCTTTCGCATTTGTGAATTTAATGTTGTCCTTAGTCGCACCATTAATAAATTTAATGTCTTGAATCTTTTCAGCGCCTCTAACTTCGTTTACGTTCGCGCCATCGATGGTGACTTCTTTCACTTTCGTGCCTTTGAAATCAATAATCGCTCCAGCCTCAACTGGTTTGATCGTTACTGCTGTCTTTGCAAAACCTATACCATGGAATTCTGCATAAGCTCCTGTAAATACAATACCATCTGTGATAACTGAGGTATCATCGAGTGTAACAGAAACACTTGGTTTACCAATCGTTAATTTTTTCGTTTTAAGATTTTTGATGTTGTATGCTTTTTCAGCTTCGCTTGGAACCACAACATCTCCACCTGCAAGGTCAATTTGGACGAGAACTGGATCATGGTCACTTGCACGTCCTGCCATATCTGTGAAATCCGCGTTAATGTGGAGAATATCAATAGCTGTTTTATCCACTAAATTATTGGTAACTAGAATGTGATCCAATACTTGTGAATTTCCACCAAACACGTATGAGTAACGATCAGCTGTTTCCACTTTGTTAATCATATTCGTCATAGTATCACCCTCATGAATCTTTAGGGTCTCAGAGAATTGGAAGTCGTTAAAATCACCAAGAGACACGACGTTTGCCTTCGGGTTTTGTGATTTTACATCCTTCACAAAATCATTTACGATGTTTGCGATTTTATGGCGTTGTACTTCACTCTTGTAAACTGGTGGTTGCTGTGAGCCAAAGAGTGGTGTGTCTCCATTTTTCGAATTCCAATGGTTGGCAATAACAATTACGCTTTCCCCTTGGAAATCGAACTGAGCTGCTAAAGGCTTACGACTACTGGCAAATGCAGCGTTTGTAGGATCGATTCGTCCAGGGTTTAACGTTAACTTTCCGTCCTTATATTCAACTGCCTTTATAGCATCTCCCTGTGGGTTACCTTTTGTTAACGTAACTCGCGCTGGGTTATAAAGGAATCCAACTCGGATATTGGCATTTGGTGCGCCGCCATCTTGATTGTTAACCGGGTCGATATTGGCATACTCATATTTCACGCCGCCTGCTTTTACAATTTCAGCAATCAGTCTTTCATAACTTTGTGATGCTTCTGAGTTTCCTGCATCTTGGCCATTATTGTCTTGCACTTCTGTTACCCCAACAATATCAGGACTTTGCATGTCAGAAGCAAAAGCTCTTGCCAATTTCTTAGCCTTGTCATCGGTTGTTGACTTCTTATTATTTGAGAAGTTTTCCAAGTTGTAAGAAGCAATCGTTACCTTATCATCTGCTTTTACAATGGCTGTTTTTTCGGGTGTTGCACTTCCTTTTGAATGTTTCGCTTTCATTTCATCCAATGAAGCATAGATTTTATAGTTTTGGTATGAATAGCCGACTATCCCTACAATTGGTCCTCTGAATTTGTCACCAGTCGCAACTTCAAAGCTACGTGCCGTTCCATTTGGCTCTAATCTAAATTGGATGCGGTCCGCATTTTGGTTATTTTCTTCTAATAGAAGTCCTCCATGTAAGGAGTTCGTTTTCTTACTTTCAAGTACGGTTACAAGGTCACCATTATCTTGTGGCGCTACAGTTTTCACATCGCCAACTTGTACACGCATGCTTTCTAAGCTTTCCCAGAAATCAATTGCATCTACGTCTGGGTTGAATACTGCTAAATTATCGCTATCAATATGCTTTGTTGGCAAGTTCTTTTCGTCAATAATAATTGGTGCCGGTAATGCTACATCTTTCTTCACAACGGTTACATTCCCGCCTTGATCGTTTCTAACATTAATTTGTGTTGTTTTCATGTCAGTTGTTTGTCGGTCATCATAGCCATCGATTGCATATTCAGTAACTTTTCCGCTTACAGCTACTAAATCTCCCACTTTGATTGGCCAAGAACTATTACCACTGTATAGGAGAATCGCTTCAGAGGTATTTGGATTGTCATCTGCTAATGCATCCGGCGTTTGGACAGTATAGTATGTCGAACCGCTTAAAGTGAATGAGTAGGTAACCACTCCTTCTATTCCTTCAACCGTTTTATCCGCAAATGTGGACATATGTCCTCCGCCTTGGATATCGTGAATTTGGAGGCTATCCGTAATGGTATAGTCGAATGTTTTCACTTCACTGAGTGATCCATCTTCAGCTTTCACAACTGCTTTAAGTGTCGTATTTTCTTTAATTTCGATTGGTGTACCGTATTCAGTACCATTACCGATTGGATCTTTACCATCTACTGTGTAAAGAATTTGTGCATTCGCCGTACTAGTTGATAATGTTACCGTCGTTCCTCCGACAAATGTTCCACTTCCCGGATTCGCGAAGACTGGTTGGATAACCGAGCTGTCTGCGACAATGTCTTGCTGTGAGCGTGGAATGATTTGATAGTCCGCATCGAATTGTTGGACAATTCCTGCAATTGACTCATATTGGTTACCAACCGCTAACCCTAAGGCATTGTTTTCATCACGGACAATAAATTCTGTTGTCCCATCTGTCGCTTTGTAATTAAAGTTTGCATCCACTGAAGTTAACGTTACAAGTTTCGTTTGCACGAGAAGAGATTCATTCGCTTCGTTGACTTCTGCTCCTGTTACTACTTTAAGAGTCGGCGCACCAACATTTTCCGTTTTTTCAACGATTGTAGCTGCATCCAATTGGAGGAGGCCTTTGAATTCTGCCAATGTACCGGTAAGTATTACTTCATCCCCAACTGTTGCTGCTAAACTTGAAGGCCGCACTGCGATACCGCCAGTTGCATCTTGAACTGACATGGTATTTTTCAAGTTGGCTGCCACGATGGCTTTGATTGTAACGGTTTCACCAAGTTTTGTAGCACGAGCGTCTGAGATTGAAATAGTCTCCGCAGGTTCTCCTGGATCAGGGTCGGGATCTACTGGTGTTGAACCATCCATCGTATGCGAACCTAAATTGGATGAATCGTCTTTAGGGAACGCCGTCCACTCGACTGAAGGGTTGAACGCGTCATCAATAATTTTGTCGCCCGTTGTAACAGAGCTGTTACGTACTAGCGTAACATCCAAACCAAAGTTAATTCTTTTTCCAACCTGTCCAATAGAATCAATAACAACATTATCTTTTTTTAAAACAAGTACATCATCACCGTTAAAATTGATAACAGTAGAGTCTAATTTATTTGCCTTACTCTTTAAAGATGCATCTGTATTACTATGATCTTTTACTAAAACATATATTGCTCCGCTAGCCACTTTATCTGTTTCAGCGAATGATAGTGTTTGACTAACTGTTGGTGATCCATTTGAGTAAAGTTCCAATTTATAATCTTTTAAATTAATCTCATTTCCTGTTCCGTTGTAAAGCTCAAGTGCCTTATTTTCGCCACTCCCCTCCATATACTCCGATATAATTAAGTCAGTTGCATTGGTTGCAGCACTTACCGTAGCAGGTATTGCCGGTACTACTAGTCCCGCTACTAAACTTGCCGCTAACATAGTATTTATAGGCTTCTTCCAATTCCTTTTACTCATCTAAACAATTCTCCTTTTTATATACAGTTTTTGAGTAAAGCAAATGTGACATTGAAAATGCAAAGCCTTTTCCTACTAGCAGAAGGCTTTGCACAATAGCTTAAAAAATCGTTTCTCCATCGACAGTAATGCCATTAAAGTCAAAGTTTTCTCCATCAAGCTTTGAAATATCCAAATTTCCTGTAACCATAATATTTGCGAATGACACTTTTTCAGTTGGCGTGCCTGTAAGGATCAAATTCCCTTTAACAGTTACATTTTTAAATGAAACTACGTCTGTGACCGATACTGTAACGTTACCGTTGTAAATTTTTGGTGCGTCAACTGTACCTGAAAAATCTTTACCTGCTACGTCTTCAGTACCCGGTTCTTCGTCAACACCAGCAACATCTACAAGACGACCTTCAATTTTAATTGGAATAGTTCCAAGTGATACTAAATGTTCTCTTAAGTTTTCCCAATCTGAAAGCCCAAGGTCTGTTGCACGGCCTGCAGCATACGCTTTTTTAAGAACGTCATAGCCGTCTCCGCCTTTAGCTGTGAATGCGTTTGTTGCTATTGTGTACGTCTTAGCGTTTTCGATTTCAGTATACGTACCATCATCATTTTTATATGCAATTGAAACTACACGTTGTCCAGCAGGTTTCGAAGAATCGTATTTCACTTTCGCACCTGATACATGTAAGAATCCACCGCTTTCTTTTGGATACTCTTTAAAACTAATTTCAAAGGTAGCTTTTAATTCGGAACCTGTTAGCTCCATTGTTGCTAATGTGTTACCAAATGGAAGTACAGTGATTACTTCACCTACCGTGATTGGTCCCGCTCCAATTCCAGCCCTAATTCCTCCACCATTTTGGAATGCCATAATTACTTTTTTATCTTTTACATATCCTTGCGCTTTTGCAAGCATGCCATCTGTAATTAAGTTCCCGAGAATCGTTTCACTAGCTCGTACACTTGTGCCCGGTACATAATCTTTATCAGATGTTCTTGCACTTACTAGTGCATTTTCAAGCGTTACTCCAATTTCCTTTTCATTAACAGCAGCGATTTTATCCTTATAAGGTTTTAAGAGCTTAACTGCCTCTGCATCATCAGGAATTACATATAAAACATTTCCTTTTTCATCTTTTTTATCTTTACCCTCAGCATCTTTTTGCGTTTTATTGATTTCAATTAATTTTCCTGCATGACCAACAACGACGCCATTTTTATCAAATTCAACGTCTAATGTCCCTAGATAATCCGAATATTGATACGCTTGTACAATAATTGTTTTATCTTTCGCTTTCCCATTTCCATCTTTGTCTACAACTACGGGAACGTCTAATTGTGTATGACTATGTCCACCTACAATTACGTCAATCCCAGCTACATTTGCAGCTAGTTCTTGGTCATTGTCCATAGCCGCATTATCATCAAAACCAATATGTGTAAGTGCAACGATTTTGTTAACACCCATTTTTTCGAACTCTGCAACCATCTTTTTTGCATCCTCAATATAGTTAGAGAATGTAACTTTTCCTGGACTTGCAATGTCTGCCGTTTCCGCAGTTGTTAGTCCAAAGATACCGACTTTTTCTCCATTTATTTCTTTTACAATTCCTGTGTAGATATTCCCATTCTTAGGGGTTGTAGGAATCTTCGTATTAAACAAATTAGTGAATTTATCGTCTTTTGAAAAATCTACGTTTGCGGATACAAACGGGAAGTTTGCAGCTTCAATGAAGTCGACCAATGCTTTGTGACCTTCCGCTGATGAACCAAGGTCAAACTCATGGTTACCAAATGTCATAGCGTCGACTTTCATTAAATTCATAAACGCTAAGTCTGCTTGTCCTAGGAATTCATTAAAATATAAAGTACCTGAGAATACATCCCCTGCATTTAATAACAATGCATCCGGTTTAACTGTCCGTACTTCTTTTACTGCTGTAACAAGCTTTGGTGCTTTGTTAGTATTCGCATGTATATCATTTACGTGCATCAAAGAAAGGTTAAACGTTTTTCCACCACCGCCAATTGGTGGATTTGGATTTGGATTCGGGCTTGGGTCCCAGTCTCCGCCTGTGTTTCCACCATTAGAAGTACTGCCTCCATTGAATTCATTAAAATTCACAATAATATCTTTTACGGTTACCCCTGTTGGAAGTTCAAAACTACTGACTTTTGTTTTAGCTCCTAATGTGATTGTCGTGCCTTTGAGTTTAACAATGATTTTTTCGATTTCCCCGATTGTTAAGAGCTTCAAGTCAATCTTGAATTCGACGATTACATTTTTGATAGTGGCTGTTCCATCAATCGACAATGCATTAGGCGTGTCCACTAGTAGGTTGACCACTGATGCATCCAACGTAACGTTCGTTGCACCTTTTTCTACAGTCACTTTCGGCAATGTAATTCCCTTATCGGCTTTTAAATGAACGTTGGATAAAAGGTTAAATCCTTGAACTGTTGAATTCCCTTTTACTTCAATGATTATTTTTTTGCTCTTAGACAATTCCACAGAGTGGATAGTAGAGTTCGTGAATACAACACTTGGTTCTTTCTTTTCTACAGTGGCTGTTCCGAACACTTTTCCGACTCGGTTACGTGAGGCATTATCAGTAAGACTCACTTTCCCTATAACCTTGATATCATCAGCTTTGAAACTGTTTTCTACTTCTTTCCCTATCTCCAAATTCCCGGCAATCGTTATATTTTTCAATAAAACATAATCGCCATTAATACGTACTGACCCTGCAAATGTAGACCCTTGTCCATCTAATATGGCATTATTGGTTTCATTGCCATCCGCTGTCAATTCAATTGAAGCAATTTCGATAATTACTCCATTTTTAACTGTATATTCTAGAACTGCTCCTAAAAGAGCTGCTGAATTGGAAGCATTCAAAAGTTTCTTCATGTCTGCTGACAATGCATATGTTCCAGTCGATAGCTTAACTGACTCATTTGTTACACTAACCAATTTCCCTGTACTTTTAACAGTCGAGTCACTTTGATCAACACGGGTAGCCGTTTCACTTCGAACAATTAAAGAAGCCATTTGCCCCCTTGTAACGAAAGCATTCGGTTCAAACGTAGTTGGAGTGGTCCCAGTTGTAATTTCATTTGTGATCAAAGCTTGGACATAATTTGCGTACCAGTGTTTCGCTTTCACATCTGTAAATGGACTATTTGTAAGCTTGGCTTCTTCAAGATTAAATCCGATACTAATCATCTTGGCTATATGCGCGCGCGTCAGTGACCCACCTGGTTTAAATGTCTTATCGTTATACCCTTTCACTATGCCTGCTTCAACAAGGGCAGCGATTGCCCCATAATGTGGGTCAGTCACTTTCACATCTTTGAATCCCGGGTTTTTCACATTTTTCGTGTCTAATCCAAGTGATTGCGCTAAAACGCTAGCGATTTGTCCCCGAGTTACTGACTGATAAGGTTTAAAAGTGCCATCTGGATACCCTTTTACTATTCCTCTAGAAGCCAAACTTCTGACACTCTCATAGAAATGATGACTTTCAATGTTCTTTACATCAGAAAAGGAGGGGATTTTCACCTCATCGGCTTGTGTATATACTGGTGCAGCTACCGCTATCGTTCCCGTTGCTACCGCTACAGCTAATGTCGCCCCGAATACTTTTTTATATGAATTGGCATGCTTCTTCATTTACTGACCTCCTTTAATCGTATGTAATTTAAGAATTAAGTTAATCCTTAAATTAATAGTATCATGTAAAAATCCTTTAAATGTTAAGTGATTATTAACATTCTAGTAGATTATTATTTTATTGTAAGAGATGTTAAGTTACCGTAAACGGCTACATAGATGCTACTGCTAACCTTAAACTTTGGCAGACCAGGTTGTTCTATATTATCCTAGCTTAGTAATGTAGCTACACCTGCAGCGTTGTTCATACTATCAAAAAACTCTACTCTCCTTTCCTATAAGTTTCATCACTTTTCCCAATTAAATATGCATTCCAGAAAATATTAGTAAAGTCACACACCGCAAACAGTAAGCTATCAACACATATTTCACCATTCCAAGCATACTATCAAATTGGTAATATGTTAATTTAAATATTGCGATAATTTATTCTATTTTCTACATAATAATATAATTGAGTAGTCCATTACCCAATAACCTACATAATATTTTAGTCGATTATGTAATATGGTGTAGAAAGTTTCCATAGATTTCTAATGAGCAAATTATGTAACTGTGCATGGTGAAATAGAAAACAAGTCGCACACACCTCTTGAGCACAATGGATATTTATGAATAATTAATTGCGTGCGTGTGCAACAAAAAATGACCAACAGTCCACACACTTGCATAAAAACTCAGAGAGATTTAGATGATTAGTTTTTTTCTACTCCTCAACTAATATATATGTTACCTGAGCGTATAGACTGAATAGTGCCACGAACGGATACCTGTAACTTCGTCGTACGGTTCTTGTACAACAGAGACATTTCCTTCACCAACCGCAATGACATCGTATCCACTCGTTCATCTGGTAGACGCTTCTCCCCCTCCTTCACTACCACCAATTCCAACTGTTTCACATCTGATTCTTAGTTCTTCAACTACTTTCCTCATCCATTAGAAATAGCCCTACCTCCGCTGGTGGGAAGTAGGGCCTAATTGTGTGCGTGCCTGTGCAACAAAAAACAACCAACAATTCATACAATTACATAAAAACTCATAAGGGTTTAGATAATTAGCTATTTCTCTATTCCTCAACTAATAAATATGTAATTGTAGTGAATTGACTGAGTAGTGTCGTGCACAGGTACCTGAAATTTAAATGAAAAAAAAGTAGATACAGTCAGAACAGAAAAAAGCCTCCCAACCAATTTCTCGGTTAGAAGACTCTCTCCTTCATTCACTTCTCAATTTATCTGATTAGCGTTTGAATTGTATCGTGTACAGGCACGTACTTTTTATTTCGTTAGTTGAATAGCAGGGTCAGTTACAGTAACGCCATCAGCGCCAAGTACAATAGTAACTGTATCTGAAAGTGCTGGAACTGATGCATTTGTAGTGCTTGTAGCTGTATTATACGCAGCAACAAAGTTTGCTGCTTGTTCTACAGCTGATGTACCAACTTTAAATTCGTTTGCTCCTACAGTAGCAGCATCTTGTGCTACTACAGTGTAAGTTGCAGTACCAACTTTAATTTTTTCACCGACAGCTAGTGGTGAAGCAATTTGGAATACTACTTTAGCTTTAGTTGCAGGAACACTATCAGCACCAACTTTAGCAGCATCAAGGATTTCATTAGTAACATTAGATAGAGTAACTGTTACTTTTCCAGTTGCAGTAGTTGCTAATGAACCTTTGATTACTACTTTATCACCAGATAGAGTTGCTGCTCCTGGGAATTTCGCATTAATTGCAGTAACAACTCCTTGAGCTCCTACTTTACCGTCTAAATCAATTGGTGTAGCAGCAGATGCATCAATAGCTAATGAGAATCCTTCACCTGATACAAATGTACGACCTGTAGCAATTGATTTAGAAGTATACTCAGCTACTTTAGCATCGACAGTAGCTGCACCTTGTGTAAATGTTGAATCAAGTGCTCCAGCTAATACTTTCAATGTAGCAGTAGCAGTAATTGTTTGTTGTACACCACCAGTGTTTTTAGCATCAACGTAAGTAGCTGTCAATGTACCAGCACTGAAAGTACTTAATTGACCTGATGTAAGTACTAATGTGAATTCGCCTGTATTTACTCCAGTTTCAGTAAGTGTAAACTCAGCAGTCTTGTTAGCAGAATCTTTAACCGCTACAGTTGTTGTGTCAATATTAGTTGTACTAATATTTAAATCAGCGTCTTTTACAGTTAAAATAGCTGTTTCAGCTGCATCTGATACGTCATAAGCTGTATCATTAAACGCTAGTGTACCAGTTACAGTTTGTTTTGCTACCGCTTTAGTGTCAACCGGTGTACCTGCTCCACCAGCAATACTAACAATGCTAAACGTTGCAACGTTGTCTGCATCTACACTACGAGTAACAACCGCTGTTCCACCCTTAGTTAATTCTTTGATGAAATCATTTGCATTCGCTAATGTTGCACCGTTACCACCGAAGTATTTGTAGCCTGTACCTGTGTAATTAACAGGGTTTTTACCATCAAATTTAAGTGTCTTAGCAACAGAATCATATGATGCTACAACACCTGTGTAAAGTGCAGGAACTTCAGTAGATGCTGTGAACGTAGCTGTAGTTTCTGAGCTAGTGAAGTTATAATCAAGTACTGATCCAGTAGTTGATCTAGCAACACCGTTAGCAAGAACACGTACAGACGTTGATTTGCCATCTACAGATGTCACATCAATAGATTGAGCATTAGTTGCTGAAACTGTATAACTACGGTTTGGTGATACTTTTTGTCCAGCTACTAGGATTTCATTAGCACCAGTGTTATAAACTGTGAAGCTAGTTTCCATAGTATTATAACCAGCTGAAGCTAAAGTAATTGCTTTTCCACTTTGGTTAGTTAGAGCAACCTTGAATGTAGCTGGTTGGCTAGCGTCGATGGATTTAGTTTTATCACCTGCAGCATTGTACGTTGTTAGAGCCGCACCAGCTAATTTAGCATCTGCGAAATAAGTTATTTCGCCTACAGTTGATGGTTCAGTTTTGTCAAGTTTACCTTCATTTGCATCTGCACTGTTTACATCGATCCAAGCAATTGGAGTTGCATAGTCTTTGTTATTTTCACTACCAATAACAAATGTTGCTTCACCTTTTGCGTTTGTTAGTACAGTAATTTGTTTACCTGCGTAGTATGGATTTTCAGCAGCATCTTCTTTGATGAATTGAGCAGCAGTTTGCGTACCAATTTCACCATCAAGAACTTCGTTGAATCCAACATTAACAGTTTCGTTTTTAGCAACTTTACCGTCTTTGTCTGTAACAACTACTGTGTACTCACGTCCGTTTGCTAGACCTTTAGCAGCTTCTTCAAGACCATCACGCTTCAATACGATTTTGTAATCCGCTTGAACTGCGCCGAATGTTACTTTAGATGCTTTAGCTTGTAGCAAGTCATTAGTGTAAGTATATGAATACACTGTAGAAGTTGGCGTGTTAGAAACTAGGTTTTGTTCAAATACGATTGGAGTAACAGCTGTGTTTTCACCAGTTACAGTGAAAGTAGCTTCACCTTTAGCGTCTGTAATAACTACAGCTCCAGTTGGTGCGTTACCATTCAACAATTGTGCTGGCTCAACGTTGTTAACTTTTGCTTTTGACAATTGGTTAACATTAACGTTGATGTTTTCTTCAAATGAAACTACAAATCTCTTACCTGCAACTGGTTTACCAGTTTTCGGATCAAGGTATTTCACTTTGTATGTTTTGTTAGCACCGTTATTCACTGTAGCGCCTGCAGTTACGTCTTCTACTGTAAGAATTGTGTCAACTCCCCAGAATACATAACCAAGGCTACGAACAGCAGGTGCTCCTGTTGGATAAGCTACAACTGAATCAGTTCCAGCAGCATATTGTGTGTAAGAGAATTGTGCAATTCCGTCTGCATTTGTTACCGCTTCAAACACTTGGTCTTTGTTAAGAGTAGTATTTGTATCAGCTTTAACGTTGAATGTTACAGGAATACCTGCTTGTTTAACGCCTACATCAGCAGAAAGGATAGCTTGAGCTCCTACTTTACCTTGAACTGACTGTGTAGTGATTTTGATTGAAGTCGGGATTACTGTAGAAATACCGTTGAATGAACCAATTGCTTTTTCATTCAATGTTACAGTGTATTTCTCTCCGCCTTTTTGAACTGCAGTAGTCAATACTACTGTTTTGTTGTCAGATTGCTTAACTGCTGCGTTAGAAACAGTCAATCCGTCAATTTTGAAGTTAAGAGAGTTGATGTTATCAACTGCATCTTTGAAAGTTACTTCAACAGTTGTAGCGTTAACAGCCTTAACAGCTGCAGATCCTACTACTCCAGATGTAACTTTAGAGAAATCAGTTTTTGTAGTTTTGTAAAGGAATGTAGCGAACTGTCCGCGAGTAGTTGTTTCCTTAGGATTGAACGCTGGTGCAGCCGGGTTCGTGATGTCGAAGAAATCAAGAACTTCGATTGCTGGACGTGCTTCAGCTTTCGCTTTTCCTAGATCAGTAACGTCTTTTTTGAAATCTTGTCCTGCAACATAAGTTGTAAGATCGATTTCATGAACGCGGTCAAATGCGCGAACAAGAACGACTGCCATGTTTTCACGAGTGATGTTACCTGTAGCGTCTAATTTACCATCTGGAGTTCCTACGAATACACCGTTGTCTTTAACAACTGCAGCATATTTTAGAAGCTCGTCGTTAGATGTAGATTTAAGATCTGAGAAACGTGGGTTTGTTTTGTAATCTGTTGGTACTACTGAACCTTCAGCTACAAGCCATTTACCCATTAATTTCACAACGTCAGAACGAGACAACGTTTTGTTTGGCAAGAATGTACCGTCTGTGTAGCCTGAGATAACGCCTGCATCAGAAAGAGCGTTTATAGCTGTTTCGTGCGTGTTACCTTTCGTATCTTTGAAATCTGCCGCGCTTGCTACTGGTGCTACTGCGGATGCTACTAGTGCTGCTGATGCAGCCCCTACTAAAAATTTGCTGTACTTAGATGGTTGGTTAGCCATTGAATAATTTCCTCCTCTTAGATAGAAAATAAATTTGTGTCAACTACTTCCACGGCAAAATGAAAGATAGAAGTCATTACAGATTAAATTATAGATAGTTGCGAACAGGATGTCAATTGTAAGTTGGTAATATAGTAAAAGCCTTGTAAATAAATACTAGACTCCTGAGCCACTTCTATCATTCTACCGCATATCTGATATATATCAAGTATTTTACGGATTTTGGTTTAAAGTTACAGAACCATTTCAATTATTAGTGTCTAGTTACTGCTGATTATGTATTTGGAATTTCTTTCGTGGCATCCAGTCTTTTCGCCTTACCTATGCGTGTTTAAGTGGGAATTCCATGGTTTTTAAGGTCCATATTAACGTCGAATTCTTTTAATTTCTTCTGTTTTGAATTTATGGCGGAAAATGGTTTTCTTTCCAAACGGGGGAGGATTGTCGGTCATTCTTCCTGTAATTGGTGACGTACATATTTCGGGGGCTAGTTTCCGGGTAGCAGATGTTTGGAGACTCACAGGATGTGAGTTTCATAGATATTGCCGCAGGATGCGGCGTACTTAGGTTAGGTTTCTTGATTACCGAATTCCGCTTTTCGGTGGTGTCTAGGCTACAGGCGCCAGATGCTCGGGTCATAAGCCGACTCGGCTGTGCGGCAAAGTGCGCCGCTTCGCCAATTCGTCTTATGCCTGCCGCATCTAGACGGCGCCTTTCGCTTTTCAGAGGACAAAAAAGACTCAAACAGATGGGAACTGTTCAAGTCTTTTGTGTGGTCAACCAACCGATTTCGATCTGCATGGCTTTTGTTATATATGTTATAGAGGAAATTATCCTTACACTTTAATATTCTAGCATCGTCTTTACTAGAATACAAGAGTGTCAACCTTTTTTTTGTGTAAAAACTTCAAATAAGAATTTTGGTAGATCCATTTGCCTTTTTAGGCGACTTGGTTCTTTTAGTAGACGGTATAACCACTCCGCGCCCATTCGCTGGAATGCGGCTGGGGCGCGCTTGACGTTCCCCGCAAGGACGTCGAATGAACCGCCGACGCCTTGGTAGAGTGTTGGGTATAGGTTATCCCTATGTTGTTCGATCCATTGCTCTTGTTTTGGAGAACCCATCGCAACGAATAGGATATCGGGCTTTGCTTTATTGATAGTGTCTATCACTTTACTAGTGTCAGATTCATAGCCATCCTGCGTTCCTGCTACGATAAGGTCTGGATAGGTTTGTTTAAGTTGT
This sequence comes from Sporosarcina sp. E16_8, assembly GCF_017347095.1. GTDB lineage: Bacteria > Bacillota > Bacilli > Bacillales_A > Planococcaceae > Sporosarcina. The sequence goes on along the minus strand of NZ_JADPRZ010000042.1, from coordinate 9,445 downwards.
TGTGCCGCCTTATCGGCAACACCGGGTTTCGCACCGTACAGGAAAACTGCATGTCCAGTACGTGCGGCTTCCCTAACGATACGGTCCATCATGTCAATTCCGGTAATGCGTGATGAGATACTGCCTTTTTTTAGTTTGGACGCGATGATAACGCCAATGCCGTCCGGGATTTGGAACTCGGCTCTGTTAAGGAGCGCTTTGAGTTTCGGGTCTTCTTTTGCTTTCATCAGCTTTTCCGGGTTGATGGCTACGACGAGTGATTTCTTCTTGTCTTCGATGTTGCGGAAGACTTTCGGAATTAACTCATCGTAGTTTTCGGTGTTGACCTCTACGCCTAGAATGGTCTCCTTCATATAGAAGAAAGTCCTTTGTTTTTTCCATCGCCGAGCTTAAAGAAACGGAATCCGGCTTGTTCCCACTTGTCTCGGTTGAGTGCGTTTTTCGTATCGAGTACGAGTGGTTTGGTGTCGCCCGTGTTCACTGTTTCCGGATTCAGGTTTTTGAATTCCGTATGATCCGTTGTCAGGATAATCAGGTCGACGTCTTGAAGCGCTTCGCCAAGTGATGCGCGTTGTGTCGGGTGTTGCAGTTCTTTGATATGTGGATCGAATGACGTTACTTGTAGATTCAAGTTTTGTAGTTCTTTAATGACTTCCGTCGAAGGGCTTTCTCGTAGATCGTCGACATCGGCTTTAAATGCAAGGCCTAGTACGGCGACGTTACCGCCCTGAATGCCATGCAGTTCGAGAAGTGCTTTTGCTTTTTGCGCTGTGAATTTCGGCATGCCGTTGTTCGTTAGGCGTGACTTCTTAATGATGTCCGAGTTTTCCGGGCTTAACTCCACCAGGAACCAAGGATCTACTGCGATACAATGTCCGCCCACACCAGGTCCTGGCGTATGGATGTTGACACGCGGGTGGAAGTTGGCAAAGCGGATGGCTTCCCATACGTCGACGTCGATTGTTTCAGCAATTTTTGCGAGTTCATTGGCAAATGCGATGTTAACGTCGCGGTAGGTGTTTTCCATTACTTTGACGAGTTCCGCTGTTGTTGCGTCTGTTAGGTGGATTTCCCCTTGGACGAACGTTTGGTAGAGTTCTTTTGTCATTTCAGCGGACTCAGGTGTGATGCCGCCGACGATGCGGTCGTTATTTATAAGTTCTTCGAAGATCTTGCCTGGAATGACGCGCTCTGGTGAGTGTGAGACGAATAGTTCTACGCCTAGTTCTAGGTTTGACTTGCGAAGCTCAGGCAACATAACGTTTTCTACTGTTTTTGGTGGCACTGTTGATTCGAGAATAACGAGTGCCCCTTTTTTCAAGTATGGAACGATTGACGCTGTTGCTTTACGGATGTACTCCAAGTTTGCTGTGTTGTCCGGGTTAATAGGCGATGGGACGGCCACGATGTAGACGTCTGCTTCGACGGGTTGTGTTGAAACCGTGAAGTATCCCTTGTCGATTGCTTCTTCCAGACGCTCTTGAAGTCCGTTCTCTTCTATATGAAGTTGTTTGTTAGCGATCATGTTAACTGCTTTTTCATTGACGTCCATGCCGTGTACGCGGACGCCGCTGTTTGCGAACATGACTGCTGTTGGTAGGCCTATATAGCCTAGTCCGATGACGCATATATTTTTATTCATAGTGGATTTCATAGTGAATTTCCTCTTTTCTAGGAGTTCTTGACGTGGTGCAAGTAACTGGCACCGATTATGTTTTGGTAGTGCTTGTCTATTGTAAAACATTTGTTGATTATAACACATTCGGTGTTTAGGTTGCTAGGCGCAGCGTATATCAGCTGGCGCTTTTGACGGTGATTGGGACGTGTGTGCCTTGTTTCACTGTACGACCGTTGGTATTTTTCAAGCCCGGATGGATGATGAGTTCATAGGAGCCACCTGGTTGCAAGTTTTTATTCGGGATGATTTCAATTAGGTTGTTGGCCTTTTGTTTGAATGTGATTGGGACTGCTACGCTGCCTACTTTAACGAGCTCTATACTATGGGACGTCTGCGCGTCGTTAAAGTTCATTGGCTGGGTAAATTGGACAGTCATTTTTTTAGTCGTGGGTACATTGTCGAGATTGTCGATTTTTTTGTAGTGCTTGTTGCTGAATGACTCATTGAGGAGTCGCTGATGGATGCCTGTCAGTTCTTTGTCCGAATCGGTTTTGATGCTAGGTTGGATACCCTTTTTGTGGACTAGTGTTCCTTTAGGTCCTGTAAAGTGCCCAATTGTCAGTTTGAGTGCACTGCCATCATTGAATTCGAAGAAGGATTGGACACTGCCCTTCCCTTTCGTCGTCTCGCCTACTATTGTAGCGGCTTGCTGATCGATGAGGGACGCTGCAACGATTTCAGATGCAGATGCAGAATAGCGATTGACGAGCACATATGATTGTTTCGGAAATTTCGTTTTGGTTGGAATCGGCTTGATCATTTTGTTGCCTTCGCGTGTTTTGAGGTAGTAGGCGTCGCTTACTCCTTGGTAAAAGCCAAGAAGTTGTTCGGCGCTGTCGACGTAGCCACCACCGTTATAGCGCAGGTCAATGATGAGTCCGGTAGCTCCGGCTTTTTTGAGCTTCGTCCAGTGCGCCTCCACTTGCTTGCCCAGATCGGCGGAAAAGGTGGTGATTTTTATGTAACCGGTGTTGCCGTAGAGCATGGATGATGTGATCGGGTGTTCTGGTGCGGGTGGTGATTTAGTTGGTGTTTTTGCTACGTTCGGCGTTGGTTGGTATTCATCCATAGCAACGGCTGAGAGATAGGTACGGTATTCACTAGCAGACATATAGCGCGAGTATTCGTCGAGTGAGTTGACGATTTCGTCTACGTTTTTCATGGTGTTGAGATTTTTAGGGATGTCACCATAGTAGTAGGTCTCGACGAAGAATTTGACGTCGTCGAGGGTGCTAGCTTGGGCGATTGGTGTAAATAGGAACAGGGTTATGATGGCGATACATGCCGTTTGAATTTTTTTCAATGTGGTGAGTCCCCCTTTCACGGGTGTGTTCTTTTATATTATAGACTATTGGAGTGGTTAGTGGTGCCAGTTACTGGATACTGGGTGTTGTTTAGTTCGGGTGGAGCGTTGTTTAGTTTGGTGTGTGTGTTGCGAACTTTACTTGGAATGTTGCTTTGTTTGGCTGAAACGTTGTCTGGTTTATTTTTGTGCATAGAGATGGACCCAGTATGGTTTTCCTTTGGCGTCGGTTGCGTAGCCAGAGCCGACGTGGGTGAAGTTGTTGTTTGCGATATTGGCGCGGTGAGATGGCGAGATCATCCATTCTTTGACGACGGATTCGGGCGCAATGTAGCCTCTTGCGATATTTTCACCGTATGCTTTCCATTTGTAGTTGAATTTTTTCAGCATTTCATCGACAGAGCCGTATGTTGGTGACTTGTGGTCGAAGTAATTATTTTTGGCCATGTCTTGTGCTTTGGCTTTAGCGATTGCAGAGAGATCAGTGTCTTGAATGAGTTCTTTTGTGCCTAGCTGCTTCCGCTGTTTATTGACAAGTTCTATGGTTTTGAGTGTGTTGTCTTGGGTATCGACGACGGGCGGCATTGGATCAGGCTTGGATTTGTTCATATACATGATACGGGCTTTGTCATAGTAGATGACGCCTTTTTCGCGCTCAAGGTCGAATGTGGTGGTGCGGTCGATGAATGCCGCCATATGTGCGCGGGTGACAATGTCGTTCGGCTTGTACATGCCGCCTGGTTCGGTTGTTGTGATGCCGAGTTCGGCGAGTGTTGTGATGTAGCCGTAGTTTTGGTTGAGCTTAATGACGTCTTGGAAATTGATGAGGTCATTGTCGTCGACGATTATGTTATAGCCGAGTGTGAGTATTTTCGCCATTTGAGCACGGGTAAGTGGCTCGTTCGGGTGGAATTTGTCCCCGTCGGTGAAGATGCCGCGTTCGGTGAGTGCTCGGATGTGATCGTATGCGCCGTGGGCCGGACTGACGTCTTGGAAAGTCGGTTTGAATGCGGCTGTCGGCTTGGCGTTGATGGCTAGTGCGACTACTTTTGCGGCTTGGGCCCGAGTGACGGGTTCGTTGAGACGGTAAGTTCCGTCCGGATAGCCGTTAATGAGGCCGCGGGTGGAGATTGTGTCGATGGCTTTGTGCGCCCAGTGTGCTAGTGGCACGTCGGTGAATGATGCGGCTTGTACGGCTGGTTGGAATGCGATTAGTAGAGTTGCTGAGAGTAGTAGAGTTGGGATGTGTTTTTTCATGGTGGTGCCTCCTTTTTCTATGAGTATACTATGTTTGGCGGGGGTGTTGGGAGGTTTGGGTGGAATGTTGTTTAGTTTGGGGAGAGCGTTGCTTACTTTGCGTGGGATGTTGCTTTGTTTCGTGGGAGTGTTGTTTTGTTGGCAAAGTTTAATGCCCCTAGCTGGTGGCGAGGGGCTTATTTTTATTGATTACAATAACGGTGGGTCTGGGACTATATGGCGTTCGTTGTTGCGCCAGTTGGTTATCCAGGTTTCGAGTCGGTCCATGGCGATTTCGAGTTGGTCGAATGCGTAGGCGTAGGAAATTCGGATGTGGCCTTCGCCGAATTGTGTGAAGGCGGTTCCTGGTACGACGGCGATTCGGGCTTCATCGAGCAAAGTGTGGGCGAATTGTTCGGATGTTTGGTTGAACTCTTTAATAGAAGGAAAGATGTAAAATGCACCATTCGGTTTGACGGTTGGAAGGCCCATGTTGGTGAGCCGGGTGTAGATGTAGTCGCGGCGTAGGATATAGTCTGGGTTCATTGCCGCAGGTGTGTGTTGGCATTCGGTTAGTGCGCAGATGGCTGCGTGTTGGGATGGGACGCATGCACAGATTGTGTTATAGGCGTGCACTTTGACGGCTTGTTGCATCCATTTTTCGGCGGCGAGTAGGAAACCGATGCGCCAGCCGGTCATGGAATGGGATTTGGACAGGCCGTGGATGAGGAATAGTTTGTCTTTTAATTTGGGATATTGGGCGAATGACCGGTGTTCCCCTTCGAAGATGTTTTCGCTGTAGATTTCGTCTGAGATGATGAAGATGTCGAGTTTGGCGAGTGTTTCGGCAAGTTCGTCCATCGTTTCGCGTGGGATGGTGACGCCGGTTGGATTGGATGGATAGTTGAAGACGATTGCTTTTGTTTTGGGCGTGATGAGTTGTTCGAGTTGGGTTGGATCTGGGATGAAGTTGGTTGTTGTTGTGTCGAGATAGATGGGTGTTGCGCCGGCGAGTGTGATAAGCGGTTGGTAGCCAGTGTAGATGGGTGCGGGGACGATGACTTCGTCTCCTTGTTCGAGAATCGTGCGGAATACGGTGTCCATTGCTTGGCTGGCGCCGGTTGTGATGATGATTTCGGTTTGTGGGTTGTAGGTGAAGCTGTATTTATCGGTGAAGAAGGTGGATACGGCTTGCCGGAGTTCGAGGAGTCCGGCGTTGTGTGAATAGGTGGTTTTATTGTCGTCGATGGCTTTGTGGGCGGCTTGTTTGATGGGTTCGGGTGTTGGAAAGTCGGGTTGGCCGATGGTTAGGTTGATGGCATCCGGGTAGTTTGTGAGCTGGTTTGCGATTTTACGGATGCCGGATGGTTGGATTTGTTGGACGCGCGGGTTGATGGCGAGTGACATGGTGGTTCCCCCTTTTTGGTTGGTGGGTAGTAGTATATGCGTGGGGGTGCGGGAAGATTTTTTGGCCTACTAAAGACTTCCCTTTCTTCTGCTTGTTAAGTTATTTCTCGGTTCTGATTCTTGAAGTCTTCTGCGGCATACTGTATATTGAAAGTAGATATAGTAAAGAATAAAAAGGACCGCTTGACGTGTCGAGCGTCAAACGGCCTGCAATAGCTCGGTTCCCTGCAAGGGGATCGGCCCATCTGGAGTAGTAACCCATCTGAGCTCTAACTCAAGGATGGGTTATTTTTTGTTTTTATGGTCAAATGAGAGTATCAATACGATTAATGTTGCAAAAGCTACTGCGAACATTAATGCTTCGAATACTGTCATTGGCACCACCCCCTTTCATGCGGGAGTGGGCCGACCACCCTTGAGTTTCCTATTCTATTGTTCTCTTATTATACCACACGTATGTTCTTAAATCGCTATTGTATTTTATCTTTTATTGGACTTCCCTTTCTGTATTAGGAGGATGACTCTTAGTTTTTCGAGAGTGTTGTTTACTTCCCTAGATATGTTGTGAAGTTTTGGGTTTGATTTGCACATAAAAGTAGCCGTCCGGTGGAGAGGACGGCTTTTTGTGTTGTTATTTATACAACGATAGTTTGTAGTGCTAGGTGTAGATTGTTCTTGGGGGGTGCCTTTTCGGTTGGGTCGCAGCTGGCTGGTTGGACACCATTATCTATTTGGTGGGCATAAAGAAAGCCATCCGGTGATCCGTATGGCCGATTGGTGGGGATTGTTTATTCGAAAGAGACAGCGGTATATGAATTTATGCAGAAGCTGGTAGTTTTATTAACTAAACAACATTCTCACTCCGCTTGCGCCGTTTTTTCCATAGATCTTCTGCGGCGCCGGATCCTAATATAACGCCGGTGATGATGAGGGCTAGGCCGATGAGATGGCGATAGGTGATGATTTCGCCAAGGAAAAGAGCTGAGCCGATTAGGGAAAACATGGTGTTGAAGTTGATGAAGATGGCGGCTTTGGCTGGGCCGACTTTTCCGACTGCGTAGTTGTAGAGCATGTGTCCGACAGCGGTGCCGATGATGGCGCTTGCTGCGAAGCCGAGCCAAAACAGGGGTGGTACGGTAGCAAATGCTTTGATTTCGCCGGGTTCTTGGATCAGGCTGATGATGAATAAGGCGACGCTGCCGACGACCAACATATAGGCGGTCATGATGCGCGGGTCAAGTGTTTTGGCGGCTTTGGAGATGACTAGGAATGATAGTACTTGTGCCGCGATTGATAGGAATACGAAGACGTCGCCTAGTGCGAGACCGCCGAGTCCCCCACCTGCGAGGACGACGGAGCTGACGCCACCGAGTCCGATTATGAAGCCTACCCATTGTACTTTAGATGGGTAGTTACGCAGTATTAGAGAAACTGATATTGCTGTTAGGACGGGACCTAGGCCAAGAATAAGTCCTGCGTTTGTACCGGATGTACGAAAAAGTCCCATGTTCAGGAAATAGTGATGGAGGACGACGTTGAGCATCGCGCCTCCGATTATGTATTTCCATTCGTTTTTTGTTGGCAGGCGAAGCATTTTGAATGCGCCTAGGATGATGAATACGGACACGCCTGCGAGCAGGATACGGAAGGTTGTCATGGTGACTGGTCCGACGAATGTGAGCAGGTATTTGAGGAGTGGTAAGTTGAATCCCCAGATGAGCATCGCGGTGGTGAGAAGTGCGTATATTTTCCACATGGGGTTATTCCCTCCTTTGGTATGGTGATTGGGTGATAATTGGGTGAAGTTCGATACTTTGCTGGGTGAGTTGGCAACGTTTTAGTCTAAGTTGACGACGTGTGCCCAGAACTAGGCAACGCTGTTTTTTCGCCCAATTTGATGATGCTTAAGTATACACCTTTTTAGGGGTGGCAGTGGTTGCTTAAGTACTTGTTCTACAGTTCACCAGACGGCGATTGCTCCGTCGGTCCTTGATTCGGTGCCGCCTGATAGGACGCCGGTTTCGGGATTGCGCCAGATGATTTGGCCGCGGCCGAATGAGCCGGAGTCGAGGGTTGGCTGGATTTGGTGGCCGAGTCTGGTTAGTGCTTGGGCGAGATGGTTCGGGAAGCCCGGTTCGACGTGGACTAGGTTGTCTTTTATCCACTGCCAACGTGGTGCGTCGAGGGCTGCTTGTGGATTTAGTTTGTAATCAATGGTGTTGATAGCTACTTGGAAATGGCCTTGCGGTTGCATGTATCCGCCCATGATGCCGAATGGTCCGACTGCTTGGCCATTTTTTGTTAGGAAGCCTGGGATGATGGTGTGAAATGTTCGTTTGCCTGGTTTTAATACGTTCGGGTGATTCGGATCTAGCGAGAAGTCGGCGCCGCGGTTTTGGAGCGCGATTCCTGTTCCTGGAATGACGATGCCGGATCCGAATCCCATGTAATTTGATTGGATGAAGGATACCATATTGCCTTCCCCGTCTGCGGTTGCAAGGTAAACGGTGCCGCCTTTTGGTAGTTCGTATGGTTCTGGGTGTGTTGCGGTTGCTGCAATTTTGGCGGCGCGTTGTTGTGCGTATGCTTTAGATAGAAGGTTTTCGGTTTTGATTGGCATAGCTGATGGTTCGGTAATAAATGCTTGTCCGTCTGTGAACGCAAGTTTCATAGATTCAATTTGATTGTGAAGCGATTGCGTGTCGTGCGGCACTGGGGTGTTCATTTCCGATAGGATGTTGAGGGCCATGAGTGCAATCATGCCTTGGCCATTTGGTGGAATTTCGTGAACGTCGTAGCCGCGGTAGTTTGTTGAGACGGGTTCAACCCATTCTGGCTGGTAGTTTGCCAAATCGGTTTTTGTGAGAAAGCCGCCGTGTTGTTGCATAAAGGCGTCGATTTTGTCGGCGAGTTCCCCTGTGTAGAAGGATTCTGCGTTTGAAGCCCCAATGGATTGAAGTGTGGCGGCGTGATTCGGTGATTTCCACAGTTCGCCGATTTCTGGTGCTCTGCCGTCGGGTGCGAATGTTGTGAACCATGCGTCGAATTCTTCTGTTGTAAATGAAGTGCTGTATTTCTTGTAGGCGGCGCTCCAGTATTTTCCGAGAATCGGTGTGAGCGGGTAGCCTTCTTCGGCGTAGCGGATGGCTGGTTCGAGTGATTCTTTCAATGGAAGTTTGCCGAATTTGCGTGCGAGTTCCGCCCAGGCTGCTGGTACACCCGGGACGGTGATTGGCGTCAGGCCGTGGACAGGCATTTTGTCGTGGCCTCGTGCTTTTACGGCGTCGATTGTGAGTGATTGCGGTGCCGGGCCGGATGCGTTGAGGCCGTGCAGTTTGTTGTTGACCCAGACGAGTGCGAATGCGTCGCCCCCAATGCCGTTCGATGTGGGTTCGACGACGGTAAGTGCGGCGGCTGTTGCGATTGCCGCGTCGATTGCGTTGCCTCCCCTGCGCATAATTTCGATGCCCGCTTGTGCGGCGAGTGGCTGTGATGTTGCGACCATGCCGTTTTTTGCGAAGACGGTGTGGCGTGTGGATGGATGCGGGTTGTATAGGTAGTCCATTGGTGGTTCCCCCTTTGGTGTTGGATTGTTCTGTGAGTTCATTATACTGGAGATGGAGGTGTTTAGGGAGGCGAAGTTTTTTTGTGGCGTAGAGGGATTATGATTGGTTGGTTGGTTCAGGGATATGCTCGGTTGGGTGGGTTATATGATCGGTTGGATTGGGGATATGCTCGGTTGGGTGGGTTATATGATCGCTGGCTTGGGGATATGCTCGGTGGCAGGGATATATGATCGCTCGCGCGGGGATATGCTCGGT
>NZ_JADPRZ010000041.1 GCF_017347095.1 Sporosarcina sp. E16_8 | reverse complement strand
CTTATGCCTGTCGCGTCTAGACGGCGCCTTGCGCTTTTCTTATTGTCTAGCTCCAGGCGCCAGCCGCTTGGGTCATAAGCAATCCAGCTAGGAAGGATTGAACTGCATCCTTCCCGGGCAAAGGGCGCCACGTCGCTGGATCGACTTATGCCTGTCGCGTCTAGACGGCGCATTGCGCTTTTCTTATTCTTTCACTGCGTAAATTTGCTATAATGATTTTATGGACTTCTAGAGAAAAAACGTCGGATTTATTAATAGAAAGTTGGGTATATACAATGCAAAAAATCGTCATGAAAGAAAACTATGAACAAGGCTGGATTAGGATGTTTACGCATCTTGCAAACCTGTTCTTTGAACAATCCAAAATCGTCGATGAGGATGAAGAAGGTGCAATACTGGCAAACTTGACGTTGGAGCGGACGCTTGATGGACAACTTGTCGGAAAGGCGATTCTTACATGGGATGGCGTGGATTATTCTGCTGAGTTTTCTGAAATAGAAGAAACGGACGATGATAAAGTGATTACCCGTCAGTTAAAGCGAATTTATTCACACGTCTTCCTTGAAACGCTTGAACAGGCAACAGGGATGCATCAGTCGTGGGGAATTCTGACAGGGATCCGTCCGATGAAACTGTACCATAAGTATCGTCGCGAGGGATACAGTACGGAAGAGGCTCAGCAGTTGCTAATGGATAGCCATCGACTTTCGAGTGAAAAAAGTGCACTGCTTGCAAAAATAGCGAATGTGCAGTTGCGAACTGTGCCTGATTTACATGAATTAAAAAATGAAGTAAGTATTTATATCGGCATTCCATTTTGCCCGACGAAATGTGCGTATTGCACATTCCCAGCCTATGCGATTAACCGGAAAAATGGTCGAGTCGAAACATTTCTAGACGGATTGCATGATGAAATCCGCGAAATGGGGAAATGGCTGACTGCGCGAGACATGGCCATTACGACGATTTACTTTGGCGGAGGAACACCAACATCTATTGAAGCGGAAGAAATGGATGCGCTATACGAGACCATGTATGCTTCATTCCCGAATATGGATAAAGTCAGGGAAATCACAGTAGAAGCGGGTCGTCCTGATACGATTACGCCAGCAAAAATCGAAGTACTGAAAAAATGGGGCATTGACCGGATAAGCGTCAATCCACAATCCTATACAGATGAAACACTGAAAGCGATTGGCCGTCACCATACTGTCCAAGAAACCGTCGATAAGTTCTGGCTGTCACGCGATATGGGCATGAAAAATATCAATATGGATCTCATCATCGGCTTACCAAATGAAGGAATGAAAGAATTTAAGCATTCACTTGCTGAGACTGAAAAAATGCAACCTGAATCGCTGACTGTTCATACATTATCATTCAAACGGGCATCTGAAATGACCCGCAATAAAGATAAATACAAAGTCGCGAATCGTGAAACTGTTGAGCAGATGATGAAACTCGGAGAAGAGTGGAACGCTGCAAATGGCTATGAACCGTACTATTTATACCGTCAAAAGAACATTTTAGGTAACTTGGAAAACGTCGGTTACGCGAAACCTGGTGAAGAAAGTATCTACAACATTATTATAATGGAAGAGGTACAGACAATTATCGGAGTTGGATGTGGAGCTTCAAGCAAGTTCATGGACCCTGAAACGGAGAAAATTACGCAGTTCTATAACCCGAAAGATCCAGCAGCTTATATTTTGACGTATGAAGATTCGATTGTGAAGAAACTCGCACTTCTTGACGCGACTTTTCCGGAGAAAGTTAAATAGAAAAGCGCTGGAGCTAGACACTACTCTAGGTTCGAGAACATATACTTTATCTTTTAAATAAAGGGTTTATTGAAAAAACGCCGAATCTAAGAAGTGAATGGTAATTCATTTCTTACGAAGGGGTGTTTTTTTATGTTTACAACTGTCGAGTTAAAAAAAGAGGGGCGCCTTGCGCATCTTACATTGAATAGGCCTGCATCGATGAACGCAATGGATAGTGTCATGATGAAGGAACTTGCGGATGTTTTTGAGGCATTGAAAAGAGATGCTACAGTCCAAGTTTTAGTGATTCAAGGAGCTGGCCGTGCATTTTCCGCGGGCGGAGATATTAAAGCGATGCTAGATCCCGATAGCCCAATGGATATTGGTAATGTGATGGTAGACGTGTCCCGCCTTGCGAAAGCACTTTATACATTACCGCAAGTTACCATTGCGGTTGTCCATGGTGCGGCGGCAGGGCTAGGGTTTAGCCTTGTACTTGGCTGTGATTATATTATTGCGGAAGAAGAGAGTAAACTGGCGATGAACTTCATTGGCATTGGACTAATTCCGGACGGGGCGGGTCATTTCTTCTTAAAAGAACGAGTGGGTATACCGCAAGCAAAAAATCTTATTTGGTCGGGTAAAGTGATGAATGGTCAAGAAGCACTTGAAAAAGGACTCATCGATGAAGTGACTGCGCAAGGTAAGGGTGCTGAACGTGGCGAAGCGTTTGCTCATAAACTGCTTGCGTCGCCGATTGCTGCAATGATTGCATCGAAGCATATATTGCATTCGCAGAAAACAGCAGAACTCGAAAATGTGTTAAAAATGGAAAGTGAAGCACAAGTGGCGATGCGGAAAACGGCAGATCACTTGGAAGGCATTCAGGCATTTGTGGAAAAACGCAAGCCGGCATTTGCGGGGAAGTAATGTTTTAGTAATATAGACGCTGGTTGAGGAGGTGAGTTTTTTCGCCTTACTGAATGAGTGTCTTTTTTTTGGAATGGTTTTGTGCGATTTTACTTGTGGCGGTCATAAAACGACTGATGCCGGTCATAATCGAGGCCGTGGCGAGCATAACAGGGCTCATGGCGGTCATAACTGCATCCATGGCGGTCATAACAAGCACTATGCCGGTCATAAGGAAGAAAGGAGATATATGATAGATGCTTAACGCGCAAAAGGGATGAAAGACCCGTCGTAATAAAAAGAAATATGCGTTGATTAGTTATCAGATAAATACGATGGAAAGTGAGTTGGGAAAAATGGACAAGCGTTTTGATCAAATGGAAAGTCGTTTTGATAAGGTTGAACAGGACATAAGCAGTTTGACGGAAGAAGTACGTCTCAACCAAACGGAGAACAGAAGTCATTTCAAACATGTTGAAGCTCAGCTGTAACAGCAACAACATACCTTTCAAGTTGTAGACGATGAAATCAAAATTGTTAAAATCGATATCCAGTATTTGAACCGAAAAACAAGCAAGCTTGATATGGAAGTCAACAATTTGATCCAGCGCTTTCAGTCCTAACAGCCTGCGTAAATAAAAAAGTATTAAGCATGCATCCGTTGCGCAACCGGATCCGTGCTTGGTACTTTTTAAAATGGTAATAAAGTATAAACTTTTCAACCTGTAGCAGTGTCTAGCTCGAGCGCCTAGCCCCTCGAGTCGCTTAAGGCCTTCCACCGCTTTTCGGGTCTACCAAGGCGCTTGCGCTTTTCTTGGTGTCTAGCTCCAGGCGCCAACTCCTCGGGTCATAAGCCAGCCCAACTAGGAAGGATTGAACTGCATCCTTCCCGCGTCGTTGGCCCGTCTTATGCCTGTCGGAGCTATGCTGCGCCTTCCGCTTTTCTTACTTATATTTATCAAGCATTTCACGCCACGAAAAATACCCTTTTTCAACAGCACGAAGTAACAGCTCAGCCGTTGCAATATTCGTAGCAAGCGGGATGCCGTAGACATCACAAAGGCGTAATAAAGCACTGACATCAGGTTCATGGGGTTGAGCAGTTAGTGGATCACGGAAAAATAGGATTAAGTCCAGCTCGCCAGTCGCAACCATTGCACCAATTTGCTGATCACCGCCTAAAGGTCCCGAATTAAGTCGAGTTACAGATAAATTAGTTTCGTCCATGATTCTTTTTCCAGTGGTACCGGTAGCAAATAATGTGTATTGCGAAAAGATATGTTCGTAGGCGATTGTGAAATTCACCATTTCATTTTTCTTTTCATCATGGGCAATTAATGCGATTTTCACTATTCAACACCCCGTCTATTTGTATGATGGAAATGCTCTTATTTATGGTTAAGATTAATTCATAAGTGAAGTGCAATTCTATTCATGAATGGAACAATAATAACTTACCAGCTGGAGAGGCAAGGCGGTGTGTTTTGTTGAGAAGGTTTTTCTCCTCAAGCATTACTTGGCCTTTTTCTTTTGCTACATCGTCTGTTTCAGCTGTGAATGTATCTTCTATAATTAATGCTCCTGTTGGTTCGAAAGCTGTTAGTTTATATGTTCTCACATAATTCACCCTTTCCACTCTATTTCATTCATTATACTATGAAAAATTCTAAAAGGAAATTTGTAAAGGTTCCTTGACATCTTGAATATAGTAAAGTAACCTTTACGTAAAGCTACCTTTACTACTGAAAGGGGGAGCGTTGAAATGAATAACTTGATAAAGGAAATGCGCACCACGATGGGATTAACGCAAGATGATCTGTCGGAGAAGTTGGAAGTTTCGAGGCAGACGATTATTTCCCTTGAAAAAGGTAGATATAATCCATCACTTACATTAGCGTTCAAACTTGCGAAGTTATTCAATTGTCGCATTGAGGATATTTTTACACCGGGGGAGGAATGAGTGTGGGGAAAGATTTAAATTATGGTGAATTTTTGACTGGTTTACCACTTGCAGTCGTAATCATGCTAATTTCATTGCTAATTGTCTGGCGTTTTGGAAAAAAACGTCGTTGGTTCGATGAACGTTCTAAAAGAGTTTACGGACAGGCTATGTCAATATCTTGGCTTGCTACAACAGGCGGAATTCTAATTGTTTGGTCCATCATCATTTTATATGAAGGACCAGGTCTCGCCTTTTGGCTTATGACATCCTTATGGGTACTTCACATAGGCTCATTCGGAATAGGTACGACGATTGCGAATCGAAAAAATTAACCGTTTAGTTCAAATGAAAAAATGTATTGAATGGGGGGAGTAATTATGTACGAAGGATTTGAAATATGGTCATTTTTAGTAGGACTGCCGCTTGCACTTGTTATTGTTTCAATTGTGCTGTTAATAAATCGGAAGATAGGGAAAAAAGAACGCCTATTTGACGAACGATATAAGAGAATTCATCAACAGGCTCGGTCGATATCATGGGGAGTAACAGCGGCTGCGATACTTATTGCATGGATGATTGTCATGATTGTAGAAGGACCCCGACTTGCATTTTTCATTCTGACGGGGATTTGGGTCACGCATATGATGTCATATTTAATTGGCGCAGTAATTGCTAGCAGTAAAAACTGAAAAACCGAAACTTTTGCATACTAGATACGTATAGTTACTATTGGGAAATTCGAAAGGGGTAACAAAATGTCATTACTACTTGAAAATGTAACGAAACAATTTGGAGATTTTACAGCGGTAGATGATTTGACACTGTCTGTTGGTAAAGGAACGATGTACGGGTTTTTAGGGGCGAATGGTGCAGGTAAGACGACGACGTTTCGGATGATTCTTGGTCTATTGAACGCCAATGAAGGACGGATTACGTGGAATGGAAAACCGATTTCTTATGCAACGAGCCCTGAGATTGGTTATTTGCCGGAGGAGCGAGGGCTTTATCCGAAAATGAAAGTGGAAGAGCAGTTGGTTTTTCTAGCACAATTGCGTGGCATGAAAAAGCCCGATGCAAAGATGGCTATGAATAAATGGCTGGAACGAATGGAAATCAGTCATTATGCTAATAAAAAAGTTGAAGAACTATCAAAAGGAAATCAACAAAAAATCCAAGTAATTGCATCCCTTATGCATAATCCTCAACTGTTAATTCTAGATGAACCATTCTCGGGGTTGGACCCAATAAACGTTGAAATGTTAAAAGAAGCGATACTCCAATTTCGTAACGATGGCGCAACCATTATATTCTCGAGCCACCGCATGGATCACGTCGAAGAATTGTGTGAGCAACTAAGTATTATCGATAAAGGGAAGCAAATTGTGAGCGGCACACTTCGTGAAGTTAAACGGTCATTTGGTAAGCAAAATGTACGCATAAATTCGGACAATGATTTAGCACATTTGGCGACAATTGCAGGTGTTATATCTGTGCAGAAATCGATTGAAGGTGCACTTTACCAAGTCGAATCAGAACAAGTTGGCAATGATTTGCTGACAGCGGCATTGAAATCGGGACCGGTCCGTCATTTTGGGATTGAAGAACCTTCGCTGCAAGACATTTTCATCGAAAAGGTGGGGAAGCAACATGCGTGAATTCATGATTATTTTTAAACAGGCATTTATGACCAAAGCGAAAACAAAATCGTTCATCATAACGACATCTATCATGATTGCGGCGGTTTTCCTTTTCGCGAACATGGAGAAAATCATTGATACTGTTAAAAGTGCGACGGGTGGAGATAGTGATTCGGCGGAAGTGCTGCAAGTACTCGATGAAAGCGGTGTTCTCGCAGATCGGTTGAAAATGCAGTTCGAGTCAAATGAATCAGATTTTAAGGTGGAATTATCCGATAAAACGGAAAAGGAACTTACAGATCTAGTGAAAGAGGGGGAAATGGACTCGTTCGTAACTCTTGCACTTGATAATAAAAATACAATTCAAGCGAACTACGTTTCGATGAGTGCTATGGAATTCAATCTTCCAATGATGCTACAAGAAGCACTGCAATCGATACAAACGGAAATGAAAGCGGAAGAGTTATCATTGTCTGGCGAACAAGTGCAGACGCTATTGGCACCCATTCAATTTGAACAGCAATCGGTATCTCCGTCAGCAAAATCACAAGAAGAATTGAGTCAGGCACGTGGTCTTGTCTATGTACTTATGTTTCTTATCTATTTTGCAGTCATCGTCTATTCGAGTATGATTGCAACAGAAGTTGCAGCAGAAAAATCATCCCGTGTGATGGAAATACTTATCTCAAGTGTGTCACCTGTTAAGCATATGTTTGCAAAAGTACTTGGCATTGGATCGCTTGGTCTTTTGCAAATGGTATTGTTGGGTTTGGCGGGGTACATTGCGTTGAAAACGACATCTTCTGAAATGACAGAGGGGCTCTTTACCTACTTGGGCTTTTCAAATATGAATGTAGGAACACTTGTCTATGCGCTAATTTTCTTCCTGTTAGGATACTTCCTCTTTGCAACATTGGCGGCATTACTGGGCTCACTCGTTAGCCGGACGGAAGATGTCCAGCAGATCATCATGCCGATGACGTTGTTAATTGTAGCGGCGTTTATGATCGCGATGACCGGACTAGGAAATCCGGAAATGGCTTATGTCAAGTATGCTTCGTTTTTCCCGTTCTTTGCACCGCTGGTTATGTTTTTACGCGTAGGTATGTTGGAGTTACCAGTATGGGAACCATTATTGTCAATTGCGATCATGCTTGTGACAATATTCATCCTCGGCTTCTTCGGAGCACGCGTTTATCGTGGCGGTGTTCTTATGTACGGACCGTCCCGTTCATTGAAAGATATTAAAAAAGCAATCCAGCTCGGAAAAGAATAAGTGAAGAAAAGCGTAAGCGCCTTGGTAGACCCGAAAAGCGCTGGAAGGCTTGTGATAAAGGCGTACTTTGCCTTTATCAGCAAGACTGAAGCGACTCGAGGGGCTAGGCGCTGGAGCTAGACACTGTTCCAGGTCGAAAAATTTATACTTTCTACCCTTTTGTAAAAAGACTCTGATTAATTCGCAGAGTCTTTTTATTTATGCTAAAATAAGAACAAGTATTCGTCGAATGAAGGAGGGTTCCCACTTGTCAACAATCCGATTTATCCACACAGCAGATCTGCATCTCGACAGCCCATTCAAAGGTATGACAGGCTTGCCGACAGAACGTTTGAACAGTTTACGTGACAGTACCTTTGCGGCCTTCAATAAATTAATTGAGCACGCTATCAAAACAAAACCAGATTTCATCTTGATAGCGGGAGATATTTACGATGGGGAAGACCGGAGTTTGCGCACGCAGATGAAGTTCCGGGAAGGAATGGTGAAGTTGGATGCAGTAGGCATTCCCGTATTCATTTCACACGGCAATCACGATCATCTTGGTGGAAGGTGGACACGATTTGACCTACCGTCAAATGTGCATGTCTTCGATGACAATGTTGAAGCGAAAAAGATCAGTGTAAACGGACGGGATGTAGTGATTTATGGCTTCAGTTATAAGGAACGGCATATCCGTGATAAAGTGATTGACCGTTATCCAGTTGCTGATGATCATGATGCGTTCCATATCGGAATGTTGCATGGTAGCTTGGCGGGAGATGAAACACATGCAGTTTATGCGCCATTCTCTAAAAATGAGTTGCTAGCGAAGCAGTATGATTACTGGGCGCTCGGGCATATCCATGTGAGGCAACAGCTACATGAATCGCCTCCAATTGTTTATCCGGGAAATTTACAGGGACGTCATCGCAATGAGCGTGGTACAAAGGGGTTCTATGAAGTTGAGCTCTCGAAAACAAGATCGTCGCTTCATTTCATCCCAGCATCGGCAATTGTCTTTGATAGACTCGAATTGTCTTGTGGAGGAATGAGCCATGCGAATGAGTGGCTGACGGCATGTTCGGAAGCGCTGGAGTCATTCAAAGAGCATAATGGTGCTGGTATTGTTGAGCTATTAATGACTGATATCGATAGTGATGCTGCGAATCTGTTTAGTCAATCGCCCGAGGGAGAATGGTTGGAGGTCCTACGTGATTTTGTGGGTGAAAGCGAACCTTATGTCTGGGTGCAGAAGATTATATTTGCGAGTCAGTTGAATCCATCTATTGCATCAAGTGCACTGATGCAATCAGTTGCTGGGATGATTGATGGTTGGACAAAAGAAGACTGGAAAGATGTTTTAAAAGATGTTTACCAGCATGCGCGTGGAGTTAAATATGTAGACGTTTTGACTGAGGATGAAATCGATGAAGTGAAAGCCGGTGCAACAGCATTGTTGGCGGCGGAAATGTCAGGAATGGAATGAGGTGTTCATATGAAAATTGAAAAACTGAACATTTATGGATTTGGAAAACATGAAAATGTTACGGTGGATTTGGGACCGGGCATTACTGTTTTATATGGATTGAATGAAGCTGGGAAAACAACGATTCAGCAGTTCATCTTGCATATCTTATTTGGATTTCCCCCAAAAAATAGTGTGTTATTACGCTACGAACCGAAATCGGGCGGCAAGTATGGCGGGCAAGTGCATCTTGTAGATGAGGCATATGGAAAATGCATCGTCGAACGGATCCGTGGGAAATCTGCTGGTGATGTTACCGTCTATTTCGAGGATGGAACAAGGGGTGGAGAAGAGCAATTGAACACGCTACTTCGCCAGTATGACCGCGCTTCATTCGAATCCATTTTTTCATTCTCATTGTTACAGTTGCAGGGGTTCGAAAGAATGGATGAAGACGAATTAAGCAGGACACTTCTTGCCTCGGGAACCACTGGTGTTGATTCTTTGTTACAGCTTGGAAACCGAATGGAAAAAGAGCTAGGAGATTTGTTCAAAAAGTCGGGAAGAATTCCGGAGATGAACGTCAAAATCATGGAACTTCGGGAATTGGAAATAGAGCTGAAAGACGAGCAGCAAAAAGTGGGCGAATATGCACCTTCAATTGAACGAATACGGGAAATCGATGACTTACTTACAGAGTTGCGAGAACAGGAAACGGAACTTATGAAAGACTCACAGAAGCTCGCTCTTGTGCGACAGCTGCTCCCCCTTCATCAAAAAAAACAGGCATTGGATGCAAGGCTGTCGCAATTAGGTGCAGCAACCTTTCCGGCAGATGGTATCCGGCGCTATGAAATGCTTGCTGGGAAGTTAACGGAAGCCAAAGCTACTAAACGACGGTTGGAAGAAGAATTAGAAGAGATAGTGGCAGGAATGCCTGAACAGCATGAATTTGAACGGGTTGCTGAACTTGAAATTTTACTGGGGAAAGAAACAGAGTGGCATAGGTGGCAAACAGCGGTTACTTCTGAAGAAGATAACGTGAGTCAGTTAACTAGTTCAAAGAGACGTCTGCTCGACAGACTTGGTGTCAAAGGGCTTGAAGCGGAAAAATCTATTTTCGAGGCTGATGTTTCAATCCAAAAGGAAGAACAGATGCACAAAATTATACGAGAACTTACTGAAGGCGATCAGCAAATAGGCTTTGTGAATCACCAACTTGTCCAAGTGGAAAATGAGTTGTCTGATACGGAAACTGAAATGGGTAGTATCGAACGCACTGCGCCTGCTGTAGAGGAATTGGAACGTGTACAGCAGTGGCCCAAAATCCGCCAGCAACTTGCTGAAGCGAAAGCTTATGTTTCATTAAGTGGACGACCAGCTGAACAGAAATCACTGATGATACCTGCACTTCTTGTCGTACTTGCAATCGCATTTATTGTTTTCGGTTTCATCCAAAAAGAATGGTTCATAATTATAGCTGGTGTTAGCGTTATAGGATTAGGCATCCTTCTGTATTCAAAGAAACAGGATCAAGCGCCCGATTCATCGAAACTGCAGCAGATGGAAAAAATCATTGCCGCATATGATGGCAATGAGCACAAAATGGAAGAACTGGCAGAGCGAATTGGCATGTACAAACGCAAGAAAGAAGAGTTACAAGAAGTATTTATGGTACTTGAAAGGAAATACCAAACGCTGACATCCGAGCTTGAAAATACCTATGGCAATAGGCGGGAAATTGAATTGGAATTGGCCAATTTTTTAGGGCTTTATGGTTTCAAAGAAATTCCTTCAACCGGGATTATCCCGGAAATATTCCGTATGATTCGAGAGGTTCAGGAAGTTACTAGAGAGTTGAATGATGCTGTATTAAGGCGACAAACGACTCAGCAACAGATTGCTGAACGGTTAGCAGAAGCCGAAAAAATAATGCGGAAATCTGCACCGCAAGAAGCTATTTATGAGATGCTAAGAAGGGAATTCATTCAGCTGAATGAACAAGCAGAAACAATCAAATCATTGACAGCTGCCTTGGAACGAAAAGAATCAGCGCTTAAAGATACATCTAGCTTTGCAAACTCATTGCTGGAAAAAGTGCATGATCTGCTTGCTGAAGCGGCAGTAGAAACGGAAGAGGCCTTTTACGAGGCATACAATAGGCACCAGGAAGTGTTTCGTCTAATGGGACAACTTGAGGATGTCGATGCTCAATTAGCCTCACATGGCCCTCTTGAATTGCCAGTGGGAGTTATGGATGATGAGCTGCGAATAAAAGTGAATGATAATAGCGCAACACTATCGTCGATTAGCGAAAGGCTAAATGGCTTAATCAATGACAAGGCCGCACTTGTTAACAAAACGGAACGACTACTTACAGATGAAAATTATGGTCGTAAACTGCAACTCTTCGAAATGAAAAAATCGGAGCTTGCAGAACTTGCAAAAAAATGGTCCGAGCGCAAAGCAATTACTGAAGCAATTAGTCGGACAATGGCGGAGTTGAAAGAAAAGAAATTGCCTGAAGTACTTGAAGCGGCAGAAAAATTGTTCTGTGAACTGACGGGTGGGAATTATGAATCACTTAGCATAACGGAGACAGGTCATTTCGAAGTATTGGCGAAAAGTGGAATGCGTTATCCAATTGTAGAACTAAGCCAGGCTACAAAAGAGCAAGCCTATATTTCGCTTAGGTTGGCACTTGCTGCGTCTATAGTGAGTACTGCTCCTTTTCCATTAATGTTGGACGATCCATTCGTTCACTTTGACGAAGAGCGACTTTCGCGTATGATTGAACTACTAGACAATCTACAAAACAAGCATCAGTTCATTTATTTCACATGCCACGAAGTGATGAAGGATAAATGGCAGGGGGCAACAATACTAAACGTTTCCGATATTGGAAGCGAACGGGGAGCGATGGTCTTATGAAGAAAATTGCAGAATATAATACAGGTGAGCCGCTTGATATTTTCTTGCTTATTAAGCAATCAACAAAAGGAGTTACCACACAAGGTAAACCGTTTATGACGCTTATCTTGCAAGACAAAAGCGGTGATATTGAAGCGAAGCTATGGGATACGACAGATGAGCACGCGCAGACATATGCCGCAGCATCGATTGTCAAAGTTGGCGGAGAAGTACATGAATACCGCGGAAAAAACCAGCTGCGCATCAAAAGTATACGTCCCGTAAAAGAGGATGAGGGCGTGTCGATTGCTGATTTAGTTCCGTCATCGGCAACAAGTAAAGAAGTGCTATACGAAGAATTGATGCAGTATTTCTTTGAAATGCAAAACCCGCAAATTCAACGAATTACGCGTCATTTATTGAAAAAACATCAGACAGCTTTCATGACGTACCCTGCTGCAACACGAAATCACCATGACTATGTATCGGGTCTTATCGATCATGTTGTTTCCATGCTGAAACTTGGAAAAGCGTTAGCGGATCTGTATCCGTCACTCAATAAGGATTTATTGTACGCGGGAATTATTTTGCATGATGTTGGGAAAGTAATTGAACTTTCAGGTCCAATTGCAACGCAATATACGATTGAGGGGAATCTTCTAGGTCATATTACAATTATGGTCAATGAAATTTCAAAGGCGGCTGACGAACTAGAAATTACCGGTGAAGAAGTCATGCTGTTGCAACATATGGTTTTATCTCACCATGGCAAGGAAGAGTGGGGAAGCCCGAAACGTCCTATGCTGAAAGAAGCGGAAATTCTTCATTACATCGATAACATTGATGCGAAGATGAATATGCTGGACCGCGCACTTGGCAAGACGACTCCTGGTGAGTTCACTGAGAGAATTTTCCCTCTGGATAACAGGTCATTTTATAAACCATCGATTGAATGACATATACGTTGAATAAACATAGTCAGGTCTGATGATAAACCATTTAATTGCATAAAGTACTGGTGAGAAGGGCTTGATATCCCCCATTATTTACTGGGCTATTTTCGACCCGCTTTCGGCTAACTATTCATGTCAGATTTACTGGGGGGGGGGCCTAGTGTGGCTAGAAGTGACTCCGTCACATCTAGCCACACTTTCTTCAGTCATCCTGTTGTGAATAGTTGCCTGTCGCGTTCCTAAAATTTTCAAGTGATAAATGCAGTTGTTTTGAAAGAAATGAATAGATGATTTTCTATAGAGCGTGTAAGTGCTCGAAGATGCAATTTCGGGCACTCTTGTACGTTGTATAATGTGCTTCTTGCTTACTTTTAGCAAAGAGTATGCATCTAATTATGTGATGCCTTATAGAAAGCGACACTTCTTTACTAGTAAAAAAGAAAAAACTATATAGAAAGCATCAGCCGCCAAAATTGCATCTTTGGCGGCTTTTATCCAGGTAAGAAGCCCGCTATTCTTTCGTCCCAAAAAGCTCCAAATGTACTTCGTGTACTTTTGCATTTGGAGCAGGGCGGATGAATAACCACCATACGATTACCGAAAAAACTGTGTAGGGATGCGACAAAGTCGCATCCCTACACAACCAGACATCTCGATAATGGTATAGTAGTCGTTCAATCCAAAGCAAGCCAAATGCAACTAAACACGTAGCACAATGTTATTTGCTGGTTATGTTTGATTAATCAACAGGCGTGATACAGAGTAATAAAAAAAAGACTCCTAAAAAGGAGTCCGAAATTCTAAATGGTATTATTTAGTTTTTTCTTTTTTTTCTTCTTTTGGTTCTTCCAAGAATATATCAAGTGCTGATTTCAAATCTTCATCTTCAACTTTTACATCAGCATCTTTCATGATCTTAGCTATTTTCGGGATAATTGTACTTTGATCTGCCTTCTCAAGTTGTATTTCTTTAGTGAGTTTTTCTTTCTCTTCTTTAGTCATTTTCTTAGCTTCGATGTCACGTTTTTCTGTGACTTTAATTATATGGAATCCGTGTTCCGATTTAACCGGCTCACTGATTGCGTTTACTTCAAGTGCATATGCACCTTCCCAGAATTCTTTGACCATTTTACCGTAGCCAAACCACCCAAGATCCCCACCGGATTCTTTTGCAGCCGGTTCAGTCGAATACTTTTTCGCAACTTCAGCAAAATCAGCTCCGCCTTCGAGTTCCTTTTTGACTTTAAGGGCAGTCTCTTCATCAGCAACTAGGACGTGTTTTGCATTCAATTCTGTAGCCATCATTTTAACGCGTTCTTCGATTTCCTTATCTGTTACTTCAACGCCATCAGTAAGAGCAGCTTCTTGTAACAAATTGATACGAAGGATTTTTTTCAAGCTATCTTCAGTGTGACCTTGTTGAGCGACATAAGCGTCGAAACCTTCGCCTAATTGTTCTTTCATATCATTGACTACTGTATCAACTTGCTTATCAGAAATTTTATATTTAGCATCAAGTACTTTTTCCAGGACGAGTAGTTGTAATGTTTGTTCACCCTGCGCATCCTTCATTTCGTTATAAAGTTCACTTTGTGTTACATTTCCGGCTTTTGATTTGACAAGTACTTCATCGCCGGCATTCTTGTCGCTGCACGCTGAAAGTGCAAGTACAGATGCGGCCATTGTAAGTGCTAAAATAGTTTTTTTCATTTTGAAATCTCCCCTAACTTTTATGTGCAACAGTAGACATTATAACATATAAACAATTCTAAAACAAAAAGGTACCGCAAGAATATACTGCCTACAACGGGTCGATTTTTACGCATAGGATACAGAGAGAGAGGGGGTGCTCCTATGAGCGGATACGACCAAGGTTCCAATGGTACTTCGGGATTTGCGTTGATTGTTGTTTTGTTCATTTTATTAATCATTGTCGGTGCAGCCTTCCTGAATTAATTCAAGAAAAGCTCTAAGCGTTAGGCGCTGAGGCTTCGATAATGGAAAAAGTCCATTTCCCGTAAAAAAGGGAATGGACTTTTTTATACTTGTAACAGAATTTCGACGTAAAATGAAACAATTAATATGGTTACAAGAACGTTAACAGTCGTGAATATTTTCTGCTGCTTCTCTTCAGGGATTTCCTTAGATTCGCAAAGTGCATACGTCATTTTATTGATTTGAAACAGATATAATAACGAGAACAGAATTGTAATAATAAGGATCAAATCTATTCCTCCTCTTTAACTTCCCAAGGCAATCATAGCAGAAGTTCCTCTAAAATGAAATTAATTTTCCTCTGCGCTAGATACCATTTTTTTTACTTCTTCATTACTCTTCGTAGGACCTATAGCAATCATTTCACCAGTGGAGTCATCGTATGACTCTTTGATTTTTTCAAAACCACGTTCAAATATTTCCATGAAATCTTCCCCATAGATGTTTCGAACAACGGACATAACTTCGAGGAATTCTGGGAACTTTCCGTAAAGGTCTTTAATAGGGAGTGAACCCTCTAAAATATCATGTTTAGAATCATAGTAGTTCATATTCATCTCGAGTAGCAGTTTCTCCCCTGCCTCTGTAACTTCAACATATGTATTTCTTCTATCATCGTCTTTTTTATAAAATCGTAAATACTCGCGTTCTTCCAGTTTCTTCGAAAAGTTGAATGCCGTCGAAACATGCATGACTCCGAATTTAGCGATGTCAGAAATAGTGGCACCTTGAAGATGGTAAGAAATCCATAAAATGTGATGCTCATTAATATTCAAGTCATAAGGTTTTATCCATTGCTGCCAATCTTTTTCTACCGCTTTCCAAAGTGCTTTTGACATCTGTGCAACCCTTTGACTGAAAATCATTGCTTCTTTCGGAGAGTACTTTTGATCTGACATTGGAAACACCTTCTCTCTATATTTTTCCGCTTCTTTTATTATAGCAGGAAAGCAAAGAAGAGAAAAGTAAAGATTGCGAAAAAAGCTTTTGATTCAATAATGGTAGAGAAGATAAACTTTCATGAAAATAAGGAATGCGACCGTATTCACTAGTTAAAACCTATATAGTATAGGCTTTTTGTAGAGAGTTGACGCATTCCTTAATGGTAGGTTGTATTTACTTTTAAATTATCTCGTATTAACGGTCTGTAATACTCCTACTAAATGGAGATTAATTTCATCTTTGCTGTTTTGCGAAGTTCTGTTCAAGTTCTTCAATAGCGGTTTGGATTGCTGCAATTTCTTTTTCCATGCGTTCCCGATTAGGTTCAGTTGAATGTTGCCACTGTTCTACTGAACCTTTAATGTCATCAATTGTTGTTGGAACAGTTTCTTTCGCTTCTTTTGTAAGATGGGCAATGGACTCTTTAAGATCATCGACTTTTACCTTTACATCTTTGAACAAAAATTTCATGTCGCTTGAAGCATCCTTGACTGATGTCCGAAGTTGGCTACCCGATTGGGGAGTCGAATACAATACTGTAACAGCGGCCGCAACTGAACCAGCCGCGAGTCCGATGAAAAATGTAGAAGCTTTCATTATATAATACACTCCTTCTTAGTTATGAATAGTATTCCTTACTCTAGTTTTATTAAAACATTTAAAAAGTACTTGAGCAATAAAAACAAGCGCAAGCGGCCTGTTCAGACGCGACTGGGTATCAAAAAAAAGCTCTCCTCTTGGAGACGGAAAGCTTTCACTATAATTTTAATTAGAAAATGCAGTTTTAAACGAGGATCTCTTAACCAAACCTTTAACAATCGGATAGATCAAGAAAAATGCAATTCCGTTCATGGCAACAGCTGGAAGTACAACCCCTAAGAATAAACCACCGAACGGTAAATCGACTCCAAGAATGAAAATGGCGATTGAAAGGAAGATAGTTCCTGACAATACAGTTCCAATACCTGCAACAACAGTGGAAGCGATCAAGTTACCTGTAATTTTTTTCAGTGAAATGATAATTGCATAGATTACAAATGCAGTAATGAACTTATCAATCACATTGGGGATGAAGCCCCCGGGAAAGTTTGAAAAAATACCTGAAATAATACCTGTTGTTCCAGCAAGTAAAAATACATTGCGTACTTCAGGGAACAGGAATATGCTGATAAACATCATTGTCAGCATGAAATCGGGTTTCATACCGCCAGTAATTGGTGGAATTATTAGGTACAATGCAGCACCTACAGCAGTTAATAATGACATTAATACAAGACTTTTCGTATTCATTTCTCATCTCTCCTCGGCTCATCTGTTTTTTTGAGTTTTTCCTGACGTATCCTCATGATCGACAGCGAAAAACTTATTATGAATCTTACACGGTATTCAGATAATTTGCAAGCTTATTGTTCTAACTTTAGTCGAATTCCAGCTGCAATCTCCTGAATTCGTTCCACATTTGTTTCAGATTCCTTTGTTTCAAAAGTTGGTTGGAATCCGTCGGTTTCATCATAGCGAGGGATGAAGTGCAGATGGGAGTGGAATACGGCTTGCCCCGCAAATGCGCCATTGTTTTGCAATAAATTCATTCCGGCTGGTTTGAATTCATCTTTCAGCGCATTGGCAATTTTGGGTACGACGGAAAATAGTTGGGCTGCTTCTTCAGCAGTTAAATCATAGATGTTTTCACGATGTGTCTTCGGGATGAGAAGGACATGGCCTGTAGTTACAGGCATAATATCCATGAAGGCGAGTACATGCTCATCTTCATAAACTTTTACGCTAGGGATCGTTCCTTCAATGATTTTACAAAAAATACAGTTAGTCATTTGAACACTCCTTTTCATGATTGGGACAAGTGTAGCATAATTTAAGATAGAGGTTGAAATAATGAAGACGGTAAACTTACGTAGGCGCTGCATGTATGGTTGGACCGAACGACCTCTATACCATTACCGCGATATTTTGATGTAGCATCCTTACACACTCTTTCGGTAATTGTATGGTGGTCCTTCATCCGTCGCTCTTCAAAAGCATGGACACACTTGACCCCCTCGGTAAATCTGTTGTGATTATTTTGCCGAAAGTATACCGAAAGTGGTTCAGTAAAAATGAAGGTATTCATGCCCTTTTCACTAGTGATTTATGGCGGAAAGTGGTTATATACAGACGTGATTCAATATTGTTGTATGAAGGAGAAAGCTTTTCAAACCGTTTTTTGCTAAAATGAATTGAAGAATGGAGGATGGATATGGAAATTCTTGAATTACAAGATGTAACAGGCGGTTATACACGTAAACCGGTTCTGTATGATTTATCATTTAACATCGGACATGGTGAGTTAGTGGGTCTGATTGGACTAAATGGGGCGGGGAAAAGTACAACTATTAAACATATTATCGGATTAATGAATCCACATAAGGGAGAAATTCGTGTTAACGGGGTGACATTCAGTGAAGATCCCGAAAAGTATAGGAAGGCGTTCACTTATATTCCTGAAACGCCGATACTCTATGAAGAATTGACGCTGAGGGAACATCTTGAACTAACAGCGATGGCATACGACCTTGATAAAGAAGTGTTTGAAGCACGATCAGATGAGTTACTAAGGGAATTCCGGATGGAGAAACGCCTAAACTGGTTCCCAGCGCATTTTTCAAAAGGCATGCGACAAAAAGTAATGATCATGTGTGCTTTCCTCGTTAATCCATCATTATATATTATCGATGAACCGTTTGTCGGCCTCGATCCAATAGGCATTAAATCACTTTTAGAGCAAATGACGCAGAGAACAGAAAATGGGGCTTCTATTCTCATGTCAACGCATGTATTGGCAACTGCGGAAAAACATTGCGACAGGATCATTTTGCTGCACGAAGGACGGGTGCGAGCAGAAGGGACGATGGATGACTTGAGAAAGGCATTTGGACGTCCTGGCGCATCACTGGATGACTTGTATATTGCGATGACAGAGGAAACTGACAATGAACAATTTGCGTGAAATATGGGGATCCCGGTTCGTCCATTATATAACCGAGCTCCAAAAGTATTTGAAGTATGTATTTACAGGTCATTTGGCAATTGTCCTTGTCTTCACAATCGGGGCGGGGGGCTATACGTATAGCGAATGGCTGAAGGAAGTGCCAGCAGAGTTCCCAGCGGCGCTGCTAACGGCTATCATACTTGGACTAGCGCTGGCCTTTTCGCCGCCAGTGACGCTATTAAAACCTGCGGACACGGTTTATTTCCTGCCACTGGAACAAAAGCTTATTACGTATATGAAACGGGCTTTGAGTTGGAGCTTTTATTCACAATTGCCAGTACCATTTATTTTATTTATTGTTGCGTTGCCGTTACTTTCAGCTACAGGGACCGGATCGAAGATGGAGTACATCGTCATCGCAATTTTGTTGCTGGTCATTAAGCGCGTATTCATTGAGTCGGAATATAATTTCAGACATGCTCTGGATGGCAAGGGGATCTGGCTAGATAGGACCATCCGTTTTTTATTGGCGGGGACCATAATTTATGTCGGTCTTACGGGAAGTCCTCTTATACTTCCAGTTATTGCTGTACTTATTGCTATGTACAACTTGCATTGGCGAAAAAAGAGGATGCTAAAACCGTTTCCTTACGATCATTTCATCTCACTCGAACAGAACCGGATGATGCGTTTTTACCGTTTTGCCAACTACTTCACAGACGTCCCGCATTTGAAAGGATCTGTTAGTAGAAGGGCGTGGCTCGGTTTTGTGATGGGAGCTCCGAACTTCGGCAAGCCTGTTGCACAACTGTATTTAATCAGACGCACATTTATACGAACAGATGATATTTTTTGGCTATGGGTAAGGCTCACTGCTTTATCAGTACTTGGAGCGATTTTCATCCCGTTCCCGATTGTCGTGTTCATTTTCGCAGGGGCGCTTGCATTTGCCTCTGCAGTACAACTTATCCATGCATTGCGGGCGGGGGACGAATTTCGGATGGATAAGCTGTTTCCCGAAAAGGAAGACACCCGTCCAGGTGCAATTAAAAAAATCGTTCGTACAGTCCAATGGATTCAGGCGGCAGTAGTCGTATGTGCTGCACTGTATTTGTACGGGGTTTCTGTAACAACATTCCTTGTCGGGGCTGTCATCCTCATCATCTCTGAGGCTACGATTAGATTGACAGTGGAGAAAAAAGAATATGAATAAGAAAAGTCGTCCCGTTTGCAGTTCACAATTGCAGGCGGGGCGTTTCTTTATAAAATATGACTAAATATAAAAATAGAATATTCCAATAAACCTTGCAACTTATCTCTGAAATTAGATATACTAAATAAAAGGCATCAGGGGTGATAGGGATGGAGAACAATTATTCATATGCCGAGTTTTTAAAAGCCGTAGGGAAAAACAGTTTATCGCTTCAAGCGGAAAAACTGCTGAATGAAATTTATTTGGACCTTTTTTTGAAGCACATACACAGAGAGCAGACAAAGAGTAGGATTCTGGGATTGATTGACCTTGCGCTTGATTGTCGGGATGAAAGCGCATTTCTAATGAATTCAGAAAGACTTGGCAAACTAGAAGAGAATGATTGAAAAATGCAAGGACGCTACATGTTGAATAGACATGCAGCGTTTTTTTCTGTGTGTTTATAGAAAAGGAAATTAGCACGTCTGTTGATTAACCAAAGTAAACAGCAAATAACTTGATCACACACTGGGGGATACGTGCATAGTTGCGTTTGGATTGCTCAGGATTGAATGACTTCTATAATAGTACCGAGTTGTCGCATCCCTACACAGTCTTTTCGGTAATCGTATGATAGTCCTTCATTCGCCCTGCTCCAAAAGCATGAGTACACAAAGTGCTGAAGCTTTTTGGGACGAAAGAATAGCTGGCTTCTTATCTGGGGAAAAGCCGCCAAAGATGCAATTTTGGCGGCTGAAAATTTCTCTATAGTTTTTTCTTTTATTTATTAAAAAAATGTCACTTTCTAGTAGGCATCACAGGAGTACATGCATACTCTTTGCTAGAAGTAAGCAATGACCGCATTGTACAACGTGCAAAAGTGCCCGAAATTGTATCTTCGGGCACTTACACTCACCATAGAATGTCATCTATTCTATTCTTCCAAAACAACTGCATTTTTCTCTTGAACAATGTAGGAACGAGACAGGCAACTATTCGCAACAGTATTATTTCTAGCCACATTTGGACCCTTAGTAAATCTGTCATGAATCGTTAGCCGTAAGCGGGCCGAAAATAGTCCAGTGAAAATGAAGGTCATCAAGCCCTTCTCACCAGTATTTTAAGTAACTAAATGGTTAGTCGGCAAACGTGGGAAATTGGAAAAAACGTACGTTCGCTTTTTGCTCGTCAAAAGATGGGTAAAGTGATAAGATAGATTTAACTGATACTGGAGGTGCTTCCGATGGTCGGAAAATTCAATTTGCAAGCCCCTTTTACACCACAAGGCGATCAACCGTCTGCAATCGCACAACTATTAGAAGGACATAACCGAGGTGAGAAGCACCAAACTTTGCTCGGTGCGACCGGGACTGGAAAAACATTTACCGTTTCAAATGTCTTGACGGAGATTAACAAACCGACACTCGTTATGGCTCACAACAAAACATTAGCGGGTCAATTATATAGTGAATTTAAAGAGTTTTTTCCTGATAATGCAGTTGAATATTTCGTCAGTTTCTATGATTACTATCAGCCAGAAGCGTATATTGCACATACCGACACCTTTATTGAAAAAGACTCAAGCATCAATGACGAAATTGATAAATTGCGTCACTCTGCCACATCTTCGTTATTTGAACGGAATGACGTGCTCATTGTTGCCTCTGTGTCCTGCATTTATGGTCTAGGTTCCCCAGAAGAATACAGTGCACATGTGGTATCTCTCCGTCCGGGAATGGAGATTGGACGCAATGAACTGCTACGTAGATTTGTTGATATTCAATACGAGCGGAATGACGTAAGCTTCACGCGCGGTACGTTCCGGGTACGCGGCGATGTTGTTGAACTATTGCCGGCATCTCAGGATGAAAAATGCTTGCGTATCGAGTTTTTCGGCGATGAAATCGAACGGATTCGCGAAGTGGATTCACTGACAGGTGAAATTCTTGGTGAACGTGAACACGTTGCCATATTCCCGGCATCTCACTTTGTTACTGGTGAAGAAAAAATGGTCAAAGCAATTGAAAATATCGAAATTGAACTGGAAGAACGTTTGAAAGAATTTCGCGCTCAGGACAAACTATTGGAAGCGCAGCGTCTTGAACAACGGACACGCTATGATCTTGAAATGATGCGGGAAATGGGCTTCTGTTCTGGTATCGAAAACTACTCACGCCATTTAACACTCCGTCCTGCCGGGGCGACGCCGTATACGCTGCTTGACTATTTCCCAGATGATTTTCTCGTTATTGTAGATGAAAGTCATGTCTCGCTACCGCAAATACGTGGCATGTATAACGGTGACCAGGCACGGAAAAACGTCCTTGTTGACCATGGTTTCCGTCTACCATCGGCACTCGATAACAGACCGCTGACATTCAAAGAATTCGAAGACCATGTCCACGAAGCGATTTATGTTTCTGCGACACCAGGTCCTTACGAAATCGAGCATACTCCAGAAATGATTCAACAAATTATCCGCCCGACTGGACTCCTAGATCCGACGATTGAAATCCGTCCGATTGAAGGACAGATTGATGATTTGATAGGTCAAATTAGAGAACGAACGAAAAATAATGAACGAGTTCTAATTACGACGTTAACAAAGAAAATGTCCGAAGACTTGACCGATTACTTGAAGGAAATTGGTATTAAAGTTCAATACCTTCATTCTGACATTAAGACACTTGAACGAATTGAGATTTTACGAGAACTGCGAATAGGCACATATGATGTCCTAGTGGGGATTAACCTCTTAAGGGAAGGGATAGATATTCCCGAAGTTTCGCTTGTTGTGATCTTGGATGCAGATAAAGAAGGATTTCTTCGTTCAGAGCGGGCACTTATTCAGACGATGGGCCGTGCTGCTCGTAACTCCAATGGACATGTCATTTTATATGCAGATAAGATGACGGACTCCATGGCGAAAGCAATTGGTGAAACGGAGCGACGTCGGGATATTCAACGAAAATATAATGAAGAGCATGGCATAACCCCGACGACAATCAAAAAGGAAATCCGTGATGTGATTCGTGCAACGGCAGTATCAGAAGAAGCGATTTCCTATTTAGAAAAAGTAACACATGGTAAGAAATTGACTAAAGATGAAAAAACAACACTTCTTGTCACTTTGGAAAAAGAGATGAAAGAAGCGGCGAAAGCGCTCGACTTCGAACGAGCTGCCGAACTAAGGGATACAATCATGGAATTGAAGGCTGAAAGGTAGGGTTTTATGAAGAATAAAGAAATCATCATACAAGGCGCAAGAGCGAATAATTTGAAAAACATTAACATAAATATTCCTCGTGACAAATTAGTCGTCATGACAGGACTTTCAGGGTCGGGGAAATCTTCGCTCGCTTTCGATACAATTTACGCGGAAGGGCAGCGGAGGTACGTTGAATCATTATCTTCTTATGCAAGGCAGTTTTTAGGTCAGATGGACAAGCCGGATGTGGATGTCATTGAAGGACTATCGCCGGCAATTTCAATTGATCAAAAGACGACGAGCCGCAATCCCCGCTCGACCGTAGGAACTGCAACGGAAATATACGACTATCTCCGTCTTCTTTATGCGCGAGTAGGCAAACCAATCTGCCCGATTCACGGAACGGAAATTTCGTCTCAGACGATTGAACAAATGGTTGACCGCCTAATGAAATTACCGGAACGGACGCGTATTCAAGTTCTGGCACCGATTGTATCCGGTCGTAAAGGAACGCATGTAAAATTAATCGAAGATATTAAGAAACAAGGGTATGTACGAATTCGTGTCAACGGGGAAATCATAGACCTCGACGACAATATTGAATTGAACAAAAACAAGAAGCATACGATAGAAGTTGTCATCGACCGGATTGTTATGAAAGAAGATATTGCGGCACGCTTGAGTGACTCTCTTGAATCGGCGCTTCGTCTCGCGGATGGAACTGTGTTGGTTGACGTCATGGACGGGGAAGAACTCTTGTTTAGTGAACATCATGCTTGCCCATTATGCGGTTTTTCAATTGGTGAACTTGAACCGAGAATGTTTTCATTCAACAGTCCATTTGGTGCTTGTCAGGAATGTGATGGGCTGGGGACAAAGCAAGAAGTAGACCCGGAATTAATCATGCCAGATCCAACGCTGTCGTTAAAAGATCATGCGATTGCGCCGTGGGAACCGACAAGTTCGCAATACTATCCGGAACTCTTAAAAACTGTCGCGGATCATTTCGGCATATCCATGGATGTACCGGTAAGTGAATTGCCAGACGATGAACTTGATAAAATATTAAATGGCTCAAATGATGAGAAAATTCGTTTCCGCTACACAAATGAATTTGGTGGCACGCGCGATAGCAATATCTACTTCGAAGGTGTTTTGGCAAATGTAGAGCGTCGCTATAAAGAAACTTCTTCAGATTATATCCGGGAACAGATGGAGAAGTATATGTCACAGCGGCCGTGTCCAACATGTGCTGGGTACCGTTTAAAGGAAGAATCGCTCGCGGTAAAAGTGAATGGCGTCCATGTTGGAAAGGTGACGGAATTGTCCATTACTGAGGCAGACCAGTTTTTCAAAAATCTTGCGCTGTCAGAAAAAGATACACAAATTGCAAAGCTTATATTACGTGAAATTGAAGAGCGTCTCGGATTCCTTATTAATGTTGGACTCGATTATTTGTCGTTATCAAGGGCGGCAGGAACGCTATCTGGCGGGGAAGCACAGCGAATTCGGTTGGCAACTCAAATTGGTTCAAGACTGACAGGCGTTCTTTATATTTTAGATGAACCATCTATTGGACTTCATCAGCGGGATAATGATCGGCTCATCGGTACGTTGAAAAGTATGCGCGACATCGGCAATACATTGATTGTTGTTGAGCATGATGAAGATACGATGATGGCTGCCGATTATTTAATTGATATCGGACCTGGTGCGGGTGTTGCGGGGGGAGAAATCGTTTCTGCAGGTACACCTGAAAAAGTAATGAATGACCCTAATTCGCTGACGGGTCAATATTTGAGTGGCAAGAAATTCATCCCACTGCCATTGGAAAGACGCAAACTAGATGGACGAAAAATCGTCATTAAAGGTGCATCTGAAAATAATTTAAAAAATGTAAATGTAGATATTCCGCTTGGCCAATTCATAGCTGTGACAGGCGTTTCAGGATCGGGGAAAAGTACGCTTATTAATCAAGTACTTTACAAAGTACTCGCTCAGAAATTGAATCGTTCTAAGCAGAAACCGGGGCAATATAAATCTGCTATAGGGCTTGAAGAGCTTGAAAAGGTCATTGAAATCGACCAGTCCCCAATTGGACGGACGCCGAGATCCAATCCCGCGACCTATACAGGCATGTTTGATGATGTGCGAGATATGTTTGCTTCTACGAACGAAGCTAAAGTCCGCGGTTATAAAAAAGGGCGCTTCAGCTTTAACGTTAAGGGGGGGCGTTGTGAGGCTTGTCGTGGCGATGGAATCATTAAAATCGAAATGCACTTCTTACCGGACGTCTATGTACCTTGTGAAGTTTGTCATGGGAAACGATATAATCGAGAAACCCTCGAAGTAACTTATAAAGGGAAAAACATTGCGGACGTACTTGCTATGACAGTAGACGATGCGCTCGTGTTTTTTGAAAATATACCGAAAATTAGCCGTAAGCTCCAAACGATTGTTGATGTTGGCCTAGGTTATATTAATCTGGGACAGCCGGCAACGACATTATCAGGCGGTGAAGCGCAGCGGGTGAAACTTGCTTCTGAGCTGCACAAACGCTCCAATGGAAAGTCGTTTTATATTCTTGACGAACCGACGACAGGTCTTCATGTCCATGATATTGCCAAATTACTTATCGTATTGCAGCGCCTTGTCGATACGGGGAATACGGTACTCGTTATCGAACATAATTTGGATGTCATTAAAACTGTCGATTACATTATCGATATAGGGCCTGAGGGTGGTGATAAAGGCGGGCAAATTATAGCGACAGGTACGCCTGAAAAAGTGGCGGAATCCACAGTTTCATATACAGGTTATTATTTAAAACCAGTTCTTGAGCGTGAACGAAAACGAATGAAAATGATGATTGAAGATGCAGAAAAAGTTTCGAAATGAAACCTTTTCCACACCCACTCGTATATATAGTTAGTAATAAAATAATGGAGAAATCCGGATCACCACAATACTAGGAGGCGTAATGATGCAAAATGAACGGAAACGGATTTTAGCAATGCTGGAAAACGGTACGATCACGACCGAGGAAGCATTGACACTTCTAGAAACAGTAGGGAAAACTGGTCAAGTGGAAAAAAACACTGAGGCTAAACAGACCACTGTAGCGGCACCAGATTTGGAAAAACAATATAGTGAACCAAAACAACAAGAAAAAGTGGATCCATTCGAAAAGGCTGAGCCAATTATCGAAGACAAGGATCAAGATCAGCCTTCCATGGATGAATTCCTTGAAGATTTGACTAAGGACTTTACGAACGTTGGAGACAGATTCATGCAATTCATGCAGACGGCTGTTCAAAAAGTGAAATCATTCGAATTTGATTCGCCATTTGGCAATACAGTTACGTTCGATCATACAATCACTAAGCCCGCAACCGAAATCGACGAAGTCATCATCGATATCGACAACGGTAAAGTGACAATCCATACCGGTGAAACAGAAGAAGTACGAGCAGATTTTACGGTGAAAACCTATAATAGTGAATCAGAAGAAAAAGCGAAAAAAGATTTTCTTGATAAGCTACTGTTCGTTAATGACGAAGGGAAAATTAGAATTTCAAGCGATTTGAAAATGGTTCAAGTAAATGTTGAATTATTCATTCCGAAAAAGGATTACGCGAGAATTTCCGCACGTTTGTTGAACGGCTCATTTAAAATGAAAGATGCAACGGCTGAAAAGGTAAAAGTGAAGACTGCAAACGGGAAAATTGAAATCGCTGGATTGACGTTCAAAAATGGTGAATTCGAAACCGTTAATGGCTCAATCGGTCTGAACGGTGTAACTGCTACTACAATTGAAGCAGAAACGTTGAACGGGCGCGTGTACATCGATGGTGCTGTGAAAGATGTGGAGGCACAATCATTAAACGGACATGTCGTGGTTACAACGACAGATCCGGCAGCAGAGAAAATCGAAGCAAAAACGATAAGCGGTACAGTTGAAATTTACATTCCAGCAGGCGTTGCTCTATCAGGGGAAATTGCGTCCAATATGGGGCGATTGGACTTGAAGCTTGATGATGTCGATCGGACTATTGAGCAGGAACAATTGCTACATCGGACAATCCGTTTTAAAAAGGACGTTGAAGGAAATTCATCACCACTACAAATTTTTGGTGAAGCGAAAACGGGCTCTGTTCTCGTTTGTTATAACGCTAAAAAAGAATAAAGAAATAAAAGGACTGTTGCTACACCGGAATCGGTGTAGCAACAGTCCTTTTTAATTGAAGCTGAATTCCTGCAATAGTCCGTCTGTTGAGTGTTTTCCAACTGTCACGGGGCCATGCCCTGCATCAATCATTGGTGTCGTTAAAATCATCCCCTCCTTATCCCCTACATAGAAAAATAGAGTTTAGTAGTGGACAGGTTCGGCACTAAATCATTTCATTTGAAAATGGGCATGGTAAAATAGGGTATAGACGTTTGGATTATATAGAAAAGGGGCGAGTTAATGTCTTATGTAACAGTAAAGGATGTTCAAGAAAATCTTTTTCTTGAGCTATGCGCAGGAGAAGTGGGGATTGAGCGTCAAATACATACAAGTGATATTTCAAGACCTGGACTTGAAATGGCTGGTTATTTCAATTACTATCTAGCGGATCGCGTTCAACTTTTGGGTAAGACGGAGCTATCATTTTTTGCCAATTTAACCGAAGTGGAACGGATAGATCGGATGAAAAGACTTTGTTCAGAAACCACGCCGGCCATCATTGTGGCACATGAAATGGAAGTGCCGATTGAATTGATTGAGGCCGCCAAAAGTCAAGGTATTCCTGTCTTGAAATCGGATGTTCCGACGACACGATTTTCGGGTATGCTAACGAATTATCTTAGCGGCAGGCTTGCACCAATGACAGCCATTCATGGGGTACTTGTAGACGTTTATGGAATAGGGATACTGATCACGGGCAAGAGCGGTGTGGGGAAAAGTGAAACAGCTCTTGAGCTTGTGAAAAGGGGTCATCGACTTGTGGCTGATGACCTTGTGGAAATTAGACAGGTAGCTAAAAATGTATTGATTGGAAATGCACCAAAATTACTTGAACATATGCTTGAAATCCGTGGAGTCGGGATTGTTGATATGATGACATTGTTCGGAGCCAGTGCCGTGAAGAGTGATAAACGAATTTTAATTATTATCGATCTTGAATTTTGGGACCAGGATAAGATTTATGACCGACTAGGTATTGATGAAGAGAAGATGAAAATAATGGATTCGGAATTGACGAAACTAACTGTGCCGGTAAGACCAGGACGTAACTTGTCTGTCATTATTGAAGTTGCAGCAATGGATTACCGCATGAAGAAGCTTGGTGTTAATGCAGCAGAGGAGTTTACGAAAAAACTTGCTGCTGAAATTAAAGTGAATCGAAAGTAAATGTTTGATGGAGAAAGGATAGGTTGATACATGTTTAATGTACTGGCAATAAACCCGATTGCGATTTCATTAGGTCCGCTGGAAGTTAGGTGGTATGGGATTTTAATCGCACTGGGGATTGTACTCGCATTTATTGTTGTTCAAAAGGAAATGGTGAAGCGCGGAATGCATCCGGACTTTTTGACGGATCTGCTTATTTGGGCTGTTCCAATCGCGATCATTAGTGCGCGAATCTACTATGTTATTTTCTCGTGGGATTATTATAAAGACCATCCGGCACAAATTATTCAAATTTGGGAGGGCGGTATCGCTATCCATGGTGCATTAATTGGTGCCTTCATTACGACGTACTTCTTCACGAAAAAGAGAGGTATTTCATTCTGGAAAGTGGTTGATATTGCAGCAGCTGGACTACTGATTGGCCAAATTATTGGTCGATGGGGCAATTTCATGAATCAGGAAGCGCACGGAGGTCCTGTTTCAGAAAAGTTCATTGAAACAACAATTATTCCTGATTGGATTATGAATCAGATGACGATTGAAGGTGTGACGTATCATCCGACATTCCTTTATGAATCCATGTGGAATATTGTGGGGCTTATTATCATTATCTGGTTGCGCAAGGTGAGCTTGAAGCGTGGCGAAATGTTTCTATTTTACCTTGTCTGGTATTCTGCTGGGCGCTTCTTCATCGAAGGGATGCGAACAGACAGTTTATATGTCATCGGTGAACTACGGGCGGCGCAGCTAGTATCGGTCATCACAATCATTGTGGCAATCGTGGTATTCATAGTGAGAAGATATGTTCAAAAAGTAAATGTGAACTATAAAGATAAATAAAAAGGGGTTTAGGGAATGGGGACGCTTCAAAAGGGGTTAAAGGCGGGACTTCTGACAACGTGGACGCTGGGGAAAATCATCTTTCCAATCACAGTACTCGTCGTCATTTTACAGCATACACCGGTGTTACCATGGCTTATTAAACTGGTTGCACCGTTTATGGGGATATTCGGTCTTAGTGGAGAAGCAGCGATTCCGTTAGTACTTGGTAATACGCTCAATTTGTATGCTGCAATCGCGGGTATTTTATCGTTGGAAATGACTGTGAAGGAAGTATTCATCATTGCTGTCATGCTGTCATTTTCGCATAATATATTCATTGAAACAGGTGTTGCACTGAAAGTCGGTGTGAAACTGTGGATCGTGATTGTTGTTCGGTATGGGCTAGCTATACTGTCAGGTATCGTCATCAATTTGTTATGGAAAGGCGGAGGGGAGACGGCGCGCTACGGTATGGCTCCGCAAATTACAGCTGTACCAGATGGATGGTTGGAAATTGGATTGCTTGGCGTACAGAAAGCATCATTCGGCGTCTTACAACTTGCCTTAATCGTCATACCGTTAATGATTTTTGTCCAGTTATTGAAGGATCGTCATTATTTGCAGAAGTTTTCAGAGAAAGTTGCACCATTTACAAAAGTAATTGGTGTACAACCGAATGCTTCGACAACGCTTGTCGCAGGTCTCGTTATCGGCCTCGCTTATGGTGCCGGCGTTATGATTCAGGCTGTACAAGAGGATGGTGTGAGCAAGAAGGACGCAACACTAGCATTCATCTTCCTCGTTGCTTGTCACGCAGTTATAGAAGATACACTGATCTTTATCCCACTTGGCATTCCAATTCTGCCATTACTGATTATCAGGGTCGTAACAGCCTTCGTGCTGACGATCATTGTCGCGTATGTCTGGAAACGGGCTGAGCAACAGAAAAAGAAGGAGGTTCCGGTTGCAGATGGCTAAACCAATTACTACACTACTATTTGATTTTGACGGAACATTACTGGATACGAATGAATTGATCATCCAGACATTCCAGTTTGTCCTTGAAAAAAACTACCCTGGGAAATATGAACGACTCGATATACTACCGTTTCTAGGACCAACATTACATGAGTCATTTGGTTCGATTGATCCTAAAAATACAGAAGCACTTATTGGAGAATATAGAGCGTGGAATAAATCGATGCATGATGAACTTTCTAGCGAGTTCGATGGTGTGTCTGAAACGATGAAGTTGTTGAAGGCAGCGGGCATGAAGATGGCGATTGTCTCTACAAAGAGAAAAGATATGG
Source organism: Sporosarcina sp. E16_8 (assembly GCF_017347095.1). Taxonomy (GTDB): domain Bacteria; phylum Bacillota; class Bacilli; order Bacillales_A; family Planococcaceae; genus Sporosarcina. The sequence goes on along the minus strand of NZ_JADPRZ010000041.1, from coordinate 2,768 downwards.
TGATGAAGGGGTTAGGCCTTCTTGATGTGGAGGGGGTCTTTGACGTTATCGTTGCGATGGAGGATGTTACGAAAACGAAGCCAGATCCAGAACCGATTTTACTAGCGCTTGAACGATTAGGAGCTACCGCGGATGAAGCCCTTATGATCGGTGATAACTACCATGATATAGAAGGTGGAAAAAATGCGGGTGTTCGTACGGCGGGTGTTGCATGGTCCGCAAAAGGGGAAGCCTTTTTACAAACATTCAATCCAGATTACATGTTGCAGCATATTTCGGAACTATTACAACTGGTCAAAGGTGAAAAAGGTTGAGACGTACTGAAAGACATTTAGTAAGTGGAGATGCAAATTCACTTTGGCATATTTACAAGACGGTCCCTTTTTTGAAAGTGGCAAAAAACTTTGTTGTTATCCAACTATCGAGGTATACACCTTTCATCCCGCTGAAGAATTTTTTGTTCCGTACGTTTTTGAAAATGGAAGTCGGGAATAAGACGTCTTTCGCCCTAATGGTGATGCCTGATGTCATGTTTCCGGAGCGGATAAAAGTAGGCGACAATTCAATCATTGGCTTCAATACGACAATTCTTGCGCATGAATACTTAATAGATGAGTATCGTATAGGAGATGTCATAATTGGAAAGAACGTATTAATTGGAGCAAATACGACAATTCTTCCCGGAGTAGAAATAGGAGATGGGGCAATTGTTTCCGCTGCTTCCCTCGTAAACCGTGATATCCCACCGGGTGTTTTTGCTGGTGGCAATCCAGTTAAAATCATTTTTACGCAAGAGCAGATGATTGAACGACAAAAAAAAAATGAAAACGGATAGTGCCGATGTATCTTATGGTATAATGGGGGATAATACGAGAAGGAACGTGCTTTGCGTTCCTTCTTATTTTTTCGGGGGAATATGATTGGATAAACTACGTAAGAAGCACGATAAAAAAATTATTTCGTTCATTCCAGACGGTGAATTTTATTATAATAAAGCGATTCAGGCGATGCAACGCGATCGTTTTGAAGATGCACAGCGGTATTTAAAAAGAGCGTCAGAGCTTAGCCCTGAAGATTGGAAAATACTCATGGAGTATGGCGTGCTCGTTATGGAAGAGGGACGTTTTGAGGAAGCGCATGAACTGCTAATGACAGCAAACTCACTCGCACCTACGGAAGAGGAAATTATATTTTACTTGGCTGAAATACACGCTCATCTTGGTATGCTACGGGATGCAAAAATGTATGCAGAAAAATATATATTAATAGATCCCGATGGTCCATTTGCTGATGATTCAATGGAAATCATTGATTTCGCGGAACAGGAAGAGTCATTTAATGATGATGAAATGCCGGACGGCGAAGTGTATTTTTTACAGGAAAAAGCACGAAGACTTATGGAGTCGGGTGATTTCAAGGGAGCCGTGGAATTGCTTGAGTCGATTATTGTCGATTATCCGGAATTTTGGGCAGCTTACAATAATTTAGCGCTCGCCTATTTTTATATCGGGGAAAACGACCAGGCCAGTAAGTTACTTCATGATGTGTTAAAACGTAATAAAGGAAATATCCATGCACTTTGTAATCTTGCGGTCTTTTATTATTACGAAAAAAAGGAAGAGGAATTAGAATCTCTACTTGCTTTACTCGTGAAGATTAAACCGTATCAATTTGAAAATCGCTATAAACTCGGCGCGACATTTGCGCTTATTGGCAGACATAAAGAAGCCTATAATTGGCTCAGAAGTCTACAAAAGAGAGGGTTTGAAGGGGATACAGGCTACTACTTCTGGCTGTCGCATTCCGCTTATTTCTCTGGACAAGAAAAAGTGGCGAGAGAAGCCTATGCAACACTGATTGAACTGGATCCTTCGAAGGCTGGTTACGAACCGTGGAAAGATGTCCAAGAGATTATCACATCTGACTCACTCGAGCAGGATCGGGAGTTTCTCCTGAATAAGATTACCAACGCCTACAGAAGTGAAAGGATGTTTGGGTATTATCTTCTTGGAAAGTCGGGTCATAAGCAAGAAATCATCTCACATCCATCTTATATTGAAATCGAAAAATTAAGTGACTATGAGCGACTTTTTTTGGCAAGTGGTCTCGATTATGAGTTCATGCCAGAAACCAACTTTGATAAGTCATTTATGCGGGCGCTTGAAACGACGGACTTGCTTTACAATAAATATTGTCCGCTTGATAAACAAGCATCTCATCTGTTTCAAATGTGGTTCACCCTATGCGAGACTGCATTAAGTCGTTCATATTTGTTTAGAAACCCGGCGGCACTTGCAGCCGCAGCAGATTATATGTTCCAGTCATCCCGTTATCCGGATGTAACGAAAACAGCGATTGCCAAGGAATTCGGTGTATCAGTCCCAACACTGACAAAATACGTCGGAGAATTGATTGAGTATTTACCACAATTTGATGCCTAAGGGCCTACCGTACGCGGCGTACTAAGGCTAGGTTCCTTGAAAGTAATCCAGCTATGTGGCAAAGAGAGCGCCACGTCGCTGGATTACTTATGCCTGTCGGGGGCCTACAGGATGTAGGTCATGCAGCTGGGAGGGATTGAACTACATCCCTCCTTGTTGCCACAGGAAGTGGCGTACTTAAGCTGCATTCCTTTTAGGCGCGTTGCGCTTTTCTTGGTGTCTAGCTCCAGGCGCCAACTCCTCGGGTCATAAGTCGTTTTGCTGTGGGGGCTGAAGTACGCCTCCTCGCAAACCGTCTTATGCCTGTCGGAGCTGAACGGCGCCTTA
>NZ_JADPRZ010000040.1 GCF_017347095.1 Sporosarcina sp. E16_8 | reverse complement strand
AGGATTACCTTATCCAATATACTTATAAAAAATGACGTTAGTGAAGATCCTCCTCATCTCCCTTTAAAGGGATGGGGATTTTCTTTCACCAACGTCATTTATTGTACAACCGTTTTTTAAAACTTAAGAAATAATATAATCTCGAACTGTGTATAAGTGACAACGTAGAGATTTCACGTCTAGACTCCGCGCGCCAGACGCCCGGGTCACAAGCCGTCTTAACTATGTAGGTGTAGGGGAGAACTGCCTCATCGGCAATCTGTTTTGTGCCTATCGCGTCTGAGCAGATGCCATTCACTTTTGTTCACGTTAAACAATCTTTGTAGAATAAAATAGCACTCGATGTATCCTTTATTCGTTTGAAATGTTTCTATTAGAAGTGAAATGGGTGGTCATAAGAACACTATAAAGTGGGGTGAAACTATGGATCAAGGCTGATAGAATGTTGTATGAAGTTCCTTGAAACGTTATTACCTCTTCTTTATCTGTGTTGGTCTACAAGAATGGAATTCCCATCTGGATCTTCAATTGTAAAACTCGCTGGTCCTACGCTTAACAATTTGAAAAAAATCAGATTGTAGTCTTTATTCGTAGTAAAACTTTGCATAAGTTAAGTGTAAATGAGTATTTTGAAATACACAATATTCACCATATATAGTGTGGGGGCCAACTGTTGCTGTAATTCGACGAGCATGAATGGTGTTAGAAACGGGCACTGTGTATTTTTCTTCATGTTCATGATGAATGCTTTTATCTCTGTTAACCGAGCAAAGGCATCCCCAAATCTTTCAAAAAACACATATATTAACTATGGCATACCCTAGAGGCAATAGGAGAAAAAGGGGAGATGTGCGTGGTGTTTTGGAGACGTGCTCGATTACGAATACATGCTGATGAAAAGAAAACCACATATACAATGGGAGCAGAAATACAAAAGCATCACAGGAGACAACAGGAACACACCAAAGAGAAAGAAACCAATCCCCAGTTAGATGTGGAACAATTCTTTCGTCCTTCCCGTCGCTCGATATTGAATCGTCGATTATTCGGCTATCAATTTTTCGACCCGTATTACAACAAGACGTATGCAGAAATCAACCTTCCGCATTCATTGTTAGATTCGCCTGAAAATATGCTCCTCAATTATTTTAGCATTTTGCGAGAAGCTGAAAATCTAACAAGTCAGCTCATTGGAGGGTGCGGAACAGTAGGAGAGGCGATGCTGCCATTCCCAATCGCGTACAACTTCTTCTCCAAAACCTATCAACAGAAAATGCCCTATACCTCCTACCTTTCCTCTTTCGAAGGCATCGGTCACACCAATCTCATTAAATTATACAAACTACCAAATCCCAATAACGTTCAACCGATTCACTATTTCGTTGAACTCGAAACGATCAATGGGACGGCATCTGGCGTCTCTGGATTCCAATATCATTACGGTACCATTTCGGTCGTACAGGTAGGGGACCTATACAAAATTGATGCTATCACTTTGACAGCTGAGGATTTCTTGTGTGCTGCATATCACGGCTGGCGCCAAGAGGGAGAAGGTGTTGTTGATGTTGAGTATGGGAATTGGTGTAAATTAATTAAAAAAAGATTACCGACAAAAAGGGAGGGCTATGTGAAAACCATTGACTTCATCGGTACGGATGGCAATGATTATCGATTTATATTTGTTCAACTAACAAATGACACAGATGTTTTAGTGTCACAGTTAATGAAGAGTAAGCAAGGTAAATGGGAAGTGACGCATATAGACCCTACTAAATGCACAGAAAACCAAAGGTAATAAAAATGAAAAGTCATGCTAGGAAAAGCAAAAACACTAGAAGTCCATCGACAAAAAAACGACGGATTTCCAGTGTTTTTTGTCGCCAAATAATCCATCTAAAATAATTATGCACTCGATGTATTCTTTTTCGTTTTAATTGTCTATATAAGAAGTAAGATGTGCGGTCGGAATGTTGGTCGATAAATTAATGTGATTTGTTCCTGTAATGATTCAATGATCGTATTACACTGGAAGTGCGTCTAATCGGTGATTAGAGTGTTTTATTAAATGACATCCTGGTGTCAATTTGGTGTCATGGAGGGATATGAGTTTATCTTTTGATGAATGTTCGTTAAGATACAAACTAAGCTTAAGAAATGATGGGCGGCAAATTTGAAAGGGGTTTACATGATATGAAGTTAAAAAGAGTTCTAGTTCCATTTATAGCAGGTGCGCTTGCATTAAGTTTAGCTGCTTGCGGTGGAGAAGATAAAGCGGCAACTGATGAAAAGCCTCAAGAAGAAACAAAGCCTGAAGAAAAAGCAGGGCAAGAAGCCACTAACGAACAAGAAGCATCTGCAAAAGAGATGCAAGAGAAGTTAGCGAAACAGCAAGTGGACAACAACAAGATCGTGGCTGTTGTAAATAAGGAAGAACTTAAAGGCGAGGGATATAACGCGGCATTGACATCAATTCAGAGTCAAATGCAGCAAATGGGACAAGACCCATCGAGCAAAGAATCAGCGGAACAAGTAAAAACGCAAGCACTAGATATGCTTGTTAATCAGGCATTGATTCTTCAAAAAGCAAAAGAAGCGAAACTAAAAGCATCTACATCTGAAATTGATGAAGAGTATTCAGTACTTGAAAAGCAATTTGGCGGCGAAAAAGAAATGAAGAAAGCGCTCAAAGCTCAAAGTATGGATGAAAAAACATTAAAAGAACAAATCGCGGATTTCATCATATCTGGAAAGTACCAAGATAAGATAGCACCAGCAGGAAAAGTAACGGATAAAGAAATTAAAGAATACTACGATCAAGCTGCTTCAAAATCAAAAGAAGCGGGACAAGAGTTGCCACCGCTTGCAGAAGTAAGTAAGGAAATCCAAGGTATAATTAATCAAGAACAACAGCAGAAATTACTATCTAAACATGTTGAAGAGTTAAAAGCAGATGCTAAAATCGAGTTGAAAATTTAACTGAATTAAGTTCAATTGGTTACTTGGAAATTTGGATTCACGAACTAGGCGTATACTTTGGAAGCCTGTATTGATAAACGGTAAGACATGGAATGCTTAACCTTCTTGGTTGAGCGTTTCATGTCTTTTTGTATTTTTATTAAAATGGCGACTTAAATTTGAACTTCACTTCAATAAACATAGGAACTTCTTTTTGGGACAACCTAATAAGAAAGAAAAAGTGATAGGAGGTGATCGTTATGATAATTGAAAAGTCGTCTGCATGGAAAGAAGGCTTTACAGAGCGACTGGAGAACCGGGAAGCATGGGATAATTGGACTTTATATAGGATGAGTTATGAGGCAGTAAAAACGAACTTGATCACAGATTTCAATGGACTTCAATCACCTAAGTATTTACCTAATCTTACGCCTCTTGCCCATCAATTGAAAGTGGCAGAAACGGTCATTGAAAGGATGAATGGCAAAGCGATACTTGCAGACGAAGTGGGGCTCGGTAAAACCATTGAAGCGGGTTTGATCTTGAAAGAGTATTTAATAAGAGGCCTTGTGAAGAAAGCATTAATTTTGGTCCCAGCTTCTCTTGTCAATCAATGGATTGAAGAACTGAATCACAAATTTCATATTCCAGCTATGCAGTATAAAAAAAATTACGATTTAGACCATTGTACGATTGTCGTTATGAGTATAGATATGGCAAAAAGAAGCCCACATAAAGAAAATATCTATGATCAAGAGTATGATTTGATCATCATTGATGAAGCCCATAAATTAAAGAACCATAAAACTAAAAACTATGAGTTCGTACAAAACTTGAAGAAAAAGTTTTGTTTGTTGCTAACTGCTACGCCAATTCAAAATAACGTATTTGAACTCTTTTATCTCATTTCATTACTAAAACCAGGGCACTTAGGAAATTATGAGACGTTTCAATCGTCGTTTTCCGTAAGTAAACATAATGTGGAACATGATGATTATTTAAAAGAATTGGTAAATCAAGTGATGGTTAGAAACAGAAGACAGGATACTGGAATTGAATGGACAAATCGTCGTGTTCAAATCATACCCATTGTTTTTACTCAAGAAGAACAAGAAGTATACGATCTGATTTCAGACCTTAAAAATGTTTGTCCCATTTTTTCGGATGCCTTCTCCATGATAACGTTACAAAGGGAAATGTGCAGCAGTAAGGAAGCTACAAGCTTGACGTTAACTAATATGCTACAAAAATGCATTAAACCAGAAGACATTTCTTATATGGAAGGAATTATTCAAAAGTTGATGGTTTTAGAAGTTAATTCGAAGGCAGAAAAGGCTTATGAACTTATTACTCAGGCGAGTGATAAGGTTATACTCTTTACCGAATATCGAGCGACTCAAACCTATTTGCAATGGTATTTACAATCAAAAGGAATCACAAGTGTCCCTTTTAACGGCCAATTCAACAAGAATAAACGGGAGTGGATGAAGCAGCTGTTTAAAGAGAAAGCGCAGGTACTGATTGCGACGGAATCGGGTAGTGAAGGGATTAATCTACAATTTTGTCATCACGTCATTAACTATGATTTACCTTGGAACCCTATGAAATTAGAACAACGCATTGGACGTGTCCACCGGTTAGGGCAAGAGCATGACGTTCATATTTACAATTTAGCCATTCAGAATTCAATCGAAGACCATATATTGGATTTGCTTCATGTGAAAATTGGGGTATTTGAACAAGTAGTGGGAGAGCTCGATGACATACTATCCGCTTTCAAAAAATCCATATGAGTTGAAAGTATTTGGGGAGGAGGAAAAACATGTACCCACAACAAATTCACAGTTATTTACTACAATTTTTTAATGAAAACAATTGCCAAGTATTAAATGACAATGACCATTATATTAATGTTCAATTAACGATTGAAATGGATAAAAAAATTATGAATAGGCCATTTTATTGGAAGTACTTAGAATGTACTGACGGGGAACCGAGTCCAGCACAGCTAACCTTTATCACAGATAAAAATAGGCTTGTTGAAGATATCAAAGGGGAAGTTATACACTTCGGCTCTCCTCGTCTCAGTCAACTGTTTCAAGCAACAAAAGAGATGGGCTCATTTGTCCGAATGTATGAGCGGGTAGTAGATAAATTTGAGCCGCAAACCATCTTAACACCTTGGCTAGCAGTTAATTACAAAATATCGTATTACAGTGATCAAACGAAAGAAATTCTTTATTCGTTAGGCATTAACTTAATGACGGGCCAGGTGAAAGAGGAGTTTCAGGAATTGTTAAGTGGAGTAGATTTAACTACTACGATGTCGGAAAACACCTTTAATTTACCCTATATTATTAAGCCCATTCGTGCCCTTGAACGATTGGATGGGATAATTGATACCTTCATACAGAAGGCGGATCACAAATGGGCTGAAGAAGCTAAGTTGAGATGGCAAAAGGATCGCAAGGTATTAGAATACTTTTATGAAGGGGTAGAAAATAAGCCGGATTGTTATGAGATTGAGAAAGAAGCAATGGACCAACAATACGAAGCGAGAATTAAAATTGACATCATTAATGGTGGATTGTTCTACTTAAAATGAATAGGAGGTATTTGTGCGATAACTATCCCAAATAGGTAAGACCTTTTGCACGTTCATTGAACGTGTAAAAGGTCTTTTCTTCGATGTAGTGAATTATTTACGGTAAAGTAGCTAGTAGTAGCTACGATATAAGATTAGATGAAAATAAAAGGAGAGGGTGACATATGAAAGCATATATTTTAAAACTATCTTTTGAAGACATTACTCCACTTATCTGGAGGCGCATTATTTTACCAGCAGGTGCGACATTTAACCGCTTGCATGAAACAATCCAGAACGTCACAAATTTTCAAAGCACACTTGAGCCTTACCATACCTTTGGAGTGGAGATAGATGATTATTTTATCACAGATAATGAATCGATTTTAGATGAATACAAAGGGAAGGCGTATTACGGTAAAACGGTCAAGCAACCAGCACGTATAAAAATTGACTCGTATCTTGAAAAACACAGACATTTCATTTATAACTATGATTTTGGTGATGACTGGCGGATTCTGGTGGAGCTTGAAGAAATAGTAGAGGATTATTATTTTGGCTACCCCACGTTACTTGATGGAGAGGGAACGGCGCCACCTGAGGATGTTGGCGGTCCCCCAGGATATGAAGTTTTTCTAGAAGTGTATCAGGATCCGACACATCCAGATTATTTATCCACATATGCATGGGCGGAGGAGCAGTTCTATTTGCCTTTGGACATTACTTGGCTGAATGAACGATTAAAATATGTGAAATACAAAAAGACAGAATGGCAACACATCGATCATGATAATTATTACGTGCTATCTGATAAATATCGCGGGGCAAAGTCGGTTGATACGGAAGTACTGCCTAACAAAGATCTTGTAATCCAGTATGCTATTGCATGTGCTAATCTATATGGAATGATTGAGTATCCAAAGTTTCTGGAGATTTACAATGTCCAAAATAAGCCATCTGTATCGAGTAGTGAACTACAGGCACTGTTAGCAGATTCTCATTATGCAAAAAAGCTAAAGAAAGAAAGTGTGTTTACACATAAGAGAGCATTGATCCATGAGGAAATTGAATACGTCAAAAATTATTCTGCATTTATCGAAGGAACCATGGGCAAGCCATTTTATGTACCTGCAAAAGAAGAGCTATTACGCTACGCAGATGATTTATATTATGAAAAGACAAGCCATCAACAGAAGCTTGGACATATGCTTGCGAAAGACTTTTTCGGTGGTAGTACGATTATGATTAAGGATGAAATCGATGAATTGGTCGGTCAATTACGAGTTGTTCACGTTAATTTCCAAGGAGTGGTGCAGGATTTTTTAGGGCGTTTTGAATGTAAAGATATGAAGCAAATGAATGAATATATACATGTTATCGCCATGATTGCGAACTCCACACGCATTTGGGAAAATAGGGGCCATACACCTAATGAAATTTCACAAATGGGAAAACACCATTTAATGCCGCTACCTAGCACCCCATTTAGCATAATTGAGGGTGGAAAAACGGGCCGGAATGAACCTTGCTCATGTGGCAGTGGAAAGAAGTATAAGAAATGTTGCGGGAAATAAAGCACGACTAAAAATGGTTGTTATTTGGAGGAAATAATTTGTATGATCCAACAATTTTTGAAAATCTAAAAGTAGCATTTGAAAATCAGGTGTATGATTTAGATAATTTAGAGCGAAAAATCACGATTACTAACCGGTTTGATCGAATGGATTTTGCCATTATGGCTAGGGACTTTGCTATTGAATTTACATTAGCCGATCAGCCACATGTGACTGCCGAAATTATGTTAGGGGCATCTGTCAAAGATTTGGCAGGTGAGATATTAGAGTTGCCTAGTAAAAATCTTGGTTGTTCTTTGTTAGTACGTTTTACCAAACGTGTTCAAAATGTAGCCATACAATGCAAGCAAATTGAGCAAGCATTGAACGATATTTGGGAAACCGAAATCCAGTTAACACAAACACTGAGCTTCGTTTATGAGCAAGAAGCATCAAGTTACCTAGACATTATTGAAGTGGGATTTAAGTCTAAATTGAATGAGGATCACATGGGTGACATTACAGATTTTCTAAATCATGTGTTGGAATCGTTAGAAACATTGAATGGTTTATGAGGTTGCAAGTGGACGAAAAGTACTCTATCCAAAGCCACTAAGGCAGTGCAACACTAAATACTAGTTACAAACCAATAACAACTTCACCCGCCTTAATACGCCTTTCACAATGCGTATTAAGGCGGGACTTTTTATTTTCACAGATCTAACAATTAATTATATTTCTATTCGTTATTATCATACTGGAATAGAACAAGGAATAGAATTGGTAGAGTTAAAGAATTATGGAGGTGGAGTAAATCATGTGCCAAATTAAACATCTGATTATCGAATACTATTTCTCTGAAATATAGTCAAGTGAATTCACTACCTTTATAAGGAAGGACAAGCAGCAAGGATTCTACTCGGAAGGAGAATCGAATGACAGAATATCATCAACAATCATCAGTTGAAGTTATGAAGATGCTGGACGTGACGAATCAAGGATTGAGTGATTACGACGTCCAAAAGAGGCAAGGAGTATACGGTTATAATGAATTGGCGGAAGGAAAAAGGACAAGTACATTCGCCGTGTTCTTTGAACAGTTTAAAGATTTATTAGTCATTATTTTACTGGTTGCAGCTTTCATTTCATTTCTTTTAGGTGAAGTAGAAAGTACGATAGTCATACTACTTGTCGTTATTTTAAACGCAATCCTGGGCACTGTACAGAATGTGAAGGCAGAACAGTCTTTGGATAATCTGAAAGCGTTGAGTTCTCCGGTTGCAAAAGTGATACGAAATAACCTAATAGTGGAGATACCTTCAGAAGATATAGTGGTTGGGGATCTTCTCTATTTGGTGGCCGGTGATTATATAAGTGCTGATGGAAGAGTAGTAGAAAGCCATAATATGCATTTAAATGAGAGTTCGTTGACAGGTGAATCCTCGACGGTAGCGAAAAATACCGCACCCATCGAGGAAGCTCATATCACCATTGCTGATAAAAAAAATATGGCTTTCACTGGAAGCTTTGTGACCAATGGACGTGGTACTGCCATTGTTACGGCTATTGGAATGGAAACAGAAATCGGGAAAATTGCAAGTTTACTGGATACTGCAAAAGAAAAGAAAACACCCCTACAAGTAAGTCTAGATCATTTCGGGGGGAAATTAGCTTTAGGCATTACGATGATTTGTTTAGCTATTTTCACGAATGATCTTTTTCGAGGACGCGAGTTAGTAGACTCGTTTATGTTTGCTGTTTCGCTTGCAGTTGCAGCAATTCCCGAAGCATTAAGTTCGATTATTACCATTGTGCTAGCTTTTGGGACGCAAAAAATGGCGAAGGAAAATGTCATTATACGTAAACTCTATGCTGTCGAAAGTCTGGGAAGTGTATCCGTTATTTGTTCAGATAAAACGGGGACATTAACAGAAAATAAAATGAGTGTTCAACAAATATATGTTGATCAAAAAGTCATTCCGCATGATCAACTACAACTAGAAAATGCAATTGAGAAAAAATTTATCGTAAAGGCATTATTATGTAATGACGCCATGGAAAGAGATCATAAAGAAATCGGTGACCCTACTGAAATTGCACTCGTGAAATTAGGAAAGCAGTACAATCTTAACGAATTAATCGTAAGAGATCACCATCCAAGAGTGGCGGAAATCCCTTTTGATTCAGACAGGAAGCTAATGAGTACAGTGAATCAGTTCAATCAGCAAAAGATTTTGATTACAAAGGGAGCAGTAGATGTTCTTCTATCTAAAATCATGAAAATCGAAACGTCTAAAGGGATTGTTGATTTTACGGAAGCACATCGTAAAAAAATTGAAGAAGTGAATCGTGAATTTTCTATGAATGGTTTACGAGTACTGGCGATTTCTTACAAAGAGATAACGAAAAATCAAACAATCAATGTAGAAGCCGAAAGAGATTTAATCTTTATTGGATTAATGGCGATGATGGATCCTCCGAGAAAAGAGTCGAAACCAGCAGTTGAAAGCTGTATAAAAGCGGGTATTAAACCAGTTATGATTACAGGTGATCATAAAATAACAGCAACTGCTATTGCCAAACAAATTGGTATTTTAACAGATCCATCAGAAGTGATTGAAGGATATGAAATTGAAGGATTAACGGATGAACAACTGCAAGAAAAGGTTCAAGATATTTCTGTCTACGCGCGAGTAACACCAGAGCATAAAATTCGTATTGTTAAGGCTTGGCAGGAAAAAGGACATGTCGTTGCGATGACAGGAGATGGGGTCAATGATGGTCCTGCCTTAAAACAAGCCGATATCGGGGTGGCAATGGGGATCACCGGTACTGAGGTAGCGAAAGATGCATCCTCAATGATCTTAACGGATGATAACTTTTCAACGATAGTCAAAGCGATTTCAAATGGAAGAAGTATCTATACAAATATTAAAAACGCCATTCTATTCTTATTATCAGGGAATGCAGGTGCTATTTTTGTTGTATTATATGCAACAATTTTAGGTTTACCGGTACCCTTTGCACCCGTACATCTATTATTTATTAACTTACTTACCGATAGTTTGCCGGCAATTGCAATAGGGTTAGAGCCGCATAATAAAAACACGATGAAAGACAAGCCTAGAGATATTCACAAGCCGCTATTAAATAAAAAATTTACTACTCAAGTGGTGCTTGAAGGTATATTAATCGCCATCGCTACGATCATTGCTTTTCGAATGGGATTGTCAACGGGCGATACGCAAACAGCAAGCACAATGGCCTTTGCAACATTATGTTTGTCGAGATTAGTACATGGCTTCAACTCGAGATCTAGAGAATCGATCTTCACAATAGGTGTATTTTCGAATCTCTATACTTGGTTAGCGTTTTTAATAGGTTTTTTATGTTTACATTTAGTGTTATTTGTTCCGTCGCTTACGGGTGTGTTTGAAGTCGCAACATTAAGTGGCGTACAATTAGGTTATATTTATAGCTTGTCCATTATGCCGTTTCTAGTAAATCAGTGGTATAAAGTGTTATTCGTGAGAAGAAAGTAATGCCATTGAATTCGCTGTGACTACCCCTGTACAGGTGGTGCGTGGTGCAATGTCATGCCTCAGGAGTCGTTACACAAAGCCTGGGGTTGAAAATTTATTATTTCACAAAAGAAGTGATACTTTTTCACGGGAGGGAAGAGACGATAAAAAAGCAACAGTTGCCGGAATTATTGTAGGCATAGGGTTATTAGTTCTTTTCAAAGTGTTTCAGCATTCAATCCCGAGAATTAACGACCCACTGACTACTATCATTGTTTTAATAGGCATCGTTCTTATTGCAATTATCTATGGTGCATCTCAACTCAGAAAAAGTAATTAATAAAACAAATTGTGGAAGTGATAAGCCTATTGATAACATACACACTTTCGCATGATGCTGCATTTTAACACTACATGAGGTAACAAGGGACATGGATTTGCCATGCGGAATGATTTTCTGCAGATGATAATTGGTGAGTGAACCTGCCTTGATTCATCCCACTAACGGGACATGATTAAGACGGTACAAAGCGTGAGCCTTACTACATCTAAAGTGTAGTAAGACTCTCTTTTTTTATATTGGACCATAATGAATTGTCATTGACGATTTGTATACGTTCGTATACAGTAGGTATTACGAAGATGTGTATACAAATGTATACAAGGGAGGGTGATTCATTATGAGAGATGAACTTGCGAAAAGAGAGGGACGTCAACACGGTAGACGCCACGGTGGGGAAGATGGCTCGCATCAGCGTGGAGCGAAAACCTTTCGCAGAGGGAGGGCGATTGCTTTTTTAGAGCGAATGCATCTGAAACGTTCGACTATTAAAAAGCAGCTAGATCAACCTGAGTTTCAATCAATCCAGCCAATTTTAGTCGGTGAATTAAAAGCGATTGACATGGTCATTAGTGAATTCATTCAACTATTTGAAATCAATGAGGATGAGATGGACGTTCGTCAACAGTCCGTAGATGTTAATGAGGAAGGGATTGAAGTGGATGAAAAAAATTAACAGTTATATCGATACAGTATTTACGAAGCGGGATGCTCTGTTGGAGGGCGTGATTGCATCGATTGAGGAAAATGGTATGCCTGCCATATCGGTTTCTCCTTCTTCTGGCAAGCTGCTCACGATGCTGGTTGCCATTTCAGGGGCTAAAAATGTGCTGGAAATCGGTGCGCTTGGCGGTTATAGCGGAATTTGTCTTGCTAGGGGGTTTGGGAGTGAAGGGGAATTGACGTCTCTTGAACTGGAGGAGAGGTACGCAACGTTAGCATCCAAAAATCTAGCTAAAGCGGGATTTGGCGATCAAGTATCCTATAGGACGGGGCCTGCTTTGCAAAGTCTTGAACAACTAGTTGACGATGGGCAGCGATTTGATTTTTTCTTTATCGATGCGGATAAAGAAAACTATGAAAATTACTTGGCAGCTTGCATACGACTAGCGAAGGCGGGTGCGTTAATCGTGACGGATAACGTCTTGGCTGGCGGAAGTGTGGTGGATCCGGAGGCGAACCCTAAACGCTATACAGAAATAATGAGAACATTCAATGAAACGGTAGCCAATCACCCGAAACTGGAATCGCTTCTTATTCCAATCGGGGATGGGCTGACGATTTCAAAAGTGAAGAAATAAAAGAAGACAAACAGAGACATTAACGGGTGCTCCATTGGGGGTGCTAAACCACAAAAAAACTACGTAAATCACAGGCCTATTCGCAATATCGGATAGGTCTTTTTTGTTTGTGTATAGCTATTCCTATGATTTCAATAGTAACAAAGGAGCCGATTTTACTAAGATCTTATCAGTGTACAAAGGTTGTTGTACAAAATGAGAATTCCTGAACATCTTTTGTTTATCTCTACTACTCTTTGTCATCGGAAAATGATGTAGAGCGATCATCCAAATAACGATATAAAGTAGACTTACTAATTCCGGTCGTTTCTTTTATGTCATATAGCGTATAACTCTTACTGTCATACATTGCAAAAGCCAGCTGTAAATTGTCATCTGCTTTTCGTGGACGACCAATCGATTTCCCTTGCTGTTTAGCGGCCTGTAGCGAGAATGTAGAAGAATGGCTTAGAAATTTTGATTGTAAATCCGCAAAAAAAGTAGCGCTTTGAAGTAGTGAAAACTTTTGTATCGATTGATTGGTTACTTGTTCATCGACGAAATGAATATTGATTTGATCGCGTTCTGCTAGTCGTAAAATATCTAAAAGCTCCTGCAGGGAATCGGCTAATACTACAATGTTTTGGACGTATAGTTCGTCATCTTTTTGGACAGTCATTAATAAGTGTTCGAGTTCTGTTCTTTTCTTGGCGAGTCCATGTGTCTCTTTAAATAATGTATCCATAACATGTTCATTTAATTGTTGGGTGCATTGTTGATCCGAGACAATCGGACGGATATATCCATATTTCATTTAATTTACTCCAATCTTCCCAAAACTATACACTTACGGGACTATAAATGATATGCTATTAACATTCTAACATTGGTTTAAGATTTTTTGTAATTTTCAACATCATGAGAGGGGAACAGTATGTATACTTTAAAACAACAATGGTTTGGGAATGTGCGTGCCGATATTTTAGCAGGTATTGTTGTAGGACTGGCACTCATTCCTGAAGCATTGGCTTTTGCGTTCATAGTGGGTGTCGATCCACGTGTCGCGCTATATGCTTCATTTACAATTGCAGTCATTACTTCGTTTGTAGGGGGGCGACCTGGTTTAATTTCAGCTGCGACAGGTGCGATGGCTTTAGTGCTCGTCAGTTTAATGGCAAATCACGGTCTACAATATGTACTTGCAGCAACAATTTTAACGGGAATTATTCAACTAATACTTGGGGGATTTGGTGTTGCGAATTTAATGCGCTTCATCCCAAACTCCGTCATGCTTGGATTTGTGAATGCACTAGGGATTATGATTTTTATTACGCAAATGCCTTATTTACTTGGGTCGAGCAGTTTGACCTATCTATTTGCGATTGTAACATTAATTTTAGTGTACGCAATTCCGCGATTTTTTACGGCTATTCCTGCACCTCTTGTTGCGATTGTCGTTATGACTTGTATTGCGCTCATTAGTGGTGTGAAGTTACAGACGATAGGTGATCTGGGGACGATGCCAAATTCACTACCGGTTTTTTTCCTTCCAGATATTCCATTTAACTTTGAAACGTTAATAATTATTTTACCTTATGCTCTAGCTTTATCGATTGTCGGTCTATTGGAATCATTACTTACATCCCAAGTGTTGGATGATATGACTGATACGTCGAGTAATAAAAATAGAGAAGCACGTGGACAAGGGATCGCCAATTTTATCACTGGTTTTTTCGGTGGGATGGCAGGGTGTGCTTTGATTGGTCAGTCAATCATCAATATTAAATCAGGTGGACGAGGACGCCTATCGACTTTGACCGCAGGTGTGTTTCTACTGTTTTTAATTATCGTTTTAGGCGATGTAGTTATCAAGATTCCGATGTCCGTTCTTGTCGGGGTGATGATTATGGTTAGTATTACAACATTTAATTGGGGTTCGTTCAAATTTCTGAAACAAGCGCCTAAATCCGAATCACTTGTTATGCTCATTACAGTGGCTATTATTTTATATACACATAATTTAGCAATTGGTGTTGTTAGTGGTGTCATATTAAGTGCACTATTCTTTGTTGCAAAAATTTCTCGTGTGACAGTAACGCATGATTTGGATGGATATAACGTAAAAGGTCCTTTGTTTTTTGCATCAACTACGAAATTTATTCAGTCGTTTGACAATGTTACAGAAAATGAAATCGTCATTAACTTTGAAAATAGTCAGCTGTGGGATGAATCTGCAGTCGGTGCAATATATAAAGTGAAACAGAAGCTTGAGCAAAAAGGTGTGAAGGTACAAATTCAAGGGTTAAATTCTTCAAGTGAACAATTGTATAAACGATTAACATAAGGGAGGGATCTACATGAAGATTGCTGTAGCAATTGATGGGTCAGAAAATGCTTTACGTGCAGCAAAACATGCTATTACGCTTGTGCAATACTTACCTGAGGCGCATTTAGAAGTTATTTATGTGTCGGATTATAATAAGGCGAAAGATGAGCGGCTGTTATCACAAAGCCCAGAAAGCTTAACATTAAAACGAGAGCAAAGAGTGCAACCTATCATAGAACTAGCAAAAGACGTCGGAGTGAAGACGAAGATTACCATGTTAAAAGGGAATCCGAGTCAAGAAATAATAAAGTATGTGAATTTAGAAGAAATTGACCAACTTGTCATTGGGAGTCGCGGCTTAAACACTTTTCAAGAAATGGTACTCGGTAGCGTCAGTCACAAAGTAATGAAGCATGTGAATTGTCCGATTACAATTGTTAAATAAAGAGAATTAATACCAAGCGCTATATGGTGAGTATGACTGGTGAGAAATTGAGTATTGAGTGCCCGCGCGAACAAACAAATAACAACTTCACCCGCTGCGCCACTTCATAATGCGTACCAAGGTGGGATTGTTTAATAGAACAATAAGTCATTACATGGGGTATTGAATCCCGTAAGAGGTGATTTGTCACGCCAGTTAATTACCCATTTTCTTGCTTACTTATAGCAAAGAGTATGCATCTTAAATCACGTGATACTCTATAGCTAGTGACAGTTCTTTAAAATAAAAAAGAAAAAACCATAGAGAAAGCGTCAGCCGCCAAAATTGCATCTTTGGCGGCTTTTCTCCAGGTAGGAAGTCAGCTATTCTTTTGTCTCGAAAAGCTTTAGCACTCTGTGTACTTTTGCATTTAGAGCAGGGCGGGTGAAGGACCACCATATGATTACCGAAAAAACTATGCAGGGATGCGACAAAGTCTCATCCCTAAACATTGTAAACGTTAAACTAAAGTCAGCACACATCCAGGCATCTCGGTAATTGTATAGAAGTCATTTAATCCAAAGTAAACTAAAAGCAATTATTCACGCAGCGCCCGGTGTGTGATCCTGGTTACTAAACACATGTGGTGATTTGTTATATAAATTCCTTGTAGTGTACAGAGGGTGTTAAAATAAATACACGGATAGTATGTTAGTTGACTAGCCTTAAGATCGATCCTATTGGTTTCTTTGAGTTGGTGAAGGGGGGATTTCCATATGAGAAAAAAAGAACCGTTGGAGCTAGCGTACTACGTAGATTCAGTAGAAGCACAACAAAAGCTCTATCGGCGCTCGCTATTCGTTGTCGTGATGTCACAGATTTTTGGTGGGGCGGGACTTGCAGCTGGGATTACAGTTGGTGCACTACTAGCTAGGGATATGTTAGGCACTGCGAGCTTTGCAGGATTGCCGGCTGCCTTGTTTACGCTTGGATCTGCGCTAGCGGCATTCTTAGTTGGCAGGATCTCGCAGCGTTTTGGTCGTCGTTATGGGTTGTCACTTGGGTTCATCACGGGGGGAATCGGTGCGATAGGTGTCATTTTCGCAACAACTATGGAAAATGTGTTATTATTATTTATTTCGCTATTTGTCTATGGTGCAGGGACTTCGACAAATCTACAGGCGCGTTATGCTGGAACAGACTTGGCCAGTGACAAGCAGCGGGCGACTGCCATTAGCATCGCAATGGTTTCAACGACGATAGGCGCAGTGGCTGGTCCAAATTTAGTGACGCCAATGGGGAACTTTGCAATGGCGCTAGGTATACCGGCTCTAGCGGGTCCATTCATATTAGCAGCGGCGGCGTACCTCGTAGCTGGACTAACATTGTTCTTTTATTTGCGACCTGATCCATTTCTAGTCGCAAAAGCAATTGCTGTAAAGCAGGAAAAACAAGCTGATTCAAACGGTACAGTAGTAAATATACCACTGCAAAGTAAAATAAACCGAATCGGTATTTTTGTCGGTGCAATGGTTCTCGTTTTGTCTCATCTCGTTATGGTTGCAATCATGACAATGACCCCCATTCATATGCAAAATCATGGATCTGGACTGACGGTCGTTGGAATGGTAATAAGTCTACATATTGCGGCGATGTATTTGCCGTCGCTTGGTACAGGACTATTAGTCGATAAAGTCGGTCGTACAGTTATGGTCATTGCTTCGGGTGTCACGTTATCAATTGCAGGATTACTAGCAGCCTTTGCTCCAGGAGATTCCCTGTTGTGGCTGACAATTGCGTTGATAGTGCTTGGCCTTGGATGGAATTTTGGTTTGATCAGCGGAACAGCGATCATCATCGATTCAACTGATATGAAAACACGTGCAAAAACACAAGGTTCCGTTGATGTATGGGTTGCTTTAGCTGGAACAGCAGGCAGTGTAATGTCAGGAATCATTGTAGCCTATTCAAGCTATGCTGTTTTAGGCTTTCTCGGTATGTATCTTTCGTTGCTGTTGATACCCCTTATTATTTGGAAACGGTATAAAGAGAAAAAAGAACATGACAAAACCTAATGACAGAAGTAGGAAAGTCATGACCCAGCAACAGTTAGTACATGTGAAAAGTAAAAAGTTTAAGTGACTAACACCTCATTCTATTGAAATAGAAAACACCGGAAATCCATCGACCAAACCTCGGCGGGATTCCGGTGTTATTTTTTGTGTGAAAACAACTCGTCTGGTGATTAACCAAACATACTAGTAACTAACTTGATCACCCCCTGGCCGCTGCGAAATAATGAACAAGAGGTGCCCTGTTTTAACTAAAAAGCATTTTCGGTTTTTAAAATTATAGATGACTTGTTGAATGACTAGTAGTTTATCCCGCATTAACGTGCAGTAAAACTTCCCACTTAAAGTCTTCGGGATCACGAGAAGAATAAGTGGGGATCAACTGCCCGAATGGTTAAACTAACAATCAGTGGGGGATGAAGAAAACCGCCTCTGGTTGAAGATTAACATTATTTTTCGCGCACCATCAGTCGTTGTTACTTGGAAATGCAAATGTGGACGCGGATTCGCTGTTTTCTTCAAACCACTTTTCTGAAATGGTTTTGGTCTTGGTGAAGAAGCGGACTTGGTCAGGCCCAAACATATGCCCCTCACCAAATCTAGAACGTTTCCAACCGGCAAAGTTATGATAACCAACAGGAATTGGAATTGGCACGTTTACCCCAACCATTCCGACGTCAATCTCCGTTGTGAATTTGCGAGCGGCCGCCCCGTTATTCGTGAAAATTGTAACACCGTTACCGAGCTCATGTGCATTGGTTAAGGCGATTGCTTCCTCTAATGAATCTACCCGAACGACGTTACGAGCAGGACCGAATACCTCTTGCTCATAAACTTCCATGCCAGGTTTGACGTTGTCTAATAGGGTAGGACCTAGATAGAAGCCGTTGGACTTTTCAGCGATGTCTGGGTTGCGACCATCGCATACGAGTGTAGCGCCTTCTTCTAGGCTACGGTCGATAAAGCCAATGATTGCGTCCTTTGATTGCTTTGTAATAACAGGTCCAAAATCAACGTCTGAATCTGTGTATGGCCCCACTTTTAATTTCGCGATTTTATCAGCCAGTATTTTGACAAGGTTATTCGCTGTTTCTTCGCCAACTGGAATGATTGTGGAAATGGCCATACAGCGCTGGGAAGCTGCCCCGAAAGCCGCGCCTAAAAATGCGTTTGCGACCTGATCTAAATCTGCATCTGGCATGACAATCATATTGTTTTTACCGCCACCTAATGCCGTAACGCGCTTGCCGTATTTTGAACCGGTTGTGTAAATATAATCAGCGACTGCTGTCGAGCCGACAAACGAAATGGCTTCAACAGCAGGGTTTTCTAAAAGCTCGTTGACCGCATCCTTGTCGCCATTGATGACTGTCCAAACACCATCTGGTAAACCCGCTTCTTTCCACAGTTCCGATAAAAATAATGCGGAGCATGGCACGCGCTCGGACGGCTTTAAAATGACGGAATTGCCGACTGCGACCGCCATACAAGTCATGGCAAGTGGCACCATCACTGGAAAGTTGAATGGGGAAATCGATGCAACAACGCCGAGTGGTGCTTTTGCGGAATAAGCATTAATATTCCCACCAACATTGACGGAGTATTCGCCTTTTAATAGGTGGGGGGCATTGATGGCTAAGTCGACGGATTCTAAACCACGTGTGATTTCACCCTTGGCATCCTCCATTGTTTTTCCGCTTTCGATACAAATGATGTCTATGAGCGCATCCATACGTGCGGTCATCAATTGACGAAACTTCATGACAATTTCAACGCGTTTGCCAACCGACAGGGCGCGCCATGCTGGAAAGGCCGCTTTAGCAGTTGCAATTGCGCCTTGCACTTCCTCTTTCGTTGCAATAGGGACGCGTGCAATCACTGCCCCTGAACTTGGATTGAAAACATCTGAGAAGTGACCACTTTTGCCTGCAACGATTTCACCATTAATAAAATGGCCTAGTTCTTTTACCTCTGTATTCGTTACCATACACTCATTTCCCCCTTGTGTTTCACGCTTTTGGTAGTAGTTCATTTAAAGCGTGCGTAAGTTTTTCAACAATCAAATCTTTTTCTACTAATGAAATAATTAGTGGTGGAGCGAGTGTTAACGTATTGTTAAAGCCCGCAACCGTGACACCATTTTTCCCGATGATTAACCCTTGTTCTTTACATAAAGCGATGACTTTGTTGACAGCAGTTACATCAAGTGGCGCTTTGCTGTATTTGTCACTCACAAGCTCAATGCCAATCAGTAAGCCTTTCCCGCGGATGTTGCCGACATTTGGATGATCCTTTAAGCGTTCTTGTAGTTCCGCATGGATAATTGCACCCATTTCTTCTGAGCGAGCAAATAGATTTTCATTTTCCATGATTTCGATATTTTTGAGTGCAACCGCACAAGCCGCCGGAGAACCACCAAATGTGTTGACGTGGCGGAAAAAGTCGTACTCCTCGCTTCCTCCAAAGGCCTCATAAATTTCGCGACGCACAGCTGTGGCAGATAAAGGCATATAAGCGCTTGTTAAGCCTTTTGCCATTGTGACAATATCCGGCTGAATGCCATAGTTTTGGAAGCCAAATGCCTTGCCTGTACGACCAAAGCCGCAAATTACTTCATCGACAATGAGCAGGGCCCCATGCTTTTCGCAAACTGCTTTTACTCCACGTAAATAGTCCTCATGTGGCATAATTACGCCGCCTCCGGTAATAATAGGCTCGAGTATAACGCCGGCAATCGTCTCGGAAAATTCCCACGTCATGACATTATCGATCGCCTGAACAGACGGTAGGTCAGAGGACTCTGTAATATGATCTTCGTTTGCACGGTAGGCATCTGGTGGTGCAACATGAATGAAGCCAGGTGCTAACGGTTCGTATTTATATTTGCGCTGTGCTTGCCCTGTTGCGGCTAATGCCCCCATCGTATTGCCGTGGTAGGCACGATAGCGAGAAATGAATTTGGTGCGATTTGTGTGACCTTTTTGCTGATGATATTGACGTGCGATCTTGAAGGCGGCTTCATTCGCCTCCGAACCACTATTAGAGAAAAATACAACATAATCATCGCCTAATAATTCGCTGATTTTTTCGCTTAGTTGAATGGCAGGAATATGCCCTACGGATAGGGGAGTATAGGCATTTTCCAGTAATTGCTCGTAAGCGGCTTTGGCGAGTTCCTCTCGCCCGTAGCCAACGTTCACACACCATAAACCAGACATCGCATCTAAATAACGTTTGCCATCAATGTCCGTAATCCAAGCGCCTTTCGATTTCTGAATGATTGTCGTTGCGTTTGGGTTGTAGGGCTTCATGGAATGCCATACATATTGTTCATCTTTTACTTGCCAATTTTGACTCGTTAAATTCGTCATCGAACATCATCACTCCTTCATGTATCATCAAGCTATCACTAGCGTTGCATAAATCACGATGGAAAATTTGCTCTATTCAATTTCGCGGTTCAGAGGCAAAAAGGGAAACACTTCAATAGAGGTGAGTCCATTCAATTGGTTTTAATTCACAATTACATTTGTGCGAAAGTTCGTTTTCGTTTGAATTTGGAGGGATACCAACTGACTTTAGCCAATATAAAGTACTTTTTTTGCACGGGATTAAGTTGCTGAATAATTTGAGTATTCAGGGCTGGTGGATAGATTTAATGCAAGGCTAGTGTCGTTCTATAAATCTATTATTCAATCTTTCGGGAAAAATAACAATATACACAATGTAAAATAAATAGGCAGTTGCTTTTCACATAAGGTGAGTGAAGGGAATAGTTATTTGTCGGTAAACAGTATTAACTCTAGTGCTAATCGCTTTTCTGTTTGCATGAAATCTTGGCCAAGCAGTTGCTCAATTTTTTCCAAACGATGGTACAGTGTTTGTCTAACGATAAACAGGCGTTCGGCAGTGTCTTTTTTCTGACCATTTGTGTCTAAGTATACTTTTAATGTTTCGACTAATTTACTACTATGCTTGCGGTCATAGTCAATAACGGGCTGTATATATTCGGTCATCATGTCCATAATATATGGACTTTTTTGTAATTGTAAAATTAAATGGTGAAGGTGTAAATCCTCGTGAAAATACGAAAGCTGTGGGGCTTTCCACCGAATGTGTAAGGTGTCTTTCGCTGTTAGAAAGCTAGTATTGACAGCTTGGAAATGAGTGACGTATTTGCCTACAGCGACTGAAATTTTAAAGTCAGCATATTTATATTTTTGCTGATTATCATGGATTTGTGTAATGGCTTGTTCGATACGTTGCTTATACGTATCTTGTGCGCGTAAATTCGCTAAAATAAAAATAAGCTGTTGTTGCTTTTCTATGATAAACGGATAGAAATCTAACTTCTCTAAGACATTGCGCGTAAACAGCTTATAGTACGTTAAATCACTGCTTTTACTTTTGTGGATTTGATGTATCATGACCAGCCAATGACTTGTCGTGATATCTGCATGATGGTCTTGCAGGAAATGTGTCAATTCCTCCACATTGGATAGGCCATTCAACCATTGCTTTAAAACTTCACGATCCTCTACAGCTTTTTTTTCCTCGCTATACAAAACCCGCAATAAATAGTGTGATAGTGCAATAACCGTGCGATCTAAAATAAGTGCATCGTATTCATTGACGACGCGCTGCGGGGAAAACAAACATACCTCCCCATAATACTGGTTGAAAATATTCACCTCACAGCGAATAACATGTTTTTCCTCATAATCAGGGCTTGCTTGTTGTTGCATCTTGTCATACTTGTCCTGCTGAATATTGGGAATAAACAAAGGCTTTTGCCCATTGAATGTAAAGATGACTTGCAAGCCAAGATGTTTATAGAGGTGCATTAAAATTTGCTCGTAATTGTTGGCGGTAAGTGTGTATTTATTAATTTGCTGAGCGTAGTTTTCCAGGTTTTTCACCATGCCATATTGCTGATTGATGAGGATGCTGTGTATTTCTTGGGTGATTTCGACAAAGGCTACCTCCTGTTGAAAGATAATAAGAGGGAATTGGTAGTCAGTCGCCAGTTGCTGTATGCAATCAGGAATTTTTTGAATGGAGCTACCGAGCTCAATGCACAGCCCAGCTGATTTGGATGCAATTAATTGGTGAATAAAGTTATGGAAGTCATCGTCATTGTTTTTCAAATGAATACCCGTTGTCAAAATTAATTCATTGCCCTTTAATAATTTGGCAGCATCCATATTTTCGACGATATGCACCCATTTGATGACATTGAGTTGCCCCTCTGCACCAGCAAGAAGCTTTGCGCTACTGAATAACTTTTTCGTCAGTACATCAGCTACAGTGAGTGAAAATCCATTCATAACTTCCTCCTCCTATCACGCATAATTATTGATGCGTCAACACATCTTCTATTAAAAAGGCCATATATAAATTGGTTTTTGTAAAAGGGTTGGTGGCGTCCATATCTAATAGAAGTTCTACTTTTTTGATTTTATATAGGACAGTGTTGCGATGAATGAATAAACGTTCACTAATTTTACTCGTACTGCCGTTTTCTTCAAGGTAAATACGTAAAAATGACACGTAATCGGAGTTGTGCAAATCATCATATCGATAAAGCTGTCCAAGTATATCCTGACTAAAGGATTCAATTAATGTCCGATTTTGCACACCCATAATAATTTTATAGGCTCCAATTTCTTTGTATTTATATAAGAAGCGGTTGTTGTGCAGCTGTGCTAATTGAATGACGGTGAGTGATTCCTCGTAACTTTTATGGATGTTTTCGTAGTCTTCATAAAAATTCCCTTTGCCAATGATGACATTTAAGCTATCGTTTTCCTGAGTGATTTTGTCGTAGATGTCTTCAACTGTTTTTGAGAAAGGGCTATTGGATGTAGTGATTTGTGTTCGGTTGATGAGATAGATGAGTTGATTTTTGTGCTTGAGTCTTAAAAAGCGTTTATATCTATTTCGAAATGCGAGCTGAATGAGGACCTCGTAACGGTCAATGCTGCTGTGTGCATCTGTTGTTGTACAAGTGATGATGGCCAATTCTGCGCCTTGTGGAAATCCAAGTTGGGTTAAATTTTGCCTTGTGGAATCGACGTGCTGTTTGTAGTGAAACAGTAAGTTGTAAAGGACTTGGTCTTCGGTGGAGTGTTCTTGCTCGTGAGTGGTGATAAATTGAAATGTCGTTTTTAAAAGATCGGCTACACGGCGGTCCCAAGGCATTTGAAAAATGGGCAATTCATGCTCATTGGCAAACGACATGACCGATTCAGGAATGTCAGGAATATATGGCCCCGTATTCACGATAAAACCAGCTATATTTTTAGTGTACGCCAGTTTAACGAGTTGTTCTAAGGATGTATTTTGGTGTGGAAAGTTAATACCTGTTGTCACAACTAATTCATTTGGGCGGCAAAACATGATTAAATCAATGCTTTCTACTACGTTAATACCTGTAACTCTTCGATACATACCGCTTTGTCCAGCTACTAATGTCAGCATCGGGAATAGAGCCCCCTCTACGATTTTGCCAATCGTTCCCATAACAGCCCCCCCTTATTATACAAATAACGTACCATACATATTGTGCACTTGCACATACTTTCTTAGCTTTATACCCATATCTTCCAAATGCTTTCTATTATATAATTTTCATAAACAACAACTTTTTAATAATTCAAAATTTGTAATCTTCAAAAACAAACACTTTTTAATAACTGTGAAAGAGAGGACTTGCATATGTTTAAATGTAATAGTAATCGATTGCAGGGGTTAATTGAAAAATTTAGTCAATTCGGCGCAACTGCCAATGGGGGCGTAACCCGTTTGTCCCTTTCAAAAGAGGATGTATTAGCGAGAGACTATTTTTGTGAAATATGCATGGAGTTAGGCATGGATATTCAAGTAGATGATATGGCAAATATCTATGCGATGCTACCAGGAAAAAAAGATTGCCCACCAATCGTAATGGGATCACATCTAGATTCGGTTGAAAAAGGCGGCAGGTTTGATGGTGTCTTAGGTATTTTAACAGCAATAGAGGCGATACGAACGTTAAAGGAAAACGACATTGAGCTCGAGATCCCATTAATGCTTGTAAATTTTACGAATGAAGAAGGTGCGCGCTTCGATCCAGCTATGATGAGTTCAGGTGTCATTGCTTCAAAATTCAGTAAAGAAAAAATGCTACAGTCTGTCGATAAAAAGGGCATTACTTTTCAAGAAGCATTACAGGCGAGTGGTTACGCGGGGGATCAAGGAAAACGGTTAACAGAAGCCCTTGCTTATATTGAGTTGCATATTGAACAAGGACCGGTATTAGTAGAAAAGCAACGTGAAATTGGTGTGGTCGAAGGCGTTTTAGGCATGGTGTGTTATGAAATTACCGTGACAGGTGAATCAAATCACGCTGGCACAACACCGATGTCGATGCGTAAAGATCCGATGATTGTGGCGTCTCGTATAATTTCGACTTTGCATGAGCAGCTGGGCAAAATCGATGAAGAGCTTGTGTTCACATTTGGGCGTATGCACGTGGCGCCTAATATTCATACAGTCATTCCGAACGAAGTAGTGTTTACCATGGATTCGCGTCATCAAAATCCAGCGGTGATGCGCAAAGTGGAGAAGCTATTGACGGGTTTAGCTTCAGAGGAAAACGGTTGCCACATTCGCTCGGTCAAGCTATGGGGGCGGGAGACGGTGTTTTTTGAGGCAGCTATTTGCAATGAAGTGGAAAAATCATGTCGTGACTTTGGTTATTCCTTCCATAGAATGTTCAGTGGGGCGGGGCACGATGCGCAGTATATCGCGAGCTTCATCCCCTCAGCAATGATTTTTGTTCCGAGTATCAAGGGGAAAAGTCATTGTGAGGAGGAAGAAACGACATTTGAAGACTGTGCAAAGGGTGCAGACGTGTTACTGGCCACCGTGTTGACACTACAAACGAAGTTCAGCATGGGCGAAAAATACACACTAAACTCATGATGAGCCAGCATATTAATAGATTTCGCTAAATTTCACATTCATTAATGGAAGGGTGAGGGTAGCTTGAAAAAAGTGATTAAAGGTGGACTCATTGCGACAGCTTCAGATATGTATGAGGCAGATATTTTAATAGAGAACGGTAAAATTATGCAAATCGGAAAAAATTTATCAGCTGACGGAGCGGAAATTGTAGATGCAACGGGTAAATACGTGATGCCTGGGGGAATTGATCCGCATACGCATTTGGATATGCCGTTCAACAACACAGTGACAGACGATGATTGGAAGTCGGGTACAATTGCGGCTGCCTTCGGTGGGACGACGACGATTTTAGACTTTTGCTTATCTGCGGGTGAAGAAAAACTTGCGACGGCTGTGGAAAAGTGGCATGTAAAAGCAAAGGGCAAATCAGCCATTGACTACGGTTTCCATTTAATGATAGGTGATTTAACGCCTGAAACAGAGGCCGAGTTACCGTTGTTACTAGAGAGGGAAGGGATTACGTCTGTCAAGGTGTTCATGGCTTACGCGAAAGAATTCCAGGCGACAGATCGTACACTGTTCAAAGCCTTTAAAATCGCAAAAGACATTGGCGCTGTTGTCATGGTGCACTGTGAAAATGGCTCAGTCATCGATGAATTAGTAGAGGAGGCCAAGCAAGCTGGTCAGACTGCGCCAATTTATCACGCGCTGACGCGTCCCGCAGAATTAGAGGGTGAGGCGACGAAACGGGCCATTGAACTAGCGCATATCGCAGGAGCCAAGCTTTATGTTGTACATGTGACGTGCAAAGAGGCACTAGATGAAATTATCGCAGCGCGTGAAAAGGGCTATGACGTGTATGGGGAAACATGTCCACCCTATTTAACGCTCGATCAGTCAGCGTTAGCACAGCCAGGCTTCGAGGGGGCAAAATACGTTTGGTCTCCACCACTTCGCCCGAAATATCATCAAGCGCATTTGTGGAATGCGTTAAAAGCCAAGCAACTGCAAACAATTGGCTCGGACCAATGTTCATTTAACTTTAACGGGAAAAAGCAATTAGGGTTAAATGACTTTTCTAAAATTCCAAATGGTGGACCGTTTATCGAAGATCGTTTTAGCATTTTATTTTCTGAAGGTGTAGCGAAAGGGCGAATTTCCATCTATGACTTTGTCGATATGATTTCGACAAATGCCGCAAAAATTTTCGGCTTATATCCACAAAAAGGAACGATTGCTATTGGTTCTGACGCGGATATCGTAATTTTTGATCCTACGGTAAAACGTGAAATTTCAGCGAACACCCACCATATGAATGTCGACTACAACCCGTATGAGGGCTGGGAAGTGACAGGACAGCCTATAAGTGTCCTTGTGCGTGGTGAATATGTCATTAAAAACAAACAATTTGTAGGAGCAGTAGGCAGCGGCCAATATATCAAGCGTGCACTACAGCCGACAACTGCACAAACAATCAACGTGTAAACATCAATCCATGAGGGGGGAATGTTTCAATGACTTCGCAACTCGAACAAAACTTTATGGAAATGACTAGCAAGATGACAAAAAATGAGGCACAAGAAGAGGCTAATCGCTGTCTGTACTGCTATGACGCACCTTGTATTACAGCTTGTCCGACAAGTATTCCAATTCCAAGTTTCATCAAAAAAATTGCTTCCAGTAATATGTTAGGTTCGGCCAAGACAATTATGGAGGCCAATCCGATTGGTGCAAGCTGTGCGCGAGTATGCCCGACTGAGGAATTATGTGAAGGGGCATGTGTGTTAAATTCCTCAACAAAGCCTATTAAAATCGGACACTTGCAACGCTATGCAACAGATTGGGCGATGGAATCAGACGTCGAGCTATTTAAAAAAGGTCAACCAAATGGACAAAAAGTAGCGATTGTTGGCGCTGGCCCAGCTGGTTTATCGGCAGCGCGTGAGCTTAGTCGCTTCGGCTATAGTGTCACTATTTTTGAAGGAGAAGCAAAGGCTGGTGGCTTGGGCAACTACGGCATCGTGTCATTCCGATTACCGAATGATGTAGTGGATTGGGAAGTGGCGCAAGTTGTAAAGCTTGGTGTGGACATTAAAACAAACACAACAGTAGGTGTGGATATTTCTGCTGAGGAAATTTTAGCGCAATATGACAGCGTTATTTTAGCGGTTGGTATGGGGGCCGTGCCTAATCTTGGCATTAAAGGTGAGGAACTAGCTGGCGTTCATGATGCCATTGAGTTTGTAAAGCATACGAAAATGGGTGCACTGACAGAAGACTTAGTCGGTAAACGTGTTGCGGTCATCGGTGCTGGTAACACAGCCATCGATGGTGCAACCTGTGCTGTGCGACTA
The DNA here is from genome assembly GCF_017347095.1 of Sporosarcina sp. E16_8. GTDB lineage: Bacteria > Bacillota > Bacilli > Bacillales_A > Planococcaceae > Sporosarcina. The sequence goes on along the minus strand of NZ_JADPRZ010000040.1, from coordinate 6,811 downwards.
GGTGCGGAACAAGTGGACATTCTTTATAGAAGAACAGAAAAAGAGATGACTGCCTACCAATTTGAATATGAATTTGCCAAGCAGGATGGCGTTGGATTTAAGTGGCTGACAGCGCCGCAACAAATTATCGGAGATGATGCAGGGAAAGTAGTGGGCCTTGAATGCGTCAAGATGAAGCTCGGCGAGGCGGGTGCAGATGGCAGGCAACGACCTGAAGTAATCAAAGGATCTGAGTTTGTGATAGAGGTGGACGCGGTCATTAAAGCAATTGGCCAAACGCGCTTTGTCTCCCTCATTGAATCGTTTGGATTACAGCATACGAACGGAGTGGTAGACATTGACGAAACGACTATGCAAACATCGAATGACAAAGTGTTTGCTTGTGGAGATGTCGTGTTCGGCAATGGCCAAGGGGAAGCAATGGTGGTAACAGCTGCACAGCAAGGGAAAGATGCTGCTTACATCATTCATGAGCGTTTAAGAAAACCGAGCGAGATCGCATAGGGGGGATGAAGCATGGCAGACTTACGAATTGACTTAGCGGGGATTAAATCACCGAATCCATTTTGGTTAGCATCGGCACCACCGACTAATTCAGGCTATCAAGTGCAACGTGCATTTGAAGCGGGCTGGGGTGGCGCGGTTTGGAAAACATTGGGCGAACCAATTTTGAATGTTTCATCGCGCTTTGCGGCTGTCAGCTATAACGGACAGAGAGTAGCCGGCTTTAATAATATTGAGCTTATTACGGATCGTCCGTTAGAGGTTAATTTACAGGAAATTCTTGAAACGAAAAAAAGGTTTCCTAATCATGCCATTATCGCTTCCTTAATGGTAGAGCCAAAGCAGGAAAAGTGGCATGAGATTGTCAAAAAAGTAGAAGCCGTGGGAGTTGATGGCCTTGAGCTTAATTTTGGTTGTCCACATGGGATGGCGGAACGAGGAATGGGGGCTGCATCTGGTCAAGTCCCTGAATTGGTTGAAAAGCAAACGTACTGGGCGAAGGAAGTTGCACGTACACCTGTTATCGTCAAGCTAACGCCAAACATTACGGATATTACGGTGACGGCAGAAGCTGCTGTGCGTGGCGGCGCAGATGCGGTTAGTATGATTAATACGATTAACAGCCTAGCGGGTGTCGATTTAGATTCATGGAATACGGTGCCGCATGTCGGTGGGAAAGGGGCACATGGCGGATATTCCGGTGCTGCTGTCAAGCCGATTGCACTAAATATGGTCGCAGAATGTGCTCGAAATCCTTTTGTCAATGTACCTATTTCAGGCATTGGTGGGATTTCAAATTGGCGGGATGCTGCGGAATTTATGCTGATGGGTGCAACAGGCGTACAGGTTTGTACAGCAGCGATGCACCACGGATTTAGTATTGTCGAAGATATGATTGATGGGCTTAATAATTATCTGGATGAGAAAGGCATTGCCTCGGTGATGGATATAGTCGGTCAGTCGGTCCAACGTTATTCTAACTGGGGTGATTTAGACTTAAACTACAAAATTGTTGCTGAAATTAATAATGAAGTTTGTATTAATTGCAATAAATGCCATATTGCATGTGAAGATACGGCACATCAATGTATTGACCTGTACACAGAGAGTGGTCGTCCGATGCTAAAGGTGCGTGAACAAGATTGTGTAGGCTGTAATTTATGCGCAATTGTATGCCCAGTAGAAGGTGCGATTTCGATGGTCGAAAGAATGTCCACTATTGCGCCAATGACTTGGAACGAACGCCAATCAATTATCAGCAGTTTTGCTCGATAAAGAAGTAGGGTGGGTTTCCGTTCTGGCTGTGCGTTTACCGGGGGTTTCATCTGGGACACTAATCCCCAGGAGTATAAAAAAAGGTCAATTGTTTGTTTAAAGATGAGAAAGTAAACATTTTTAGACTTGGGGCAGTGTCTAGACTCCAGGCGCAAGCCGCTCGGGTCATAAGCAATCCAGCTATGTGGCAAAGACCGCCACGTCGCTGAATCGACTTATGCCTGTCGCGTCTTAAACAGCGCCTTCCGCTTTTCTTTGTTAACTGGAAATCTACTATAAGGGAGAGACATGAATGGCGAATGGTGGAGATTATTTAAAATCACCAGATTTACTTCCAGTGGCACATCAAAAAAGAAGTATAGGGACATTTGGTTTTGCAGTGATTTGGATTGGAATGGCCATCGTTTTAGCCGCCTTTGCAATTGGTGGATCAGGTATTATGAGTTTGTCATTGCCGATGGTCATTTTAGCGACTTTGATAGGTTCCGTTTTAATCGGCATATTGATGACGTTAATCGGTGATATTGGTATTGAACACGGTTTGTCCTTCCCGGTTTATATGCGTGCCCCATTTGGCACAATTGGCACGCATATACCATCGCTCGTTCGTGGGGTGACAGCTGCTTGTTGGTTCGGGCTTAACACCTATTTTGGTGCAATGGCCATCAATGGGATTTTGAATTTATTATTCGACTTTAATAATTGGTTTATATGCTTCCTTGTTTTTGCGGCATTACAGTTATTTAACACATCGCTCGGCATTAAATCCATTGAGCGCTTTGCGGATTTTGCTGCGCCGGTTATTATTTTAATATCGTGCTGGATGTACATTACTCTTGCGGATCAAGCTACGGCTTCAGGCAAAGATGTGTGGACTTGGATGGAGTTACCGACAACAGGAATGGCAGCTTTTACAGCATTCATGGTTGTGATGATGGCGAACATGGGGTTCTGGGCAACGTTAGCAGCTGATATGCCAACACTATCCCGCTTCTTTAAAGCACCAAAAAATGAACGCAATTGGTTCAAGCGTAATAAGACGCAGTTAGTTGGCTCTTTGATCGTGATGCCGATTACCAATACATTTATCGTAACCATAGGTGCAGTGGCTTATATGGCAGTAGCATCTGCTGATCCGATAAATGCCTTGCAGCAAAGTGCAAGTGGAATTGTGTTAGGGATTTTATTGCTAATGATTGTGTTAGCGCAATGGTCAACAAACACGTCCGCAAACGTTATTCCTGCAGCAACGATATTCTCAAACATTGGTGGACCAAAAGTGCCATTCGGGGCTGCTGTAATAATCGCGGGGGTTATTGGGATTTTAGCACAGCCGTGGAGCTTATTTGGCGTCTTAGTCGATGCGCTATTAATCATTGGCGGTATTTTAACAGCAATTGTGGGGATATTATTCGCCGATTATTATTTAATCCGTAAACGTCGTGTGAACGTAAAAGATCTGTACGAGTTAGACGGCCAATATAAGTATATGAATGGCTTTAACTTAGCGGGGTTAATCGCTTGGGTGATTGGTGGTGTCTTAGCGAATATGTTCCCAACGTATTCTTCATTGGTCGGCTTTTTCGTGGGGGCACTCGTGTACTACGTCTTAGCGAAATATTGGTGGTTCAAAAAATACCCGCAAGCCGAACTAGACGATCCTAGTGATGCCAAGTATTTAGGTATTACAGTTGGCCACGATTGGGACGATATCGTCGTGCAAGAAATCGAAACAAAAGGTGCTGAATAAGAAAAGCGAGGTGTGTGTATGTCGGATCATTTACTAAGCAAGGATGAAATGAAAAAAGTAGATGACTATTTAGATAGGGGCTTTAAAGTCCATTATGTGTATGAAAATTTAAGCGGGATGTTTGTCGAGTTTAACCGGCAGGAAGAAGAGGTTTGTTTGCAGATTCTGACAGCCGATGCGCGTAAATATTTTGCGGCAAAGCTCCAAGAACAAACGCTGTTGCAAGAAGGTATGTCAATTTAATATGAAGTGGTGAAAACTCTATTCTATTACATTCTAGAATAGAGTTTTAATGTTGTGCTTTTATGTGCGACCTGCTCAATTACTGGTTGTAAGAGCAATTGCGGTAAAGCAGGTAAAAAGTTGATTCAAACGGTACAGCAGTAAATAAACCACTGCGAAGTAAAATAAACCGAATCGGTATTTTGTTGGTGCAATGGTTCTCGATTTATCTCATCTCGTTATATTTGCCAACGCATTTCTTCTAGTATAGCTGTTCATTAAGTAGAAAAGATGTCTTAGCATTTATTTTAGGTAAAAGAGTTTATTTCATAATTCTCAGCCCATACGCACAAAGGCTTTCTAGACCCTGATACCTTTTACTCATATACTTGAATCGTGGCGGCACACGGCAATATCGCTTTTATTCCGTTAGTTCATTCCTTATCCGTTCAAAAATTACCCCGCTGCTATCTGAATTTAAAAGGTATATTTCAGGATTACTAAGGTTTGCCCATTCATCAAATGCGAACTGTTTAGTGTAATGATTTAAAAGCAAAGACATTAAGTTCCCGTGTGTCACAATGATTGTATTTTCAAACTTGCTTTTAAAAATACTTTCTACAACTCCTATGATCCGATTTGCAGCCTCATCACTAGACTCTCCACCTTCAAATTTTAAGTCGTGATTATCGAAAGTTTCACTTAACTTTTGAAGCCAATCTTCTAACGGTTCGGTACTTAGTACACGTTCTTTTAATTGGCTATTAATTTCAATCTCAAGCTTTAACCGTTCTGCAAGTGGTTGTATAGTTTGAATGGCACGTTTGTAGGGACTCGAAATTATCTGTTCAACTTTAACATTATCGAAAAATGCAGATAATTCAATCGCCTGTCTAATGCCTATTGCAGTGAGTGGCGATTCAGATGACTGACCCTCGGCTTTACAATGACGTATCACATATATTTTTTTCAACCGAATCACCCCAAAATCGAACTTATTTGTGAATGCAAGTCATAAATGCTGTTTTGGCACCCTTTAGTAGAAAATCATTTTTACTTAAGGTTGTAGAAAAAGCAACTTAAAAGTTTTATGGTACATACAAACTATCTTGTTTTAGTATGTTCTCTGCTAGTTTAATGTTTTTCTTTAGATATACAGGAAGTTCCGCATGAGCAAGAATTTCTGAAGTGGTCATCCAAATAACATCATCAACCTCTTCCGTGCTTTTAGCATATGGTTCTCCTGTTTTATGCTGACATAAAAAAACGACATCAATTACATTTATCCCTGATTCAGTAACAAAAGAAGAGCTATTTACATATCTGAGAGCCGTCACTTCACTTCCTACTTCTTCGAAAATTTCCCGTTTTAAGGTCCGTTCAAGTATATCAGAGGAATTTCCTTCGATTTCACACTTTCCGCCAACTAGTGAAATAGAGCCTCCAGCATGTTCTTCCTTTTCACTTCTTCGAATTAGAAGCCACTTACCCTTACAATGGATAGCCCCTTCTATATTTACTACAAACATAAAACAGCCTCCTGAAATTCAACTTTGTCTACTGCAATCTGGACCGTTCGTGGAATAGTTCGACTTATTTACCCTGCTTTTAGTATAGCAGAGTTATCTTATAGATCCTTTAATTTTCGATAATTGGATATCGAATTCTTGGACACTCGTCTAGTTCAAGAGAACAAAAATAGCATTGCGGTTAACGGTGCTATTTGTTACTTAAATTATGGCGAAACTACCGCCTGAAATCGTGTTAATTCCCGTGTTATTTGAAGTGTTCCATCTTTTTATCTATTCCCTAAAAAAATGCAAGTACAATCTTGCATGTAGTAGTGAGGTTTTTCAATATAGTGTAATCGGTATAGAGTAGTTTTTAGAAAATGACTCATCCTATCGAAAAGGAGATGAGTTCTATGATGCGGAAAATGTGTATGACACTTGGGGTTTTTATGCTAGTGAATGCAGCATCCATACATATCCCAACGATTCTTCATGCGAAAGAAGAACAACCAGCCTACGCTAAGTGGGGGAGGCTCGCGATAAAAGAAACCGAAGCTAAATACCCCAATGCGAAAGTGATTGACTACCTGCATGAAGGAAGCGAATCTCAAAAAGATGAAACAATTGAAAAGTTTAAGCTATGGTTAAAAGAGGATGACAAGGAATTCGGTGTTTTTGTAAGAATTAAGTTTATGACAAAAACGGAACAAGTGATTACGATTGATCTACAAGAAACCTCTAGATAAACTACGCGTATAAGTGTCTGTTTACTAGCGATATCCTTATCAGTTTAAAATCTTAATGAGGACGAGTATACGTCAGGAATTTTCAAATAGTTGTTTAACAAAGGTGAAATCCATGTTAAACAGCTTTTTTGAGTTATTGCTCAGCCCTCTCATTTGCATTGAGTTCATGTTACTAGTTGAATCATTAGCGATAGTTGAAAAAGGCTAGCAAACAAGATTGCGCCAATGGTTCGAAAAAGCTGCCTGCTCAACCGGCAACAGTGTAAGCCAAACCAATCACGCTACAGTTGGTAAATATAATGAAACAGGTTGTACAGGTACTGTGGAAAAAGCTTGAATCCCCGAAAAGGATCGATGCAGCCAAGGTTGCGATCGATCCTTTTTTGTCGAGAAAATTATCCGAACAAGAAAGCCCATTTATTTAGGCGTTGGACTGGTCAGAGTGGTATTCCAAAAGAGTGAATGAAGTTTATGGTACGCTTTGTAACTAACAATCGTGAATGTCTAAACCTTCACGACTATCTTCGAATATGGAAGCTTTCTAACAGTTATGGTTTTATGGTTGAATGACAGAATTTCGACGATCAGTTTTATAGTGATGGGCACTTATTCAATCACGACTGTTTGTCACACAGATACCCATAACTATCTAGAACAAACTAGGTGCATATTTAATGAAGTAATATGCACCATAGAGCCAGCTCAAACAACCATGTATAATTGCCCAACCGATTGACTTGTAAGCTGTGAATGAAATAACCATGGAAAGACAAGTTCCGAAACTAATGCCTTTTTTAAGTACA
>NZ_JADPRZ010000039.1 GCF_017347095.1 Sporosarcina sp. E16_8 | reverse complement strand
CAACGAAATCCTCGAAGTGTCCAACCAAGTCAGAAAAGCCTGCAACCAATCGCCGGAAGTGTCCAACGAAAAGAGAAAAGCGTCCAACCAACTAAGGAGTTTCCAACGAAGTCCTCGAAGTGTCCAACCAAGTCAGAAAAGCCTGCAACCAATCGCCGGAAGTGTGCAACGAAAAGAGAAAAGCGTCCAACCAATGGAGGAGTTTCCAACGAAACCCTCGAAGTGTCCAACCAAGTCAGAAAAGCCTGCAACCAATTGCCGGAAGTGTGCAACGAAAAGAGAAAAGCGTCCAACCAACGAAGGAGTTTCCAACGAAATCCTCGAAGTGTCCAATCAAGTCAGTAAAGCCTTCAACCAATTGCGGGAAGTGTCCAACGAAAAGAGAAAAGCGTCCAACCAACGAAGGAGTTTCCAACGAAATCCCCGAAGTGTCCAACCAAGTCAGAAAAGCCTGCAACCAATCGCCGGAAGTGTCCAACGAAAAGAGAAAAGCGTCCAACCAACGAAGGAGTTTCCAACGAAATCCTCGAAGTGTCCAACGAAGTCAGAAAAGCCTGCAACCAATTGCCGGAAGTGTGCAACGAAAAGAGAAAAGCGTCAATCAAAAAAGGGGTTTCCAACGAAATCCTCGAAGTTTCCAACAAACTCGGTAAAGCCTTCAACCAATCGCCGGAAGTGTGCAACGAAAAGAGAAAAGCGTCCAACCAACGAAGTAGTTTCCAACGAACCCCTCGAAGTGTCCAACGAACTCAGAAAAGCCTGCAACCAATCGCGGGAAGTGTCCAACGAAAAGAGAAAAGCGTCCAACAAAAAAGGGGTTTCCAACGAAATCCTCGAAGTGTCCAACGAATTCGGTAAAGCCTGCAACCAATCGCGGGAAGTGTCCAACGAAAAGAGAAAAGCGTCCAACCAACTAAGTAGTTTCCAACGAAATCCTCGAAGTGTCCAACCAAGTCAGAAAAGCCTGCAACCAATTGCCAGAAGTGTCCAACGAAAAGAGAAAAGCGTCCAACCAACGAAGGAGTTTCCAACGAAATCCTCGAAGTGTCCAACCAAGTCAGAAAAGCCTGCAACCAATCGCCGGAAGTGTCCAACGAAAAGAGAAAAGTGTCCAACCAACGAAGGAGTTTCCAACGAATCCCTCGAAGTGTCCAACAAACTCAGAAAAGCCTGCAACCAATCGCCGGAAGTGTCCAACGAAAAGAGAAAACCCTCCAACCAACGCAAAAAAAAGTGGAGACCCCAAACTCGGTCCGCACTTCTTTTCAATTAATATCTCTATTTCATCTGGACATACCTTTTACCAAGTTCATACTCATTTCCATATCTATCCTTACCAAAAGCGATAAACACACCTTCACTATACAAATCGAAATTCGCGATTTCATTGATTTCCTTTGTAAGGGCGTATAAACCTTGCCCCCTAGGAATCAATTCGTAATCGATGTCACCCTGGAGTGAATTGAAGCGCAGGATAACCCGTGCAGGCACGCTGCAACGCTCATTGATATACGTGCTCATAAAGAACGATGAGCTAGTGCGTTCAAGTGTTGGTGATCTGAATAAATGGCTTGCCGTTGTGCATGTTGGAGCGGGAATGCCACATGTGACTTCTGAAAGGATGGATTGGTAGGCGATTCCCAAGTCAATGCTCTCAGCGACATGGTAGTATTGGCCGCCTGTTTCATGCGCAAGTTTTTTCAGTAATGGTTCGTTCAATTGCTTTGCATTTCCGAGCCCAATGGTGTGAATCGTGATGCCTTGAGCACTCGCATACTTCAGCATCTCAAGAACTTTGTTTTCGTTTGATTTGCCATCGGTTAGCAGGATAGCAACTTTCGGGCCATTACCACTATAGTTTTTAAATGCTACATCTAGACCGGCTGCAATATTTGTTCCACCTGATTGCCCAACGTTATCAATAGATGGTCGTACATCATTAGCGGGACGGGATGGACTTAGCAAATGACCAGTCGAGTTAAAACGAGAAGCAAGACTCCTTGTCGGGTTTATCGCCGCTAAAAACTCTTTCGTTTTTGTAATGCGAAGTAGACCTGGATCGCTCTGCTGCATACTCCCTGAAGAGTCGATGATAAACGCAACTTCTGCATTGGTTGAACAACTGTAGGCACTGCGTAGAGGCGGATCATAAGCCACTTCGCGACCATGTGTTTTATTCAAAATAGAAGCTATATCATCTTGGTAGCGCGGATCTGATTGCACAATCTCTGCCGTAATCTCATCCAATATTGGTTGTGATGACCAAATGGACGACATATAAATGGTTGCGACACCATTAGAGAAATAAGCGTATTGGTCGGATAAATAAGCCCCTTCGGCTGAACGGAAACGAACGCGTCCATTATAGCCACGAATTACTTCACCGCCTGGACGAACAATTGTCGCGGTTATCCGAGCTGATGAACCATCCGCAGGAAGTGTTCCATTAAATAAACCATATCCATTAGTATTGTTGTTATTATTTCCAACAATTTCAATCCGTAACTCTGCTTGAGGAGTATAATCTAACTGCACACTTACTGGTTTCGTATAGCAGTTTAAGTCCTTATTTTTATTGTTTCTATCATTAATCTGAAAAGAAATTTCATCTGTTCGGAAATTCTTCGAGGCGGGTGCGGTAACTTTTACAGTTAAATCCGGTCCGTCTGAGACGAAGCTTGAATTGTAATTTGTCTGTAGCGCGGAGCCTATTTCATTTCCTTTTTCATCAAACCTTCTGTCATCCTGCGTAATCTTCGCCCCAACCTTCGAAGTCACACTAAACGACAACGAATCCTCATAACTGATCGGGTCCCCCGAACAGGTCTTCAGCGACAAAGTAACAAAAGTCGAATCTACACCATTTGCAATTAGTGAACCTTTTTCAACAGTAAACTCAGTAAGTTGTGAATTGGAAGGCTTGGAAACGGGCGGATTAGGATCTTTCTCCGGTTTAGGGAAGAAGACGGTTTCCTTGCCAGTGAAGTTCGGCGGCACGACGTCCTGTTTATCTCCGCCGCCATTCGAACCCCTGTTTAAGCCAATCATAGAGCAATCGCCGTATTTAGACAGACGCTTGAAAAAATCAGCCGCGTCTGCACGAGTCATGGATAGATTCGCACCATAATCTTGATAATCATTTTTGCCGGTTGCCCCGGTTGCCAAATTGTTTGCGTACATATAGTTCACCGCATATGTTTCGCTCAAATCGGAACCTTGGAACGCTGCGATGATACGCGCGACTTGGCCCTTGGTTATCGGCTGCGTACGCAATTGTGTCTTCGTATAGCCGTTCAAAGGAATGTTTTTACTTTGCATATAACGATAATTGTCGCTAAAATCCCCAGCCGAACAATCGAAACGAATAAGTAACGCAACGAATTGTGCTTCTGTCAAAATGCCATTAGGCTTAAACGTACCATCTGGATACCCTTTGATAAGGCCATCTTTGTATGCCCATTCAATGGAAGAGTAGGCGGGGTGATCCGTTTTTACATCTTTGAAAGGGCTCGCCGCGCTTGCGAAAGAGGGAACTGCGGCAAGTAGTAAAATCATCATAAGTACAATGGAAAGAATTCTTTTTTTATCAATAAACTTCAAATCTTCGACCTCCCTCACTCAAAAAAGAGCATATCATCACGATAGTTTTGTTTTAAATCACTTTCTAGGAAATCAAGGAAACGGACAATAAGTGCCGCGGATTGTGCCCTAGTTAACGGGGCATTCGGATTGAAACGATTTTTTTCATCGCCATAAATCAAGCCAAGTTCCGTTGCTACATACACACTGTCTTTCCCCCAAGCTGGAATTTTATTGTTATCCACATAATTCGTGCGATAACCAGGACTCGGCGCGCGGCCTTCCATACCTAGTGCGCGGATCAATATCGCGACAGCTTGTACACGTGTCACGGGACTATTTGGCTTGAATTCATCCGGCGTAACGCCCGTAATAATTCCTTTTTCAACAGCACTTTCAATGAATAGATAATCGGGATCTTTCACATTTAAATCGTTGAAAATCGCTTTTTTCGGCACTTTACTCTTTTTAGGTTGCTCGAGTACACGAATATCGACCGCTTTCAATACACCAACCGTAAACTGATAACGTTTCATTGGCGTATTCGGCGAGAAGAACTGCGTTTTTTCATCAAACACACCTAGCGAATACAGCCGTTCAATATCATCCTTTGCCCAGTGTTTGGCAACATCGCGGAATTTAGGAACGATGAGTCGTTCGATTTTAGGAACATTTTTTTGGGATAAATGAACAACACCTTTTCCCGCCCCATAAGGGATAGTATACGTATATTCACCAATCATAGTAGATTTACTAATGACAGCGTGTCCCCCCGTAAAACTGGATAGGGAAGGGTCATGTGCTTCGTATTGAAGCGTTCTAGACTTGCTGTCAGATACTTTACTTGTCACGAAAGCAGATCCTTCATTCGTACCAATTTCATAATCCATAATTTGCGTTTCAGTTGCTCCCCAGAAGTTTTCATAGCCCATATTACGGCCACTCATGTGAACAGTGATCAGCTCTTCTGACTTTGGCGTTTTATTGGCCATTTTATACGTTTTACGGCCTACAATATTGCCTGAATAATAATCAGAAGCAGGGCGATTGTCGCTCACTGCACCTTGTGAAAATTGATAATCATCAAGCGTGTACGTTAGGTTTTTACCAATTGTTATTTTTTCAGAATAGCTTTTCACGGAGGTCTGAGCAGTTGTTTGACCCTTATCTACTCGTTCGTCGATATCGGATACATAGACAACACTGCGCGTTAACTTATCGCCAGCCGTATTTGCTAATGTAAAACGGTACGTAGACGTCAGCTGTCCCTTATTCTCCTTTTCGGTGACAGTCGCTTTGCCTGAGAAAGTGATAGGGTAGCCTGTTAAAAAAACCACCTCTTCATAGACATATTCATTGAGGATACCGCCGTTGAAATCAGCTGGTTTAGCCTCTACCGACGGTGTTGCTATCAAGATTGACAAACCCAACGCACACATAAAAATACCAAACTTATTAATAGATCTTCATCCCTTTCTACACTGGAGGTTGCACTAGTCAATTGACTAGCAGTACCCGCCCTTTAACTTTCGATTCATGCAGGATATAAACACGTTCACCTGGTAGTAAATCGCTTGCTTGAATTACTTTGCCGTCACGAATAATTGTTGCTTGTTCGATGTTCATGCTGGAAATATTTCCTGCCGTATTCCAATAACCGTTCATCCACTGGCTGACATTACGGATACCAATGACGGCTGGTTTATGCTGATTAATACGTTCAATCCTTCCGACAGAAACTAGATTTGCTGTAGGTGCTTTTGGATCGATGAGATGAGTGGCAACAATCGTATTATTGGCCACATAGAAGTAACCGAAGCGACCTACATGGTGTCTCATTTCATCTTGCTGCGGAACAATCTTAATGACAGAACCAAATAAATCTTCAACAGCAACAGTATCGTTACTAAATCCAAACTTCGGCGCCGTTACAGGCCTCCAATAGTTGTTAGACAGTAGCGAAGCATTTTTCAGTGTGACAGTGTATGAATTGCCTGAACTAATCTGGCCGTAGTAAATCGAGTGATTCGTCAAGTTCGGGCTTTGGAAACCGTCATTCGTAATGTGCACAACAGTGGCGTATTGGCTCTTCTGAACGCCGTCCGTGACAACAAATGCTGTTCCGCTCGCTAGCAAACTGTTCGAATCAATCAATCGACCGTTGCGGACTAGAATCGTACCCGGATTATACGAAACAGAACCGACATTTTTCAGTCCAATCAAATTCGACGAAGTATTGACGAAAGTCATAGGTTCATAAAAAGTGCGCTCATTCGTCTTCTTGATAACCATCTTCTCAATTACTGATTGTCCAAATTGACTAACGGTCACGAAATAAACATCGTGATTCGCATAGTAACGCAAGCGATCCGGCTTAATTTTTTCATTGCCCAGGTAAATGGGCGTTTTAGCAGAGTATGTATAGCTGCTGTTACTTTGCGGAGCAGTTGGTTGCCACTTCCAATCGCGGAACATCATTTCATTCGACACGATGAGCTTGTTATTTGTAGCGTCAATTCGCTGAATCGTCCCTTTATAGAGCCCTTCAATTTTGATACCTTGAACAATCACTTCAATGGAAGCAATGAAGTTCGTATCATATTCGGAAAAAATGAGCTTAACGCGATCTCCCTCGTATAGAACACTTATATCTGTCCGTTCAGTCCCTTTGAGGATGTCGGTTTCATGCGTTAAATAATACGTTTTTGACTTGCCATCATCGAGTCTGACTGTGATGAACTTGCCATCCTTGTCCATCTTGTTGACAGTACCCGTGACAACTTTATCACGATGAACAATCTGAGCAGGCTCTGAACCTGTCAGACCCCGCAGTGCTTTAACACGGCGTAATTCGACATCGACTTCCACTTCCATACCGAGCTTGAATGCATCGATTGTCGTCATAACCGAATCGACCGACAACTTGGCAAACTTATCGATAGTCAACGTCATCGTCCGTCCTTGCTCATTTTTAATCGTAATGCTTTTTAAACGTTTTTCTGTCGTGTTTTTATCAAGCTGTACTTCGTCATACGTTACATCCACAAAAGTACCGTTAACCGGTGCACTCGCTGCTGCTGAATTAATGAAGAAAAGACTTGAAAAAAGGTACATGATAATAGCTGGAAAAAACAAGCGTTTTGTAATCAAATGCAATGCCTCCTATACAATTTTTGTAACTATTCAGGGTCTATATAGATAAACCAGTCCATAGGTAGTATATCGGGATGAACAGAGGAAATGTTAGCCGAAAAGTGGAAAAATTGCTCCCGCATTAACGGGCAGTAAGACCCCCACGTCAAGTCTTCGGGGACACAAGAAGAATAGTTGGGGGATCTAACTGCCCGTAAAAGCCCGAATGGTTAGGGCCAACAGGATGTTGGTTACTTAGGGATTTGCCACAGGACGTGGCGCTCTTGGCCTAAGTTCTTTAAACAATCAGTGGGGCATGGCGAAACCCCCCTCTAATTGAAGAATAACTTTATATTGTTTCGGGTGTTTGCTAGCCTCTGAATTACCTAGGTGACTGTGGTACTCAGTCAATACTGAAGATAAAGAAGGAAATCTTGAACGCCTGGTGCCAATCAATGAACCAAGACAAACTTTCTAATAGTTTAGAATTGAAGTTACAACGGTTGTTGGTCATAATAGAGAGGGAGAGTACACTGGAACTAGTATTAATTGCGGTAGCAAAAGTGGCTCACCTCATGAAAAATGAGTTAGCAGCCTATCTTGATGAAAAGATGGGCGGAAGTTGAAAGTGTTAAACTGTTAGTGAACCTGCAACAAGCCGTTAGGGGCGTTACGAAATAGGAACGACTGGCTTGAATTGATAAAACCACATAGAAGGGGAGAATGTTGAATTGACAAATCCATTAACATTAAATCAGTCACATATTTCTACAAGTAAACTTGAGGAACTATTTGGTGCACGCGTAAAAACGATTCATCAAGAAATGAACAAAGGCACTACTGAAGGCGCTGACTATTTGGGGTGGAAGGATTTACCGAATGAGGTTCCGTCAAATGAACTAGCTGAGGTTCTAAATGTAGCGAAGAAGTTGCGTGAAAAAGCAGAGTTGGTTGTTGTGATAGGTATCGGAGGTTCGTATTTAGGTGCAAGGGCTATTCAAGACGCACTATCACCGTATTTCGAAAAAAATTCGGACAATCCTGAAGTGATTTTTGCCGGCCAAAACTTAAGCGGAGCCTATATGAAACAATTAGTAAGCTATATGGGAAGTAAAGAAGTTGCGGTCATTGTTATTTCGAAATCTGGAACAACAACGGAACCTGCAATCGCTTTCCGGATTTTGCTTGAATTCATGGAAAACCGCTATGGTTCATCCGCAAGTGAACGAATTGTTGCCATTACCGATAAATCACAAGGTGCTTTGAGAGAATTGGCTGTACGTTCAGGATTTGCGACTTTTGTTGTACCAGATGATATTGGCGGTCGTTATTCTGTACTTACACCAGTTGGATTACTTCCTCTTGCAGTAGCAGGGGTCGATATTGAACAACTTCTTGCAGGAGCAAAAGCAGCAGTTCACGATCTATCAAGCGAGGATATCAGTTCGAATACTGCTTATCAGTATGCAGCTTTACGTAATCATCTGCTATCTGAAGGCTATAACGTCGAAATTTTAGCAAGTTTCTCGCCAAACCTTGCGACTTTCCACGAGTGGTGGAAGCAGCTATTTGGTGAAAGTGAAGGGAAAGACGGCAAAGGTATCTTCCCAGCAGCGGTTGCCTATCCTACCGATTTACACTCCCTCGGTCAATATGTACAAGATGGTCAACGGATTCTTTTCGAAACGTTCATCCATTTCACGGAAGCTGCGGAGGATAATGCAATCCCCACATCTGCCGACAATTTAGATGGCTTGAATTATCTAGCGGATAAAACCTTGAATGAAATCAATGAAGTTATGATGCATGGCGCTATGGAAGCGCATATAGAGGGCGGCGTCCCCGTCCTACGGATTGACGTGGCTAAACAGGATGAGTATAACCTCGGCTACCTAATTTACTTCTTCGAACTGTCATGTGCAATGAGTGCTTACTTGCAGGGCCTAAATCCTTTCGATCAGCCCGGAGTTGAGGATTATAAAAACATTACATTTAGATTGTTGGAGAAGCCAGGACATGTGACAGCAGGCCAATAACGGCTGTACGTTTTGGTGCGTAAATAACGATTTAGGCAATAGATGTAGAACCTATTATATTGAAAATCAGACATGTACGTGATGTCTGATTTTTTTTGCGTATATAGGGGGATTTTTGGTTTTTTTGGTGGGGAATATGATTGGTGGCGCGTTGTTTATGCTCGGTTGGTGAGGTGTATGATGTTTATGATTGATGGACTTAGATTACGTTTCCACATTTATTCCTATTTTATCCAAACCTTAAAAAGTGGTTGCTGTTTATTATACACATGAAGCATTTTTGTTTTTCTGTGAGATTGTTTAAATTGAAGGGTTTATTCAGAGGCTGTAGAATAAGGTATAGTATAAAGGTTTTTGTGATTTAGGATTATGCAACCTGAGGATTTGTCTATGTTGAGAACCTCATGGGCTATCTATTTCAGAAGTTAACCGGTTATTGGTTCTGAAATTATTTTAAGTAGAGATTAATGTCTTTGTATGTACAAAAAGAAAAACGTACTATAAGCTAAGGAATAGACCTCTAAGGGAGGAAACATAGCTATGAACACTAATCCGAAACGGTTCATGGGACTTACAACCCCTATTAAAAGTAAAACTGATACGATGTTGAATGATCTTTTAATTGATCTATATTTAGCCATGGATCAATACTTTCAAGTAGATACTGGGAAAAGTGACAACCTCCGTGAATTCGTTGAAGTTTCAAAAGATTTACATCCTGATGCACTTTATTTTTGGGAGTGGATGGATGATAAAGGATTTGACTTATTGAAGGTATTGGATAAAAGATTACCCGAATCTGATGAGATAATAGACTTTTTACACTATAGAAAAGTCATATTGGATATGGATGTATCGAGCGGTTCCCTGGATATATTTTTACTGTCAATCACGGAACTCTTACTGACAGTAAGTGAATTTATAACAAGTTATTTCGAAACCGCTGCTACTGCAATCGATATCACTGAAGAGAAAATCCCATTACCCGAAAATAAATTTCAGGATAATGAAAATAGTTGGAAAGTAATTGGAAGCTCTGTCACTAATGGTGCAGGGCTTTTATTATACGGATAAGGGGAGATCTAGCATGGAAATTTCAAAAGCGTATGAGGAATATGTTATTTCTAAAACAATGATTCAATTAGAAAGAGCTTCACTTGAGGAATTAAAAATAACAAAAAATATAGAAGAGATTACAATGCCCCTACATAGTGAATTAACATTTAGCTTTAGAATTAATGGGATAGTGAACAATAAGATAGATGCTTTTCTAAAGACTGTTGTTGAATGTAAAAACACGTGGGATGGGGAAAGTGCAATTGAAATTGAAACCGTATATAGGGGTACGTTTTTAGCGAAGGAGGAGATTGGAATTGATGAATTCAACCATTTTGTTGAGGTTCAGACTGTCCCGCAATTAGTTCCATATGTCAGGGCGTTGGTCGCTTCACTTTCAGCACAAATGAATATCGATCCAATTATTTTACCAACTATGGATATTATTCAATCATTAATTCAAAATGCGAAAAGTAATGAAAGCGTAGGACAAGATGAAAGCAACAATTGAATTCCACCCGTCAGATTACGAACATCCGCATTTAGATAAGGTTGCAGAATTGATAGCGATACATACATATAAATATAAAGGAAGAATCAACGATTTAAACTCATTTATGAGGGTTAGTGGAGATTGGTGGAAGAAAGGTATTCAGAATTCAATGCTTCAAAAATGGGCTAATGCATTTATTCCAAATCGGAGGAAAGCAGCACCTGATAAAAATGAGTTTGTTAGTTTAATAGAACAAATATTTATAGTCTGTCAGTCTGAAGATGAATGGAATAAAATGCGTGGTCTAATTCCTGAAAAGATTTTCGAAAGCTACTTTAGCAAAAGACATGTACCTGCGCAAATAGGTTATGGTGTAATTGTAGCAATTAACCAGGTCAAAGTTCTATATCGCCCCAAAATAGTTTTAGATGGGGATGGAAACCGTCAAACAGTTGATGCCGCGAGTTGGAATGGAGAATTCGGTGAGTTTGTCGAGGTGAAATTTCAACCTGATGCATTTGGGAAGAAAGAGTTTGGTTACCTAGAATTATTAGAAGGCGAATTAGACCAGGCTAAAGTAGAACACCAAATACTTTTAGTCTCGTTTGATGATGCTGATTTTATTAAGCGAATGCTTGTTCAAAAAGGACTTTTAAGAGTAAACACTAGATTTAAGACGATGGGACACGAAGAGATTATTACTTAATAGTCTTTACTTGCAGGCGCACGATGCTTTTTAGGTAGTACCTACAATTGCATATTAATAAAATGAAGATCAGTCATTTACGTAAATGTCTGATCTTTTGTTCGTATATAGTGATTTATCGGTTGATGGGGTTTATGCTCGGTCGTCGAGGAAGCCCAAGGATTTTGAGGATAAACAGTTGGTTAAACAAGGATAATTGTTCAGGAATTAATCTGCACAGCACGCAATTGCTCTTTTGTGACAATAAAAAGTACAATGGAAAACTTAGAGGCAACTCTTTCATGCTAGCACAAGACTTTTATAAATAAATGAATTACAATAGTATTCATAAGATAACAAAAATCGACAAGGTTCGCTAAATAGTAGATACTTATATGGATTGCTCTACAGGAAAGAGGGTGAATTTCAGTTGCTACATTATGAAACGCATAACTTAAGTCCTCAGCATGAGTGGGTTGTATTTCTCCATGGATTGGGCGGAAATTCAAATATATGGTATAAACAAATAAAAGAGTTTAAAAAGCACTTCAATCTTCTCTTCATTGACTTAAGAGATCATGGCGGTTCTGCAAATTACGAACCTGAAATGCTGACGTATACACCTGAAGTTTTATCCCAAGATGTTGTGAAGGTATTAGATTCCCTTTCTATTGAAAAGGCTCACTTTACCGGGATTAGTTTGGGCTCTGTTGTCTTACATGCGATGCATATTTACGCGCCAACCCGAATTAAAAGCATGATTTTAGGCGGTGCGATTATCCGGTTAACAAGTGTTGCGAAAGTGATTCTTAGAACAGGAAACCTGCTTAAAAGTGTGGTCCCTTATATGTGGTTGTATAAAACGTTTGCACGCATCCTTATGCCTAAAGCGCATCATAAGAAATCAAGGGACGTTTTCATCCAGGAAGCAAAGAAAATTCGTCAACAAGGGTTTATTAAATGGTATCGATTTGCTGCCAAGGTATGCGAAATTTATCCAAGAATTGATTGTGAAAAGCATGAAATCCCCAAAATGTACATCATGGGCGATCAAGACTATATGTTCCTTGGCCCCGTTGAAGAAGATACTATAAAGGACAAATGCGCTAGATTGCATATTATTGAGCAATGCGGCCATGTCTGTAATATTGAGAAGCATAAAGAATTCAATGAAGTAGCTATTCAGTTTATCAAGGATCAAGTTAAAACGGAGCAGGATTTACTAGCAACAAGTAAGTTTGTCACTAGTGCATAACGTTAAAGGAGGACCAGCCCCGAGGATTGTGAGGGCTGGTTTTTTTGTGCTATCTAATCGACACTACTTATTTAGAATTAACTAGCTGGTATACCTCACAACTACAACAAACAAATCTAGCGACTAAGCGGTGTTGGAAGAAAAATCTACTTATTAAGTACCGACTATCTAGTCAACAAGCAAGAAAACGTATTTCGAGTCTACATTCACAACCCCATTGTAGAAAGCATGTTCCTAAGCATGTTATGATTATAGCAAGGATACGCAAAAGAATAGTGAAAAGGGTGGAAGCATCATGGATAAGAAAGAACAACAGTTATTTGCGCACTACTACAACAAGTTTACTGAAAGAAATTTTGATGAAAAAGACTTCTATAGTTTCATGATGTTGGTTCGAGACGATGCGCATGGCATTGAAAGTATTAGTGAACTTGCCGACTTCATCGCGCTAAGGGAAAAAAGCACGGGGTATGTAGGTGAATACCTAGGCGAGTGTAAGCAGATTATCACTAATTTGAGTAATGGGGTCAAAGCTAAGAAAATTGAGGATATCTTCACGTTCAAAGAAATCAGGAACGGTTTTAATGCGTTGTTTTTGAAAAATGGCTTTGAGAAGTTACCAGCCGAAATCGTCAACGATTTCATTTTATGCACGATTTCTTTATTGCAGGACGTGAAACTAGTATCGGGTAATTTGAATAAAGAAGTGGGGCATCTGAGTTTTGCCGTTTCCAGCAAAGAAGTATTCTTGATGGGGAATATGAAAACATTAAACAAAGTTCGCTATATTCCAGTCACTTTTCAGGTTTTATCAGTCAAGAATAGCTATGAGGCAATTACACCACAGGACAAAAATGATACACCTTATTTGTTTAATGAAGAACTGATTGAGGTTGTCAATATTGAAGGGGAACTTGTGATTACGTTTCCGGAATAACTTTCAAGTGCACTTTGTATAATTATTGTTAACACTTCTGTTGATTAACCATTACTTGCGTAAAATGCTGGCGAGAAGGGCTTGAAAACCGCTATTTTCACTGGACTATTACCGGCCCGCTTTCGGCGAAGTAATCACGACACTGCTAGCCACACCCGTTTCGTTAATCCTGTAGCAATTAATTGCCGGCCGCGTTAAGTATCTTCTGATGAAGTAGATGTCTTAAGAAAATAGGAAGAACCAGCGTAGGTGCGACTTAGTGGTAGCCGGAGCGATAAGACTGAAAGCAGTCTTCTTTCTGGCTTATCGCGGGAGGCATCCACAAAGCGCCGAAGCGTGTAGAATCGGGAATTCTTAGTCCAGTCTATAAAGCACAAAGTAAAACCAGCCAAAATCGTAAATGGCTGGTTTTTCTGTTCCTATCTATGTATTACGCGGCACTACTGGACAATCTCCAGTCAGATTATGCGTGGAATTCTTTCTCACCTTCCGTCGAAAGTGCCCCCGTGCGGGACAGAGAAGTGCCGCCCCTCTGTGATTAGTAGTATATGCAAGATTGCCTAGAGATATACCTGATAATCGCACACTATCTATTCGGCACTACTTATTTGGAATTAACTAGGGGGTGTAACTCGCCAGTATAACGAACAAATCCAGCGAAGGAGCGACAAGTGTGAGCCGGAGTAATAAGACCGACAGTGATCTTCTGCCGGGCTTATTGCGTAAGGCCATCACCGAGCGACAATGCGGTGTTGGAAGAACAATCTATTTGTTAAGTGCTGACTATATAGCTACGGACGTTAATGATTTATTGCCGAATGGGTAATGGTTTTTTTTGTGAAAATCCACCAAGCAGTAGCTTTCCATGTGGGAGCAACTTTTGAATAATGATTGAAAACACGATTGGAACAACCAATCCGAATGCTGTGAATCCAACGATGCCATACTTGAAATAATCATTTAACAAAATATCTGTAAAGATGTGCAAGTACATAATCGTTAGCGAATGCTTCTCAATCTTTTGCAGCCAATTAAGTGACAGTTGAGTAGCAATGAGTTGGAATACGCCAACCAGTACAAGTGTGAATGAAAGAGGAATGATCAAATCTAAAACGAAATGTTCATAACGCAAAAATTTCATGCTCAAATGATAGTCAATTACATTAAAGTTATCAAGCAAAATGGCCGTCAAACTGCCGACTAATCCCGCGATTAACCATCTTCTCGAAACATTCATCCAAATACTCTTCATATAATAACCGAGTGAAAAATAGACGACCGCCATCAGCGCAACATCGATGTTCCAAATCATTGGGATTGTTTGAGACGCAGTATCTGGTGCCCCGCCAATGACTTGCATCGCAAACAAACTTTCAACATGGGCAATACTATAGAAGATAGCCAAAATAATGAGTTGTTTCGTGCGAGTAAAGTATTTTGTCATCCATAAGAAGAATAAATACGTAAAGAATAAAGTTGTTACAAACCAGAACACACCGTACGCACCACGTGCAAAACGTCCGCCGACAGCCACTGTCCACAAATCATTTAGGTACCACGATAGATCCAGATTGCCTGAACCAATTTCTATCCCGTAACGAATCAGCGTAATACTGACTAGGAAAAACAAATAGGGGACAATCAATTGCATAAAACGTTTGTGAATTGACAGTTTCATTAAGCCCTTTTCGACTACAGGCTTGAAAAACAAACCGCTTAAAATGAAGAAAGCTGGCATGTGAAACCAATAAATATACTTCGCAAGTGGGAAATCAAGTTGTCCAGGATAATGACCAATGACGACAAGAATCATTAAAAATCCTTTGGTGACATCCACCCAGGATAAACGTTTCTTATTCATAATCAAGCTCCTCAAGAAAATTGACGTGTACCCATTGTACTACCTATCGACGGTTTTGAACGTGATGTAACAGAATTGACTCGGGATTGAAAGGAAGGCGGAAGAATTCGGGGAAATTTCCTTAATTAATTACGGATGACTTATTAATCTGAATATTTTAAGCGGTTGGATGAAGACGCTACATGTGAACTGTCAATGCTTGCCGCTATATTATCATGATAAAAAGGATTCGACTGGGACTACGAAAAACGCTGATTGCTTTTCGAATAGATTTTTTCATGTTATATGCCCGATGGTAGACCAATCATATAACATATCACTCTCACTAGCCGTTCTATTGCAAAGAAAGACTTTCTGCTATGAAGTAGTGGGTGACAGTCGTCCAAGCAATTCTAAACCAAACGTGAAAGTCTGGACAGTTACGTTTGTCCCGACAATCAACACAACTTCTTCTGTTATTAGTATAGGGGAGTGCGCGGCGTCATTCTAACAATGCATATTCAAAAGGACACCAGCCATGTAGTTGAATGGTTGGTGTCCTTTTCACTTTGGTCACGAATCTTACCAATCAATATCATCCGGATACTCTTTTTTTAAACGGATTTCATTTTGTGAAACTCCGTGATAAGCCGCAGCTTCGCGAACTTCCGCCTGGGCTTGAACATAGCGTTGATCACGTTCAGCGACTCTTTTCGCCATGATACTGATGTTATTCAGCCGTTTTTCCTTGTCCATTTTGATGAATTCGACATTGAGCTTATCGATGTATTGCGTTGTATAGTAAGCATGATTGATGTATCGGCTCGATTCGAAGTATTTCTTGATGGTGGAGAATTTCTTTTCTGTCAGCGTTTCATGCAGACACTTTGCAACGCCCGACTGGAATTTTCGCACGGCGGCGGCCTCCGAGTCCCAGCTGTGAACAGTTTTACCCCGTTCATGCATTATCAAAAACTCAGTCAACGACAATGAAACGAAAAGAAGCTCAGGCCACAGCACTTCGAATTGATAATAGACGTTATGATCCGAGCCGACAAATCCAAGATGTCGCATCCGGTCACGGTCGAGTCCGTTTGGCACATTCAACGCTTGGCGATTTCCCATCATCGCATGGCGCAAATCGTAACAGATGCCCAGCACGCGAATTCGGACGCCATCATAGCCTATCCGCTCGCCTTCGTCTCCGACAATCGTATGCAACGCATCATATAGTTCTTCGAGATCATAAATATCACCGGAAATAGTAATGCCCACATGATTCTCTGTACTCTTCATTTGTATCACTAGAAACACCCCGATTAATGCAGTTCCGATGTTTTTATCGTACCACATAGGGGGAAAGTAGTGCAGGGGCAACTGAATTGTGTCTGAATTGACTGGATGACTGTCACCAAGTCAAAAGATTACTTTAAAAAATGTTTTAAATTTGTGGACTTTCTTTAATAAAAGACTATGATAATCTAAAGAACTTTATTAAAAATCAGATGAAAAGAGGGGTGTATAGTGTTTGTTGGCGAAAAATTAACCGACATTCGATTACTCCACGGATATTCACGGAATGAATTAGCGAAATTAGTTGATGTGAGTGAACAATCGATTTGGCAGTATGAGAACAATTATAATGGACCTGGACTTGAAGTAGTTAATAAGTTTAAGGATTTATTCAATGTGAAAACAAAATACTTCTATAATGAAGAAGTTTTTAAAACGCATTTTGATCCCAGTTTATTGGCTTATCGGTCTAAAGAAATGACTAGCATAATCAAGACGAGATATGAAGCAACTCATTTAGAGTTCATTGAAGGGATTCTAAACGTTTTGGAAGGGTACATCGTCTACCCGGAAAACAGGCTTGTAACTATACGCACTTATTGTATCAAATATATCGGTGAAAATGCCGTGGCAAATGAAAGAGCAGAAATTATTCGTCATCTTGCAGAATATGCGCGAGAAAAACTACAACTGAAATATGATAACCAGAAACTCATGTTTAGCTTGGAGAAAAATGGAGTTTTCATTTTTGAAAAGCACTTGGGAACTGATATTGATGCCTATAGCACGTGGAGTGAATTGGACAAACCTATTATTATTTTAGGAAATACGAAAAAATCCGCAGTAAGAAGAAACCTTGATTTGGCACATGAACTAGGTCATCTTTTGCTGCATTATAAAATGGATTTAAGTGAACTGAGTAAGAAGGAATACAAGGAAATTGAAAAAGAAGCTTATGATTTTGCAACGTATTTTTTAATGCCTGAAAAAGATTTTATTGATGACATAAAGCAAATAGGAAGGCTCTCTAAACCAGATGCGTACATCGATTTGAAAGAAAAATGGTCCGTTTCTTTAGCAGCAATGGCTAATTATACCCGTAAATTAGGATACATGACGTATGAACAGCACAGGTATTTTTACGCCACATTAAATCGTCAAAAATACACACAATTTGAACCGTTGGATGATAAAATAAAAATAATTAGACCGGGAAAAGTAAAAAGTTCATTGCAATTCTTATTTGATAAAAAAATCATTTCCCTTGAAAGTCTGATGGATAATACGCATTACAATGAGAAACTAATCGCTAAAATTTTAGGCCTAGATGAAAGCTTTTTAAATAAGTATATGGAAAAACCCGCTTATTTTGGCGTCAGTTATATAAGTGAAAGGAAAAATGATGACTATCTATCCTAGGGTTACAGCATGCATATCTGTGGATGTAGCAAGGGAATTACTTAAACGTATTCGTGAAGTCTCTATACAAATTAAAAAACCGTCCACTTGTATTTCCGTTTGGACGGTTTTTAATAGTTAAATTGTAGTGGTGACACCATGTTTAGCCGGTCATATACCATTACAGTCCACTCAATTCACACAATAAGCCACTAACCCCTTAGCATTAGCATACAATGCCGCATTTGTCCGATCGGCTAAATCTAACTTTGCTAATACCTGGCTGACATGTTTTTTTACAGTATACTCCGTAATATATAAGGCCTGTGAAATTTGTTTATTTGAATGACCCATGCCGAGTTCAAGTAAGACCTCCTTTTCCTTTGGCGTTAGCTGTTCGACATGCCCATCCTTTTCAAAAGGGCTGTCCCTAGATTCCATCACCAAGTCAAATACCCCAGGATCATAATACTTTCTACCTCTGCCGATAATTCCTAGGGCATGTAACAGTTCCTCAGGTAATGCCTCTTTTAATATATAGCCATCCACCCCTATTTCTTTCGCCTGATTAAAGTCGTGCTCTTCCGTCGATGAAGTTAGCACAACGAATTTACAGTCTATTCCTTGTTGTTTCGCTTCTGCAATTAATTCCAGACCGGATTCATTCGCTAAGCGAAGATCCACTATCGCTAAATCGGGTTTAGTTTTTTGGAAAAGAGTTAGCGCCTCTTTTCTACAAGCTGCTTCTCCAAGGACCTGCATCTCCCCTTCAATAGAAAGGATAGAAGTTAGTCCTTTTCTCACTAATGGATGATCATCGACAATAACGATTTGCATTAGCCAATCACCTGGACCTTCTCTAGTATTTTTGTAGTTGGAATTTCGATTTGTATTTCTGTCCCTAACCCGTGGAATCCATCTATCGAAAACGATCCTGCAAAAGTGCTTACAAGCCTTTTCATATTGAACAGACCGATTCCTTTTTCCTGCAGGTCATCGGATAGTTGCGGATTAAACCCGATGCCATTATCGTGAATATCCAATAAGGTTCTCTCATCTAGTAAAGATAATCTAAGTTCAATAGTGGTACACCGTCCATGTCGAACCGCATTTCCGCAAGCTTCGCAAACGATTCTATAAAGTGCTTGTTTTAATTCACTTGATAGTAAAGCTTCATCACCCGTTAGTTGATAATCAATCCGTATATCACTTAACCGGGCGTAATCATCCAAATAATTCTTCAGCCGGACTAGAAAGGGTTTTTCACCATTCTTCGTCGAGCTGAGATTGTATATAGCTGATCGAAGTTCCTTTAGCGTGGTGTTGGCAGATTGTGAAAGAAATTGATGTTCATCATTCAATTCAGCAGTTGTCATATCCTTACTTTTTGACTGTAAACTGTGTAGGGAATAAACAATACCGAACAATCTTTGCGAAACACTGTCATGGATTTCATCGGCGATACGATTCTGTTCCTCAAGTACAATCATCTGTTCCTTCATTGAATCCATTTGAATTCTTTCTAGCATGATTTCAATAAGTTGAACGAGAAACGCAAAAGGACGATTAAGGAGAAATGCTTCTTGTGCCTCAGTAGAACTGGAAATCCTGACCCCTATAACGCCAATAGTAGTGGGGGTTTTAATGACTTTCATACCGTACCAAACCTCGTTAAACCTATCGACAAAAAGTTCTTTCTTCAGACGTATCGTATGCCATTCCTTTTTTAGGATGGTTTCTAAGTGGGTATTATTCGTAGAAGATGCCAGGTGGCTATTTTGGTGATTTGCATCCGTTAACCAAAAAAATGCCTCATCACTTTGCGTAAGCTTAATGATAGACGCTATGATTTCTTTCATTCCCATCGCTCCCCCTCTTATCAAAAATAAAAACCCAATCAACATGAACACAATGTCCACGTATAATCAGGTCGGTTGCACCAATAACTCCATACATCCAAGGTGCCCATATAAAGGATGTATATCACAGTTTCCATAATTGATATTCTTTTATATAGTTCAGTATAACCAAGTTCTTCTAAATATCACGTCGCCTCCTGCGGTTGAAGAGGTTCTTTTTTTTTGTTATTAACTTGTATTTTGGCGAATTAAGACTTTTCAGTTACTTACTACCCATTGGCGTGGAAAAAATAAAAAGAAATCAAATTACCTCTATATAGGTGTTCCTGGTACTAAAGTAGAACCCCATAGTAGACGAACGACTACTGTGAATTACCATTTAGAGTGAGGAAGCCCGACAGAAATACTCCTATACTAAAAGTAGATACAAAACGGCAACAAACTGAAAAGGTATTGGAGGAGATTTTTGCATGAAGAATTATGAAACTTACTAAAGAGGTGTTATCGATGAAAAAAGTTTTAGGAATTGTCCTGCTGTTTACACTCTTATTAAGCGCAGGAAAAATTTACGCAAGTGGCAATCCAGCACAAAACCTTTCCGACTGGTATAAGAATTCATTCCAAAAAGAAAGCGGAAAGTTAGCTGTAGCTACTACGGCCGGGATGCTAGTAGTCTTCAAAGAGGTCAATTCTTTTGTGAAAGAATCAAAAAAAAGCATAGAAGACGCATTGGCAAGTTTCGGCGACGATAAAATGAAGGAAGCGGAGTCCGGCATCGAAGAGTATCAGAGCAATGCGTTAAACAGCCTGAGTGATACGGTTGCAGGACTTGAAAACGTAAACTTCGATGATTATGTGGACAAGCTCAACATTGAAGCAGAAATGGATAAGGATTTTGAAAATATGGTAGAAGAACTATTTAGCGAGTAAGCACTCATACAAACCAATATGATAAAAGGGGATAAACAAATGATTAAAACAGTAAAAGGTAAAGTAATCGCAGGAACAATGGTATTTGGACTCGTAACAGGTGCAGGGGTAGCTTTCGGTGCTACAGACGCAGGAACAAACTTTAAAGCATGGTACGATGGGCAATTTGGCAAGGCATCCGCAAATGTTGAGACCAATTATACAGGGTATCAAAAAGATAAATTTGAGGGGTTTGCTCAAGAAGTCACAGATCTCAAGGGGTATGCAACAAAGAATATAGTTGAAGTAGGGGAAAGCTCAACTTCTAAATCAAACAAAAACATAGATGCTCAAAAGACCGAACACATAAATGCGATTAGTAAGGAAAAATCAGATATCGAGGGGTATATGGCTAGTCAATTTAAAAAACTTTCTGACGAAGCAACTATTAAGATTAACTTGGCAGCCGATACAGCATGGACAGATGCTGAAGCAGCAATGTTAAAGCACACAGATGCAGAGGGGACGGCGGCTCGTGCAAAAGTGAAAAAAGAATTAGAAGCGACAACTACTACTGCTGTTAGTGAGTTGAAAAAGGCAATTGAAGATGCAAAAACTGAACTCCAAAAACAATTGGATTCAAAATCAACAGCTACCGTAAAAGAACTTACAGGTTTAATTGATACTAAAATTACTAAACTAAGTAAAGATATTACGAATAGAACAAACAAATACCTTGCTATACAATATGGCTTTATTACTAATGAAGCTGCAAATCTAGAAAAAGCTGCACTAAAAGAAATGAAAGATTTAGTTGATGCGATTAATAAGTGACATCTAATATTTGATAAGGGCCAGCTATTTGGAGGTCCTTATTGTTTTTAATGGAGGTGTAAGTAGGTTGATTAAATTAAAAAAGTATATAAGTAAATTCAGTTATAAAAAGATAGGCCTATTACTAGGCGCTCTCCTGTTAACAATCAGTCTTGGAAGCGGCATGAATAGGGCATTTGCGGGCCAGGATGTCGGGAGCTCATTAATAAATTGGCTTGGAGCCAAGAAGACGGTATCTGAACAAGAGATATCCGAGGCAATCACCTCAGAAAAGAATCGGCTTATGGATGAACTAAAAATAGCTTTGCAGGACGAAAAGAATAGGGCTGAAGAAGAATTGGCGGCATTTACTGAAGATGAAAAACTGAAACGGACGAGTGCATTGCGGGAATATGCCGCTACCTTAAAAGAGAATATGAAAACCGATCTTACTGAAGAAAAAGAGGCAATCATTGCCGACCTTGATGCACAGTATAATCAAACCGTCCAAGAATTGAATAAACCCACTTCTATCAAACCAAAACCTGGATCAGAAATAAAACCAGGTCCAGCTTCGGAGACGGAAGTGAAACCGGATTCAACTCCGGAATCTGAAGCAGGGATACAATCTGAGTTGACGCCTAAAACCGATGCAGAAACCAATCCCGAGCCGGCACCTGAAACTGAAGTAGCGACAAAGCCAGATCCGACGCTAGCAACAGATTCAGCCCAATAAAACCATAAAACTCCTTGTTCATTTTTAAATGAACAAGGAGTTTTCTAGTATTTCGATATATGTAATTAAAAAGCTAGCTCGAAACGACAAGTTGGGTGATCTTAAGGTTGAATAGCCATTTCCTTAACTAAAAGGACTTAATTGGTAATTGTTAACTTTTTCCATTATTGGACCTAGTTGCGAAAAAGTTGGAATTTATTAATCATAATAAATTCCTGCTAAAACCTGATCAGCATGCCAATTATTCTGATCAGATATTGTATATACATCAGGTTTCCCTTGTATCCCCGGAATAACCTTAACAGAAATACCAGCCCGTTCTCTAATTTCTTTTGCAAATTCTTCTGCTTTGGCTACTAACTCGGGCTCCATTCTTTTCCCTTTATCGTTAAGTTGCTTCTTTATTACTTCTGCCTCTTCACTATTTTTAATGCGGTTTAAATCAAAATCTCCCATGACGTAGGATTCTTTGGTGGGGCTAAACTCTCCTAACATAATTGAATCTAATAAACCTTCGACACCAGTATCTTCATCATAAAAGTCTATTGAAATACCTGGTAGAAAATCAAGTGACTCATAACTAATTGAAATAATACCAGACTCTACACCAATGAGCTTTATATCTGTAAACAATTCCTGTTGAATCATAAGCTTCAATCCCCTCATAAATAATAGCTATAACTTAATAGGAATATTCTGTTTTCTGAAACCATTTCTTAATCTGGTCCGATAACTGAACATCAATAAATTATCCTACTCCAAAACCAGTATACCAAAGATACCCAAAAACCCTTTAGGAAAATGAAAATGCACCGCTAAATGCGATGCTAATTGATATTATAATTTGGTGCTAATTAGTCTTTTCCCATTACCGTACCACTCAACTGAACGGGGTGAGATCCACTTTGGCTGATTTTTCCCTGTATATTTATAAAATCGTATGAGTTGTCATAATGACACCAGGTACAGCTAATCAAACAATCATCCCTTACCGATCCTCATTACTTTTATCGTCAAACAGTCCTTTCTTCAGATATATCATATTTAATTCCATTTTTAGGCAGGCTTCTAAGTGGATAATTTGATGATAGACGCCATAATTACCTTCAATACCATAGCTACCTCTCCTCACTTAATAAAAACCCAATCAACGTGAACATAATGTCCAAGTGTAACCAGATCGGTTGCACCAATAACTCCATACATCCAAGTGGCCCGTATACAGGATGAATTTCACAGTTATCATAAACTGTATTTATTAATCCCACATTAAGAGGCAGTAAGACCCCACTTCTATTATTTTCGGGAATAAAAGGAACAACTGGACGATCAACTGCCCGTAAAAGCCCGAATGGTTAACTAACAATCAGTGGGAGATGAGGAACACCCCCACTGATTGAGTTCGCTTTATATAATTCAGCAGAACTAATTTATGTTAAATACATAGTCAACTCCTGCGGTTGAAGAGGTACTATTTGTGGGTTTTCAACTTGTATTTGAGTGAATTAAGACTACCCGGTCGATAAATCAATATACGAGGTTACTTCTATAAGATAGAGCTGTTCCTTCATTGCATTTCCCGTTGAGCTATTCATTTAAATAGAAGTGAACTGGTACGAAAGTGCACCCATTCTAAACTAAAGTAGAAAAACGAGGTAGACTATCGATCTCAGAAAATCACTCTTTAGAGTGAGGATGTCCCACAGGAATAATCCTATACTAAAAGTAGTTACAAAAACGGCAACAAGCCGAAAATGGTATTGGAGGAGATTTTTGAATGAAGAAGTATGAACCTTACTAAAGAGGTGCTAACGAAGAAAAAAGTTCTTGGGACTGTTCTGGTGTTTATTACCTGAATAGGTACGGGAACAATTTATGCAAATGGCAATTCAGGACAAAACCTTTCCGAATGGTATAACAATGCATTCCATATAGAAAGGTGAAATTTGTGCATGCAATCAAGCCTGCGTTATTGAAAGTGAAATTGAACTCATACCTAACATCGAAGAAGAAAACAATTTCTTCCAAGACATAGGAAAGAACGAGCATTCAATAAAAAAAAATACAAACTAATTGGAGGAAATTAAAAATGTCTATTAAAAAGAAACTAGCAATGGGAATCGCAACTGGTGCATTGGCTGTAAGTATGATCGGTGGAGGCACGTATGCTTATTTCAATGATGTGGAAGTAAATAACAGCGTTTTTGCAGCAGGTACATTGGATATCAATGTTAAAGGTAATGATGCAGCAAATGCTATTATTAATGTAGATAAAATTAAACCTGGTGATACGATGACACGTAATTTCAAACTGAATAACACCGGTAGCCTGGATGTTTCCAAAGTATTACTGACATCAAAATATACTGTAACTGATGTAAAAGGCGATAATGCAGGCGTAGACTTTGGTGAACATATTAAAGTTCAATTCCTTGTAAACGGCGATAAAGGTAACACTGTTATTAAAAACACTACTTTAAAAGCACTTACTTCAGCTGACGTTACTGAGAGAGATTTATTAGCCTGGATCTTTGGAGGTAAAGAAAATAGCGGACTAAAAGCTGGTACAACCGATGAACTTCAAGTTAAGTTTGAATTTGTTGAGAATAATGCAGATCAAAACAAGTTCCAAGGGGACTCATTGCAGCTTGAATGGACATTTGATGCAAAGCAAACCGCGGGATCAGCAAGATAATGAAAACCGGGGAGGAGAGCCCTTCTCCTCCCTCATTTTATTTTATCAAGCTACCAGAATTCTTCCTTAAATATATTTCTCAACATATAACTCTACTTTATGTTTTGAGGAATATATTTAAGAAAGTTCTAGCTATAATGTTTTGAAAGGTGGGGACAGGTTGAAAAGCAAGCGAAGGCGCAAACCTAGGAAAAAGAATTACGGTCTACTTCTGCCATTAAAGTTAGCGCTCGTGTGTTATTTAGCGATCTTTGGCGTCGGCTATTTAACATCTAACACGTCCGCATATCTCACCAGCCAGGCGGAGATTTCCCAGACGATAACTGCGGATGTTTCAGCTATTCTTATGAACCAATGCGGCGAGGAAATTGAAAAGGATGTTGTAACGAGCGAGGAAATCGAAGAGGACTGCGTGGACAAAGATCTAGTCGAACTGGATGCTGCATCAAGCGATGTCGGCTGCAAGGGCGAAGATGATAAGCTTTTAGGAGAAAACAAGCTGGATGTTGTATCAAGCGAGAAAATCGAGGTCGACTGCAAGAATATAGACGATGAATCTAAGGGGACAGTTGAAGTGGAAAACGCCGCAAAAGAAAACGAAAATAATGCAGATTTGGATGCTAACAAAGGGAAAGAGCAGCAGAAGCCTGAAAATGGTGATCAAGAACAGCCGGACGGGCAGGATGATTCTGTAATCGAATCTACTGAAAAGAAACTGGATGATAAGGGGTCAGTAGAAAGTAAGGCTCCAGAAAATAGCGCTGAAACAAAGAAAGACGATGAAATAAATGCTGTCGTAACACCTGTAATAAACACAAAGATAGCAGAGGGGGATACAAATGAGAGAGAAAAAGTTAATGAAAAAGAAGAAAATAATGAAGTGGATAAATAGTCTCGTCTCCGGCATTTTGATGGTTCTACTGATTAGTGTAGCTTCCGTAGTGGTCATCACGAAAATCTCTGGCGGCGAGCCACAGCTTTTTGGTTACCAATTAAAAACAGTTCTGTCAGGGTCCATGGAGCCTGACATCCTAACCGGCTCGATCATTGCTGTAAAACAGGCGGTAGATAAAACCAGTTTTAAAGCAGGCGATGTCATCACATTCCAAGAAGAAGAAAATATCTTGATCACACACCGAATTACAGAGGTTGTCAAGAGCGGTGACTCTGTACTTTATCGGACAAAAGGTGACAACAACAATGCAGAGGACATGAATCCAGTGCAGTCTGGCAATGTGGTAGCGCAGTACACTGGTTTTACGCTCCCTTACGTAGGGTACTTCATTAACTTTACCCAGTCGAAAAATGGTGCGCTTTTACTGTTAATCCCTGGATTCCTGCTGCTACTCTACTCGGCATTTACAATTTGGAAAGTACTTGGAGAAATCGAATTGTCTCCGAAGAAAAAGGTGAATCTAGTGGGGGAAGATGGCGGAGAAAGTTCTTCTTAAATCGATCGCCAAGATATGTAAGGAGGTATTAGCACCATGAGCAAACTGTTTCGACTTATTCCGTATCTTTTATTGATTAGCGGAATCTGTTTCATTCCCGTAACGAGTGTATTTGCAGATGGTGAAAACGACACCAACAAGAATGATATGGGCCTCAGCATTTCACCAAAAGATACTTTATTTGATATCAGCAATATGAAGCCTGGTGACTGGGCGTCAAGAACTCTTACAGTCGGAAACTCCAGTAGCAAAGACTTTGACTACCAAATGCAGATACAAAACAATGGAGAAAAAAAGCTATTTAACGAGCTACTGCTGGAAATAAAAGCAGACGAAAAGGAATTGTATAAAGGGAAATTAGCTGAATTTAAATCAATGCCCGCAAGAAAACTTACAAGCGGCGCTGAGGAGAATCTGGATATCACTATTCGTTTTCCAGAGCATCTTGGAAATGATTTTCAAGGACTTAGGTCAGCATTTGCATTCACCTTTACGGCGGAAGGACAAGGCAGCACGCCGGTTCAAGCCGTGACACTAGGACAGATTGACAGCGGCGGTCCAACATCAGCCGGGTTCAGCTTGCCTGCCACGTCGACAAATCTATTTAATTTGATGTTAGTTGGTTCTGTACTTGTAGCGGGGGGAATTGTGTTGTTGGTCATCAGACATTATAGACGGATGAAGATGGCGTAATAGACATTTAAATGACTATAGAAAAATCTTCGAAAAGCTGCCTGTGCATGGCATTCATGCTTTGGCAGCTTTTCTGTTTATTGTGGAGTCTGCACACAATCTTTATCCCGCATTAACGGGCAGTAAGACTCCCGCTTCAAGTCTACAAGGACACAAGAAGAATAAGTGGGGGATGAAGACCCCCCTCTGATTGAAGATTAACTTTAGTAGCTATGCCAGTTGGGTACTCTATTTGCAGGAGGAGATGGATTTTGCTAAAAAAACTGGCTATTGTTTTGTTGGCAATTGGACTGTTGATAATTGGATACGCCAGTCTGCAGTTAACGTCAGCACAGCAATCGGAAAAAGTCGCACTATCTCAGGCAAAGGAGGATTTGGGAAAACAACAAAAAATAAAGTCATCTCAGCCTGAGTCATCCCATCCCGAACTGTCTTTTCAGAACGGTCAAACAATCGGCATCCTGCGAATCCCTATTATCCAAAAAGAGCTCCCGATTGTGGAGGGGACGGATGACGATGCGTTAAAGCAAGGCGTTGGTCACTACACAGGCACTGTTTATCCCGGTCAAAAAGATCAAATTCTGTTATCCGGACACAGGGACACTGTGTTTACCGGATTGGACAAATTGCAAAAAGGCGATACAATCATTATGGAAATGCAGCATGGCACCTTTACATATGCCGTTGTGGATACGGAAATTGTAGATGAAAATGATACAACAGTCATCCGTTCTACGGCACCGGAAGAAATGCTGACTTTATCCACATGCTATCCATTTCGGTATATCGGCAATGCGCCAAAACGGTATATTGTTTATGCGATACCGAAGTAAAATGAGTACCTACTAACCTTCATTGTTCAAAAAACTAGCACTAAACAAAAAAATCCAGCCAAGTACTCACTTGGCTGGATTTCTCTATGTCTACTACCTAAAACTATCCCTATTCCTTCTCGCCAATCAACAAATCGAACAACTCAGACCAGTCGTTAATCCGTTGGACATCCAAGTGTCGGTTATACGATTGGCTTTTGACAAACAATTGGAGGGGACGATCTCTCAATGTTTCAAGAACCGCAGGCTTGTCATCGAAATAATAGTCTAGGTTCAGATCCTTGATGATGTTAACTTTGTCTTCGTCTTTCATGCCGTAATAAAACCTGTCTTTGTCAACGGGGAACCCATTTTCAATCATCCACTCGATTGTGCGCTTACCATGAATGTCGGGCCTCGCTGTAATATAATAAATTTCATGGCCTTCTTTATCCAGTCTTTGTAGGGTTTCTACTGCACCCGGATATGCTGGGCAGGACGAGAAGTAGATTTCTTCCAATGAACGATTCCACATCTCACTGCCTTGTTCAGCAGTCATGTCAAAAAGTTCATGAATTTCAACTTTATCCAGTGCGTGGAAGAGCTCTACCTCCACTTTTCGATTCAACTTTGTGTTGTAAAGTTGAAAAGCATGTTCCCTTAGATTAATCAATGTATCATCAATGTCAAAACCGAATTTCATTTTAGATAACCTCTATTCTTTTTCACTATAGCGGGGATAGCCAGTAAACTTGAAATCTTTGCCGACGGGGGTAATGCGGAGATCCGCTAAGTCTATAGCATCCCGCATTAATTCCACGCCTGTGCCTTCGAGAAATGTTGGGGCATGGGTGCCTCCGACTAATTTGGGTGCGATATAGATTTCCACTTTGTCGACCAGTCGATTTTCAAGGAATGCGGCGTGAATCGAGCCGCCCCCTTCAATCAACACAGAGGAAATAAGCTTTTCACCAAGAATGCGCACGACGTCAGTTGGGTCCACTTGTTTGATGCCAGAAGTTTGGAAGAGTAAAATCCCTAGTTCTTCCAGCTTCTGTTTGGCTAGTTGGTCAACCTCTTGTGCGGTGAAAATCCAAGTGGGTGCCTGTCCGTCGGTTATGACTTTTGAATTTAATGGAATTCGCAATGTGGAATCTAAAATGATGCGAATCGGATTCCTTCCATTGGGAATCCGTGTGGTTAATTCGGGATCATCCTCAATTACCGTATTGACACCGACTAAAATAGCCATATTTTCATTGCGCAGGAGATGCACGTCATGCCTCGCTTCAGCGGATGTAATCCACTTGCTGTCGGCTTTGTGTGTAGCGATTTTCCCGTCTAATGTGCTTCCGGCTTTCATCGTCATGAAAGGCCTCTGTTCGACGATGAATTTGTTAAATACTTCATTCATCTGACGAGATTCCTCTTCCATTACCCCAACGATAACTTCAATTCCGGCCTCTTCCAACATCTTGACACCGTTACCGGCAACGACAGGATTTGGGTCAAGCGTGGCGATAATAACTTTCTCAATACCTGCTTCAACGATGGCTAGTGCGCAAGGACCTGTTCGTCCGTAATGCGAGCAGGGCTCAAGGGTCACATAAATCGTGCCGCCTTTTGCCATGTCACCAGCCATTCGAATGGCGTGTATTTCCGCATGCGGTTCTCCAGCTTTTAAATGAGTCCCGATGCCAACCACTCGATTGTCATTGACAATAACCGAACCAACGAGCGGATTTGGATCTGTCTGTCCTTTCATTGCACGCGCATTGCCGAGGGCCAAATTCATGTAAAATTCGTGGTTAGTCATTTGGATAAATTCCTTTTTCATCTAGATGGCCCGAACGCTGAATCTTTGTCTGCAAATAATTTTCATTGAACTCTGATTTATCGCCCCATAAAGGTTCTCTTCCGGATACAAGGAGCCCAGCATTCTTCAGTGCTTCCAGTTTCTTTGGATTATTTGTCATGAGCTTAACAGGCTTTGTCCGTAACGTCTTGAGTACCTGAATCGCATCATCGTAATTTCTAGAATCGTCGACAAATCCAAGGCTTTCGTTGGCTTCCACTGTATCGTAGCCATTTTCCTGCAGCACATAGGCCATCGCTTTGCTGAATAATCCGATGCCGCGCCCTTCATGATTCGCCAAATAAAACAGTGCACCCGTCCCGTGGTCCGCAATATTTTGCATCGATTGCTTGAGTTGATAGCCACAATCGCATCTTTTACTACCAAATATATCGCCAGTATGGCAGATTGAATGCATACGGATTAACGCATCATCCGCATTCTCGAAATCACCGTAGACGAGCACGCTCGACTGCTGGTACTCCGCCAAATTCGCAGATGACAGCTGTTCGATAATATCTCCGTAATTCTCCGTTACTTGGCAACGGCTAAGCCAGCAATACCACTTAAAAACAACTGTTTCTCCATGCAGATTCACTGGTAGTTGGATAGGCCCGACCAAGTAGATGGCGCCTTCATCTGTAGGGATTAGTTGTATTTTATCTTTTAATACGTCAAGGACTTTTGGTTCCAGTTTCAAATTCACCATAAAATCATTCCTTCTATTTAAATTTGAGTGATCGTGCAAATTTATCCCGCATTAACGAGCAGTAAGACCCCCACTTTAAGTCTACAAGGGCACGAGAAGAATAAGTGGGGGATCAACTGCCCGTAAAAGCCCGAATGGTTAAACTAACAATCAGCGGGGGATGAAGAACCCCCCTCTGATTGAAGATTAACTTTATAGTAACTGTAGTACTTGAGCCATTTCAAACGGGATTTTAAAGTGTGATAAATCAGGAAACTATTCCTTTAGCATACCTTATTGTTTCGTGATTTACTCTAAAGTTGTTTGGGGCAGTTTGCTAAATATGTTGAACAAATGAATACGGCGTATACGCTTTACAAGTGCTTTTGGGGGGCCACTGAAAACGAACTAGTACTTTGAATGAAATAGAACTCCTACCAATACCGCTTCGACGCTTTGTGGATGCCTCCCGCGATAAGCCAGAAAGAAGACCACAGGGAGGGATTGAACTGCATCCCTCCTTAGTCTTATCGCTCCGGCTACCACGAAGTCGCGCCTTCGCTGGATGATCGATGTGAGAAAGCGCATTTCGTTATCTGTGATGAAATCTGCAACCTTGGAGTGCATCTTTCTTGACTATAAGTAGTATCAACTAGTAATCACAGTATAATCTCGACATATACATCTCAAAATCATATTACTCTCGATAATGAACACCCTAGCGCAGGCGCGGCAAAGGGGTCGCCGAAGCCGTAAGCCTGGATGCGAAGCGTTAATCCAGGCTTACGGTGAGAGGCATCCCCAAAGCGCCAAGTGTTCTACAATCCACACCCCGAATTACAGCTCTCTCATTATCGAGAACCACAGCAGATTCAATGGGAGTCTTTAATTCAACATATATAGGCAGACCATTCACTAAAACTTCATCCTCTTCTATACGTATGCGCTAATATCTTATTGTCGGTGACAGTCACCTAGTCAAATTGATAACTGCAGAATTCGTGCAAATCATAATTCTGCCAGAAGCTACTCTTATCATTTACAAAGAAGTTACAGAAGGGGATAATAGTAAGTACTAAATACGTTACTGTCGAAGGACTGTATTTCATTGATGAAAAGACAGCATAAAAAAGAAACACGTACGCATTTTTTGTTTCGTTATTTCTTCATTTTAGTAGGGGCATCGATGGCTGCCGTGGCCATTGAACTGTTTCTAGTCCCTAATTCGATTATCGACGGCGGCATTATCGGTATTTCACTAATTCTAACTTTTTTAACGGGTATGCCATTCGGTTTACTCATTCTGCTGATCAACTTGCCATTCCTTTTCTTCGGTTATAAGTATATTGGAAAGAACTTTTTCATCTCTTCCTCATTTGCGATTGTTGTGCTCGCGCTTGTGGAAATTCCGCTTAAGTCGATTGACCCTTTTGTGACGGATCCGCTTCTTGCGACTGTCTTCGGAGGGCTACTACTCGGGGCGGGGGTCGGGCTTGTCATTCGTAATGGCGGGGCGCTCGATGGGACTGAGATACTTGGTATTTTATTGACGAAAAAGATTCCTTTCTCTGTCGGCGAATTTGTGATGTTTTTCAATATCTTCATTTTCGGCTGGGCGAGTTTTGTACTAGGAATGGAGCAAGCGATGTATTCAATTTTGACTTATTATATCGCGTCCAAAACAATCGATGCCGTCATCCAAGGGTTGGAAGATACAAAAGCAGTGATTATCGTGTCGGATGAATACGAGGAACTCGGTGCTGCCATTAATGAACGACTGGGTAGAAGTATTACGAATCTTAAAGGAAGCGGCGGCTATAATAATAATGACAAAGATGTTATTTACGTTGTTATCACGCGTCTGGAGATTAGTAAGTTGAAACAAATTGTCAATGAAGTTGATGCGAAGGCATTTTTAACGATCATGAACACCCAGGAAGCACATGGCGGACAGTTTAAATCGCCGATTCATTAGGATGAAGAGTAAGCCTAGTGAATCGGCACTTAACAAATAGAGTGTTGTCTCTACCGCTGTGTCGCTTGGTGATGGCCTTACGCAATAAGCCTGTCAGAAGAACACTGTCAGTCTTATTGCTTGGGCTCACACTTGTCGCTCCTTCGCTACAATTTTTCGTTGTACGGGTAGGGTATACTACCTGGTTAATACTGAATAAGAAGTGCCAAATATATAGACGTTGTTTGGTACATACAAGACAACATACAGGGCGGAAGAAAACAAGGTTTCGTCCATACGATACAACGTAATGGCGGGAGAAAACAACGTTTGGTACATACAAGACAACGTTAGGCCGAAAATAAGTCGCAAAAAAGGAGTGCAGACCTCAATGGGTCTGCACTCCTTTTCATTTTTTTAAAAAAGGCCTCCCATCCAGAGTGGGATAAGGAGGCCTTAAGATCATTTAGTGCTTGGAACAAACACGTGGAAGTCAACGTTGAAAGTTTCGCGGAATTGAATGCCGTCTTTGTCGGCGTAAAGTGTAACTTGGACGCCTTCTGCAGATACATCGCTGTCTGTTGAAGGTTTGGTAGTTGGTTTCAAGAGGTTGAAGAAGTCGTCTTTCAGCGCATCTTTTGCTGTAAATTGCGAGAGGTCGACTGCTTTAGCGTTGCCTATGCGAATTTTATTCACGCCAAGCGCTCGCAATTTAGCGGAGAAAACACCAATTCCGGTAATCCCTTTAATCCCTTCATCAGAATCATAGGCAGTCATCGTTACAGTATTTGTCCTACTAGTAAATTTTGAATCTGCAACTTTCTTGCCGCCTACTTCAATGACCCCATTTTGCGTAACAACTTTTCTGATTTTAGCACGCGCTTCATCGATTGGAGTGGTTGCGACTTCAATATTCTCAGCACGTACAACAAATGATGCCATTTGAGCACGTGTAATGCTAGCATTCGGTTCGAAAGTTGTAGCTGTCTTTCCTTTTGTCACCTTGTTTCTGACGAGCGCTTTGACGTGATCCACATACCAAGCAGAATCACTTACATCTTTGAATGGGTTGACGGTCGATTTACCTTCGAGTTTGAATCCGAGATCAATCGCTTTC
The DNA here is from genome assembly GCF_017347095.1 of Sporosarcina sp. E16_8. Lineage (GTDB taxonomy): Bacteria > Bacillota > Bacilli > Bacillales_A > Planococcaceae > Sporosarcina. The sequence continues at coordinate 1,407 of NZ_JADPRZ010000039.1, read as the reverse complement.
GCCATATGGGCACGTGTCATGGATGCATTAGGTTTAAATGTATGATCTTCGAATCCAGAAATGAGCTTCGCATTTTCGAGAGCAGCTACATAATTATAGAAGCCACTCGCTTTTTCGACGTCTTTAAAGCCTGGGTTTTTGACATTTTTCGTATCCAGCTTCAAAGCGAGCGCAAGGATTTTCGAAGCCTGCCCACGCGTGAGCCTGCTGTCCGGGCGATAGGTACCATCTGAATAGCCTTTGACAATTCCACGCCCAGCAAGATTCATAATCGAATCATAATGGTCAAGAGTTGGTTTTACATCTGTAAATGAAGGACTAGCTGCATCGGTAGTTACAGGAACTGCAGTAACAATCACTGCCAAGACAACTGCCACGGAAATAGCGGCCACGTATATTTTTCTGCGTAAATTGTTCTTTTTGATGTAAATCCCTCCAATAATTAGGTTTTGATAGCTATAATTTGGATTTGTTTACACAAATAAACTATAGCATAACCCTATTTAGAATGATAACTCATTATATGAACTAATTAAAGAGTGCAAGCAGGCGTTCTAGCATTTAACGGAGATGTCACTAATTGGTTGGTTGGGGGATTAGGGGAGACTGTTGGGGTGTTTAATGAAATCGGGGGAGTGTCCTACCAGTGGTGGTGGGGTTTCCAACAAAATCGTCAAAGCCTCCAACCAATTCGGTGAAGTATGCAACGAACCGGAGAGTGTCCAACCAAACTGTCGGAGTGTCCAACGAATGTGGTGGGGTTTCCAACAAAATCGGCGAAGCCTCCAACCAATTCTGGGAAGTGTCCAACAAACCGGGGAGTGTCCAACCAAACTGTCGAAGTGTCCAACCAACGTGGCGAGGTTTCCAACCAAACTGTCGGAGTGTCCAACGAATGCGGTGTGGTTTCCAACCAAATCGGCGAAGCCTCCAACCAATTCCGTGAAGTGTCCAACGAACCGGAAAGCGTACAACCAAACTGTCGAAGTGTCCAACGAATGCGGTGAGGTTTCCAACCAAATCGTCAAAGCCTCCAACCAATTCCGTGAAGTGTGCAACGAACCGGAGAGTGTACAACCAAACTGTCGAAGTGTCCAACGAATGTGGTAGGGTTTCCAACCAAATCGTCGAAGCCTCCAACCAATTCCGTGAAGTGTGCAACAAACCGGGGAGTGTCCCACCAAACTGTCGAAGTGTCCAACGAATGCGGTGAGGTTTCCAACCAAATCGTCGAAGCCTCCAACCAATTCTGGGAAGTGTGCAACAAACCGGGGAGTGTCCAACCAAACTGTCGGAGTGTCCAACGAATGTGGTAGGGTTTCCAACCAAATCGTCGAAGCCTCCAACCAATTCCGTGAAGTGTGCAACAAACCGGAAAGCGTCCAACCAAACTGTCGAAGTGTCCAA
>NZ_JADPRZ010000038.1 GCF_017347095.1 Sporosarcina sp. E16_8 | reverse complement strand
TCACCAAAGTGTGCAACAAACAGGGTAGTGTCCAACCAATCCGCTGGAGTGTGCAACCAACCTGGCGAAGTGTCCAATAAACTCGCTGGAGTGTGCAACCAACCCGGTGAAGTGTCCAACCAACTCACCAAAGTATGCAACAAACAGGGGAGTGTCCAACCAATTCACCGAAGCGTCCAACCAATTCGCTGGAGTGTGCAACCAACTTGGCGAAGTGTCCAACCAATCCGCTGGAGTGTGCAACGAACTGGGTGGTGTCCAACGAATCCGCTGGAGTGTGCAACCAACTTGGCGAAGTGTCCAACCAATCCGCTGGAGTGTGCAACCAACCTGGTGAAGTGTCCAACCAACTCACCAAAGTATGCAACAAACAGGGTAGTGTCCAACCAATTCACTGAAGCATCCAACCAACAACCCACATCACAATTCAACAATTTCCAACAAAATGAAAACAGCCCTGATTTCACGGGTAATACCCGGAAACCAGAGCTGCTTCATAATGCAATCATCTACCAATTGGCCAATCAAACGGCAACGAACCTGGAGGTGAGTGTTTCAATATATCAATTACTGGAATTGTGTAGGCGAACAGGATCAGTGCAATTGTAATCCCAATCCACAAATACCAGTTTTCAAGAATTTTAGGTGTAGGCTCTGCATCGTCTTCTTCTACGGCAATCGGATATTCTTGAACGCCGCGTGGTGCGAAGAATGTAAGCTGGATGAAAATATAGACCATCAAGAGAATGCCGATGAACAGAATTGTTCCGCCAACAGCTTGCGCAATCTGGTAATTAATCCACGTAGCGACTTGTTCGCCGCCTGCATATTCTGAGAAGCTAGAGCGACGTGGTCCGCCAAGTAATCCTTGGATATGCATAGAACCTGACATGATCGTCATACCAAATGTCCAAATAAACGTTTGAATAATCCCGAGTTTATTCAACCTCGGAGTCAATCTTCTACCAGTCAAATGAGGAACGAGCCAATACGTAATCCCGAAAAATGTCAAAATGACTGTTGTTGCAGCAGTTAAATGGAAGTGACCTGTAATCCAAATTGTATTATGGACAAGCGCATTCATTTGGTGGGATGCGTTAACAATACCGCCAGCACCACCTGGAATGAATGCCGCCATACCGATGAATGGCGCTAGGAAACGTACATCTTTCCATGGAAGTTTTTTGAACCAGCCGAATAAGCTCTTAAAGCCTTTTCGTCTGCCTGTTGTTTCAAATGTAGCGAAAATCGAGAACGCGGTCATTAACGACGGAATAACAACCATGAATGTCAGCACAACTTGAATGAACTTCCAAGTCGGGTCAATACCGGGTTCTGTCAATTGGTGATGGAAACCAACTGGAATCGAGAACATTAGTAATAGAATGAAGGCCATTCTAGCCAGAGCGTCACTGAATAACTTTCCACCGATTATCTTTGGAATAACAACATACCATGCCATATAAGCTGGAAGTAACCAGAAGTAAACGAGTGGATGTCCGAAATACCAAAATAGTGTACGGCTTAGTAACACGTTGATTGTCTCAGCGTACCCAAGTGACCAAGGGATGAACAGCACTAGGACAGATGTTGCTACGCCGATTGTAGCGATGAACCACATAAGCATATTGATAATAACCATGAATGCAGGCAAAGGTGATTTTTCACCTTTATGTGCTTTCTTCCATACATAAAGCTGACGGAAGTTAACGAATGCAGCAATCCAACTACCGATAATAACGAGTGCTAAACCGATGTAAAATGCCGGATGAGCTCGAAGTGGTGCATAGAATGTATACAATACGGAAGCTTCACCAACAAGAATCGTAACAGCAGCCATGATAGTTCCAATCAGCATTACCCAAAAGGACAGCCATGCGACTTTCAACTGTTTATCTGAAATGCCGACTGTTTTTCCCATGAGAGAGAACTGGAAACCAATGATGAAGAAGGTCGTTAAGACAAGCCCTAGTATGACACCGTGAACAGTCAGGATTGTATAATAATCGATATTAAACGGCAATGTGTATTTACCAGACCGTACAAGTGTCTGCAATAGGCCCATCAGTCCTCCAATTAGAAGGGAGATGTACGTAACCCACATGAATGCCATATATAATCTGGATTCTTTTTTAGAAAGCGGTAATTGAACCTTAGTCATTATTCATACACCTCCACTGTTCCGTACATCTGGTGGTGACCGATGCCGCAGTATTCATTACAGACAATCGTGAATTCGCCAACGTTTTTCATAACAGCTTCGTAACGGCTGATATGGCCAGGTTCGACCATCATGTTGACGTTCGTTCCAGCTACTTGGAAGCCGTGGACTACGTCTTTTGTTGTGATTTGATAAAGGACAGTGGAACCTTTTGGCACGCGAATCGTTTTAATAGCATTACCTTCCGTGTCTTTACCAAAATCATAGTTGAACGCAGAAGCAACGATATTGACGATATATTTGCCGTCAGCTACTTCACGGATGCCGAGATTTTCAGGCTTGAAAGCGTCGTGCGCTTCCACGTTTTGTGGATCGATTGTTTCAATATGGCTTTGTGGGTGCGTCCCTTTCCAGAAAGCAGCGAAGCCGATAATTAGTAAGAATAGGACGAGTGAAGCCATTCCGAAAACAAGCCAAATCTTTTCATATTTATGCAAATGCATATGTAACCCTCCTGATATAATTATTATCTAGATAAAAATAGCGCATAGAACCCGAACCAAGATACTAGAATGAAGACTCCCAACAGCATGACGGCAATGAAAGTACCTTTCAAACTATGTGTAGATTCATGCGGATTGGGTTGGTGTTGCACTGTATTTCTTTTCCCCATTGTTACACCTCCTATTTCCGGCGAAGTGAATTCGCTGTCTTACCTTTATCATAGTCTTCAGGTTTAATATGGGAATTAGGGAAAACCCTATGTCTTTGGATAAAAGGCTGGGTTTCACAAATTGTTCACGCATTCTTCATAAGTTTCCTGTATCGATTCCCTATTTTTCTATGATGAAGGCAAAAGATGGATTGTGTAAGAAGAAGATGGTATGTTAGGTTCCATTAAAGTTGACCAGACTGTTTAGGGAAATTACAATTAAGCGTGAGCAAAAACTTAACGGAAGTTGGTTGATCTATATGAAAAACCCGAAAATTATAAAAGTTGAAAGCCCGGAACAAGGCGCAGAACAAGTTTACGAAATCATTAAAAATGAACTTGAAAGTGGCCGTCTACATGTACTCGGCTTGGCGACTGGAAGTACGATGGTTCCTGTTTATAATAAATGGACTGTATCGAATCTTGATTTCTCGAATGTTGTCACCTTTAATTTAGATGAGTATATCGGAATACCAGAATCAAGTCCGAACAGCTACGCCTATTTTATGAATGAGCATCTCTTTGATAAAAAAGAATTTAGAAAAACAAATATTCCCGATGGAATGGCGGAAGATTTGGCTGAAGAATGTGCCGCTTATGAAGATCTCTTAGAAGAGTACCCGCTGGATATCCAGCTACTTGGAGTAGGGGAGAATGGCCATATCGCTTTCAACGAACCTGGACTTCCTTTCGATTCGGTTACGCATGTAGCGCAATTGACGGAATCTACGTTGGGTGTGAATAGCCAGTACTTCCAAAATGATGAAAAAGTTCCTGGATCAGCTTTGTCGATGGGGATCAAGTCGATACTAGGTGCGAAAAAGCTGGTTTTACTTGCATTCGGTGAAAAGAAACGTGCAGCTATCACGAAGTTGCTTGAAGGGAACGTAACAGTTGAATGGCCGATCACGAAATTATTGGACCACGACGATGTAATTGTTATTACAGATTTAGATATTTAATGAAGCTAACCTAAAAGGTGGGTGCCTACAATTGTAGGCACCCACCTTTTTAGGTATATAAAAAGAAGAAAGTTAGTGTTGATTTTGATCTGATACACTCGAAATAGACTGATTCTCGTCAGTTTTATCAGCAGGATGTTGCTCGTCGGGTAGTGCTCGTTGATTGTCATTGAATTTATTTTGCGTGAATCTACTTTCTTTGCTGGATTTCCCGGCAGTCCGTTCTTGGTCTTCTGATAGGTGAAACCGGCTGTTTTCTTGAATAGGTTCATAATCACCTGCTGCGTGATCGAGAGATGGATTACGAGTATAATTTCTAGCGGGAAATTTCTTATCTGTTTTTTCGTTACCTAGCCAGCCATGGGCTTTTTCTTGTGCATCAAGAAAAGACTCTTTCGTATTATCTGAAATGTCATCTTCATGTTTCACTTCAAACGCCTCCCATCAAATTAGATGCTACTTAACTAAATTCCCGTTCTAAAAAACTATAAACCCTTATGAAAAGAAAATAATGTTTCAGGAACCTACTTTAATACAGGTAGTGTAATAGACTTGTTACACAACTGTAATGTAGGGGGCGCATAAAGCGTGTTATTCTTGTAACAGATCATTATTTCAGACAAATTAAACCTTTGGGGGAACATATGAAACTTACATTTACAATCAAAAAATCCATTACAATTATAGCTATGTCATTTCTATTGCTCGTCGCACCTTTCGCTGGACAAGTCGAAGCTTCGTCTAAACCGGCTGGAATTTCAAAAACTGCAACAAGCCTAATTGGTGTCAAGTACAGCTATGGTGGTAGCACAACAAGTGGGTTTGACTGTTCGGGGTACGTATCATATGTATTAAAGCAGCATGACGTCAAAGTATCGCGTACAGCGGCTAGTATGCATGCATCAGGAACTTCTGTGAGTAAAACGAACTTAGAAACGGGTGACCTCGTATTCTTCAATACATCAGGCAACCGAGTTTCGCATGTTGGCATATACATAGGTGATGGTAAATTTGCACACGCATCGACATCAAGAGGTGTACGCGTTGATAAGTTGAATGACCCTTATTATTGGGGTGAACGCTACGTTGGTGCAAAACGCATTTCAGGTGTGAATGCAGTTGCTTCAGCCAATTAATACAAAAAACGACAGCACTGAGCGTCCTAAATAGGGCACTTGGCGCTGTCGTTTTTTTAATATATATGTCCGATATCACGTCTGTTGATTAACCAAAAGTAACCAGTAACTAACTTGGTCACACCCTGCCCGCTACTTGTATAGTTGCGCTTTTGGATAGCTTTGGATTGAATGGACTTCTATTACGATTACCGAGATGTTTGGATGTGTAGGGATGCGACTTTGTCGCATCCCTACACATTTTCTTCGTTAATCGTATGGTGGTCCTTCATCCGTCGCGCTCCAAAAGTATACGTACACAAAGTGATGAAGCTTTTTGGGACGAAAGAATAGCTGGCTTCTTACCTGGAGAAAAGCCGCCAAAGATGCAATTTTGGCGGCTGATGCTTTCTATATGGTTTTTTCTTTTTTTAGTAAAGAAATATCACTTTCTATAAGACATCACATGAATTAGATGCATAATCTTTACTAAAAGTAAGCAAGGAACGCATTGTACAATGTGCTAGAGTGCCCGAAATTGCATCTTCGGGCACTGACACTCTCTATAGAATGTCATCTATTTTTTCTTCCAAAACAACTGCATTTTTCACTTGAATAGTGTAGGAACGCGATAGGCAACTATTCACAACAGGATTACTGAAAAAAGTTTGGCTAGAAGTGACGGAGTCACTTCTAGCCAAACTAGGATCTCTCAGTAAATCTGTCATGAGTAGTTAGCCGAAAGCGGGCCGAAAATAGTCCAGTGAAAATGGAGGTTATCAAGCCCTTCCCACCGGTATTTTATGCGAATAAATGGTTAATCAACAGTCGTGGTCCGATATATATATATAGGCCTTCATTTGTTCAACATAAATAGCAATAAAAAGGGCGGCACATCAGAATCAGAATGTAACTGATTTGAATGTGCCGCCTTTATCTTCAAGCCTTCCGGGAGGGATTGAACTGCATCCCTCCTGCTTGTCGGGGCTGAACAGGCGCTTCCGCTTTTGTTTCGTCTAGACTCCAGCGCCTAGCCCCTCGAGTCGCTTCAGTCTTGCTGATATAGGCAAAGACCGCCTTTATCTTCAAGCCTTTCAGCGCTTGTCGGGGCTGAACAGGCGCTTCCGCTTTTGTTGTTATGCGTTTTGTTGTGGTACACGAACTGTCCAGCGAGATAAGTCTGGCTCATCTTTTTGAATCATTTCTTTTGGATAGATGAACGTCCACGGTTTTGATGTGTTTGCTTTCACGGAAAGAGGATCAAGGGCGAATGAACCGCTAGCAACTAGATCGCCGGATGCATCAATCAGTTCTAGTGGAAGCTTCTCAATGTTGATTTGTTTCGAGTGACCATTACGGATAAATACAGATGCTGCGATACCGCCGTCATCCTGTTTTTTTACTTGGAATCCACTAATGTTTACTTCACGTGGTTTCAATTTCGGAAGACCTTCGACAACCTTTGTCAGTCCATCTTTTTGCTCTTCCGTTAAACCGTCTTCCCATGTTTGCTCTAATTCTAGTTTGTGTGGCACCATCGATTGGACGTTAAATGCCAGTTTCCAGTTTTCGGTAGGTGGCTGTTCTGCAAAGATATTTTCTTTTGTGAAGACGAATACCCAAGGTCTTGCGCTACGTGCCGGAATATCGCCGAGCTCTTTTAAATCGAATTCGTCGGAAGCAAGTGTTTTACCTTCTTCATCAAGCAGCATCAGTTCGACTGATCCAACTGAAATCTGTTGGTCTAGGGAAGAACGGAAGAATGCTTTAACGAGCCAGCTACCATTAGCAGGTTCGATGTCGATGTCGATGCCTGAAAGGGAGATTTGGTTTGGTTTAAGTGGTTCTAGCTCATTCGAAAGGAAGCGGAAAACGTACTCCTGCTCCTGAGGAACATTCCATTCAGGGTGAAGAGAGAGCGTAGTTTCGACCTCATCCGTATTTGTCGATGCGTTTACACCGTCAATAATTTCTTCGGAACCGATTGTGCTATCCGAGCCTGTCTTTTCGGTTTTCTTGAAAAATGAGAATAGTTTCATTGTTGTACCTCCTGTTGTTGTGTAATAAGTTTCATAAAGTTAATAACTTCAGATGCGATGTTGCGGCGCAGTTTTTGATAATGACGCCCGAACAACTCGAGTCCTTCACGCTGATAGATCCGCATAGGATCCTCTTGTCCATATGAACGGAGTCCGATACCTTCTTTTAAGCGTGTCATAACTTCCAAGTGCTTGACCCACATCGTGTCAATATGGGACAGCATGACTTGTGGGATCATCTCATTGATCTGTTCATCGTCTGCGAATGAATCGATGAAGCTGAGCAGGTCAGTAAGTGGAGCATCATATAGTTTGACGATATCAGCTGTCTTTTCAAGCGTCTGTGGAATTACGACAGGTTCCAATAACAGGCTGTTCATTGTGCGTTCAATGCGTTCGAAATCCCAATTGTTTGAAGGTTCTTCATCCGGGCAACTATCGAAAATGACAAATTCTACTGTCTCGGAAAGCATCGTTTTTAATTGTTCAAGGATACCTTCGCGGTCCAGGACGTTATTGCGAAGCGTATAGATGACTTCACGTTGGTCGTTGATGACGTCGTCGAGTTTCAAGTTGTATTCACGCATCGCATAGTGGGCGCCTTCTACGATACGCTGTGTCCGTTCTGTCAGTTCATCCACATCGGGATTTTGCACAAGACCGTCTTCATTCGTCGTTACTTTTTTGAGGAACTTCTCAAGCTCTTCTTTAGCAAATCGCTTGAACATATCATCTTCGAGAGATAGGAAGAAGTGGCTCTCACCATGGTCACCTTGTCTTCCAGAGCGTCCTCGTAGCTGGTTGTCAATACGACGGCTTTCGTGCTTTTCTGTACCAAGTACAAAAAGTCCGCCAATTTCTTCAACCTTTTCACCTAGCACGATATCAGTTCCGCGTCCAGCCATGTTTGTCGCGACTGTAATTTGACCGAGTTGTCCTGCAAGAGAAATCAAATCTACTTCCTGTTCGACACTTTTAGCGTTCAATAAGTTATAAGTAAGTTTGTATTCATCTAAATACGCCACTACTTTTTCAGATTGTAAAATGGATGTTGTGCCGACAAGGACGGGTTGTCCTTTTTTATGACGCTTAGCGACTTCTTTCGCCATCGCCTTATATTTCTGGTCAATCGTTTTGTATACTTGGTCAGGTGAATCGATACGTGCACGCGGACGATTTGTTGGAATTTGGATAACTTCCATACCGTACACTTCGCGGAATTCTTTCTCCTGTGTTTTAGCCGTACCCGTCATTCCGCACAGTTCTTTATACATTCGGAAGTAGTTTTGGATTGTAATTTGTGCTTGCGCTTTATTTTCCTCAGTGATTGGCAGTCCTTCTTTTGCTTCAATCGCCTGGTGTAAGCCGTCTGAAAGTGTGCGTCCTTCCATAATTCGACCCGTGAACATATCGACGAGTTCAATTTTCTCTTCTTTTACGATGTAGTCAACATCACGTTCAAAGATGACATGTGCACGTAATGATTGAATCATATAATGATAGAGCGTTTGGTGCTCCAATTCATATAAATTGTCGATGCCAAATGCTTTTTCTACTTTCTCGATTCCAGTATCGGTAAGGGAAGTTGCTTTTGTTTCATCATCGAAGTCGAAATCGACCCCTTTTTTGAAACGTTTTGCAAGACGGGCGGCAATGTGATGAAGATCTGCATCCGCTTGCATTTTACCAGCAACGATTAATGGTGTTTTTGCTTCATCAACAAGAATACTGTCAACTTCGTCGATGATTGCGAAATGGTAGGGACGTTGAACTTTTTGCGACAATTGATGCGCCATATTATCACGTAAATAGTCGAAACCGAATTCCGTTCCCACTCCGTACGTAATATCCGCATTGTAAGCAGCTTGTTTTGCGGGACCTTGCATCATCGGTACATTCAAACCGACTGTAAGGCCAAGAAAACGATGAATTTGACCAATTTGTTCATAGTCTCGCTTCGCAAGATAGTCATTCACGGTAATAACGTGGACACCTTTACCTTCAAGTGCGCGTACATACGATGGCAGGGAAGCGACTAGTGTTTTACCTTCGCCTGTCGGCATTTCAGCAATGTTTCCTTCTGTCAATACAAGGCCACCAATAAGCTGAACATCGAAATGCCGCATGCTAAGGATTCGCTTGGATGCTTCACGAACTACAGCAAAAGCATCTGGAATAATAGATTGGATCTTTTCTCCAGATTGGATTCTCTCCTTAAATATATCAGTCATACTTGTTAGTTGTTCGTCTGACATTGGTTCGTATGTAGCTTCTAATTTATTTATTTGTTGGACAATCTTTCGGTATTTTCGAAGTTGTCTCTCGTTCGTCTGATTTGAACGTCTGAATAGTGATAGCATTGGATGAACGCTCCTTTTTTCCGATCCCTTTAAAGGACCCGTCCCCATTTTACCAAAAAGAATGGAAAATGACTACCTTGAACTAGAAATCTACATATATAGAGAAGGGGAAGGCGTGGAATAGCTAGAGGAAGAGAAGGGCAAGATAAATATACAACAAAAGCGTAAGTGCCTGCTGCAAATGACTGCAGACAAAGTGAGCTACTTCCTGTGGGCATCCGAGCCACTAGGCGCTTGAATCCGGACTTGGAACAACATCTGTTAAAGGTTATTAAAGCACGGTAATTTATAAACTCCAAAGTAACAAGGGAATAACAATAATTAGAAAAGAGTTTTCTAGTAAAGTGCTTTACTTGAATAAATATGCTATGATACTGTTGGTATGATAAATTAGCGATTTACTATAGGGAGGAAGGACATGTTATTCCTTGCAATGGCTGCTGCACTTCTAGCTTCCATCTTACTTACTCCACTCGTCATTAAATTGGCATTTCGGATAGGAGCGGTCGATCGACCGAATTACCGGAAAGTGCATGCGTCTGTTATGCCGCGAATCGGCGGTCTTGCAATATTTGGTGCTTTTCTAATCGGTTATGCGGTATTATTACCGACCAATGAACACGCCGCTGGCATACTTGTCGGCGCTATTATCATCATCGTTATGGGTTTTCTCGATGATATGCTTGAAATTACCGCGAAAGCAAAACTTGCTGGTCAATTGGCTGCGGCTCTCGTCGTCGTCGTATGGGGCGGTTTACAAATTGAAGTTATTAATTTACCGTTTATTGGGGAATTTGATTTTGGTTACTTAAGTATTCCAATTACAATTATTTGGATCATCGGAATTACAAATGCTATCAATCTTATAGATGGATTGGATGGACTTGCAGCAGGTGTTTCGACGATTGCACTTATCACAATTGCTGTTATGGCAATGATAATGGGAAATGTATTCGTAGTTGCAACAGCCTCGATTCTTGCGGCGAGCTCACTTGGCTTCCTGTTTTACAATTTTCATCCGGCAAAAATCTTTATGGGAGACACCGGATCCTTGTTCCTGGGCTTTATGATTTCGGTCCTTGCGTTATTAGGATTCAAGAACGTTGCTGTCGTTTCACTGATTATCCCAGTTATCATATTGGGTATTCCAATTTCTGATACGTTCTTCGCAATTGTTCGACGTATACGCACGAAACAGCCTATTATGGCACCGGATAAATCACATTTGCACCATTGCTTACTTCGTAGCGGATTTTCACATAGGCAGACAGTCTTGATCATTTATGGGCTGGCAATTCTATTTGGAGTTGCAGCTGTATTGTTCTCGCAAGCAACAGTATGGGGAGCAATTCTGCTCATAGTAGTCATGCTTATTGCGATTGAACTGTTCGTTGAAGTAATTGGTCTTGCCGGCACAAACTATCGGCCGTTGTTAAATCTTGTTCGGATGATTGGTAAGTAACACAGCTGTTTGAACACTAGACAATAAGAATAAAATGGCCATGCACCTTTTCATTAAGGTAGCATGGCCATTTTTTATTGAATTATGTGCGGAAAGAAAAAAGAACCAGCTATCTTTAGCCTGGTTCTTTCGGTATCAGTTAGTAACACTATCTTCTGAAGCTTCTTCTGTTGAACCAATTATGGTCGAACCACTGTCCGTCAGACTGGAGGAGTCGGGAATAAGACCAAGATGTGCTTGCAATATGTTCTTCACTTCAGCTAAATAGGTTTCATCGAGTTTCCAGTAATAAATACCTGTAGACATGTCGTCGTAACCTTTCAAACTGAGTGTATCGACTTGTGGCATACCGCCTTTTACATATTCCAAGAATGATTTCATTTCGTCGAACGTCATGTCGGTTTTCATGTTGTCGCCAACTGCCTCAATAACATCACCATACTTCGTTACTGATTTCACTGAAACGGCTTCTTTCATGATTGCTTGCAAAATCATTTGCTGACGTTTTCCGCGTTCGACGTCCGTATCGAGTTTACGCGTCCGTGCAAGTGCGAGGGCATGTTTGCCGTCAAGATGTTGCGGACCTTTTTTTAGATGAATCGTATATTTATCATTTTCGTCTTTTTCTGTACGGTCGTATGGAACCTCAACGTCTATTCCATCAATTGCATCAACAACATCAATGAATGCATTGAAATTCATCTTCACATAGTAGTCGACCGGGATCTCGAACAATTCTTCTACAGTTTCGATTGTTGCACGGGTTCCACCGAATGCATGAGCATGGGTGATTTTATCACGGTACCCGACTTCTGGAATATAAGCGTATGAATCACGCGGAATACTAACCAGTTTCACAGATTTATTGGCAGGATTCAATGTAGCAAGTAGGAGTGCATCCGACCGGCTGTTGCTATCGCCTTGGTGGCGGGCTTCACTGTCATCGACGCCGATGAATAGAATTGAAACATTGTCGTTTGCTGGCTCGACTTTTACTTCGCGAATTTCAGATTTTGGTCGATCAGGGACGGCTTCATATGCACTAACCGCCATACTCTCTGCTTTTTTCTGTAGTGAAGCAGCGTAGGCTGCAACAACAAGAAATAGGGACAATGTGAGAAGGAGCATAACTTTTATGGCTAAGCGCTTCCCAGACGATTTGTTTCTTCTTTTATAGTCTTTTCTTTTCATTGTTTAGTTCCTCCAGAATCGACTATGTAAGTTTTTTCATAGCTGATCATATAATTGACAAAGCATGTCAAAAGGTGAAAATAGCATAACGAATCACAAGGCTTTGTGACACAAATCCTCATGATCTTTTCTATTATACTATTTTTTTAGTTAGTTGTCGAACTCGAGAAAATCGCTAGAAGTTGACACAATTCCCGCCTGTCCATTTGTCAGTTCAGCCATCCAAGCAGTGAAAACATCCGTTACTGCCACTGGAACGTATACGAATAAGTTGACGCCGTCCGTATAGGAAATTTCTTTTAGCGGATAAGCGGACTGCCTTATCTCGTTTTCGACTTTCCCCAACCATGTATAATCAATCGTTACCTTCATCAAATGATGAAGTTTTCTTTCGACAGTGCCTGCGGCTGTAATGCCCTCAGACGTCGCTCGGCCATACGCACGGATTAATCCACCGCTTCCAAGCTTGATACCCCCAAAATAGCGCGTCACAACGACGACAGTATCTTTCAACCCTTGTTTTTTTAAGACCTCAAGTATTGGTACGCCAGCCGTACCCGTTGGTTCACCATCATCATTCGCTTTTTGGATAGTATCGTGCTCGCCAATCATATATGCTGAACAGTTGTGATTGGCATTATGATGTTTTTTCTTGATTTCCTGAATGAACTCGAGAGCTTCATCTTCCGTTTCTGCACGCAACACATAGGTGAGAAACCTTGACTTTTGGATGATCAATTCACTTTCTCCGTTATTTTTAACTGTATAATAATCTGCTCGCATTTGCGGCACCTCCATCACTTGTAATACAATCTTAATATCCATTTGGCGCTATGATGTTATACTATAATGAAGTGTGTAAGGAAATTAGTATTCCTGTAACACATCTTACTTTAGCATATATATAATTTTTCAGGCTGTAGGCGGGGGGAACTTAGTATTGAAGGAGAATGTAGTTGATATCCAAACGCTTGAAACAATCTTTAATAGTATGGTCCGTGCTATGGATCACTCAAAGAACGACATCTTTATTATAAGCGAACAAAGCCGTCAAAGCTTTGTCGATATGAAAAAAGAGCTTGTAACGGTCAAAAGTGATATTTCCCGGGCAATAACCGAAGGCGACTATTTGGAAAATATGACTGGCCATTCACGCAAACGTCTCGCCGACGTCTCGAAGAACTTCATGAATTACTCAGAGGAACAAGTGAGAGAGGCTTACGAAGTTGCGAATGACTTACATGTCCGATTATCCATTAACCGGATGGAGGAGAAGCAGCTGCGTGCACGTCGGGATGATTTAGACAGACGCCTTGTAGCGCTTCTCGATACAATTGAACGTGCGGATCAGCTTGTTAATCAAGTGGCGACCGTTATTAACTATTTGACATCTGATTTAAAAAATGTTGGTGAAGCACTTGAAAATGCGAGACACAAGCAGGATTTTAGCATCAGAATTATTCAGGCACAGGAAGAGGAGCGCAAGAGACTTTCCCGTGACATTCATGATGGGCCTGCGCAAATGTTGGCGAATGTGATGATTCGTACTGGTTTGATTGAAAAGATTTTTGTAGAAAAAGGTCCTAAACCTGCACTTGGTGAACTAGCAGACCTCAAAGTGATGGTCAGGAATGCACTTTATGAAGTCCGGCGTATCATTTATGATCTTCGACCTATGGCGCTTGACGATCTTGGCCTAATTCCGACATTGAGAAAGTATTTGTCGACAATCGAGGAATATGAAAAAGGTGTTGAAATTCACTTTCAAAATAGTGGCCAAGAGCAGCGTTTTCAAACGAATTTTGAAGTGTCGGTCTTCCGACTTGTACAAGAATCTGTATCTAATGCACTGAAACATGGAAAATCGAAGGACATTTGGGTGAAAACTGAATGGCTTCGCGATATAATGAATATTATCGTTAAGGATAACGGACAAGGATTCAACCAAAATGAAGTGAAAGATAAGTCGTTCGGTTTAATCGGGATGCGGGAACGAATTGATTTATTAAAAGGCGATATGACAATCACTTCAACGCCTGGCAACGGAACAATGATCCATTTCCGCATTCCGTTTCGGAGTGAAATAATTGACGGCTAGATAGATGGGGAGGAAATGACTATGACTGTTACGAAAATATTAATTGTAGATGATCACCAATTATTCCGTGAAGGGGTAAAGAGAATCCTTGATTTTGAAGACTCTTTTGAAGTTGTTGCAGAAGGTGATGACGGTAGCGAAGTAAATGAACTGTATAGACAGTGCGAACCGGATGTTGTTCTTATGGATATTAACATGCCACGTATGAATGGTATCGATGCGACTGAGAATCTTGTCAAAGAGTTTCCTGGCGCGAAGGTAATTATGTTGTCGATTCATGATGACGAGTCCTATGTATCGCATGCACTTAAAACGGGTGCATTAGGCTATATGCTGAAAGAGATGGATGCTGATGCAATCGTTCAAGCGATTAAGGTCGTTGAGATGGGCGGTTCGTATCTTCATCCGAAAGTGACACATAATCTTGTTACAGAATTCCGCAGATTGAGTGAACGGGAACATAAGGGCTCATTCCAGCAAAATGATATCCGTCGTCCATTCCACTTACTTACAAAACGTGAGTGTGAAGTATTGCAACTGTTGACGGATGGGCAAAGTAACCGGACAATTGGAGAAACGTTATTCATTTCCGAAAAGACGGTTAAAAACCACGTTTCAAGCATTTTGCAAAAAATGGCTGTAAATGACCGAACACAAGCAGTTGTAACTGCTATTAAAAATGGTTGGGTAGAAGTGAAGTAAATTAGAAACTGTTGAAAATAAGAAAGTGTAATTTTTCCGACACCTTGCGCTTTTCTTAAATAAAAGGAGAAAGGCCTTCCAGTTGGAGCGGCCTTTTTACCTGTTCGGGAGGAAAAAAAGATGAAAAAGATGTTTGTTCCTATAAGTATGTCATTCCTTCTGCTACTTGGTGCGTGTAGTAACGATGCAGAGAAATCGACAGGAAGCGGCTCGGTGGATGATGGCGAGGCTGCGAATGAAAATGGTGCAATTGATCATGGCGTGGATGATAAAAAAGTAGGTTTTAGCTTAGAGGGAGGCGCGATAGAAGAAGCGTCTGGTGTTCCAGCTGAAGAGAAAGAACAAATTTTAGCTGCCTATAAGGTGAATATCGATACGTTGAATGAGCAAGATATCGATGGTTATTTGGATACATTGTCTCCAAAAGACTATGATTTTGAGGAAGAACGCGCGTTCATGGAAGAACAATTTAGTGAATATGAACTGAATCGCGAAGTATCGAACGTAACGATTGTAAAGTATTCTGATAAGGAAGCCCAAGTATTCTCGAATTTGAAGACATCATATAAACAACTATCTACTGGTCTTGTGACCAAGCAGGATGGTAGACAAGTGACCGTATTCACGAAAAACGATAGCGGTTGGAAGGCTGTATCGGTGCATTACATCGGCGATGAAGGGAAAAAGTAAGAGGGCTTACTATGTAAGACTTTCAGTTGTAATTGCTGAAAGTCTTTTTTTTGTGTTCATTTTTGAGGAAAAGTGGTTCTTAACTTTTTTTCTGTTGTAGAGTACCATGATTCCGTCGTACAAACCCCGCGAATAATACCAGAAACTTGTAGGTTGTTTTTCCAGTGGTAAGGGCATACAATATGAATAAGAACTAATGTTCTGTACTGGAGGAAGGGACGGTTAAAATGCATTTAATACCCGCAGAGGCATTGCCGCATTTTGAAAACATGATTTATTTGCCGATGCTTCTAATTGTACTGGAAAAAGATAGGGATTCATTTGACAAAGGTCCATTCAAACTGAAAGGACCTTATGTCAAACTTGTTGATGAAGCAACAAAGAGTGCGCGTGCCGAACTTAGGGAAACCACCCTCTACTTACGTCGTCATAATATGCAGGTTATACGCAACAAGACGGACGCGACCTTTACCGAGTATCTATTCGTACACGGGGATAAGAAGGACCACAGACGCTATTTGAACGTTCGCCTACGTAATCGGACGGAAGAATTGTTAAACGTTTACTTCGCCATGATCGAAAGGTAAGTCAATATTCATCTGGGAAGTCAAACTTGGATGGCCTGTTCAATTGTCTTTGCTTTTTTAAAAAGTTTTTTTCAAGAAGAGTGGCGACTGCAAATTGGCGATACATTGTTGTAGCCGAAACATCGAACTTGAAGGAAAGGCCATTTTCCAAGTAGATAATACACCCCATATTATCCGCCTCTATGTTATCAATCGCGCTGTATGCTATCCAGGCATTCTGTCTAGAATTCGGAGACATTGTGGGTAGAAAGATAAAAGGTACACCGAAATCATGAGCTATAATTATAGGTGTTTTATGGCGTTTCCCAATTGCTAGTTTTGCCGAATTCGTCGAATTTTGTAAAGAGCCACCATAATAATCGCAAGACTTTCTAACGACGTGAATTGGTTTTTGTGAAATGTGAAAATGCCCATTTCTTTCAATTACTTGCGTTGATATATTATTCTCTTTGAAAACAGGTTGTAACAACAAAGTATCAAAAGAGACAATATAACTTCCTTTTCTTCTCTTCTTATCCAAATGAATGCACCTCTTCTAGTTTTATTGTAGTCGTCTAAATTAAAGTATAAATCAGAAAATTTAAAAATCAATCCTATTTGATGGGTAAATTGAAATAGTGTCATTGTTAGTCTATTAGCACTGCAAACGTGATGTTTGCCTAGATGATAGTTGATGTATACTACCGAATAGACGATTTTTCGCGCAAATATACTGGACAAAAAAGGCCTTCCACTCCTAGATAAGGGGGAAGGCCTTCGCTTTATAAACTTTGGAAATCGATTGCTGCAGCGCCGAGTGTCTTCGCCGCGAGAAGCATCGCATTTTCATCGATGTCGAATTTTGGGTGATGATGTGGATAGGGATTGTCAGGTTTTGCGCCAGTGAAGAAAAATGTACCAGGTACTTTTTCCAAGTAGTATGCAAAATCTTCGCCGCCCATTTGTGGGGTTGATTCCACGACTGAATTCACGCCAAGAATACCTTCCGCCACAGTCTTCAAGAATTCTGTTTCGGCTGCATGATTGACAACGGCTGGATAACCGCGGACGTATTCGAAATCGATTGTACAGTCATTTGCAAGTGCAGTCCCATCAACGATCCGTTTCATTTCGCGTTCCATCAAGTGGCGAATATCGGGGTTGAATGTTCGTACCGTACCGCCCAGTATTGCTGAATCAGCGATGACGTTGAATGCATTTTGTGCAACGAATGAACCGATAGATAACACTGCAGAATCGATTGGATTGACGCGACGAGAAACAAGCTGTTGTAAATTCATGACAAGCTGTGCACCAATTACGACGGCGTCTTTCGTTTGATGCGGAGCCGCACCATGACCGCCAGCACCTTGGATTTTAATGTCAAAACGGTCTGCTGCTGCCATTACAGGACCGGCCAAATATTCGATTGTACCTAAAGATGTCAAAGACCAAAGATGCGTTCCGAAAATGACATCAACTCCGTCAAGGCAACCGTCTTCAATCATGGAAATTGCACCGCCTGGAGCAAATTCTTCTGCGTGTTGGTGAATGAAGACGTATTCGCCGGCGAGGTCTTCATGCAATTCATGAATGGCTTTTGCAAGTTGGAGTAGCGTAGCGGTATGTCCATCGTGACCACAAGCATGCATGACGCCTGGAACAGTTGATTTATACGCTACATCCTTTTCATCTTGAATCGGTAGTGCGTCGAAATCGGCGCGCAGTGCAACCGTCTTACCAGGTCTTCCACCTTTAACGCGAGCAACCACACCGTTTCCGCCAACCCCTTTACGTACTTCAACTCCAAGATCGGCGTAGAAATCATGTATGAATTGCGCAGTTTTTTCTTCCTTAAAAGATAATTCAGGATTCATGTGAAGATGACGACGAATGACGACCATATCCTCATAAGCGCTATCGAGTTTTTCATACAATTGTTCTTTCAATGGACTGTCCCCCCTAAAAGTTAACTAAATTGAATGTTGTTACTTCTATTATAGCAAACATTCGATAGGGAACAATAGAACGCAACCCATAGTCGGGTCGCGCGTTTTACAGATTCATCCGAACGAGATAGCCCGTTTCTTTAGGCATGGTATTTATGTGAGGTCGAAGTAGGCATACCTTCAAACGCGTAAATGGTTCGATATTTTATACTTCTTGGTTTAATAAACGTATCCTCTATTGATATCAAAATAATAGATATCCCGTTGGTTCTTTCCTACATTCTTCTTCCCCTGACGTGCTATTCGAATGGCCATATGACCGGCTTTACAAATACGTAAGTAGATCCAGCGAAGGTGCCTTACAGCGGTAGCCGAAGCTATAAGCGAGCGCCGAAGCGGTTTCAATGGAAACTTTCAGTCACAATTTTGATGGAGAGAGGACTTTTTCAGCAGCCTCGCTTTAGCCTTAGGGGCGGTCAGTTTTTATCTTTAGTGGTATAAGTCGTTACATAAGGAGCGCTCGAGAAAATATGTGGCGTATTGTCGACGCCAGCATCCGCGCGATTTGAGGAGTGAGCCTTGTCGAAAGAAGATGAGTTTTTCCATCTTGTATAATAGGTGCTCTCCGACCATTCTGTCATGACGATATAGGTGTCTGAATCGAGTGGGCGAAGTAAACGAAAGGCAATGAATCCGGGTTCTGACTCTATCGCCCCCGCACGATCTTTAAAGCGATGTTCGAAAACGGGACGTCCTTCATCTGTGACAGGAATGTTATTGAAAACAAAATAGCCGTTTTCCGAAAGTGAGCCTGAAGAGCCGATTACTTCATAGCGACGCGGCGTTTGGAACACTGTTTTGCCTGCCGTTTCATGCAATAAAAGAGAATTACCCTGACCATGCATAGCAATCAAACCTTCAGCTGCATATTTTTCTTTTAAACTTTCCATAAATTCGGGTGTGCCTGATGTCATATAAATAGTCATTTTCAAAAAACCTCCCCTTAGTTCTTATTAATCTATTTTCCCCTATTTGAGAACTTAAAACAAACTTTGACAAAATCATGGCGGAAAAAGTGAAAAGTTAGCACAATTGTATGAATAACGGGGCTAAAAGCTATACTTTACTAGGGGAAACGTCTATATTGAGTACGGATATGTAACACGGAAATAGTTAATTAAGAAAGTGGGAATAAATTAAATGACAAAATTCAATGATACACTTCTACGCGCTGCAAGAGGCGAAAAAATTGATCATACACCGGCTTGGTACATGAGGCAAGCAGGACGTTCACAACCGGAATACCTGAAAATCAAGGAGAAATACTCTCTTGAAGAAATTACGCACCAGCCTGAACTTTGTGCATATGTTACAAAACTTCCGGTCGATCAGTATAATGTTGACGCGGCAATTCTATACAAAGACATCGTTACACCATTACCGGGAATTGGTATCGATGTGAAAATCAAAGCGGGCGTTGGTCCAGTTATCTCAAATCCAATCCGTACAGTTCAGGATGTCTATAATCTTGGCGATTTATCACCACAAGATGATATTCCTTTCGTTCTTGAAACGATTAAAATTCTGACGAAGGAACAATTGAATGTTCCACTTATCGGTTTTGCGGGAGCGCCTTTCACATTGGCGAGTTATATGATTGAAGGCGGACCTTCGAAAAGCTACAACTTGACGAAATCATTCATGGTATCTGAGCCAGAAGCGTGGTTCGCACTAATGGACAAACTAGCAGATATGACGATTACGTATATTACTGCACAAGTTAATGCGGGTGCAAAAGCAATTCAAATCTTTGATTCGTGGGTAGGGGCATTAAATGTATCTGATTACCGTATTTTCATCAAACCAGTTATGACACGTATTTTCACAGAACTGCGTAAATTGAACGTTCCACTAATCACATTTGGTGTCGGCGCAAGCCACTTGGCAAACGAATGGCATGACCTGCCTGTAGACGTTGTTGGTCTTGACTGGCGCATGTCTATCAAGGAAGCAGGAGAACGCGGTCTAACGAAGCCGTTGCAAGGGAATCTTGACCCGGCATTGCTACTTGCAGATTGGAGCATTATCAAAGAGCGTGCGAAAGTCATCATCGAGCAAGGTGTCGAGCATGGTAATCACATTTTCAATCTCGGTCATGGCGTGTTCCCTGATGTTAAACCAGCAACATTGAAAAAACTAACTGAATTTGTTCATGAATATAGTGCACAGCTGCGTAAATAACGTGCTGATCCAAACAAAGAGGTGAATGTTATGACGAAGAAACAAATGGGACTTTTAGTGATGGCCTACGGGACACCGAATAAGGAAGAGGATATTGAATCGTATTACACGCATATCCGCCGCGGTCGTCCGCCAGCACCCGAACAATTGCAAGACCTTCGTAATCGCTACGAGGCGATTGGCGGAATTTCTCCGCTTGCGAGAATAACTGAAGACCAGGCAAATGCACTATGCAATCGTCTGAATGAAGTACAGGATGACATCGACTTCAAGGTCTATATCGGATTAAAACATATTACGCCATTCATCGAAGAGGCAGTAGAAAAAATGCATCAAGATGGGATTACAGAAGCAGTATCAATCGTGCTTGCACCGCATTTCTCAACGTTTTCTGTTAAATCGTATAACGGTCGGGCAAAAGAAGAAGCAGAGAAGCACGGCATCACGGTTACTTCTGTCGAAAGTTGGTACAAACAACCGAAGTTTATTGAATACTGGACTGATAAAGTGCGCGGTACATTCGACAGTATGAGCGAAGAAGAGAGAGCGACGGCGTGTCTGATTGTTTCAGCTCATTCATTACCGGAGAAAATTATCGCAAGTGGCGATCCATATCCAGACCAGTTGAAAGAAACAGCTGAATTGATTGCGACAGCTGCTGGTGTAAAAAATTATGAACTAGGCTGGCAAAGTGCAGGGCAAACGCCTGAACCATGGCTTGGTCCCGATGTTCAGGATTTGACACGCAGCTTGCATAACGACAAAGGCTATAAGACATTTGTCTATACACCAGTCGGGTTCGTTTCCGATCACCTTGAAGTGCTATTTGACAATGATTATGAGTGCAAAGTTGTGTGTGATGAAATCGGTGCATCCTACTACCGTCCGGCAATGCCGAACATTGATCCGCTATTCGTTGATGCGATGGTGGACGCGGTATTTGCTAAGATGAAAGAGGTTTAATATGGTTGAAAGAAAGTGATGGGGGACATGAACGGACAAAATAAGAAAGTCGTTATTGTCGGCGGAGGGATTACGGGCCTCTCCGCGGCATTTTATATGCAGAAAGAAGCGCGTGAAAAAGGCTTACCTCTAGATGTCATCCTTGTCGAAGCGTCAAATCGACTTGGCGGAAAAATCCAGACAGTCCGGCGTAACGGCTTTATCATCGAGCGTGGTCCGGATTCATTTCTTATACGGAAAAAAAGCATGGGAATTCTTGCGGAAGACCTTGGAATCGAAGGGGAACTAGTAAAAAATGCGACAGGGCAGGCATATGTACTTGTCGGCGGTGAGTTGCATCCGATTCCGGGCGGTTCTGTCATGGGTATCCCAACGGAAATTGGTCCGTTCCTGAAAACGGGACTGTTTTCGTTAGCTGGAAAACTGCGTGCGGCTGGCGATTTCGTCCTCCCACGTTCAAATATCAAAGGGGATCAGTCACTCGGTGGGTTTTTTCGCAGACGTTTTGGTGGAGAAATTGTCGAGAACTTAATTGAACCGTTGTTATCTGGCGTTTACGCAGGGGATATTGACCATATGAGTTTGGAATCTACATTCCCACAGTTTTACGCAGTAGAAAAGAAACATCGAAGCCTCATTCTTGGGATGAAAAAAACAACTCCGAAACAAGTACCGCAGAAAGACGGACACGGCGCTAAGAAAGAAGGCGTTTTTCACACGTTCCGTAATGGACTTGAAACAGTTGTTGAAGCAATTGAACAACAACTTGAACCAGGTTCCGTCATGAAAGGTGTCCGAATCGATGCAATCGAGGCGCCAGGAATGGCTGGAGAAAAGACTATACTTGAAATGAATGACGGCCGTAAAATCGAAGCCGATGCAATTATACTTACAACTGGGCATGAGATGGCGGGTCGCTTATTTGCTCCGCACGGATTATTGCAAGATTTAAGAGAAATACCGACAACGTCTGTTGCGACAGTGGCACTTGCTTTTTCAGAGGAACATGTCGTACAGGACAAAGAAGGAACCGGTTTTCTTGTTTCAAGAAGCAGCGATTATTCAATTACGGCGTGCACGTGGACGCACCGAAAATGGCCGACGACAACGCCGGCTGGAAAAGTGCTAATCCGGGCCTTCGTAGGTCGAGTAGGCGATGAAGCGATTGTGGACTTGCCAGATGCTGAAATTGAGAAAATCGTCCTTGCTGATCTTGGTGAAGTCATGAATATTACAGGGAAACCGGATTTCACGGTTATTACCCGTTTTAAAAAAGACCGACCGCAATACCGGGTTGGTCACAAACAGCGGATTGTAACAGCCCGCGCGGAACTGGAATCGAAGTTCCCACAAGTAAAACTCGCCGGTGCATCTTATAATGGAGTCGGATTACCCGATTGTATTGATCAGGGAAGAGCGGCAGTGAAAGAAGTATTGGCAGATTTATTTTAACTCGATTCAATCAAAAACAGCCGCAGGAGATTATCTCCGCGGCTGTTTTTGGTTGTCACAAGATATTGCAATCGTCGCATTTATTCCCGTAGCACTCATGCTGCTCTTCGATTTCATTCCCGCATATCGTACAAACTTTAGCGGGTAAATTTTTGAAAAACTCAAGGACATTTTCAAGCATATCTCATTCACCCCTTCCCAATTTGTATTAGTGTTAAATTAATTATTATCGTTGTGCTAGTACAGTATATGCGGAGAATTACACAATATTGCAGGCATCGCATTTATTACCGTAACACTCATGTTGTTCTTCGATTTCATTGCCGCATGATACACAAACTTTAGTAGGCAGGTTTTTAAAAAACTCAATTACATTTTCAATCATAGTTACTATCCCCTTTTCGGTTGTATTAGTATTGGATGAAGTGCTGTAAGTGTGGTAGTACAGGTTCTGCAAAAAAAATCACAAGATGTTGCAGTTGTCACATTTGTTACCGTAGCATTCATGTTGCTCGTCGATTTCATTCCCGCATGAAGTACAAATTTTAGCAGGTAGATTTTTGAAAAACTCGATGACATTCTCAATCATATTGTTTACCTCCCTTTATAGTTGCTTGGAAACTATAGAATCACGAACTGTGGATAAGTTGCAACATAGAGATTACACGTCCAGACTTCAGCGCCTAGGGGCTCGGGGGTCCACAGGATGTGGATCACGCAGACATTGCCGCAGGACGCGGCGTACTTTGGCTGTGTTCCTAAATTTGTCGATCCGGCTGTGCAGCAAAGAACGCCGCTTGGGCCTGCAGGATGCAGGTCATGCAGTCGTTGCGACACGACGTCGCGAACTTAGACATGCCTTCCTTTACCCGTCTTATGCTGTCGCCCCTGAACAGGCGCTTGCGCTTTTGTTTTTTTGTACTACAACTAAATATGTTATTAGTAGTGTATTATAACAGTGGGGTAGATGTCAACACATTTAACGATTTATTCTGAAAGTTAAGAAGTAAGGTCTTCTCTTGTTAAAAATGATAAAATAGGTGAAAAGCGATTAATGAGGAGCGATATACTATGTATTTCATTGATAATAAAGGGATTACAGATCCACATATCAACTTGGCAATAGAGGAATACGTCCTTAAGAATATGGATATCGATAAAGATTCGTTTTTGCTGTTCTATATTAACGAACCTTCTATTATCATCGGTAAAAATCAAAATACGATTGAAGAGATTGATACAGAATATGTGGAAGCAAACGGCATTCATGTTGTTCGACGTCTGTCCGGCGGGGGCGCAGTCTATCACGATTTAGGCAACTTGAATTACAGTTTCCTAACAAAAGACGATGGGGAATCGTTCCGCAACTTTAAAAAAGTGACGGAGCCTGTCGTTCAGGCGTTGGCAGAAATGGGCGTCAAAGCAGAGTTACTAGGACGCAATGACATTCTTGTTGAGGGGCGTAAGGTTTCAGGGAACGCACAGTTTTCAACGAATGGCCGTATGTTCAGCCACGGGACACTGATGTTCGATACAGAAATCGAGCGTGTTGTTTCAGCACTAAAAGTACGCAAAGATAAAATTGAATCAAAAGGCATTAAATCAATCCGCAGTCGTGTGGCGAATATTTCCGAATTCCTGAATGAATCAATGACAATTGAACAGTTCCGGATGGAAATACTGAAATCAATTTTCGGTGGAGAAGAAAAGATTCAATATTTAGAGTTGACGGATGAAGATTGGACAAACATTCGCGAGCTATCTGCCGAGCGGTATGGCAATTGGGATTGGAACTATGGTAAATCACCGAAGTTTAATATGCAGCACACGCACAGATTCCCAGTAGGCGGCATTGATGTCCATATCCAAGTGAAAAAAGGAATTATGGAAGACATCAGCATTTTCGGCGACTTTTTCGGCGTCGGCGAAGTGGCAGTTATCGAGGAAAGCTTGAAGGGTGTCCAGTATGAAAGACAGGCAATTAGCGAAGCACTTGCATCGATTGACATTCCGACATATCTAGGTGGCATTACGAAAGAAGAGTTCCTTCAATTGATTTATTAATGAAATTAAAAGCCTGACTATATGTCGGGCTTTTTTTGTTGGATTAATTCTTTGCAAACGATCATATAAGCTGGCAAGCGATCATATAACCTGGCGGGCGATCATATAACGAGGCAAGCGATCGTATAACTTTGCCAGCGATCATATAACCTGGCAGGCGATCATATAACCTGGCTAGCGATCATATAACCTGGCAAGCGATCATATAACTTGGCAGGCGATCATATAACCTGGCAAGCGATCATGTAACTTGGCGGGCGATTATATAACTTGGCAGGCGATCATATCCCCTGGCCAGCGATCATATAACCTGGCAGGCGATCATATAAACAGGCAAGCGATCATATAACTTTGCCAGCGATCATATCCCCTGGCAAGCGATCAAATAACCAGGCAACCAATCATATCCCCCAGCCAACTAACCAAATCTCCCACCATAAAAACACAACAACATTCCCAAAAGTCTTCCAAACACCACACCCATTTTTGCTGTATAATATAAGGAAGTGTGAAAGGGGACTGACCCATGGAAAACCATCGTATATTCATAGTTGAAGATGATAAGAAAATCGCACAACTGTTAGCAGATACACTTCGGAAATACCAATATGACGTTGCCATCGTTGCAGATTTCGACCAAGTTACCGCGGAAAGCCTCGCATTCAATCCGCATCTTATTTTGCTGGACATCAATCTGCCTTCTTATGACGGCTATTATTGGTGTCGTCAGCTCCGCCAACATACAATGTGTCCTATATTATTCATTTCCGCACGTTCAGGTGATATGGACCAGGTATTTGCGCTAGAAAATGGTGGAGATGATTTCATCACGAAACCATTCCATTATGAAATCGTCCTTGCTAAGATAAGAAGCCATTTACGTAGAACGTTTGGCGAATACGCTCCTAACCAATCAGAACGGACCGTGAAAATCGGTGCACTTCATTTATATATCGAACGGATGGAACTGCATATTCGTGAAAATAACGTGCCCCTCCAGAAAAAAGAGTGCGTCATCCTTGAGTTGCTGATGGACGCGGCGCCGAAAGTTGTGTCGCGGGAAAAACTGCTTGAAGAACTATGGGATGATCAGTCATTTGTCGATGAAAATACATTAAACGTTAATATGACCAGGGTGCGTAAGAAACTGGCTGATTATGCTATTAAATCTTCTATCGAGACCGTGCGCGGTGCGGGTTATCGGTTCATAGTAGCTCCGGAAGAATCATGAAAAAGCTCAGCCTTTTTCTAAGAGAACATCTATCTTTTCTCGTTTTTCAATTAATTCTTATATTGTTTATTATGCTGCTGTATTGGTTGGATGGTTTCCGCAATTTCAATACAGCTGTCTATTCAATCAGTATGAGTATGTTGTTGACAGGCGGCTATTTACTGGGGAAGTTTATTATGAGGCGTTCATTTTACGCTGCAATCACACGTAAGCCAGATAAAATGGAAGATGCACTTATCCGATTTGCGCAAGCACCGGAGCATAGGCAAACGACCGAGTTTACACGTGAATTGTACCGACTGTATCAAAATGAAGTGCAACGCTTATATGCAGCCCAACATCGGCAACTCCATTTTATGAACCAGTGGGTCCATCAGATGAAAACACCAATTTCCGTTATGGGACTTTTACTGCAGGAAAAAGATGACCTTGACCGTGACAGTATAACTGAAGAGGTAGAGAAAATACGGCATGGACTCGATTCGGTACTTGTCAATGCGCGGCTCGAAACGTTTGAACAAGATATGCAAATCGAGCGCATTGGTTTAAAAAAACTAGTGCAAGAAATCGTAACGGAACATAAGCGGCTATTCATCACAAATGGTGTATTCCCAGTTATTTCAATCGATGATAACTTTCTTGTTGCCACGGATGCGAAGTGGATGAAAATAGTCATCGGGCAGTTCATTACTAATGCGGTGAAATATACATTCGATGAAGGGAAGAAAGTCCATTTAATCGCGAATTGCACAGGGAATGGACTGCAATTGATGATTCAGGATGAAGGGATTGGTATCCCATCTTCGGATTTGAAGCGAGTTACCAAAGCTTTCTTTACTGGTGAAAATGGCCGACTGACCGGCGAATCAACGGGAATGGGACTATTTATTGCGTCAGAAGTATGCAACCGGTTAGGTCATCCATTGTCAATCGACTCTGAAAAAGGAATCGGGACAACGGTAACAGTCCTTTTTGAAAATGGAGAGGCAGGCGAGACGAGTGAAACGGAACACGATCGTGGAACTGACGGAAGTGACGAAAATATATGAAGGAAAAGTGATGCACCGGGCATTGAACCGTCTTGATTTTGAAGTGGAGGAAGGCGAGTTCGTCGCAGTAATGGGCCCTTCAGGAAGCGGAAAAACAACTTTGCTGAACTTGATTTCGACGATTACATTACCGACATACGGACGCCTGATGATAAATGGAATCGAACCAGAAGCGCTCAAGAAAAACGACCTCGCACTATTTAGAAGGCGCAATCTCGGCTTCGTTTTTCAAGATATAAATCTTCTTCAAATGCTGACAGTAGAAGAGAATCTCGTTTTGCCGCTGACCCTTGATGGCTTATCCGTTCCTGAAATGGAAAGACGCATTGCAGAAACAGCAGCACGTCTTGATTTGACAGACATTTTGAAGCGTAGACCCGACGAATTATCGGGGGGACAAGCCCAACGAACGGCGATTGGACGAGCACTTATTCATAAACCGGAAATTATTCTCGCTGATGAACCAACTGGAAATCTCGATTCGAAGTCTGCGAAAGATGTGCTCGAATTGCTAAGTCATATTAATAAAAACGAAAAAACCACTGTTGTTATGGTGACGCATGATCCGATTGCAGCTAGCTATTGTGACCGCGTGCTATTCATCAAGGACGGCGAATTTTTCAATGAAATCTATAAAGATGAAAGACGTCAAACATTTTTCCAACGTATTTTGAATGTCTTGTCTCTTCTCGGGGGGAATGTCCATGACCTTTCGTCAGTTCGCCTACCGTAATGTCATTCGAAATAGACGTGTATACACTGCGTTTTTCATGGCAAGCGTTTTCTCAGTTATGGTATTTTTCCTCTATTCTATGCTGTTGTTTCATCCATCCATAGAAAATCGCTTTGTTCAAGAAATTGCATTTATGGGCATGGTTATCGCGGAAATTATTTTGTATATTTTCACTGTGTTTTTCTTGTTTTATTCCATGCGGGCATTTCTTCAGGCAAGATCCAAGGAGTTTGGGATCTTGCTGCATTTAGGGATGGAGAAGCGACAATTGAAACGACTTATTTTCATTGAGACAATGATTATTGGGGTTGCAGCTATTGTGGCGGGGACTATTCTCGGGTTTATGTTTTCGAAATTCTTTTTTATGATTATACGGGAAATCGTTCTTTTGCCAGCTTTGCCACTCTATTTATCATGGGAACCATTCGCACTGACAATTGGTGCTTTTATGAGTCTCTTTATTTTGATTTCGTATGTCGCACCTGTGTTCATTCGGACGGGGGAGGTGGCTGAGCTCATCCAAGGAGATGCAGGAAGTCGAGGGGCGTACGGCTATTCAAAACCGCGTGGTTATCTTGGATTACTGTTCCTTGCTATGTCCTATATCATGGCTGCATCGACAACGAATTCCGTCGTTATCGGCTTAATATTTTTCTTGCCACCACTTGCAACAGTCGGGACCTTTTACTTTTTCACGGATTCATTACCCATGCTCCTTCATAAGCTTCGCGATCAAAAAAGATTGTATTGGCATCATTATTGGTTGCTGTCGATATCTGAAGGTGTCGTGCGGCTGCGTGAAAATGCGCGCATGTTTTTCATCGTGACAATCGTGTCCACTGTAGCGTTCATGTCGGTTGGCATACTTGCATCGCTTACTTCGTTTGCATCCCAGTACCATGAAATGCATCCGCTAGGTCTTGTTTACAAGAGTGAGCCAGAGAACGAACTTGAAAAAAAACATATCGCACAGCTTATTGATGAATTGAATGCGGAGCAGATCGATTATTCACTTGTCCGGTTCCAGGTGTTTGAACAGACTTCGACGTTTACAGAGAACGCCGTTGCGATACTGAAGCTATCCAATGTGAATATACTTG
This sequence comes from Sporosarcina sp. E16_8, assembly GCF_017347095.1. GTDB lineage: Bacteria > Bacillota > Bacilli > Bacillales_A > Planococcaceae > Sporosarcina. The sequence goes on along the minus strand of NZ_JADPRZ010000038.1, from coordinate 6,128 downwards.
CTAAGTCGTTTGGTTATCAAGCGATTGACATGAAAAAAGGCGAGGCTGTTTTCCTACCACCCTCTGCTTCGTCATATGGCCAGCTGAAGAATCGAACTGTGACAACGCTACTCAAAGAAAGTAACGTCCGCGTTAAGATAGACGGGGCCTATCCATATCATTTATTTTCGTCATACTCGATTGCAACGAACGCTATCATATTGAACGATGCAGATTACGACTTGGTCTTTGAGAAAGGACTGACTCAAGGCGGGAAGTCATTTACCTACTATGCGTTCAATGTTCCTGATTGGCAAAATACACAGGAAATCGGCTTAACCATTGATGCTAAGGTTGCGGAATCATTTCTTGCAGATGAATCCAGTAATTTACCGTATTCATTTGAAAATCCTGGCTTGAATTATTCGGTCATCCGAACGACATTTTCACTGTTATTATTCATTGGATTACTACTGGCGGCCGTATTTTTCCTGGCGGCAGGAAGCTTCATCTATTTCAGACTGTATACATCGCTCGAAAGTGATCGGAAACAGTTCGATGTCTTGAGACGTATGGGTATCACGGATCGCGAGTTCAAGAAGATTGTCAATCGGCAATTAATCCCGCAGTTTTTCTTCCCGTGGGGAGTTGCATTTGTTCATAGTTCATTCGCATTTCTATCGTTACAAGTAATTTGGGATGCACTTGCGGAAATTTCGATTGTAAAAGAACTAGTCTTCGTTCTTGCCGGATTTACGCTAATGCAGATCTTTTATTTCTATTTAATACGCTGGCGTTATCTGGCGCATATTAAAGCGTCGGCTTGATGTTTCTAATGCTTTACTATGTTCGTATATCTCGCGTGTTGATTAACCAGTAAATGACTGCTTACATTTGTGCTTAACCACTAGGTACTCTATGTACAGCTGCTTGGATTGCTATGGACTGAACAGCTACTACATCACTCGGGAGGAATTGCAGTTCATTCCTCTATCGGGGTTTCTTACTGCTTAGGGATGAGGATTTGTCGCATTCCTAAGCAGTTTTTTCGTTAATCGTATGGTGGCTATTCGTAACTCTCTGTAAAGATGTCGGGATCATTTTGTCCAAAGCAAGCCGAAAACGAACAAGTGGAAATGGATACTTTTACGCTTCTCTTACGAGTGATTCATGCACTCTACTAATCTGTTGATTTTTCAGAACTTTTCTTATATAATGATTATGGTGAACAATGAATGGTTATTCATTCGAACAAAAGGGGATGAACTTATGAATTTAGTTACGCGAGTACACGAAACTGCAATGACACAGCCTGAAAAAGCGGCTTATCACTTTATGGGGAAAGATACATCATATGCAGAATTCGATCAATCGGTATCCATGTTCGCATCTGCACTTCAAGACCTTGGCGTTGGTAAAGGGGATCACGTCGCATTTCTGCTAGGCAATACACCACATTTCCTGGTATCGCTTTATGCGACAATGCGAATTGGTGCAACAGCAATTCCAGTTAATCCAATTTACACGCCTGACGAAATTTCGTACATCATACATAACAGTGATGCGAAGGCGGTTATCGCGCTGGATCTTCTGCTACCATTAGTTGAGCAGGCGGCGGGTGCATTCCCGACTGTTAAGCACTATGTGATTTGCGAAACCGTTCCGGAAACACCAGAGAAAATCGCCGCACTTCCAGCTGCAGTAAGGTCGAAAGTTCGTTCATTCACACAACTTATTGCTACAGGAAGACCTAATCAGGAGCCCGTTGCTGTGGATGAAAATGAAACCGCTATCATTCTGTATACATCAGGCACGACGGGGCAGCCAAAAGGCGCAATGCTGACACATCGCAATCTGTATTCAAACGCGTGCGATGTAGCGGATTACCTGGATTTCACGGAAGATGACCGCGTTGTAGCGACGCTGCCTGTATTCCATGTCTTTGCGCTTACAGTTGTTGTCAATGCGCCACTTGTAAAAGGTGCAACAATCTTACTGGTACCGCGCTTCAGCCCGGCAGAGGTATTCAAAATCGTCAAGGAACAGCAGGCGACGATTTTCGCGGCTGTGCCGACAATGTACAATTTCTTATACCAGTACCCAGACGCTGATCCGAGCGATTTCAAAACTGTTCGGAGAACGATTTCCGGTGGATCATCACTGCCGGTTGCATTGCTGCATAATTTCGAAGAGAAATTCAATGTACAGATTTCGGAAGGATATGGTCTTTCTGAAGCATCACCTGTCACATGCTTCAACCCGACTGATCGTGAGCGTATTCCAGGATCAATTGGGACGAATATCATCAATGTCGAAAACAAAGTCGTTGATGAATTGGGCAATGAAGTACCAGACGGGGAAGTCGGCGAATTAATCGTACGCGGACCGAATGTCATGAAAGGCTATTACAAAATGCCTGAAGAAACGGAGTCCGCTATCCGGGATGGTTGGTTGTACACTGGGGATATGGCGAAACGCGACGAAAATGGCTACTTCTACATCGTCGATCGTAAAAAAGACCTTGTTATCGTCGGTGGCTATAACGTTTATCCACGTGAAGTTGAAGAAGTATTATTCACTCACCGTGATATCATCGAAGCGGCAGTCATCGGCTTGCCTGATCCTGATTTCGGTGAAGAAGTCCATGCATTTGTTGTCTTAAAAGAGGGTGTCAAAGAGGATAAAGAAGCGCTAATCGCATACTGTGCGACTCGTTTGGCGAAATATAAAGTACCAAAACAAATTGAGTTTTTAGATGAATTGCCGAAAAACACGACTGGAAAAATATTGAGACGGTCATTGAAAGACCAAGTGAAAATCTAACTAGATAGACCTCTCCGTGTTGTTAACGGGAGGTCTTTTTACCTTAGGAATCTAGGTTGTGTTGTATTTTAGATGGCAATGTGTGAAAGGTGCTAGGTATCGGGATGGACGTTGTTAAGTTTTGTGTAGACGTTGCTAAGTTTCCAGATAATGTTGTCTAGTTCGTTGGAATTGTTGTTTACTTTTGCGTACGTTGTTCGGTTGGCTCCCCCTTGTAAGATGCCTTCGCTCAGATTAGCTTGGTATTCATTTGTTTAAAATATATAGGTGGTATACCTCCCCAGTATAAAGAGCAAATTTAGCGACAAAGCGGTGTTAGAAGAACAATCTATTTGTTAAGTGCCTGCTATCTAGTGGAATTCTACGTGTCAAAAAGAAAAAGGGCTAGTCCCAGCAAGCCGCTCAATTGCGACTTACGGGCTAGCCCATATTCCTATTAAAACCCGAAGTTACACCCGCAAGAATGGTGCTTGCGGTGGCAATGTTGATGATCAGAATTCCTACACTGGTTACAACCAGTATCAGGTCTCCAAACACGACTTTCTCCGGTATGCCTGAATGTGATTGTACACGTATTTTGCGGTCTGCTCTCTGAACAGCATTGTGAATGACTGTGTTGCGGTTTGTGCGAACCACATCCACATCTACAATCGAACCCATGTTTACCGGAATTTTGGTTGTTATTCGTTGGGAAAGTTGACATACCCTAACCTCCTTTCGCTTTGATTAAGAGAAAGAAAGTGGATAACTATTCTTTTGTTAAGAATCATATCGCTGTTCGTAACTAATCTTTCCCTCCCCTTAAGTTATGTGGCTGTCCCACAAAGGAAGGGGACAAACGTTTACCGTGTGAAAATAAATAATGCTGTAGTCCATTGAATGTGACGAGTACACAAACCAAAACCCCCTCTCCGTGGAAAGGGGGTTTGGTTTGAATGTATCTATTTGCGAGAATTTTAATGACCGCGAGTGCTAGGGTGATTAATTAATAACCACCACAGCAAGGGCGCCGCTTGTGACTTGTTTGCTTTTTTTCGCAACAAGGACGTCGTTTGTGGTTTGTTTGCTTTTGTTCACAGCAATCCCGTCGCTTTTGGCTTGGGAGTTGTGGACCAAAGGAAAAAGATTGATGTGAATTCTCTTTACGACAAGTGCATCGTTTGTGGCATGTACGTTTTTTGTTGCAAGTCCGTTTTTTTGTACAGCATGTGCGTCGTTTGTCGCAAGTATGATGTTTCTTACAGCAACTGCGTTTTTTGCGGGTAGTCCAATGTTTTGTACAGCAAGAACGTCGATCGCTACTTGTCCGCTGTTCATAGCTAGATGTCCGGCAATCGTCATCCGAGTGGTTTTTTGTACTGGAAGGCTCCTGGAACATAAAGTTGTCTAACCCTAAGCTAACAACCTTATTTATCGCTTTTTGAATGTCATCATTAAACAATAGTGACATGTTAAAACCTCCTTTCTTGGTAGGTAGAGAATGAAGATTTACTCATATTCCTCTTTGCAGAATAAATGCAGAGTATCTACAACTCCTTACTCTCCTCTTAATGTACGTGGCCGCATGAAAAGTGTAAGGGGCAAACGCACAAGCTTCGGAAATAAGGCTAAGTGGGTCCATCCCTCATACAATTGTAGTGGCGTCCTACATTACTGAGCCTACTTGCTATTTCTCCTTCTATTTGGTCGTTTTCCGGAATCATGTTGATTTTTGTTCGAGAATGTTTGGGTTTGTGAAGCACGTCTGTATCTGTTCGCCTGCGTCTTGGTATCACGAGGATCCTGTGACATTAAGTTATCTAATCCTAAGCGATCAGTTCTTTTCTTTACTTTTTGTATTTCTTCATCAAAAAATAGTGACATGTCCGCCCTCCTTTTTCGCTTATTTGGAGAAAGGAACTTTGTAATCCTTCCTCTCTCCTTAAAGTACGCGGTTGTACCTACGGCATTAGAGACAAATGCATACACGTAAAAAATAATTAGCTGTTTGGAGTAACGTTGAGCAGTTGAATACATACGAATAGGATAAAAGGGAAGGGGTAGAAATCACGTGGATGCTGGCATGAAACTACCTGAATACCAACTATTTATCCACCCTAGCGCTGTAAGTGAACTGCGAAAAGATATTTGGGTGGAGGATCCGGTTGCCGCAAAACTGACAATCAATAAAAATAAATATGCAGTCGACATTGCATATCGTGGCTCTCATATTCGAGATTTACGCAAGAAGTCGTATCAACTCTCATTCTCCAAACCAAGCACGTATAGAAACGCGAAAGAGGTTCATTTGAATGCGGAATTTAAAGATCCTTCATTGTTAAGAAATAAGTTATCTTTTGATTTTTTTAATGAAATCGGTTGCCTGGCACCCAACTGTCGTTTCGTATTTTTGAAACTAAATGGAAAAGATGAAGGGCTTTATTTAGAACTAGAATCAGTGGATGAACATTTTTTGGTGAATCGACATTTGCCGGAAGGACCGCTCTATTATGCAGTTGATGGGGATGCTAACTTTTCGTTAATGAGTGATCTTGGTAAAGAAGTAAAGAAATCGCTCAAATTAGGCTATGAACAAAAGTATGGGCCAGCACAAGCTGATGAACAATTACAGGACTTAATCATGAACATTAATACCATTCCTAGAGAGGAATTTGAGCATGAAATCGTAAAGTGTGTAAATGTGGATAAGTATCTCCGGTGGCTTGCTGGGGTTATTTGCACTCAAAATTTCGATGGATTTGTTCATAATTATGCACTTTACCAGAATGGGGACACGGGTCTGTTTGAAATTATCCCTTGGGATTACGATGCGACGTGGGGAAGAGATGTCGATGGAGAAAGCATGCGGGCAGATTATTTAAGAATCGAAGGATTCAATACGCTAACGGCGAGAATTCTCGATGTGAAAACATTTCGAACACAATACAAGAATCTGCTAGAAGAGATTCTAACCAGCAAATTTAATGTGGATTATATGCAACCTAAAATACAAGCCATGCATAATTTAATAAGGCCTTATGTTCAAAGGGATCCCTATGAAAAGGACAATATCGACGTGTTTGATAAAGAACCGGATTTCATATTGAATTATATCGAGGCTCGTGGAAACTATATAACAAGCCAATTGGATGCATTGGATTAGGCGGCAATTTGAAAAACCCTTTCCGTGGAGGGGGGCCGCTGAAAAACTTACGTTTTTAAATCCCGTAAGTGAGACTAAATTAAAAAAGACGCTATTCCGTTCGATATTGAACGAAATAGCGTCTTTTCCTTTCGTATTCCTTACTCTGATTCCTTCATAAGCGTCCTAATCCGTTTGAGATTGA
>NZ_JADPRZ010000037.1 GCF_017347095.1 Sporosarcina sp. E16_8 | reverse complement strand
AACTGGGTCATAGGGAAGGCCTCTTTTCTAGGATTGGTTGTGGTGACTTAATTCTACCAAGAAAAGGTCTTCCTTTTTGCATTTATTCATTTACACAAGATATTTTACACTCTCCATTGGAATAAGGAATGCAAAAAAAATGAGTTTATATATTTACATTGCATCAATAGTTCTGATTAGTATCGCCGTGTATCTTGTTTTACCTGGGTTTACGGTTGCTGAGTCAGAAAAAAACATTCAAAAGGAATTATCTGAAGTTGTTACGCTGGAGTTGTTAAAAAATACCCCAATTTATACGGAAGAATTTGATGTCTTCACACCAAAATGGTTTTATACATATCGAGTAACAGAATCAAACGATATTGAATATATACTTATATTTAACCCGAAAACTGGAGAGTTTTTAAAAAGAAGTTAGCATAATTACTCGACTTGTTCTTTAAGCTAACGGAGTGCTTTAGTAAAATAATGATAGTAAATATGCGTCAAAAAACGCTCAGACTTTTTCTGAGCGTTTTTACTTGCCATTTATATTGTCAATTAGCTGTTGAAACATATGCTGATTAGCATGACATTTACATTGTTAATAGCGTTTTTAAATTTTCTAACTTTCCAATAATTTCCAATCTAGAAGGGATTAATATCTCCTACGCATGGATTTCATAGTAAAACTCACAACAATTACTATGATAAGTGCTCCGATAATGGCAGGTACAATGTAAAACTCAGCTAATTTTGGCCCCCAATTCCCCAGCAACCTACTTCCAATCCATGCACCAATGATACCAGCAATCACATTTCCTATGATTCCACCCGGCATATCTTTACCTGCGACTAATCCCGCAAACCAACCGATGATTCCGCCAATAATTAAATATAATAACAATCCCATGCATTACATCCCCTTTTAAGTTTTTTGTCTACTAAATAAATTCGCGTTTCGGGTTCTCCATTAACTAATACGTTTTGAAATCCTTGAATATACCTCTATCTACTCTATTTCCCTTCCACTGCCCTCCTCATTTCACACTTGAATTGTATAAGGGGAAGATGATTTAAGTAATCTTTCTACTCCGCCAGGATGATATGGCATTAACCCATTCGCTGTCGGCAAATCTACCCACTTTATTTCTAAGATTTCTTCTTCGTCTTGAATCGAGCATTCTCCGGATACGATTATTGCTTTAAATGTTAGAAATATTGCATGATGCCCTTTTGCATTAAAAAATGCTTCATTTACCGCCACGATACGTTCAACTTCGATCGTCAAACCTGTTTCTTCCTGGGCTTCACGAATAATTGCCAACTCTAACGTTTCTCCGTCTTCAACATCACCTCCGGGAAGAGACCAACCGCTACCATTGTTATTAACCATCAGTACTTTTTGCTCGTCTTCGTTATAAATAAGTGCATAGACAACATTTACTTTTTTCATTTCTGCCTTCACTCCCAAATGTCGATTAACTACAAGAGAATCCCCCAAACTACCCTTCATACATCCCTATATAGGGTATCTCCTTACCGTCTACTACTACAATATATGCGAGTGTATCCGTTTTATATATCTTTGTTCCAACAGGTAATTTGTTAGATGTACCACTTTTAAACTTCCATGCTTTGTCCGTCTTTTTTGTTATTTCTCCCACTTGCTCACCCACTATATAAGGTAATTCTTTTAGCCATTCCAGATCTTGGGCATTCGAGTAAACGATACTATCTAAGAAAAAGATATCCGCATCACTACTTCCAAGGAAATCTTTCGGCGTGGGATTTCCTTTATAAGCTTCTTGACAGCCTGATACTACCAATAGAAGTAAAGTTATAAAGAATACGAATCGACCGATTTTCATGGATATACATGCACCCCATATTCAAAAGTCTTTTACACATATTCATCAGTGTCTATTTATGCCACTATTAAACTATTAGCTGATGAGTCACTTGTCCAAGAAACATTAGGAATCCGATTAAAGACAAGATAAATCCAATATAAAATGGCCAGGGATTGTCTTCTTTCTTCTTATCAAAAGTCTTATAAGTCAATATGCAAAAAGCGAGTGAAATGACAGGTAGAAAACCGTAAACAGGCCCAAATACAAATGAAACCCCGCCCATAAACATAGCGACTAGTCCGAAGCCGTTTTGTTTTGGAATTCTGTCTAAATACGCTTTATCAGCCTCTGAAATACCTTCATCATCTTGTGAAAACCTCTTTATAAACTCCATATATTTTTTAGTAAGCCTATACCTATATACCCTAAAATACATAATAACCTCCTATATTCGTCACAAAATGGAACAACCCTACTACTTATACGTTGGTAAAGGTAAAACGGTTCCATAATCTACAAATAATAGAATTCCGACTACTCCCACAACAAAAGTTCCTTCAATTTTATTTCCAAACACGAAGGAGCACTCCCTCACAGGCGTGCTCCTCCGCATTTTATATTTTAACCTTGTCGTCAGTCAGATACGTTAATGTTTTGCCAGTAAACCCTAACAATACCGTTAAAATTGGTGACAACAGACAAAAGAATGCGAATGGCAAGTAATCGAGAGTTGCGACACCTAACATACCCGATATAAAAATACCGCAAACGCTCCATGGTACCAATGGATTCACGACCGTTCCTGCATCCTCCATCACCCGACTTAAGTTCTTGCCCGCAAGACCTACCTTTTCATATTGCGATTGAAAAGCTTGCCCTGTCAATAAAATCGATAAATATTGTTCGCCAATCAGCACATTTATACTGATTGCGGTTAATGCTGATGCAAAAATGACCGAGGATACTTTTTTCAACACACTTTCAATTTTCGCCAATAAACATTGCACAATTCCAAGTGTAAATAATAACCCACCCATACTAAGTGCCAACAATACCAATCCAATTGTAAACATCATGCTTTGCATTCCGCCACGCGTTAGCAGCGCATCAATATCCGCAATCCCTGTCGTTGAAACAAAGCCGTTAAACAAAATCTCAAACACTTCTACAGCGCTGAAACTCTGATGGAAATAGGAAACCGCAATTGCACTTGCAGAGCTTATCGCCAATGCCATAAGCGCAGGCACTTTCAGTATCGTCAAGGCAAACAGGATAACTAGCGGAATGACTGTATACCAGTGGATCATCCCTGTATCCAATAATCCATCTTGGAAATAGGCAATTTTATCAACATCAGTTAGCGTACCACTTGGTGACAGTAAGCCGAAGATAATCAGTGATAACACAAATGCGGGGATAGTCGTCCAAGCCATATTTCGAATATGTTCAAACAAATCGACTCCGACGATGGAAGATGCCAAATTCGTCGTATCTGACAGTGGCGACATTTTATCTCCAAAAAAGGCTCCGGAAACAATTGCTCCAGCAGCTATAGCCAGTGATAAATCGAGCATAGTCGCCATCCCTATAAATGCGACACCCACCGTTGCTACCGTAGTTAACGAACTACCGATTGAAATTCCAACAATTGCCGTAACCACAAAAACAATGGCAAAGAAAAAGGACGGTGTAATCAAATTAAACCCAGCATAGATCAACGTAGGAATCGTCCCACTCATGATCCAACTACTCACTAAAATACCGATGAAGAAAAATAGGAAAACGGCACTCATACCTGCTCCCGCTCCATCTACCAAGCCACCTTCTAGCTTGCGGTACGGAACTTTTTTGATAAGACCATAACAAATTAATAACAAGATAGAGAACAAAATAGGCAAATGCGGCACCGATCCAAATTGAAGAATACTAACGTTTATTATGGTTACTATTGCCACTACTAGCGCGGCCGCCTCTATAAAAGTAGGCGATACAACTTCCTTAATTCGAAACATGATGACTTCCTCCTCGATGGATATAGAATGCTGAATGCACCTGCTTAGTCGCGACAAGCGCTGGTAGACTAAGATTGACACATCCTGTGGCAACGTCGCACTAGTACGTCCTGTACGTCGAAGGCTTGCTGACAAAGGCGTTATTTGCCTTTATCAGCAAGCCTGGAACTAGACCTAGAAAAAATGGGTACAGAAAAAGCCCCTTCAATCCCTTGGAAAGGGACGAAGAAGCTCTCCGCGTTACCACCCTAATTGATGGACCAGTTCTGGCCTGGCCATCCACTTCATTAGTAGTTGAGAAAATCGGACGGCGTACTTCATACATATTGTTGCCTGAATTCACACCTACCATTCAGTCTCTTGCTGCTGCTCGCAATATGATTACTGGACCATCTCTCAAATATATTCAATTATAATGATTATCTTTTTCGCAAAAGTTATTGATTTGAATCTTATCACGTTCAGCGGGCATGTCAAGCAGTTTAATAAACACAGAAAACTAAGTATTTTCCACTTCTTCTTCCAGGCTTCAGCGCTCGCACGCAAAACCGTCTTTATTGCCGTCCATTTTTTCTGAGTAAGCAGGATGCCCTTTTTTTACGCCGTTTGGATATTTCTGACGCAGTTCCGTACAGTTTTTAAACGCTTCCTTAGCACCAGATACCGGTTGTGTTTCAGGTTTCTTTTCTACATACGTTTCGCTGTCAAATCCGCGATCAGTCGCATAATCTTCAAGCGTCCAGATGCCTATTCCCGCTTTTTTAGCCTTCTCTTCTGCTTTCTTATAAGCGTCTAGATGTCGCGTATTGGGAGGATAGACGTAACCCACGCGGGCAAGCCCTTCTTCCAACAGTTTTTCCTGAACACTCACACCATCAATATAAATATAAGCAAGCAATCTGTCATATTTATCTGTTTTCCCACCGACATCGAATTCGATTTCTAATTTACCGCTGTTCATCAACTCGCGATTGCGCTCTTTTGCTTTCTCACCAAATGGTTGCTTTCCGAGACGTGGATGATTCGTTTCTGGTGTATCAATTAATAAATACCGGACATTCTGTTCTTTACCTTCATACATAATTTTTATCGTATCGCCGTCAATCGTTTTCACAAGCTCAACCGGGATTAAACCCGAACGACTCGGCTCTGACTCTTGTGCCGGGAAAAACACATTGTAAACAATTACAGCGAGCAAGACGAGGCCGATACTTACCTTGCCAGCTGGGGGTTTCCACATTTCATTCTTTTTTTTCTTCGCCATATTTTCATTCCTTTTTTCGCTCAACATTTAAATTGCCGCTATATAATAACCGATTGCTGCAAGAATAATCCCACCACCATATGTTAACAGGAAATACAGTGAAGCATGCTTTTTTCCATCATTTCTCCAAAGTTCAATCAGCTCTTTATTCATCGTAGAAAATGTCGTCAAGGCTCCTGCAAGACCTGAAGCTACTAATAAAGTCCACATCCGTGGTATTTCCATCCCAAAAACGAAGCCTATCAGTAGCGCTCCAGCTAGATTGACGACTAATGTACCTCGGGGGAATTTACCTGGACGATTCATGGAAAATGAGATGAAATATCGAATAATAGCCCCGAAAAACCCACCTATGCCTATCATCAAAAAGTCGATCATGGTCATATGCGGACCTTCTTCCTGCCCAGTTGAAAGCCGAGTGACCCGGCAAAAATTCCACCTATGATACTGCATAGGACATATAATCCTGCGAGGATGAACTGATTATTTTCTACAAGTAAAACAGTTTCCACGCTCAATGCGGAAAACGTAGTGAATGAACCAAGAAAACCCGTTGTCACTATATCTTGCACATCTTTATGTGCAGATAGTGTTCGAAAAGCACCGGCAATGATGAAACATAATAAAAACGTTCCAATCACATTGATGGTAAGCGTCGATAGTGGAAATCCCGATACGTTCGGAACTGCATGTCCAATTAGCACCCGCATGATTGCCCCTGTTGCACCGGCCAAACCAATCCACAAGAGCTTCTTCAAAGGGTAACCTTTTCAAGTAGCCTTAGCGAAAGCACTGTTTCAAGATCCAGTCGCTTTTCCACTTTACCAAATTGGATATGAATTTCATCACCATCACGTTGGGTGATTTCACCATTTCCGAATACACGGTGCTTGACTGCAGTGCCAACTGTGAGCTCGTCACTGTCTTGGATACCATTAGGATTGAGTGCAATCGTGGCTTTCGTAATCTTCACTGGTTTCTGCTCTTTTTTCGCTTCACCCGGTTTCAAAAGAAGGCCTCGTACTTCATTCAGAAACCTTGAATCTTCTTTTGGCTTCCCTTCGTCCTGACCAAATGATAGTAATTCGAGTCGACTTTTCGCACGTGTCATACCGACGTAGAAGAGCCTTCGCGCTTCCTCCAACATTGCTACATCACTTTCATCTTCCTCTGATGGAATAACCCCTTTTAGCAAGTCAATCATGAACACACGCCGAAACTCAAGTCCTTTGGCACTGTGGAATGTTGATAACGTCACTGCATTTTCAGGTGCATTGAATTTCGCATTTTGCACCGCCTGTTCAAGTTCTTTCAACCGTGTAGCAAATTCCACCATCGTACGGAGTTGTGATGCAATTCCTTCAAGCGTATCTAGAATGCTAAGGAGACTCTCAAAACGAAATCCAAACTTTTCTGCCCTACTTTTAAGTGCCGCCTCATAACCAAAATCATTTCGGATCAGCTGAATCACTCGTTCCGGGCGCATTTCAGGAATCACAGCGTACCCCTTTTTATAGTCAGCTAACTTTTTAACTTGACTGTCTTTCATTTCAACAGTTTGAATAAATGCATCGAATACATTCCCCGTTGTTGCTGTATTTTCAAACTGCGTGAGCATATTTCGTGAAATAAAGGCATTCATTTTCATGATGATTTTCGCAAATATATCTTTCCGTTCCATATTAAAACTAAGACGCATGAAGTTCAAGATATCCTCAACTATCCAATGCGTGAAAAATTTGTCATCTGCATCCTTCATATAAAACGGAATCCCACGTCTGTGCAGTTCACTCACGAACATTGTTGACGATGAATTATTCCTAAACAAAATTGCAATCTCGTTCAAATTCTTCTCATTCAACAGTTCATATGTTACGTATTCCAATTGCTGTTTCGGACTATTAAGCTGTTTAATATAAATCGGCTCGACTTTGCCGTTTTCTGTATGCATGTCTTTTGGATAGCGCTTGTTGTTCCGTTTAATAAACTTCGAAGCCATTTCTACGATTTCTTTTGACGAACGGTAATTGCGTTCCATCATCAGTACTTGAGCATCTGGATAGACACTCTTGAAATCAAGAAGATAATCCGGCTCCGCCCCGCGCCACGTATAGATTGACTGGTCATCATCAGCCACCACACAAAGATTGCCGTGATGTGCCACAAGATGCTCTACAATTTTATGTTGAACAAGGGACGTGTCCTGGCTTTCGTCGGTCAGGAGATAGTCGTAGAGGTTTCGAAAGTGCTTACTAAGCTGTTCATCTTCCCGTAGCGCCTGTTCCGCAATCGTCAGCATATCATCGAAATCCAGAAGTAGGTGACCACTTGTACGGGCCTTATACTGTTCGTATTTCCTGGCAATGCGTCCTGCCTTGTCAACAGGCCCTTCTAGCTCTTCCCATTTCCCAAGTGGGATCATACGGTTTTTGATCCCACTGATGAATGTCGAAAGAGACGACAGTTCGTCATCGGTGCAATCCTCTTTCAATACCTCTTTATAAATTCCTTTCAATAAAAATGCCTTATTAATTGACTGTCGCCCTGTCCTACTTCCTTCAATTAGCTCATATGTTGTGCCAGTTTTCTCTAAATAGCCACGCGCAATCATAAATGCCAAACTATGGATTGTGGAAAAGTCAACGCGGGCACTATGTGGGAAAAACCTTGTGAAACGCTCTGTCATATCGCGCGCTGATGCCCGACTAAATGTAATTGCTTTAATACGCTTTGGATTAACATTCTTTTCTTCAATCAAATAGCCAATTCGCATAATCATTGTCGTTGTTTTCCCAGATCCCGGGCAGGCTAAAAGAAGAAGCGGACCCTCCGTTTGAAGGACTGCTTTCTTTTGTACTTCATTCAAATCTATATTCAGTTCGTTCTTTTTCCGTTCAAAAAAATCATTCATTTTACCGTGACTCCTTTTACTTACACTGTACTTAATTTACCATACGAACGCCTATTTGTAGAGGAATCGAACATCGTTCACAAAAAAAGCCTCCGCACAATAGTCTGTGCGGAGTACTCGTGATATTCTTAATCATTTAGATTCCACTCGGTGTGCAAAATAGAAAATATCAACGCATCGTGGGAATGCCCGTTTTGGAATAAATAACTTCGCAACTTGCCTTCTTCCACAAATCCATTTTTCTCTAACAGTCCGATAGATGCACTATTTGCAGGAAATGTGACTGCCCCCATACGGTGTAATCCAAGTTCATCAAATGAATAATCCAAAACTGCTTGTAATGCTTCAGACGTAATGCCACTTCTCCAAAAGTCTGGATGTATTTCAAATCCGACTTCGGCTTTTTTCATACCCAGCGCCAAGTTATTCAATCCAATTGTGCCTACAAACTGGTTCCCGTCTTTTATCGTAATCGCCCAACGCATTCCTTTTTTTGTTTCATAATTACTTTTGAAATGCTCAATAATTTTTACCGCTTGAGCCAACTCGTGCATTGGATCCATCCCATAATACTTAACCACTTCAGGGTTTGAAAAAATGGTAAATAGTGCAGGCGCATGGTCAGGTTCTACTTCAGTTAATCGAAGCCGTGGCGTAGTTAAAATTGGAAATATCATAGTAGCCTCTCTTTTACTTCATTTTCAATTACATCTGCCAAAGCTAATGGATTGCATTGTTCTAGATACTTTTCTTCCGCGGGAAAATACCGTTGTTCATACTTTAAAGCGATTTCTTCCGTATTCCCCATATAGATGTCCCTATCTGAGATACGTTTTAACCTTGTCTCTTTATCCAACTCCAGATAGATGACTGTATCAAAATACGGTCTTAATTCGGGACGTTGTAGAAAAACCCCTTCAATAATTACTGATTTCCCCACTGGGATTTCAATTTTCCGTAGTATATAACTGTCAGTTTCTCTGTTATATGCTTCGATTGTATCATTCACATCCAAACCACTTTTCAATGGTAGCAGTATTTTTTTTATTAAATAATCATACCGCCATTGTAAATGATAATAGCAATACCATTCTTCATAATTCTTGTTATAACGAACTTCTTTTTTGTGTACAAAATCATCTAGGTGCAAAATCACTGAGCCCTCTAGCTGTTGCTGCAATTTATTGGCATACATCGTTTTTCCCGATCCGCCAAGACCATCAATTCCAATAAGAGTGGAACACTTGGAGTGATTTTTCATTTTGGTATTCCCATTTCATGAAATGGATAGAACCTGAACTTCACTGAACCAATGACTGACTTTTCGTCGATGAAACCGATGATCCTACTATCTGTACTGTTTCTTCGGTTATCGCCGAGCACATATAAAAAGCCCTCTGGTACTTCCACTTTGAAGTCTTGTGTTAACTTCTGGCCTTCAAAAATTTCTGCTTTATTGTTCTGCACATAGTCCTCTTCATATTCCATGCCATTTATATAAAGCTTGTCGTTGTCCATGACGACGACATCTCCTGGAAGGCCAATTACCCGCTTAATAAAATTGTCCTCTGAATCAGGAGCATGGAAAACAATCATGTCAAAACGGTCAATCTTATACAATTTTGAGATAACGATTTTATTATCATTTTCAAAGGTTGGTTGCATCGATTGACCAGATACGACGACCGGTGTAAATAAAAATTGACGTATGACAATTGCAATGACGAATGCAATTGCTACTGATTGTATCCACGAAATGAGCTCACTTTTACCGCCTTCTTTCATACGATGCCTCCGTCCACTGTATACTTCATAGTATTTCCCTAATAACATTACTATGCACTATATTCTATTCATTCTTCTGAAGTCCTGCCCAATTTAAAAGATTTTTTCATAAGAATCACCTGTGGCCTAGATTCTATTCCCTGGAATAAAAGCGCAGGCGCCTGTTCAGCCCCGATAAGTAGGAGGGATCCAGCTCAATCCCTACAGGAACGAAGCGACTGAGGAAGGCAGTTTAGGATTTCGACATCTTGTCGTAATAAGGAGGGATGAAATTCAATCCCTCCCAACTGCATGACTTACGTCGTGTGGGCCAAGGGGCTAGGCAGTGAAGTCTAGACGTAAAATCTCTACGTTACAACTTATCCACAGTACGAGATTTTATAATTTTCTACGCTATAAAAAATACCGCCCTCCGTTTTAAATGGAAGGCGGTTTTTATTAAAATTTAAAATGGTTCATTGCAGTGTGCAGATTGTCACTTAACCCTGCCAATGTATCCGCAGCTTGTGCTACCTCACGGATTGCACGAAGCTGCTCGTCTGTTGATGCACTAATTTCTTCGCTTGCTGCGGCTGTTTCCTCTGCTGTCGCCGCCATTGTTTCAATTGTCTGCATGACCGCTTCTTTATGTTCGACAACTTTATTTACTTCCTCATAGACACTACTAATTGATTGTTCCAGCTTATTCATGAGTCCTGAAATATCTCCGAACGTAATTTGTGTAGCTTGAACTACTTTACCTTGTTGCTCGAACGTTTCCCCGGTTTCTCTCATTTGCACGGAAACTTGACGAGAGCCATTTTGAAGTTCTTGAACGGTTGCTTTTACTTTCTCTGTAGCTTGTGCCGATTGTTCAGCCAGTTTCCTCACTTCGTCAGCAACAACAGCAAAGCCTTTACCGTGTTCGCCAGCACGTGCAGCCTCAATGCTCGCATTGAGCGCCAACAAGTTCGTCTGCGTGGAAATTTGAGTTATCGTTTCCATGACAATTCCGATTGCCCCAACTTTGGCCTCCAGATCTCCAACGACATCCGCCATCGATTGCAGGTTTGTCTTCCAGCCATCGAACGATGATTGAAGCTGATTGACCTGGTTGAGACCACTTTTATTGACCTCTTCAGCCTCTATCGCAATGCCTGTCATAATGCTCGCTTTTTCTTGAATCCCTGTAAGTTGTTCGCTTAAATAATCAACTGTTTGCGTCACATCTTCTGTATCATGTGCGGATTTCGTTGCACCTGATGCGATGTCATCGATGGCGCCCGCCATCTGCTCACTAACGGCATTCGTCTCCTCCGCGGATGCACTCAAGCTTTCTGCCGCAAGACGAACTTCATCGATAGAACCGTTAACCAGTGTGATAACGTCACGAACTTTTGAAGTCATCGCATTAAAATTGTTGGCAAGTTGACCAAATTCGTCCTTCGATTTTACATCCGCATATGCATTAAGGTTTCCTTCTGCCACCTTATCCATCGCTACACGAATCTCACTCAGGGGACTAACGATTCTTGCAATCAAGAACCACAGAATAACAATCATCACTATTCCTGCCAGTATGAAAGTTATGATGATTAAGTTCCTAGTTTGACTAACTGAACCATCAATTGCATCTTGATTGAACGCGGCACCAACTGTCCAACCGAAATGCGGGACTTCCGTAAATACGCCGACCATTTTATTCTTATCTTCATTGTATTCTCCGATTCCCTTCGTTTTTTCATCATTAAATAATGCCGTTAAATAAGACAAATCCGCTAATTCTTCTTTGTCTGTTAATAAATGAGGATGAACGATAGCCCCATCACTACTGTCAAATAAGAATGGATAACCTTCAAATCCGAAATCACTTTTGGATACACTGTCTGTAATATTCCCTAAACTAATATCTACCCCAATAACACCAACAAGTGAATTGTTTCGTTTCATCGCTTTAGATGCTGTAATAACATATCCGCCTGACGCTGCATCTACATATGGATCCGACCAAACGACTTTGTCCGGTTGGTCACTTGCTGCCGTATACCATACGCGGCTAGTCGGATCAAACCCATCAATAACGAGATGCGGAACAAATTTAGTATATTTGTTTTCGAATCCAAAATACATTAAATCCGTATCCGTCAATTGTCCCATATAATCAGCAAAAGCCTTTTCAATGCCCCGGCCTAATTCGACATCATTCCCGTTGCCATACTGCGTCTCTATAAAAGATGTGACTGCCGGATTTTCGGTAAGCAAATATAACGTTTTTTCATATTGCAGCATATTGTTTTCAATCGATCGACTCATTTCCTGTACAGCAACTTCACTTTGATTTATGAGGACATTTTCCGTTTGCTTTTGCATTTGAAGATTAACAAACAAGTTCACTACTGTAAGGATAATGATAAATAATGCTATTACACTCACAATGATTTTTGCTTTAATCGACTTCATTACACTTACCCCCTTCTACTTCGGTTCGACATACTCCATCACGAAACTCTGACTTATCAGTCTTCATTTTTAATTATAGTCTAATAGTCACTAGAATGAAAGAATGTTTTAAATTATTCATTACATTTAAACTTATCAAATATATGCAAAATAAAAAAACGCCATTCTCTGGCGTTTTCATCTGTTTGGGAAATGTTTCGTACAATTAAACAGCTCGCATAGGTTTCTTTCATCCTGCAATTTAATAATTGTGAGTGATGTATTTTCCAGGTCTACAGCTAAATCCTTGTAAGGAACAAGCTCTTTTATCAATCGACCAATAAAACCACCATGACTGACCACTAAGATTCGTTTATTTGGATGCAATTCTATCATTTCCTCTATGAATTCAAGTCCACGTGAAATAATTTCCTCATGCGGTTCGAAACCGAGTTCAAGCTTCCTCCACGAATGCCCCCATTTTTGTACACGCTCCGATAGCGTCAATCCCTCAACCAAGCCGCCCCCTGATTCCCGCAGGCGATTGTCCGATAAAAGACGGATATCAGGCATACTGTCCGCGATGATTTCAGCTGTTTTTGCGGCACGAACTAATGGACTTGTGTAAATGACATCCCATTGCTCGCCGGAAAGCCTTTGAGCTACACGGTGTGCCATTTCAATTCCTTCTTCATTTAATGGGATATCTGTATTTCCTTGCGCTCTTCCCTCTTTATTCCACGTGGTAACGCCGTGTCTTACAAATCCAATTGTCGTAATCGTAAACACCTCTCACTTTATGTTTATTTAGTAACACGCGTTGATGAACCAAAAGTAACCAGAAAACAACTTAATCAAACACTAGGATCCCGTGTACAGTTGTTTGGAATGAAGACTTTTGCGCCTACCTTACCGGTACTTTATGCAAGAAAATGGTTAATCAATAGACGAGATTCATTAACCACTTTCAAGCATCTCATACGACATATCCGAGCGATCTTAGTACGTTATTCATAAATGATTCCGTATACAAGTAAACTTCCTCGCGCTCAGGTTCCTGATAAATGTCATGGTACAGTCGTTTCCATTGTTTATATTGAAACTCAGAAAGCTCCTGTCGGATAAACCATTTCTTAGCAAGCACTATATCTGTGATTTTATCATCTTCTGCAATATGCATAAGCACCGGTATATTGTGAATACTTCTTTCATTCTGAGTAACCAATTTCATGAATGACTGTAACTCTCTATACCAGGATACGGTGCTTTCATCGTTATAAAAGTCGTCTTGCTTAGCTTCTTCATATAAATCACTATTGCGTGTTAACATCTCAATGGCAATTTCATGATTCAATTTCATTGATGACGAGAATTTGGTCAATACGTTCGAAAATTTAGGCGGTTGATGGCGTAGCGCTAACCATGGGGAGCTGAAAATAGCCCCGGCGCATTCAATTTTCTTTCGCTGTAAAAGACGCATCACGAAGGTAGCACCTATCCCATGTCCAATAATAAACAATGGTAAATTATCATCGAGACCGACCGCTATTAATTTCTCCACAAATTTAGCGTATGCGTCAAATTGTGCATCGTGGATTTTCCCGACGCCTTCCGCCCCATGTCCTGGTAAATCACCAGTCACAACGTGAAAACCGCTGTTACGGAGTTTCTGAATAAGCCATGCATTTCTACTATGATGTTCGTACACATTATGGACGATGGCCACGACAGCTTTTGGTGGCCCTTCCGCTTCCCATTTCCACATGGTCATCTTCCCCTTATCTATCTGGTTCTTTTATCTATACATTCCCCTATTTATCTATAATAAAAACCTAATCTTTGTTACGATAATTATACACTACCTAAAGAAAAGAGGAGAGCATCATGATTTATCCTTATAAAGGAAAAACACCTGTAATTGATCCGTCCGTTTTCATTGGAGATTTCACGACGATTTCAGGAGATGTGACAATCGGTCCCGAATCGACAATTTGGTTCAATACAGTAATTCGCGGAGACGTATCAGCGACAATCATCGGGCGTAAAGTAAACATTCAAGACTTGTGTTGCCTTCATCAGAGCCCACAGTTCCCGCTTATCCTTGAAGATGAGGTGACAATCGGACACCAAGTAACGTTACATAGTTGCACGGTGAAAAAAGGGGCACTTATCGGCATGGGCTCTATTATTTTGGACGGTGCTGAAATTGGCGAAGGGGCATTCATTGGCGCGGGCAGTCTCGTACCGCCTGGTAAAAAGATTCCTCCGAATATGCTAGCACTCGGGTCCCCAGCTAAAGTTGTTCGTGAGCTAAATGACGACGATCGCGCGGATATGGAACGGATTGTTCAGGAGTATGCCGAAAAAGGGCAGTATTATAAGAGTTTGCAACACTAATGAAAGAGCTGCCCTTAAAGGCAGCTCTTATTTTTTCACGTATAAAAAGATCACTAAACCTATTAGCACGAAAAATACAACAACCCCAACCAGTAGCAACATGCCTATTAAACTTAAGGACCCCATACTTTCTCCTCCTCAATCGTGTTTACTTTATAACAATTGTAACAGTTGATTATTGCTCGTGTAATGAGAGTGTGTACACTACGCTAAAGCAAACATCCTCAAACAGAAAAAACGCCGGAAGACAGAGAGACCCTGGCATCCGGCGTTTATACTAAATTATTTCCCTGCTAACTCTTTCAATGCGGCAGCTTTATCCGTTTGTTCCCACGGCAGATCAATGTCTGTACGGCCAAAGTGACCGTATGCTGCTGTTTGTTTGTAAATCGGGCGGCGCAGATCGAGCATTTTGATGATGCCTGCTGGACGAAGGTCAAACAGCCCACGCGTAAGCTCAACAAGTTTACTTTCCGCTACAGTGCCTGTCCCAAATGTATCGATCGAAATCGATACGGGTTGAGCTACACCGATTGCATAAGCAAGTTGGACTTCACAACGGTCTGCAAGTCCTGCAGCGACAATGTTCTTCGCAACATAACGAGCCGCATATGAAGCTGAACGGTCCACTTTCGTCGCATCTTTCCCAGAAAAAGCACCGCCGCCATGACGCGCATAACCACCATACGTGTCGACGATGATTTTACGGCCAGTAAGACCTGCATCTCCTTGAGGTCCGCCTATTACGAAACGGCCAGTCGGGTTGATGAAGTACTTCGTATCTTCATCAATTAAATCAGTTGGTACAACCGGGTTAATGACGAATTCTTTAATATCGCGCTGTATTTGCTCAAGTGTTATTTCAGGATGATGTTGCGCTGAAATAACAATTGTATCGATTCGTACAGGTTTATTGTTTTCATCATATTCAACAGTCACTTGTGTTTTTCCATCAGGGCGTAAATACGTAAGCGTTTCATCTTTGCGTACTTGTGCAAGTCGGAATGATAATTTATGGGCTAAGCTAATTGGTAACGGCATCAGTTCCGGTGTTTCATTACAAGCGTAACCGAACATCAAACCTTGGTCACCAGCTCCAATTGCTTCAAGTTCATCATCTGTCATCGAACCTTCACGCGCTTCAAGTGCCTGGTCAACGCCTGCAGCGATGTCTGCTGATTGCTCATCTATTGCAGTCAAAACTGCAGATGTTTCCCAATCAAAACCGTATTTCGCACGTACATAACCAATTTCTTTAACAGTTTCACGCACAACTTTCGGAATATCGACATATGTTGTCGTCGAAATTTCCCCTGCAACAAGGACAAGTCCTGTTGTAATTGTCGTTTCACATGCAACACGTGCGTTCGGATCTTCTGCCAGTATAGCATCTAGAATAGCATCCGAAATTTGGTCACACATTTTGTCCGGGTGCCCTTCAGTTACCGATTCTGAAGTAAATAGTCGGCGGTTTGTCATTTTATTTCCTCCTTATATCCTACGAGATTGATACGGTACTCATATGTCCCATGTAGAGTCTTTTCTATAGGAAGAGACTACAAGCCATTGCGAGCTCTATACACGAGGATTAAGGGCGATATCATATAAAAAGCCCTTCGCTCACGTAATAATACATGAGGAAAGGCATGATTTCATAAGCACCTTTCACTCTTATCATACAAGGACAGTGCCTTGCTACAGGTTTGGCACCTTCGCGCAGACAAAATGTCCTTGCAGGTTGCCGGGTTTCATAGGGCCTGACCCCTCCACCAGCTCGGGATAAGAGTATCCGTTCAACTATATATGGTACGAAAAATCTTGTTGCATGTCAATTCTTTTTACCCATTTTGCGTATAAATACTTGAGGTTTGAATTAGTATAGTTTATTATTCTTAATGTGTTATACTAATTCAATAATGTGATGACACCCAATTGATTGGGACTATATGTAAAGGACGGTACATACTTATGATATCTGCGAAAATTAGTGATGACCTCAACAAACTTCTTTCTGGTCAGAATGTAAACATTCAACTTTCAGTTCCACAACTTGTTGAAAAAGCGATTTCACGTGGTGAAGCTCAATTGACATCAGACGGAGCGGTTACAGCTCAGACAGGAAAATATACAGGTCGTTCACCTAAGGACAAATATATTGTTGAGGAAGCGTCCTCCAAAGACAAAATCGATTGGGGCAACGTCAATCGTCCAATCTCTTCTGAAATTTTCGATTCATTATATAATAAAGTAATTATTCATTTGACAGCAAAAGACGAACTGTTCGTCTTCAAAGGTTTTGCTGGCGCAGATCCAGCTTCACGTCTATCTATCCAAGTTGTGAATGAATTTGCATGGCATAACCTGTTTGTTCACAACTTGTTCATCCGCCCAACTGAAGAAGAGCTAGTAAAACATGAATCACAATTCACAATTGTCTCAGCTCCTTCATTTAAAGCGGATCCTGCAGTCGATGGTACGAACTCAGAGACATTCATTATCATATCAATGGAAAAACGTATTGTTCTTATCGGTGGAACTGAATACGCTGGCGAAATGAAAAAGTCAATCTTCTCAATCATGAACTATTTGCTTCCTGAAAATGGAATTATGCCAATGCACTGTTCAGCAAACGTTGGGGAAGACGGAGATGTTGCACTATTCTTCGGTCTTTCTGGAACAGGTAAAACAACACTTTCTGCAGATGCAAACCGCAAATTGATCGGCGATGACGAGCACGGCTGGTCTGACTCTGGCGTTTTCAATATCGAAGGCGGTTGCTACGCAAAATGTATTAATTTATCACAAGAAAAAGAACCTGAAATTTTCGGAGCAATTCGTTTTGGTTCCGTTTTAGAAAACGTTGTCGTAGACCCGGAAACACGAATTCCAGATTACGATGATGGTTCATTGACTGAAAACACACGTGCAGCTTATCCTATCCAAGCAATTGATAACATCGTTGACCCTTCTGTTGCTGGTCATCCGAAAACGATTGTATTCTTAACGGCAGATGCGTTCGGCGTGCTACCTCCAATCTCGAAGTTAACAAAAGAGCAAGCAATGTATCACTTCCTAAGCGGGTTCACTTCGAAACTTGCCGGAACTGAGCGTGGCATCACATCACCTGAAGCAACGTTCTCAACATGCTTTGGATCACCTTTCCTTCCACTTCCAGCGACAGTATATGCTGAAATGCTTGGGAAGAAAATTGATGAACATGATGCACAAGTTTTCCTTGTTAACACAGGCTGGACTGGCGGCGTCTACGGCGTCGGTAAACGTATGGACCTTAAATACACGCGCACTATGGTACAGGCAGCTCTTGCTGGGGAGCTGAACAACGTTGAAACAGAAACTAACGGCGTATTCGGCCTTGAAATGCCAACATTCATTAAAGGTGTGCCAACAGAAGTGTTGAACCCGCGTAATGCATGGGCAGACGGCAAAGCTTACGATGTAAAAGCAAATGAATTGGCAAACATGTTCCGTACAAACTTTAAGAAATTCGGTATGGTCTCTGAAGAGATTACGCTTAAGGGCGGACCGATTGCATAATAAATAATTCAAACAGTGTAGCACATTAAATGTGCTACACTGTTTTTTTGTATCTTGGATTTGTAATTGTAACACCGGAGTTTTAACTGCAACTTTTCTCTTCTACTTTCAAATTTGGAATTTTAACTGCAAATCCGTACTGCTAATTGCAACTTCACTATTATTCAAAAATCACTCATTTCCCCTGTCTCCTCATCCAACTACATAAATCGCGCACAAGCTGTGCATTCATGACGGGGGGTATGAAGTGCGTATACGCTGGGAAATACCATGTCTCGTACACTTTCTTATGTTCACGCAGCGCGTTTTCCAGCAATACCGCCTGTTGAAATGACACGTTCTCGTCGATCATGCCATGAATGATGAGTACGGGTGCATCGATTTCATCTACACGAAACAACGCCGTGCGGTTTCTATATTCATCTGGCATATTATTCGGTGTGCCGCCGATAACTCTCTTCATCATCCGCCGCATATCTTTTCGTTCTTTGTATGTAAATACGATATCGGATACACCGGACCATGTAACCACCGATGTAATATCTTCACGTAAAATCGCCGTCCAAAGAGCCATTATACCGCCACGTGAAAACGCAAACAAGTGAATTTTCTCCACATTTGTCTTCGGATTTTGCTTCAATACATCAACAGCATTCACCGCATCCTGGCGATCGGCACCAGCAAACTCATCCCGTCCCTCGCCTCCACGATTCCCACGATAATAAGGAGCGAAGACAACAAACCCTTGCGAAGCGAATTGTGCAATTCGAGCAGGGCGAACCATACCGATATGCTGCATGCCACCTCTCAAGTAGATGATGCCCTCATAGTTCCCTTCTGTAATTGGTTCTGCCATGAGTCCTTTTACTTTTAACCCATCTGACAAATATGTAATTTCTTCAAGTGAAACATGCGGGTTTGGAGAAGGATAAGGCCTCCGATGAATAATTGCACCATCATGACTCATGTTCCTCCACCCACTTTCTTAATGTTTCCATTCCTGTATCTTTCATAAGGAAACTCAATTCTTCACACTGATTAAGTTCTTCATTAGTCATCCACATAGCTCCTTCCGTTTCATGAAGGGTTGGATTTTCATCGATTTTCGCAACTTTCCCTGTGAAAACAGCTTTACAAAATGTACTAGTGCTTCGAACGACATACTCTGCAAATTTCACCAGATCTGTAATCGTCACACCTGTTTCTTCTATCGTTTCGCGAATAATCGCTACCTCGATTGTTTCTCCATTCTCTGCTTTACCGCCTGGAAATTCAACGCCTCGAACTGAATGTCGAGTAAGTAGCCATTTACCATTATGTTTAAGAATAACAAGGACATGCCGAGCTGGCATTCCAAATTGATTTTCTCCGAAAGTCAGCTCAACACGACCACCATTTACATCATCGAAAATAAGCATTGCATTCACGTCCTTTCAACCAGTGTAGCGAAGGACAGCAACCCTTTCAACGAAAATACGGAAGCTTTTCGATAAACCGCTTCGACTTGTCATCTGTAAATTCATGAATAAGCGCATAGATCTTCATCGTACGTTGATCGACGTTGTAATTATTTCGACCAAAATGATAAGGCATAAACGGTAAGTGCGACCTCAGGAAATTTCGGAATTCGAGTTCATCTATCTGTTTAAATAAACGTTGAAAAATTGGAACATACTCACTTTCAACATTGACTTCAAATTCCCACGGCGAATCATCCGGGTAATTGTATACTTGCTGATTTACGACAGAAACATACATTTTGTATTTCTCCATGCTACACCATCCTTTTTTCTTTTTAGCATGGCTTAGTATGAAAAAAGCATGCATCTCCTTTTACTGGAGATGCATGCTTTTTAGCAATTTACGCTTGTACGTCAACCGATGCTCCCTTGTGAGGATGGGTCGCAACAGGCTGATTTTGTAAGCTATTTAACATTTCTGTTGCCGCTGCCGTGTTCATTGAAAGTGCATTATTTAACACGCTCATCTTAACAGTCGATTGTAAACTTCTCAATTGACTTGCCATGATGGAATTCATATCCATTGTCCATCACTCCTTTCACAAGCCTTTTATCGGCATTTACCTGCGATTTTCAATGAAATGCGCTTATTTATTGTCTTCACCAAGGAATGCATTCAGCATCCATTGATGTTTTTCGATACTCTGATGGGTTGCATTCAACAAGTCCTCGGTCATACCATCGCCATCTTTCGCGGCAAACTCCATGCCTTTTTTCAATGATTTCATAATTCCACCGAAATCACTTGCAATGGTTTGCACCATTTCATCAGTCTTCTCTTCACCAGTCGCTTCTTTTACAACCGACTGTTCCAGATGCTCTTTTAACGTAGCTACGGGATCTCCACCAAGCGTCAAAATACGTTCTGCGATTTCGTCCATATGCAATGTTGCTTCATTGTAGAGTTCTTCGAATTTTACATGCAAGGTGAAAAATTGATGTCCTTTTACATACCAGTGATAGTTATGGAGCTTCGCATACATGACCGACCATGTAGATACTTGGATATTCAATTCATTAATAAGTTCTTTCGACATAAAAAACTCTCCCCTTATTGTTAAATATAATTCATCTCTCTGTTAATTTACCACCGAAGCATCTACAATAAACATCGAGGCATTAATAAGGAGTTTTTTTAAATGAAAAGTATTTTAATTGGCTTCATTAAACTTTATCAAAAAGTGATTTCTCCACTTACACCACCTTCATGCCGTTTTTATCCCACTTGTTCCCACTATGGGATCGAGGCGGTCGAAAAGCATGGTGCACTAAAGGGTTCATGGCTTGCGGTACGTAGAATTTCAAAATGCCATCCGTTCCACGAGGGTGGATTTGATCCTGTTCCAGATAATGATGTGCATAAAAAGTGATCTTTTCAGACAAAACGGATTGACATAATTGTCGAGCCGTTTTTTTCGACTTAAAATAAATCCGCTTATTTAGTTGCCAAATTAGGAACTCTCTTGTATGATAAAAAAGTCAGTTAGACAAATCGTAATCATTACTATTAAGACGCGGAGGATATATCTAATGAATAAGAAACTATTTTTCATCATTTCATTTCTAACAATTATACTGCTCAGTGCTTGTGGCGAGAAATCCACACTTACAAAAAATGCGGATACTGGGAAAGAGAAATTGTCTATTTATACAACAGTATACCCCCTACAATACTTTACAGAACAAATCGGTGGCGACCACGTTGATGTGAAATCCATCTATCCCGCTGGTGCGGATGAACATACTTTTGATCCTACACAAAAAGATATGATGGCACTTGCGGACTCGGATTTATTTTTCTATATCGGACTTGGCCTTGAAGGCTTTGTGGAAAACGCCGAAAAAACCATGAAAAATCAACATGTAAAAATGATCGCAACAGCGGAGACAATTCCTGATGAGATGCTGGGCGAAGGTCATAGCGATGAAGATCACGACGAAGATGGTGAGCAAGGACACGAAGGTCATGATCATGGCGGTGTCGATCCTCATGTATGGATTTCACCACTGCTAAGTGTCGATCTTGCGACTTCTATCAAAGATGCATTGATTGCATCAAAACCTGAAATAAAAGACGAATTTGAGAAGAACTATGAACAACTGAATGCCAAACTTGTCGAACTCGATAGCAAATTTAAAGTGATGGCATCCAATGTCCCTTCTAAAACGTTCTTTGTATCACATGCGTCATTTGGTTATCTTGCCGATTCGTATGGACTTGAACAAGTCGCAATTGCAGGACTGAACTCACAGAGTGAGCCTTCCCAAAAGCAATTAGCACAAATTGTAAAAAACGCAAAAGACCACAACATTCACTATGTGCTATTTGAACAAAATGTATCATCGAAGCTAACAGATGTCGTACGGAAAGAAATCGGCGCTGAATCACTCATGCTTCATAATCTTGGTGTATTAACAGTGGATGATATAAAAAACAACGAAGACTATTTTTCTTTGATGGAACAAAATATTGAAACACTGAAGAAAGCGTTAAGTGGAAAGTAAATGAAGAAAGGCTGTGCCGTATGCCAGGTTTAAACTGGTATATGGGACAGCCTTTTTATGTGTTTGAGTGGATTGCTGCGACAGTCTGGAGTTCCCCTGATAGTTCATCGAGTTGCAATGACAATTCGACGTCACGCCTACTCCAATTCCACCAACTCTTTCAATTTACGACGCAATAACTTATTTGATCCATTACGCGGCAGTTCATCAACGAATTGAAATGATTTCGGTACTTTGAAACGCGCCAATCGCTCTTCACAATACGCTATCAAATCATCTTCAGTCACATCTCCTGATACTACGACAAATGCGACCGGAACACTTCCCCACTCGGAATGTGATTTCCCGCAAACGCCTGCCTCTCGAATATTCGGATGTGCTGCCAGTACATTTTCAATTTCAGCAGGATAAATATTTTCGCCTCCTGAAATGATCAAGTCGGATCTTCTGTCAACAATATACAAATAACCTTCCGCATCGAAATAACCGATATCGCCAGTCGGAAGCCAGCCATTTTCCAATGGATCTACTTCTTCAAAACGACCGATATATCCAGGTGTGACATGCGGACCGCGTATAAATACTTCGCCTTTTTCACCTGGAGTTTCTGTATTTTTGATTTTGATTTGATTGAAGAACAACGGTTTGCCTGCCGAGCCCATTTTCCTCATTGCATCGCTTGCTGCTAAGGTCGCTGTTTGTGAACTAGTTTCTGTCATGCCATACGTTTGGAGAACAGGAACTTCAAGTGCTTTTGCCCGCTTCAAATAGTCAATTGGAACGGGACCACCTCCTGCTAGCATCGATTTAAATGATGGGTGTGCGACACTATTTTCCTTTTCCAGTTCACGCAGAACTTTATCCAATGTAAGCGATACAACAGACATCCGTGTGACGGATCCATCCCCTACTGCTCTCGCGGACTTGATGGCATCAAACTTTTCATGCAACTGAACCTCCATTCCATAAAGTACAGAACGAACAAGTATCGAGAACCCGCTAATATGGAATAAAGGCATTGCACAAAGCCAGACATCGCCTTCATCAAGCCCTAGGTTTAGAACAGACGACAGTGCACTCGAGACGTGATTACCTGCTGTCTGACGAACCCCCTTTGGAAATCCTGTTGTGCCCGATGTATACATAATCGTAATGGTCCTGTCTGAGTGCCAAGTATCCTGGATGACAAATGGGTGTTCAGCACTGCCTTTAATCGTAGAGAATAGTAGCTGACGTACCGGCGTATCCGCAACAACACTACTCAGTTCATTCGACACAATAACCGTCGTCGCGCCTGAATCATCCAATTGATACGCGATTTCTTTTTTCGTCAATCGACTGTTTAGCATAACAATTTCAAGGCCTGCCAGCATACATGCGTGAATGATGACCACCATTTCAGCATTGGAGAACCCCAGCAATGCAATCCGTTGCCCTTCATTTAAACTGTTAGCCCTCAATTTTCGTGCAAGAATCACCGCTTCATCTTTTAACTGTCCAAATGTCCACTTTTCCTCTTCGAACGATAAAGCTACTTTATCGGGCGTTAAATATGCCCGTTGCATTAACCAATTTGGAATCATGCCATCACCATCCATTCAGAAAAAGCTGCCCGATTAGAGGCAGCTTTCTTAGTTTTTATTCAGTTTCATCTCTGTCTAGACTTCAGGCGCCAGCCCCTCGAGTCGCTTCAGTCTTGCTGAAAAGGCAAAGCCCGCCTTTATCTGCAAGCCTTCCAGCGCTTTTCGGGGCTAAACGGCGCCTTACGCTTTTCTTTGATCAAGGAAAACGTGGGAATTGTCCGAAGTCCGGTTTGCGTTTTTCTTTGAACGCGTCACGGCCTTCTTTTGCTTCGTCAGTTGTGTAATAGAGAAGAGTTGCGTCACCAGCCAATTGTTGAAGACCAGCAAGTCCGTCCGTATCCGCATTCATTGCTGCTTTGACGAAACGAAGTGCCGTAGGGCTCATGCCAAGCATCTCTTGACACCATTGAACCGTCTCGTCTTCCAGTTGTTCATAAGGAACTACCGTGTTGACTAGACCCATGTCGAGTGCTTCCTGTGCGTTATATTGACGGCATAGGAACCAAATTTCGCGCGCTTTCTTATGACCGATAATTCGTGCCAAGTAGCCCGAACCGTAACCCGCGTCGAATGAACCGACTTTAGGTCCAGTTTGTCCGAAAACTGCATTTTCTGCTGCAATCGTCAAATCACAAACGACATGGAGTACATGTCCGCCACCGATTGCATAGCCCGCAACCATTGCTACAACCGGTTTCGGAATAACTCGGATTAAACGCTGTAAGTCCAAGACGTTTAGACGCGGAATATCATCGTCTCCCACATAACCGCCATGCCCTCGCACGGATTGGTCTCCGCCTGAACAGAATGCTTTCTCGCCTTCGCCTGTTAATACGATGACTCCAATGCTTTGGTCGTCTCGTGCGCGCGAAAATGCGTCGATTAATTCCGATACCGTTTTCGGACGGAATGCATTACGCACTTCCGGACGGTTAATTGTTACTTTTGCAATCCCGCCATACTGTTCGTATTTGATGTCTTCGTATGTACGTATCGTTTCCCATTGACGTGTCATAGTGACCCTCCTCGATTTTTCAACTCTGAAATATGCTTCACTATCATTGTAGCAAATGTAGCCGGTTTTTCCACATGAATTGCATGTCCAGCATGTTCTATCGTTTCGTGACGGACAGTAGGGAAATTTCTTTGCATTTCCCGGGAAATATTTACGAACTTCGTGTCGAGTTCCCCCGTTATGAGCAAAACCGGAAGATTGATTGTTCCTAGGCTCTCCCAATAAGAAACTTGGCTGCCTGTTCCAATCCCACGTAAGCTGTTCGCAAGGCCGATTTCACTCTGACTAAGTCGTTCATTTCTCACAGCCAGCTGTTTTTCTTCTGACAAATTCTTCTGAGACGCGAACAAGGGAATATTTCCCCAAAAATCGATGAATGTTGGCAATCCGTCCGTTAAGATTTTTTCTGACAGCCGTCTGTCAGCTACTTGTCGTTCTTCTCTTTCCACTTTCGTCTTCAATCCTGGGGAGGAACTCTCGAGAATCAACGACGATACCCGTTTCGAATGATGTGCCGTATACGCTAGTGCAACGCGTCCCCCCATCGAATAACCAACTAAGATGAATTGATCAAGAGAAAGCTCAGTAAACAGTTCCTCTAGGTCCTCGACTTGCTGGTCCATGGAGTAGCGGTCAATGTCTTCCGGAATAGTCGATTTCCCATGTCCCGTCAAATCGACAGCTATTGTCCGGTATTTACCTTTGAGCAACTTTGTAATATCACGCCATGATGTGGTGCTCCCCGTAAAGCCATGTAAAAAAACGATGGTAGTCAGATTCTCTTCACCTATGATTTCCACATGTATATTAATGCCACGTATACGGATAGTCTTTTCATACATCATGATCAAGCCTGTCCGTGATTTGTGTCCATAGGTCACGGTGAGCTTTCACATTCGCTTGACGATTCGTGAACACTTCAATAATACGCACAGGTTTTACCTTTGCTTTAACGAGTTCCATTTCGAACTCTTTTGGCGTGTGGATTGCCGCATACTGAGCATCATACATTGCTGCAATATGACCGAATGTTAAGCCTGTTGGCGTACCAAATAACTCTTCGAAATGATTACCCGCTTCAGCTTGAGGTAGGTACGAGAAGATTCCGCCTCCATCGTTATTGATAATGACAATAGTCAAATCTGCCTCGTGGAAACGAGTAACAATCAGCCCGTTGACATCATGCAAGAACGATAAATCGCCAATTAACAGCCATGTAGGTCGCTTTCTTGCCGCCTGGATACCAAATGCTGTCGATACAACACCATCGATACCATTCGTCCCGCGATTTGCAAAAATTGTGATGTCCTTATCCGTCTTCCTGAAAAACGTGTCAACATCACGGATTGGCATGCTGCTGCCGCTTACGAGGTCGCTCCCTGTGGGAAGATGCTCAACTAACATTTTCGCAAATATCCCTTCATCGCCAGCAACACCCTCATGATTATTTGTAATCCCAGATGCCACGTCATTCGCCGTCGTCCACAACTCCGTATAAGATGTCTTTGGTTTATCCACAATAATTTGCATGACTGTTTCCGATGATGTTTGGATATGATGCGTCACAACGCCGAGCGAATCCCTGAATTCCGGCGATTCATCCACGGCAATAACTGTAGCTGGCCGTACTTTTTTCAAGTAAATCGACAACGGCTTCGCTATTGGCTGTGCACCAAAACGAATTACAGTATCAGGTACGGCTTTCTCTTTGAATACATCACTTTTTAATAACGCATCATAATGATCGATACAAAGCGCAAGGCATTGTTCGGGCACTTCTGTGCGAAGATTCGATAGTGGGTCGCATAATACTGGCCATTTCAGTGCTTTGGCAAAGTTCCAAAATGCTGTTTTATCGAACCCTATCTGCATTTCGCCAGCAATGATAAAGCCTTTTTCTGACGTTGCAAGTAACTGTGAAATTTGTTGGGCAGTAGATGCCTCCAAGCTATCTACACTTTTAAATTGTTTTTGGAAAGTCGTTTTCGGCGTTTCCCTATCAAAATCGATAAGCAGTGGTTCCCGGAACGGCACATTTAAGTGAACTGGTCCGTTTGGAGCTGAAGTTGCAACTGACAACGCACGACTGACATGCCGCTCGATAAAGTCTTCGATATCCGGATTATTTTCAGCAAGCGGGAAATCTACACTGTATTTCACATGCTTACCATACATTCGGATTTGATCGATCGCCTGCGGAGCACCGACTTCCCTTAATTCATGCGGACGGTCTGCCGTAATGACGATAAGCGGGATACGGGCATAATACGCTTCTGTTACAGCAGGATGATAATTCGATGCCGCGGTACCTGACGTACAGAGAAGGACGACAGGATTACCTGATGCCTTAGCCAAACCTAATGCAAAATAGGCAGCCGATCGTTCATCGACTTGCATATAGACATCAAGGCCTTCCGTAGAAGCGAAAGCATAAGCGAGTGGTGTCGAACGAGAACCCGGGCTAATAACTACCGCTTCCACATCCGCCATCATCAGAGCAGCCGTCATTCTTCGAACATAATCCGTCAAAACTGTACGGTTATCCATTCAGTTTTCCTCCAAGCGCCCGCATAACAGGTCTGAATTTCACCCATGTTTCATCGTATTCTATATCTGGTTCAGAATCTGCTACAATTCCTCCGCCTGCGTACAAGTATGCACGATCACCGTCAAGAAGTGCGGAACGGATTGCCACAGCGAATTCACCATTTCCAGCAGTATCTGTCCAACCAATTGGTGCAGCATAATAACCCCGATCTAAGTTTTCCTCAGAACGGATTATTTCCATCGCTATATCAGTTGGGACACCTCCAAGTGCCGGTGTCGGGTGAAGTGCTTTAACCAAACTGAATATATCAGTTCCTTGTTCAACTTTGCCTTCAACTGGCGTAAACAAATGCTGAATATCACGTACTTTCATCAGTTTCGGTACTTTCGAAATTTTGATGTCCGTACAAAATGTTTTAAACACTTGTGAAATCATATTAACGACATATTGATGCTCTTCCCGATTTTTGCTATCTTCAAGAAGTTCGTTGCCAAGTTCGCGGTCTTCGGCTGCCGATTTGCCTCGTTTAATGGAGCCCGCGACACATGACGAATACGCACGGCCATTTGATATTTCAATTAAACGTTCAGGCGTAGCACCAAAAAATAATTGGCCGTCCTTTTGCAATCCAAAATGATAACTTTCCTGCTGTTCATTTGATATATGATGTAGTGCGGTGACAGCCGGCACTTCATCTGCAAAATTAAGTTTTACCGAACGTGCAATTACCACTTTTTCAGCTTCACCATTATTAATTTTCTTTGTGACATCTGCAACGGTTTTCATATAATGTTCTTTCGTAAGTTCCTCTATTGACACAACTTTCGGTTTTGTAAGTAAAGCGGATTCCTCGACTTGTGCGATATGAATTAGACGATCTCTTTCATCCCTTAACTTTTCAAACTGTTTTGCCGCATCGTCGCTCTTTGTTACAAGGTTAATGGAAATTTCCGTCTTGCCATTCGTAATTGACAACTGGAAAGAAGGTACAACGAAATGAGCCGATGGAAATGCATTCCACTCTGATTGCTTAACACTTTTCGGATCAAACGAGAAACCTCCAAAAAGAACAGGTTCCCGATCATTTTCTTCTTTAATAAGTGCACTACATAACTTTTTCCAACTTGTTGAAATATATGTGAAACGATCATCCGTTCCATCACTTGTTAATACCGTAGCATGTCCAATTCCAACAAGTGTTAATGTTTTATCTGCATTTTGCCAATAGAACCGTTCATCTTTATAACACGAATCTCCTGCTTCAAAAAATGCTAGTGGTGAAATTCGCCCCGCATCGACAGTTTCTGCAAAAAAGCGTAACTCATTCTGCCTAACTTTTAATTGAGATTCACGGGTAGCCGTCAACTTCCGAGTCATTATTTTCCCTCCGTACATTCATTCGACTGATTAAGAGCATATACCTATATTCTATCATACCGAATCCGCATCGTTTGAGCACATAATAAGCAATCCATATGTTCACTCCACCCATTTTGGAGTACAATGGATAGGGTCATTAAAAGGATAGGGAGAGAACTATATTGCAACAGACAATAAAAGCGGATACAGGCTGGCGTATTTGGTGGCAGCTTACACGTCCACATACACTTACAGCAGCTTTTGCACCTGTATTTCTTGGTACCATGATTGCACTAACTTACGGGAAAATACATTTCCCTTTATTCTTCGCCATGCTCATCGCAAGTGTCTTCATCCAAATGGCAACGAATATGTTCAATGAATATTATGATTTTAAAAGAGGGCTTGATACAGAACAATCTATTGGCATCGGCGGTACGATCGTCCGTAATGGCGTGAAACCAAAAACCGTATTAAATCTTGCCTTTATGCTTTACGGGATTTCCGTCCTTATCGGTATTTATATTTGTATGGAAACCTCGTGGATGCTCGCCGTCGTCGGTGTCCTGTCAATGATGGTTGGCTACTTTTATACGGGTGGACCATATCCCATCGCCTACACGCCATTCGGAGAACTGTTTTCCGGTGTTGTCATGGGAATGCTACTAATCCTTATTGCGTTTTATATCCAGACAGAAACAGTAACGACAGAAGCGGTTCTGCTATCCATCCCAAGTATGTTGCTCGTCGCCGGTATCATGTTGGCAAATAATATACGTGATTTAGAAGGCGATAAGCAAGGCGGACGAAAAACTCTCGCTATTCTTGTTGGCCGTTCCAATGCAATTACAATCCTGATGCTATTTTTCATTATTTCCTATGGCTGGATTATTGCAATGATTCTCTTTGGTCATCTTACTCCATGGGCACTGCTTGTATTTATTAGTGTCAAAAAGCCGGCTATGGCGATTACCGTGTTCCGAAGAAACCACATCCCAATACATGTAATGCCCGCGATGAAAAACACTGCAGTTACGAATACTTTATTCGGCTTGTTATTAGGCATCGGCATACTCATTGGACATCTACTCTAACTACTAAAAAGCCCGAAACATCGATGTTCATCGATGCTTCGGGCTTTTTAATAGTAGCATGTTTAAATGGATAGAAATAAAGGGAAGTGTATTAACGACAGTCATTAATCTTTGCTTTTGTTTGTTAAGCTCGATGTATATGAGCATACTATTGTTATTACTAAAAAGGACGTGACAAAACGTGTTGAACGATAAACAAAAAGCCACTCTTAAAAATGAGTTATATGAAATGAAGGAACATTTAACAATAACAGCAGAAGAAACAGATATTAAAGAAAGTGCTCAAGAAGATTCTGGCGAGCTGTCGATGTATGACAACCATCCCGCTGATTTAGGCACTGAACTCTATGACAGAGAAAAAGACATGGCCCTGCACGTACACGCTGGCTCTGAATTAGATAAAGTGGCAAGCGCCTTACAAGCGATGGAGGACGGTTCTTACGGGAAGTGTGAAGTTTGCCAAAAAGATATACCATTTGAGCGGCTTGAAGCAGTTCCTTACACAACTCTTTGCATCGACCATGCGACGGAACAAGAAGTCCCCCACGACCGACCTGTCGAAGAGGATACGCTTACCATGGCCAACCCCAATTCATTTTCCGGAGCAGCCCGAGATGGCGAAGACAGCTTCCAGGAAATCGCAAAATCCGGAACGTCAGAAACCCCTTCCGATTTCAGCGGGGATCACGATAACTATAATACATTATACGACAGCGGAATTTCAGATGGTGCAACCGAAAAATTTGAAGAATTCACAGGTACCGATATAAATGGACAGGCACGCGGCTTCATCAGATCTGATGCCTCTGAGAAATATGAAGCGGAACTGGATGATGAAGGAATCGAATCCCCTCTCGGAGACATTCCTTATCATGAAAAAGACGGTTATATTGAGGATAAATAGAAGTGAAAGAAACTCCTAAAGCTATTTTTTATAACCAGTAAAGAGGTACTAAACTTTGACTAACACCGCAGATATCAAAACAACTAACACTAAATTCAAGTATAAATTAGCATTGCTTTTAGCAGTGCTTTTTTCATTTGTTTATCGAAGTATTCCAACAATAAAAGGGAATTAATTATTAACATGGTAAGATTATTGAAAGATGCAATTTTAAAATTCTAAATAACGGAGGTGAAATTTTTAAGAAGAATTTCAATCCTTGCATCCATAATGCTGTTAGCAACATTGGTTGCCTGTCAATCAGTTAAAGATAGCGATATTGTATTCAGTCAAGAAGGTGAAATAACAAGTAACTTGGATAAACTTTTGAAGTTCATTCAAAATGTCGAAAATGGTAATGAAGATACAATACACATCGTGAGAAGAACAACAGAGGGCGACCCAATTTTCGATACTTTAGATTATAACGGCGAAAGTATTAAGTATTCCCACGATAATTCCAAGGATAAATTTGGAGGTTCTGATAAAGGAGTAACGAATACAACCTGTACAGACCTCGGTAGTGAAAATACTGAAAAGGGAATAAAATACTCTTTAACCGGCTGTTCTTCTAATATTGGAAAATATTTCGATTTTGAAATTCCGGAATAAATACTCATATAATTTAACAGAACAAAAGGTGCTTATCCACGGGAAAAGCAGAATATGCTCCCGCAATCGGGCGGAATTTGGATATTATCGAAGCTTAGAAAAGGAAGGATGTCGTAAATTGGTCAGAAGACGTGGTAATTATGAAATAAGGATTGTAGGTAAACAGCTAAGCTGTCCTCACTGTGACGGTGCCATTTTTAGTCATCGGGAAGTATATATTGATGTAGTACCGTTTGTTGATGAAGAGCAAAAGCAGCAATTAACACTGCAATCTTTTACTTGCAAAGACTGTGGTAATATTCAGCAGTTCCAACAACTAACGAAAGGGATGGAAACGAATATCGTTTACAAACAGGTAGATTAGATATGGTAGAAGATTTAAGCTGTGAGGAAAGTCAAATTACTATTTTGAACCGTCCGCTTATTTGTCTTTTCTGCGAGCATGATGTATTTATTCCGTATAGGACATACAGAAATGTGGAAAAGCCAGGGATTGATGTGTTTTTTGTAAACTATACGGCAGTATGTACGGATTGTGGTGGTGTGATACAGTTTGTAGATCCGAGCTACTTTAATAATCGAGAGGGTGTTTACGTCTGGGCTTTTGATCAAACTCTCCTTCATACACGTCCCCCAGAGCCAGCTATTATTCGCATAGTAGATGAGGTAACATTGCAGGCACAAAAAAAGTGCTTACATTTAGCACTTCGGCTACTCGTGCAAGAGAAAAGTGTAGTTGATACAGTGCTTTCCTTAGCCGAGGAGGAAGAGTATTGTAAAGTAATAGCATTATTGGAGTCAAAAACGTGTCAGTTAGTTGAAGAAATCAATGCTGAAAAATGTTTAGCATCAGTGCTAAATCAGTTAATGACGCACCGTATCGTCGACAGTAATCAATTGCTCTCCATCGTAATAAATGAAAGCTATCCAGGAATTGAGCCATTTTTAAAGCAGTATATAAAATGAAAAAGCCTACAGTTGGTTCAAAGCAAGTTATAGCGTGATGAAATCACATATAGATTTATAATAATAAATTTCAACTATACAACGGAGGATAGGAATGATGGAGCCATGTTTCCTGACACTATCCCATCAATACTCCTGCATGCGGAATGATAGACCTCATGGCTGAAAAACTAGATATGGTGAGAATAGTTCCTCTATGAAGGAACTGACGAACTTCCGAAGGTACAGTCTTATGGCAAAATGCATTTGGCCTTATGAGGGTAGGGGTACGACCAGTGAAACCTCTGTAATAGAGGTGGAGGAACAACCCCAAGTCTAGCGAAATGGAATGATTATTTTCCAAACGTTCGTCGCACCGATCGGGTAAGAATGTGGGATTCCCACAGTGCGAGCACTTAGCGGAAAGAATTTATGAACTCTATTTGTCTAAGGGTAACGAGGAACTTATAGTCTAGTACAAATCGTCAGATGGAACGCGGAATGACGGGAAACTGTCACGTTCCGTGTGGAGCAGGGAAAAAGCTGGAGAATACTTCAAATGCTTACCTATTGCCAACTTTACTTGATCAAAAGGGACTTCTTAGGGAGCTCTTTCTTCTTAAACTAACGGGGCAGGTTAGTTTAAGAAGAAAAATGGATTTTTGTTTATTTTAAATGGAAAATTTATATAAAATTGAAACATATATATGTTTCAAACGTATTAAAGTAAAGCAACAGGTTAATTCGAGGGGGATAGAGTTGAAAATTTTAAAAATAATTCTTACTTTAGTTGTGATAGCAATTTCAGCATACGGTTTAATTACTAAAGATTTTTCGTATGGTCCAATATCATCTTTATTGCTTGGAATCTTGTTTGCAGTTTTAGGTATAGAGGAATTAAAAAATAGAGGTAAAAATAGCTGGGGAAAGTTTTATATAGCAGCATCTGTATTAATTATTGCGATGGCACTATTTAGTTTCTAATTAAATTTGAGTGTATTTTGCAAAAACTAAGTACAGAGAATTGCAAAGGATTCGTACATAGTTTTGCAAAGTATACTGCAGACTCCAAGTTGATTTGACATGGAGCCTCTACTGGCAAGATGCACGAGCCAAGAAGCCAGGCACCACAAGGACCTGGACCTGCCTCTGCCAATGCAGGCTATCACGCCCGCCTCTCCACGTAAAATCTTGCACAAATCGGTATGTGTTTTTCTTTGCAATTCTCTGCATCATCACATTGCAATACTATGTACTGTTATTTTGCATTACACATTTGAGGAGAAATTTTCTACTAATTTAATATTAAGTACTAAATAAATAACCAATTCTATTAGAGTTTGTTAAGTATCTTACTTACACTAACGAGGTGCTTTACTTCAAGAAGGAGTGTAGCCTTTTTTCTTATTGAACTAACGGGGCAGGGTAGTTGGACAGTTTTTTATAATTTGTGTTCAATAATCGGGCCAGGTTGTTGAACAACACCAATCAATCTACTTTTAGGAGTTTATAATGAAAAAAATTAATTTTTCCATAATTTTTAATTTAATAGTTCTTTTATATTTATTTGCAACTTTTTTTCTTCAAAATGAACTTTTGTTTGTAACTCGTATTGTTTTAATTGTTTTTACAATAGTATTTTTAGTGATTCAAATAAAAAAAGAGTATTTTTCAGTAAATAAAATGATGTTTATTATTTTCAGTGTGGTTATTATAATTGCTTTAGTAGTAAGTATTTTATTTGATAATACTTCAGCGAATAGCCTGACAAATAATAGATTTTTTTTAATCCCCGTATTTGTTTTTACTCTTGTTCGTATTATGTATAAAGATTTATATGATAATAACAAATAATAAAAATCTCCTTTTAGTTCATAAACTGAAAGGGGTTTTTGTTATAATAAGAGACGGTTAGTTGAAGAAAAATAAAGCTAATTAGCATTCTTGTTTCTATTTTCGTTATTCCATTATAAAGCGAAATTGTTTAATCAGTGACTCTGTTCTTCTTAAACTAACAGGTGCATTAGTTGGTGCATACGTTCCTGATTCAAATGAAATGTGGTCACACAATTTTGGTAAAGGTCAGGCAGTTTCAGGTTTCTAGAAATTGAAGGGTTATATCGAGAAGTCGAATGAGGAGGTAACGCCTTGGAAGGCTTCCCCTGCGTCGAATAGCACGCTGATTAGTAAGAAAAAGCGTGTTATCAGCTCGGCGAATAGGCGTGAGAATAGCGACTACATAACTTTTCTTCATATCAGTGAAAGTGGTGGCACAGTACCGTTGAAGCGTGTAATGAACGTGGAGGGATAGCCACTAGACTAATGAAAGATTCATTCAGCCATGCAAGACAGTTCTTCAATGGTTAATAAGGTTCTTGTAAGACTAATAGAGGTTCACCTTCCACTGGACGGCACCGACTTATTGTAACGAAAGAATTGAGGCACAGATGAAGAAACAATTTCAAAAGTGTTGATGACTGGATTGAATTGGATTAGTTGGAACGCCGTATCAAGCGAATGTTTCGCGTACGGTGTGAAGGTGTGGGAAAAGCTAGTCGAAGCCCTAAGCCAAGCGGCGAAGTTGCTTGGCTTAGGGCCAGAGGCATCCCCTAGCGCCGCAGCGATTTCAAAGGCGATCTTTATTTCAGCAAATATAGTTATTAATTGGTTCTTTGTCAAATGACGTTGGTGAAGAATAGTAGCTAACCATAACTTAGTTATTGTCGGGCTATCCTGGAAGTCAGTAAAGCTGATTTTTCAGGATAGTCCTTTT
This sequence comes from Sporosarcina sp. E16_8, assembly GCF_017347095.1. Taxonomy (GTDB): domain Bacteria; phylum Bacillota; class Bacilli; order Bacillales_A; family Planococcaceae; genus Sporosarcina. Next base: position 14 of record NZ_JADPRZ010000037.1, on the reverse strand, counting down.
TCATATAGTCTTCC
>NZ_JADPRZ010000036.1 GCF_017347095.1 Sporosarcina sp. E16_8 | reverse complement strand
AGCCGCTCGGGTCATAAGCAATCCAGCTATGTGGCAAAGAGCGCCACTTCGCTGGATCGTCTTATGCCTGTCGCGTCTAAACGGCGCCCTCCGCTTTTCAAGCTTACACGTTTGTAAGTATACTGAAAGAGAATACGATGGTTTGAAAGGCCCCAATTGTCGATAATAAGAACAACAGATAGAAGACGGGGGCGTTATGTTATGAACAAGAAACTAAATGGGTTGTATGAAGAATATGGCCGATACATATATCATTTATGTCTTAAATTAACACGTAATAAAGAGGAAGCAGAAGATCTTATGCAAGATGTATGGGTTAAAGTCGTCCGTTACAACGATCGTATGGATAGCGTTGACCATATGAAAGCGTGGCTTACAACAATCTGTATGAACACATTCCGGGATCGCTACCGCAAAGATGTCAGAAGAAGCAAGCATGTGATGAACCAGCCAGAAACGCTCGACGTGCCGATTCTTGATCTTGTTCCGAGTGATAGTTTAACGCCAGCGGAATTGCTAGAGCAAAATGATATTCAATCAATTGTTCAACAAAAGATTGGCGAACTTGATGTGATTTACAGAAGAACAATTCAGTATTTCTATGTTCATCAATATTCTTTGATTGAGATTGCAGAAGTAATGAAAGTATCGATTGGTACGGTGAAATCACGACTGTTCCGAGCGAAAAAGTATTTGAAAGAACTGATGATTGCTGATACAGCAGTGCATGAATACGTCACTGCATAAGGGCGCAGCCAAAGGAGGCTGTGCTTTTTGTTTGCAAAAATGTGAAATAGGGAACCTAGACAACTAGATAGATATGTTTGAATGGGGATGGGTGTGTGTTGAAAAAGAACAAAAAGAATGGCTGGAGCAAGCGCAAGCGAATTATTGTGATAGTGCTGTCAGTGTATGCTCTATTTTATATAGGTCTTATTTTATTAAACACATATAAAAAACTTCCTGAAGGCGTTTCATACGAAGGTGATTTGCACTGGACGGACGATGTGGACATGTTCACCGACTTGACCTACGCGCAAAACAAAGACGGGGACAGCATGGTGCATGAGTTGATGATTTTCGATGAAGTCTACGCAATGATTGACCGGGCCGAGCAATTTATCGTGCTCGATTATTTCCTGTTCGATCATTATTACGATGAAGACATAGAATTCCCTGAAATCGTGCAAACAATGACAAAGAAACTAGTGGAGAAAAAACAGCAATATCCTGATATGCCGATTATTTTTATTACAGATCCGCTGAATACAGGATACGGTTCTTACGAAACAGAGTGGTTCACAAAAATGGAAGATGCCGGAATCGAAGTCATCTATACTGACTTGGAACCGCTCCGTGATTCAATCCCAATTTATTCCGGATTGTACAGGTCAATTTTCCGATGGTTGGATGTTGAGAAGACAGGTTGGATTGCAAACGCAATGTCAAGCAAGGCTCCTAAAATGACATTGGCTTCTTACATTACGTTACTGAATGTCAAGGCGAACCACCGCAAGACCGTTGTAACGGATAAAGAAGCACTGGTATCATCAGGAAATCCGCATAACGCAAGCGGTTTTCACGGCAATGTGGCATTGAAGGTGAAAGGCAGTGTGCTGAATGATATTTTAGAGGCGGAAGAAGCGGTCATCAACTATACGAATGGCGGTAAATTGCCGCGCGTAGAAGTGCCGGAACAAAACGGGGGGAACTATGCCGTCCAATATTTGACGGAGAAGAAAATCCTGGATGGACTTCTTGGCGATATTGCGAAAGCGCAAGAAGGGGATACCATTCGAATTGGGATGTTCTTAATTGCAAAACGTGATCTTGTCAATGCACTTATCGATGCTGCGAACCGCGGTGTAGACGTGAAAATGATTTTGGACCCGAATGAAAACGCCTTCGGTAAAGAAAAGTCGGGTTTGCCAAACAGGCCGGTTGTACAGGAGATGCTAGAAGAAACGGATGGAAAAATTGGCGTCCGCTGGTACAATACGGTTATTGGTCAATACCATACTAAACTCGTGGTTGTTCAGACAACCGAGGAAACGTACATTGCGAACGGCTCTGCTAATTTGACTGAACGAACGCTCGACAATTATAATCTGGAAGCCAATCTGCGGGTCATTGCACCGAATGACAGTGAATTAACTAAAGAGATAGATACTTACTTTGGCAGACTATGGAACAATGAGGATGCGTTGTACACACTTGACGTGGAAGAGTTTCAAGATCGATTCACTTTCTTCCAACGAGGTATCTATGGTTTACAGAAACTGTTGAAAATGACAACTTATTGAGGTGGAGAATACTGTTATGGGTGATTTTTGAGTTGATATCATCGGTCAGCCAGAAGTTTTAGTCGAATGAAAAAATGCATATAAAAAAGGCTATCCTTTATCCTGGATAGCCTTTTTGTTCATTCAAATTCTGCGAGTTGCTTATTTAGTTCTGCTAGATTGCCTTCCAACTTTGCAAGACGCAGTTCCGCCTTCTGAACGAAGCTGTCATTACCAGTCGATTCGAGCTTCTCGATATCGCCTTGCAAACTGATATAGTCCATTTTGAGTTCCATGATTGCTGTTTCTACTTGACGTTTGTTCATCCGTAAAACACCTCAGCTTTTTAAAAGTTAGAAAGTATAAGTTTTTCAACCTAGAGCGGTGTCTAGCTCCAGCGCCTAGCCCCTCGAGTCGCTTCAGTCCTTAAGGTAAAGGCAAAGTGCGCCTTTATCTTAAGGCCCTCCGACGTACAGGACGTACTAGTGCCGACGTTGCCACAGGACGTGGCGAATTTAGTCGGCCAGCACTTTTCGGGTCTACCAAGGCGCTTCCGCTTTTACTCAGTGTAGCATATCTGACGTTTTTTTTCCTGCGCCGCCAGTATTGCGTTTCGGATACTCGAGGTAATAGCGTATCGCTTCGCATACAGCTTCTATTCCATCTCCGAGCCCGAGTGCGGTTTGACGTGCGATTGCTTTTTTACGCAGCGGTTCGTGCAAGAGGGGTTCCATGATGGCGTTTAACAAGCTCGATTGTTTCACTTTTCGGCCGAGGCCAAGATGAATAAAGCCGTGCTGTTCTTTCGGGAAAGCGAGTCCCACTTCGAAATCGTTCTGTGCGAGTACGACGCATGGGATACCCATTACTGCGACTTCATAGGGCATATAACCAGAAGCACATAAAATGATATCTGCTGCCGCGTAGACTTCGGCGAAGTTGTATGGAGGCACCAATACGGTTGTATTCCGTCTTTCGAGGGCCATCATGCGAATTGTGCTCGTATCATGGGAGTACTGTTCACCGATGAGAACGGTGACTTTAAGTGGGATTTGAAGTTGCATGATATGACGCAACGCCCGGTACGTCAAGTTACCTTCATCTTCTTCGCCGAATGAAATCACCAGATGAGGAAGAGGACCTATCTGTGATTTGCGGAGTCCGATGTGCTTAAATGGAGCCATATGTTCATCGGCAATGAAACTCTCACGCCCAAGTACGTAATGATCTGGTGCACTGTCATTCGAATCGACATATAATGTCTGGAACACGAGGTCAGCGCATTTACCACCGTCGCCAAAATCATCGAAATGGATGATGGAGGGGACGAGTTCAGTTATCTTTTCAATCTCCTCTTGAATAGTAGAGCCACTGTCGCGGAGGAGTAGATCGGGTTTGAGTGATGCGAGCGCCTGTAAAAATAGCACATTGCTTGGGGTTGAAATAGTTTTAGACCCCTCAGGTGCTGGCGGGGAATCCGCTCCGCATAAGTATACGATCTCTATTTCGTCAGCCAAGGCGTTTGTAATCATGGCTGCTCTACGCGCGGGGTATGTCCCTTTTCCGTCCGACCTGGAAATATGGATGGCGACTGTTTTCTTTTGTTGTCCGTCTATTGGAATCACCCTTTCATGCTAGCTTGATAAATTCATCCCTATAACCTTATGCATTGGACTATTAGGATATGTCTATTTTTGGTGGACTGAAACTGGTAGTATGGTAAACTAACATTATTTCCAATTAGGAACGGAGTGATTCCATTGTTTGATTCACTATTATTCGATTTGATGCTCGTTGTTTTAATTGGGATTTTATCGCAATGGGCGGCTTGGAAATTTCGAATGCCAGCAATTGTTGTCATGTCTGTTGCCGGACTTCTAGTCGGACCCATTTTTGATCTTATTAACCCCAAGGAGAGTATGGGAGATCTATTCGGTCCAATTATTACGTTTGCCGTGGCAATTATTTTGTTTGAGGGTAGTTTGAATCTAGATTTTAAAGAAATTAAGGGCTTTAGCAAGCCGATAGCTCGTATTGTGACTGTAGGTGCATTCATTGCATGGATTGCTGGATCGCTTGCGGCACACTATTTGGCGGGACTTTCCTGGGCGGTTGCCCTTGTAATTGGTGGCCTGTTCATTGTTACGGGCCCAACTGTTATTTTGCCGCTCTTGAGGCAAGCAAAGCTGAAACCGCGTCCAGCAGCTATTTTGAAATGGGAATCGATTGTTGTTGATCCGTTTGGTGCATTGCTTGCGGTATTCGCTTTTGAGTTCATCAAATTTTTGAATAGCCAAGTGACATTGAATGCGTTGCTGTTGTTCTTCGCGGCATCTATTTTTGCGGTACTCCTTGGTTGGGGGGCTGCCCGGGTCATTGGTGGGGCGTTCGAGCGCGGCGGTATTCCAGAATTTCTGAAAGCGCCGGTACTCTTTGCAGTCGTCCTATTCACGTTCGTTTTCGCAGATGAAATCATGCACGAGACTGGATTGCTCGCAGTAACGGCGATGGGGATGACGATGGCGAATATGCGCTTGACGTCAATGCATGACATACGGCAATTCAAAGAGAATATTTCCGTTCTTCTTATTTCGGGTATATTTGTCATGTTGACGGCGTCACTTGATCCGCATATTCTCATCGAAATTTTTAATCCGCGTATTATCGTGTATGTACTGGCGATGTTGGTTATCGTCAGACCCTTATCAATTTGGCTGGCGACAATTAATACAGAGTTAAACGTTCGCGAAAAAATTCTAATCGGATGGATTGCGCCAAGGGGAATAGTGGCTCTAACAGTTTCAGGCTATTTTGCGACGATATTACTCGATAATGGCTATAAAGATGCAGAACTATTGACCGCGCTGACATTCGCACTGGTTTTCTCAACAGTGGTTCTACACGGGTTTTCAATTAGCTTCTTGGCTAAGAAACTGAATCTCACAACGACGGAGGAATCAGGCGTATTACTCGTTGGGAGCTCACGATTTGCAGCGGAGTTTGCCAAATCAGTGAAAGAAACTGGGAATGATGTGCTACTTATCGATCAGTCATGGGCAGAACTATTACATGCCCGAAAGCTTGGACTCAATAGTTATGTTGGAGATATCCTTTCGGAGCAAATCGACTATCATTTCGACTTTGCACCATATCGGTATATCCTTGCAATGACGAAGACTGATACGTACAATGCACATATTTGCTCAGACTTTGCGCCTGATCTTGGCAGTAAAAACTTGTATCAGACGGCATTCCACGTTGGAAACGATGCTGATGAATTCACGATAACGGGCGGCCAATCACTGTTCTCGCCTGCCGTTTCAATCTATGAGTTGGAAGAACGGATGAATGTAGGGCATGGCATCCGTAAAACATTAATTACAAAACAATATAGTTACACACAGTATTTACGCGAGCGAGATGATAAATCGATACTGCTTTACATTTTACGTGCGGACGGTGCAATTGAATTTTATACACCGAAAACAGAACCACAGGCAACTGCAGGTGATGCAATTATCGCGCTCACATCACCTGAGAAAACGATTGAACGGGTGAAAGAGCGTTTGGATGAAGAGAACAGTGAAACGTCTATATCCTATGAGAAAGTAAAAGACTTATTTATAAGAGATGAAAAGCTAGAAAAGCCGGTTATTCCAGGAGACGTGCCACTTTCTGCAAAATGACTATTGTTAGAAGTGGTAGGCTGAGCTCGAAAGGGGTTGGCCGCCACTTTTTTTGTAGCGTAGGAAACTATAAAATCACGTACTGTGGTTAAGTTGCACAATAGAGATTTCACACCTGGACTCCAGCGTCTAGAGGCTCGGGTCGCTTGTCGGGGCTGAATAGGCACTTGCGCTTTAATTCTTGCGATGAACCATGAATTATGGCTTCGGTTCATTCGCCCGACATGCATCCAATCACGTTCTCCCGTATAATCGGATGTATGAAGGAAGGGGATCTACCTATGTCTAAATCACTTGTACTGGCTGAAAAGCCGTCCGTGGCTCGCGATATCGCGCGGGTACTCGGCTGCAATAAAAAAGGAAATGGATTTCTTGAAGGAACAAATTATATCGTTACGTGGGCGCTCGGCCATCTCGTGACACATGCGGATCCAGAAGGCTATGGCAATGAATTCAAGGAATGGAAACTTGAACATTTACCGATTATTCCTGCACCGTTCAAACTTGTCCCAATCCGCCAAACGATGAAACAGTTCAATGCGGTTAAAGCGCAGCTTCAACGCAACGATGTAACAGACATCATCATTGCGACGGATGCGGGGCGCGAAGGGGAACTTGTTGCACGCTGGATTCTAGAGCAGGCGAAAGTTCGCAAGCCCGTCAAACGGTTGTGGATTTCATCGGTCACCGATAAAGCGATCAATGACGGTTTTAACAACTTGAAAGACGGCCGCGCTTATGAGAACTTGTATCAGGCGGCAGTAGCCCGTGCAGAAGCGGACTGGGTCGTTGGTATTAACGCAACGCGTGCACTAACCGTTAAATACAATGCCCAACTTTCAACAGGACGCGTTCAGACGCCGACACTTGCGATGATTGCGGAACGTGAGCACCAAATCCGCGATTTCAAGCCGAAATCATTCTACGGTATGCAAGCGTTGACGGAAACCGCGAAGTTTACTTGGCATGATAAAGCGGGTCAAACACAGTCGTTCGACAAAGAGCTAGTCGAAAAGGTCCTCGGGAAAATTGACGGGGTTCATGCTGGAAAAGTGATAGATGTAAAAACAACGCCGAAATCACAGCCGGCACCTCATTTATTCGATTTAACAGAGCTCCAGAAAGAAGCGCACCGACGCTGGTCTTGGTCAGCAAAAGAAACGCTGTCGACGTTGCAAAACTTATACGAGCGCCATAAAGCTGTAACTTACCCGCGTACCGATTCGAAGCATCTGACATCGGACATGGAAAGCACATTGAAAGAGCGCATTAAAGCCGTGGATATTGGTCCGTATCGTAAAGCGACCAACACACTTCTGCGTGCAGGAGTCGTTAAACCGCAGAAAGGCGTCATTGATGACAAACGTGTTTCGGATCATCATGCTATTATTCCTACCGAAGAAACACCAATTCTTCAAAACTTGTCTGATAAGGAACAACGTTTATATGATTTAATCGTCAAACGTTTCTTAGCTGTCTTCTTCGGTCCGTTCCGTTATGACCAAGTAACCGCTGAACTCGCAGTTGGTGGGGAGACATTCAAAGCAAAAGGCCGTACTGTTACGGATGAAGGCTGGAAAAAAGTTTATTCAACAGAGGAAGAAGAGCTAGACACAGATACACTTCCACCATTTACAAAAGGTGAAGAAGTGAAAATTCAGGCCATTGTAATGACGAATGGTCAAACAAAACCGCCTGCTCGATTCAATGAAGGAACTTTGCTTGCGGCGATGGAAAACCCCTCGCAGTTCATGCAAGGTGAATCAAAAGAACTTATTAAAATGATTGGTGAAACAGGCGGTCTTGGAACAGTTGCGACGCGTGCTGATGTCATTGAACGCCTATTCAACTCATTCGTTATGGAGAAAAAGGGCAATGATATCTATACGACGTCTAAAGGACGCCAACTGCTGGAGCTCGTTCCAGAAGATTTGAAATCACCGGCCTTAACAGCGGAATGGGAACAAGGGCTAACAAAAATCGCAAATGGCCAGATGAAAAAAGAAGAGTTCATGAAAGATATGATCGCCTTTTCGAAGCAAACCGTTACTGAAATTAAAACAGATGATAAAAAATATAAACATGATAATGTCACGGGGAAAGCGTGTCCAGATTGCGGTAAACTACTGTTAGAAGTGAACGGCAAGCGTGGCAAAATGCTAGTTTGCCAGGACCGTGAGTGCGGCCATCGTAAAAATGTCTCCATGCTGACAAATGCTAGATGTCCAGTTTGTAAAAAGAAATTGGAGATGCGCGGTGAAGGTGACGGACGGATTTTCGTTTGTAAATGTGGTCACCGTGAGAAGTTGTCGGCATTTGAGAAGCGCAAAGAGAACTCGGGCGGAAAAAAAGCGGACAAACGCGATGTTCAGAAGTACATGAAAAAGCAGGGAGCACCGGAAGAATTGGAGAATACCGCAATGGCGGATGCGCTAAAGAAACTATTCGATAAGTAAATCGATTATAGAGCTTTCGTAGGGTTTATAGTTGCAAATGAAATAGGTATACTATAGTTAATAGATTATTGTAACTATTGAAAGGGGGAGGTGAAGTTCTATGAATGCAATTATGACCCGTGCTACAGCCGGCGACAATAGCCAGCGATATGAGGCAAATAGGCGCAGGAGTGCTGAAAGTGCTTATAATCGCAATGTCCAATACAATGGGGAAAACCAAAAATTGGTTGAAAAACTGGAGACTTTATTGACCGGGAAGAAAGGGTCTGAAATCGTTCAGTCTGAAAGACAGGAATTCCAGCCGCTTAGTGGAGGGCAAATGAAGCAGATTGCGCTGCCGATTGGAAAGACGCTTGAAGAGTCGATTGATAGTTGGAGAGATGTGCGGGCTGAAGCGATATCGGAACCAGAACCGACGACAGCAGATTATAATCTTGCTGCAACTGCATCAGCAAAAATCATGCGGACAGAAGCGCAGATCAGGCTACATAACAGGGCACGATCTGAAATTGAGATGTCGGTTGCAAGTGAAGAAGCCGCTACAGCAAAATTGGCATCTATGGAACTTCCCACTGCCCTCGATCGGGAAGTACTCATCGTGCAAAGGCGGTACGAAAAGGCGATTTCATCTTATTCTTTCCAAGTGATGATGAAACAGAAAGGGTTCGAAATCGATCGGCCGAGCTTTTATAAAACTGCATGACGTAAGGTCGCCTGTTCGATGGCGGCCTTTTCGTTTTTAGAAAAGGGGGGATGAATGAATGGCGAAACAGAGTAAAATAGTGAAAACGAATGCATTGCGGATTTTAGATGGGGAAAAAGTAAGCTACGAACTAATGGAATACGACGTAAATGACGGACTGGTGGATGGGGTTTCTGTCGCAGAAAAAACAGGGCAGGCAGTAGACATCGTTTATAAGACACTTGTCACAATAGCAGGGCCGCGTGAACTTTTCATCTATTTAGTGCCGGTTGCTGCCGAACTTGATTTGAAAAAAGCGGCAAGAGCTGCCGTAGTGAAAAAGCTTGATATGTTACCGTTGAAAGAGTTGACGAAAGAAACAGGTTATGTGCGCGGAGGCTGTTCAGCTGTCGGGATGAAAAAGAAATACCCGACATTCATCGACAAATCAGCAGAAAGTCTCGATTTGATGATTGTTAGTGCGGGTAAACCAGGATTGCAGATGAAGCTGATTCCCGGCGAGCTGGCTAAGATGACTGAAGCGCTTTTTATCGACATTGTAAAAAGTTGATAGTCTGTATCGAGGGTAGAAGGCATGCTACAATGAGAAGATGACAAGTAAGACATTCATGCGTGTTGCGTGAGTGTCTTTTAGTATTGTTCGTATCTACTAGCTACTTACACATTCATTAGGAAGAAGGACTTATATGAGAAAGATATTAATATGGAGATGGACATTTTTTTTGGTAGGAATGATGATCCTGTCGCTAGGCATTTCAATGACGATTAAAGGCCAAGGGCTTGGAATCGGACCGTGGGATGTATTGCATGTCGGGCTATATAAAAACTTTGGCTTGACGATTGGCACATGGGGGATTATTACGGGATTCATTATTGTCATTTCAACTGCTGCGGTTTTGAAAGAATGGCCGCAGATTGGCACATGGTTGAATATGATTTTAATTGGACTTTTTATCGACTTATTCAATTGGCTGCTACCAGATATCACTACGATGGGCGCGCAAATATTTATGTTCTCAGCAGGTGTAATTGTTATGGGGTATGGCGTCGGGATTTATATATCACCCAATATCGGCGCGGGTCCACGGGATAGTCTTATGCTGGTCCTTGTCAAAAAAACGGGAGCTAGTGTGAAAAAGGTTCGGACTACACTTGAAGTCATTGTTGCAATTGTAGGTTGGTTATTCGGCGGACCAATTGGAATTGGGACAGTATTAATTGCTTTGTTTTTGGGGCAAATTGCTCATTACACATTGCCGCAGTGCCGTAAATTCCTATTGAAAGTTATCCGTAAAGAGGAAGAGGAGGCTTTATTCTAAATCGAAAATTATTAATTTCCCCAAGCATGTGCCTCCGAGCCGTGCTTTTTTTTATTGTCTGAGCATACGTTAATCGTATGTACAGAAAGGATGATCAGAATGAATGGAACAATCACCCAATATATGGGGACAGCCTATACAGGTGCTGGAATCTCCCACAAATATGACGAAATGATTGCTTTGGCTTCACAAACTTTATTTCTAAAATGTCCTCCTACAAATGCAATTTCAAGCGTGTTGAATGAAGCCGCCGCACATTACGTCAAGCAGGGCTATGACATAGATCGGTTTATGGATCCCATACAGCCTGAGAAAACGGACGCAATCTATATTAAAGGGCCAAACGTACTGATCCTTCAAGCGTCCCATCCAGTTGCACTTGAACCAACAGATATAGGTGGGAAACATAAGGTTATCAGTTTTTACGATGTCTATGATGAAGTCAAATTGCGTGAACTGAACGGCTCGATTGTGAAAATGTTGACAGAATCGAGCGTTGCGTTAAGAAAAGCTTTACAAGCGCTCAAAGATGCAAAAGGCATTCATGATGATTGGGAAAAAGTGAACATCAGACGAATGATGTGGGATCTCCATGTGGATAAAATAAATTCATTGAAAGAAGAACTGTTTGGTACAATCCAGCTGAATAAAGGGTCGGTTGTTTCGCACAGACTTATCGGTTCATTGACATCTGGAGGGGCGCAAGATTTCATGTCCTCCATTACAAAGCGAATCGATCGAAGGATGCTGATAAAGGCTTTTCCGGGAACGGGAAAATCAACACTTATGAAAACGCTTGGAGCGGAAGCCGAGAAGCGTGGATTTGACGTTCAGTACGGGTGGTGTGGACTGGATCCTTCTGGGGTAGATCTCGTTCTTTTTCCTGAACTATCAGTGTGCATTCTTGACGCGACAGAACCGCATGTTTACGACTGTGAACGTTCTGGGGATGAATTGCTCGACTTCATGAACTTATGTGAAGAAGATGCGGACGCTGAAGAGGAAATTGCCGTAATCCGTGAGACATATTCAGAGAAGATGCTCGATGCCACTGGTTATATGCAGTCTCATGCACAAGCTGAAAATAGTATGAAAGCCATGATGGATTCAACTATTATACGATCCGTATTCGAGAAGAAGACGGGTGCGCTGTTGAATTTGATTTAAAAAGTAAACGCTTTATTCTACGATTGGGCCGGTCGTATGTTAAAATGGGGGTATCATTTGTTTGAAAGGAAGATTACATTGTCAAAAGTACTCAACGCATTTTTACAGAAGAACCTAAAAGAACTCCGTGATCAAGGACTTTACAACGAAATTGACCCTATTGAAGGACCAAATGGCCCAATCATTAAAATTAAAGGAAAAGACCTTATTAACTTGTCATCAAATAACTATCTGGGGCTTGCAACAGACGAAGATTTGAAAAGTCTAGCGATTGCCGCAACTGAAAAATACGGCGTCGGAGCAGGTGCAGTCCGTACAATCAATGGCACGCTCGATATCCACGTTAAGCTAGAAAAGAAGCTTGCTGAATTCAAAGGGACAGAAGCCGCAATATCTTACCAATCAGGCTTCAACTGTAATATGGCTGCAATTTCCGCTGTTATGACTAAAAAAGACGCAATTCTATCGGATGAATTAAATCACGCATCTATCATCGATGGCTGCCGCCTTTCTGGTGCGAAAGTAATTCGCGTCAATCACCAGGATATGGATGACCTTCGTGCAAAAGCAAAAGAGGCAACGGAATCCGGCCTGTATGAAAAAGTAATGTACATTACGGACGGCGTGTTCTCAATGGATGGCAATATCGCCAACCTTCCTGAAGTTGTGAAAATTGCGAAGGAATTCGACTTGATCACTTATGTCGATGACGCGCACGGTTCAGGCGTTACTGGCAAAGGAAAAGGGACCGTCAAACATTTCGGTCTTGAAAAAGAGATTGACCTTCAAATGGGTACATTGTCGAAAGCAATCGGCGTCGTCGGCGGTTACGTTGCTGGAACTCAGGAATTGATTGACTGGCTGAAAGTTCGTTCACGTCCATTCCTATTCTCCACGGCACTTCCGGCAGGGGATGTCGCTGCGATTATGGGTGCATTGGACAAGATATCGGAATCCACTGAGCTACATGATAAACTGTGGGAAAACGGAAACTACTTGAAAGCGGGGCTTAAGAAATTAGGCTTCAATATCGGTGCTTCAGAAACGCCAATCACACCATGTATAATCGGTGAAGAGAAGCTGACACAACAATTTTCAAAACGTCTTGCGGAAGAAGGCGTCTATGCTAAATCAATCGTCTTCCCAACAGTCGCTAAAGGAAAAGGTCGCGTCCGCAACATGCCAACTGCAGCGCATACTAAAGAAATGATTGACGAAGCACTCGTCATTTACGAAAAAGTTGGTAAAGAACTGAATGTGATTTCATAATAAACTAGAAATCCCGGATGGCTTAGATGCTGTCCGGGATTTTGTTTTGGACCATGCAGGGGTTTTGTAATGTCATGGCAAACAGCAGGAAAACGAGGTGAACCGAAGAGAAAGAAAACGGTTCGCTGTTAGTGGGAAAAGAGTAATACTAACGAATTAGCACATACTTAAACAAACAAAAAAAGCCTCAAACTAGAGGCTTTTTTTGTTTGCTAAATTTTAAAATCTCCACTTTCAAATCGTCTCATCGTATGATGCAATACATACCGTTGCATACCAATTGCGCTTTTGATGGACTGATCTGCTTCTTGTCGAAACGTATCCCGATTCCCGCGCTTATGAGCCGCGTAAGCTTTTAAGGAATGAATCATCCAAGGTGTGTGCAGCTTAGCTAGAAACTCACTCGCTTTATCGAAATTACCATTCATCACATAAGCATGACCGAAATAATAATCTTTATATTCCTGACCACTGATATTTTCCGCATGCATCAAAAGATTCTTAGAATTCTTTTGGAATAAAGCGAGGTTTGCCCCATAAACATCAGACATATCTTGTTGCACATAAGTATTCATAATTCGTTTCAATGCATTTTCTACATCGCGTTTATCTCCATGTGCCAGTGCATAGGAATAACCAAAAATCGGCTTCTTATAATTGCCGGAAATGTAGCGGCCGATAGCCCGAAGTGATGTGGACTTATAAATAATATACATTGGCCAAAGAATCGAAACTGCAACATACAGCGCAAGAACAATAAGGAATACAATCAACTTAGGTACGCCGTATGAGATGAGCACAAATGTGAGAATAATACCAGTTGCGATCAGTAGGATGAATTTAAATACGTTCGAAAAGATGGAAGGCTTATTCTTTAGCATCATGCACCTCACGTTTTTCTTTAATTATAACAGAAAGGCCTGACGAGGATTAATTAAGATGGAGAATGTCGTTGTCTTTTCTGGGAGAACGTTTTATAATGAACTAAGGTAATAGAATCAACTAAAATGTGAAATCAGAATATGAGTGTACTCCCCATAAACACAAATGTTTGAAAGTGAGGAATAGATAATAATGAAAAAAATCATGGTGACAGGCGCTTCAGGTCAAATTGGTTCAGAACTAATTACAAAGCTACGTTCAGAATATGGCACAGAAAACGTCTTGGCAACAGATATACGTCGCACGGATGTAGCAACAGAAGGTCCATTTGAAGTACTTGACGTGACAGATGCGAACAATATGCATGCGCTTGCAAAGGAGTTCGGTGCAGACACGATGATGCACATGGCTGCATTACTATCTGCTAAAGCGGAAGATGAGCCGTTATTTGCATGGAATCTCAATATGGGCGGCCTTATGAACGCACTTGAAGTGTCACGCGAACTGGACATGCAGTTTTTTACACCAAGTTCAATCGGTGCATTCGGTCCTTCAACACCGAAAAAAGATACACCACAAGATACATTACAACGACCGACCACAATGTATGGTGTCAATAAAGTCGCTGGTGAATTGTTGTGCGATTACTATTTCCACAAATTTGGAATGGATACGCGCGGCGTCCGTTTCCCAGGACTCATCTCATATGTTGCTCAACCGGGTGGCGGAACGACGGATTACGCGGTAGATATTTACTACAAAGCACTTGAGGAAGGTAAATACACTTCTTATATTGCAGAAGGAACGCGTATGGATATGATGTATATGCCGGATGCATTACAAGCGATTGTCGATTTAATGGAAGCGGATCCAACGAAACTGATTCACCGCAATGCATTTAATGTAACTGCGATGAGTTTTGAACCGTCTGAAATTGCAGCTTCTATAAAAAAACAGATTCCTACTTTTGAAATAGCATACGATGTAGATCCAGTACGCCAGGCGATTGCTGACAGCTGGCCAGATTCGATTGATCCAACAGCTGCTATAAATGAATGGGGCTTCAAAGCCAACTACGATTTGGATAAAATGACAGTGGACATGTTGTCGAAACTAAAAACTAAATTGAATGTTTAATATAACTGCCGCGGGAAAGTTTCCGCGGTTTTTATTTTGGCATGAAAGATGGCATATCCTTCTTGAAGCGGTCATATTCATCCACGTACAAAAAAAACCTTGCAGATTACTGCAAGGTCTTCATGTTTGATTAAAACAAAAGATGTGCCACTCCTGCGATAATCGGCAATGAAATGATCGTACGCAAGAGGAAAATAACAACAAGTTCGAAAAAGTTTACCGGTATTTTTGAGCCTAGCAGAAGTCCCCCAACTTCGGCCATGAAAATGAGCTGAGTCACTGAAACAGTGGCAACAACGAATAATGTCAACTCAGATGTAATCAGACCATTCGCAAGGATTACAGGCAGGAACATATCTGTGAATCCAACGACCATAAGTTGCGCCGCGTCTGCTGCCTCAGGTATACCTAGGATGGACAGAATTGGTTCGAATGGTTTCCCTAAAATCGTGAAGACACTTGTATACTCCGCGAGAATCAATGCAATCGTTCCGAAAGCCATAACGACCGGAATGACACCAATCCACATATCAAGGACATTTTTCAGGCCCTCTGAAAAAGTTTTAACCAATGAACGACTGTTATTCGCTTTTGTTAACGCGTTTTCAAGCCCGTGCGTAAAAGAACTGTATCCCTTTGGTAACTTTTCTTCATCGCCTGTAAACGGTCTACCGTCTATGTATTCATCTTTCTTTTTTGAAAGAGGATAAATCCGGGGCATGATAAATGCAAGGATTAGACCAGTTAATACAACTGTTCCGTAAAACGGTATGAAATAAGCGCCGAGTCCAACTTCTTCAATAATGACGATAGAAAAGGTAATCGACACAACAGAGAAGGTTGTTCCAATAATAGCTGCTTCTTTCTTTGTATAAAAACCTTCTTCATACTGCTTACTTGTTAGTAAAACACCAATTGTTCCATCCCCAATCCATGATGTCAGTGCATCAATGGAAGAACGACCCGGTATTTTAAAGAGTGGACGCATTACTTTTACCATCATCGTTCCAAAAAATTCGAGTAAACCGAAATTTAAAAGAAGTGGTAAAAGAATTCCCGCGAATAAAAAGATAGTGAACAGGAATGTAACGAGACCGGTTTCACTTAGCAGTAGTGCGCCCGTATTTTCACTCCAAATAGCTTCTGGGCCTAATTGAAGCAATGTAAGTACAGCTAAAGTAGCACCTATAATCCGGACTATTGTCCAAAAGAGCGAGACCTTGAATAAATTTGTTATAAAGGATGGCTTGACTTTGTCGCCTTGAATAGCCAAAAATACAACTGAACCGAGTGCTGCGATAATTAGCGTAATTGTCGCGATCCATGGCATAACCGGAGCAATCGATCCTGACAATATATCTGCAAATATAGCAATTGGTATTTTCCAGTCCCCGGCATACTTCATCGGTACCATGAACAACAGAATACCGAGTATTGATGGAACTAGAAAATAGAACCATGTTGATAAAGAAAATTTCTTCATATTATATTCCCCTTTTTGTAACAGTATAACATGTATATGGTGAATAATTATACATATAATATTGTTTTATATCTTAATGAATAAAGTATATACTATTAAAACTTTTCAGTCTATTACTTTTGAAAAACCTTGTAGCTATCATATCGTAACGAGTTTTATTTTCAGGTATAAATAGTTTGATTAGTTAATAAAAATACATAAAAAAGAGACTGTAAAATCAAAGTGATTTCGCAGTCTCTTTCTATATAAATATTGCTCTTATTCGAAGTCTTTATCCCATTGATACGTATAAAAATGCTCAAAATTAAGCCATTTAAGTGCATCTGGATCCTGCGCTGCTAATTTTATCTCCATCTCTTTCATCATCCAAACGGTCTGGGATGCATGAGCTTTTAGCGTTGCGATTTTTTTATCTGCATTCGCTGTGATATCGTGAACGACATCGGGTTTTCCTAGAACTTCAACGGTGTTATTCGCAAAGGCGAGTGTATAAAGTGTAGGACGTTCCGTTTCCGGCATTCTTCGGACCGCCCGGACAACTGCACGCGCAGTCGCATCGTGATCGGGATGGACAGCAAGACCAGGATAGAATGTGATGACGAGTGAAGGATTCGTTTCTTCGATTAAATCTGCAACTAGCTTAACCATTTTTTCATCATCTTCAAATTCAACTGTTTTATCACGGAATCCCATCATCCGTAAATCATCAAGTCCCATTGCTTCACACGCTTTTTTCAGTTCTTCTTTGCGGATTTGAGGCAATGTTTCGCGATTTGCAAATGGTGGATTGCCAAGGTTACGTCCCATTTCACCTAAAGTTAAGCAAGCGTACGTAACAGGTACACCCATATCTCTGTAAGACGAAATGGTGCCGGATACGCCGAATGCTTCGTCATCTGGGTGGGGGAATACGACAAGTACATGACGTTCTTTTTTAATCATAAAAAAATTGCCTCCTTAATTAATATGTGAACGGTGTTTCGCTGATTTCAAGCGCTACTGCAAGTTTACCTTCTGCATCGAGTCCTGCCATAAGCAAACGCCCGTGTTCGTCGAGTTTATAATGAGTAATGCCTTGCGCATAAATCCATCCGGATGGCAGTTTCAATCCGATGCGGTGGGGCGAATCGCCGGCCACTTTACCGAGTTCGAATTTAATAACGATGTTGCGAATGAATGCACCAGCGTTGAAAACACTTTCATTGAAATGGGCTGCATATGAGCCGTTAGTTGTTTCGAGATGGATATAGACATCTTTATTGGCAAAAGAAGTTATGAGTTCCTGTAAATGATCAGGTTTTACTAATTCCATGAATAGCCCTCCTTAAAACTGTAACTGTGCTTCTCTTCAGTATATAGAAAAGGATGGTTGAATGCGATTCATGGGTCTTGACGTGGAAATATTTCGGCGAACGGTAGGAGTCTTCTGGAAACTTGGTGGGGTTTCCAACGAAATTCGTGAAGTTTCCAACAAACTCCTTGAGGTGTCCAACGAACCTATAGAAGTGTCCAACCATTTAAGGAAAGCGTCCAACAAAGCGTGGAGTTTCCAACGAAATCGGTGAAGCCTCCAACAAACTCCTCGCGGTGTCCAATGAACCGTGGGTTTCCAACGAAATCGGTGAAGCCTCCAACGAACTCCTTGAGGTGTCCAACAAACCTATAGAAGTGTCCAACCATTTCAGGAAAGCGTCCAACGAAGCGTGGAGTTTCCAACGAAATCGGTGAAGCCTCCAACAAACTCCTCGAGGTGTCCAACAAACCTATAGAAGTGTCCAACCATTTAAGGAAAGCGTCCAACGAAGCGTGGAGTTTCCAACGAAATCGGTGAAGCCTCCAACAAACTTCTTGAGGTGTCCAACAAACCTATAGAAGTGTCCAACCATTTCAGGAAAGCGTCCAACAAACCGTGGAGTTTCCAACGAAATCGGTGAAGCCTCCAACAAACTCCTCGAGGTGTCCAACAAACCGGGGGTTTCCAACGAAATCGGTGAAGCCTCCAACAAACTCCTCGGGGTGTCCAACGAACCTATAGAAGTGTCCAACCATTCGAAGAAAGCGTCCAACGAACCGTGGGGTTTCCAACGAAATCCGTGAAGCCTCCAACAAACTCCTTGAGGTGTCCAACGAACCTATAGAGGTGTCCAACCATTCAAGGAAAGCGTCCAACGAACCAACAATAAAACCGCCGAGAGACAACCATCTCTTGGCGGTTTTATTGTTCTTGAAATAACTTTATTAAATTTCAGTCATTGTGATTTCAGGTGCGCCGAAACGGTTTTTCGCTCCGTGCATCACAGGTCCGACGTATTCGTTTAGTTTCCAGCCGTTTGCAATGGCTGCTGTGACAAATTTCTTTGCTTCAAATACAGATTCTTTAACATCTAGGCCGTTAGCTAGGTTTGCTGTGATTGCTGCGGCAAACGTACAGCCCGCACCGTGATTGTAAGTTGTCGCTGTTTTCTCTGCTTCAAGAAGAGTGAACGTTTTGCCGTCAAAGAACAGATCCACAGCTTTATCGTGTTCCAGCTGTTTGCCGCCTTTGATGACAACATTGCGAGCACCAAGTGAATGGATCTTTTCTGCGACTGCTTTCATGTCTTCGATCGTTTTCGGTGTTTTTGTGCCAGCAAGTTGTCCTGCTTCGAACAAGTTTGGTGTTACAATTTCTGCTTTTGGAAGAAGGAATTCAACCATTGCGTCTACTGTTCCAGGATTCAACACTTCATCTTCACCCTTACAAACCATAACTGGATCGATGACTACATGACTGAGGCCTGATTCTGAAATCGCGTTTCCTGCGATTTTAATAATTTCTTCTGTGCTAAGCATGCCTGTTTTAATCGCATCGATTCCTGTTGAAAGTGCAGTTTTGATTTGCGCTTTCAAAACGTCGACGGGTAATGAGTAAACGCCATGTGACCAATTATTATCTGGATCCATTGTCACGATAACTGTAATTGCTGTCATCCCGTATGTACCGTGCTCTTGGAATGTTTTTAAGTCCGCCGCAATCCCAGCGCCACCTGATGTATCGGATCCTGCGATCGTCAAAGTCTTTTTAAGCGTCATAATTGGTCTGTCTCCTTTTTTGAATAAATTCTAACTTAATCTTATCAAAAAAATTGGGAATTACAATTGTCCGATGTTATCAGCCTTCATCATTTTATAAACGGAGTATGTGAGCAGTGCTGCAAAACTACAAATCACAGCAGCACCGAGAAAGTGTTTGCTTATCATAAGCCCGATTGCAAGAGCTAACATGACGATAATTACACACAGGATAAAGATAAGAAAAACGATGAGCCCAGCGTTTTTAGAACGTTCCGGCACACGGTTACCGTGTTTTGCCGCTTCAGAAACTTTTTTCATTTTGTCACGCAATTGCATATCAGCCATGTCGCATCCCCCTTATACAATCGTACCATGTCTTTCTAGTTGTTTGAACTGGAACTTTCCTATAATGTGAACGTATAAGATAGTGTCGGAAAAAGAGGAAAAGAGGGATGAAGTGGCGGATGATAAGAAAATCGAACAGCTGTTAAAAGAATTAAAAGCTTCCAAAGAACAAACGGCAGTTACGATGGAAGAAATAGAAGACCGTCCGCGTGGATTTTGGAGTGTCGGGAAAGTATTTTATTCACTATGGAAAAAGTCGTTCATCGCAATTGCCCTTCTAATTTTACTGTTGATTGTCGCTTTGCCGTTTGCGACATTCTTCATTTTAAAACAAGGGAGTACATTCACAGAACAAAAAGGCGCATTCCTTGAACAAATCCAAGACCTGAACGAACTTGCAACAGCTGAAGCTTATACAAAAGTTATCATTGAACGACAAGATAATACATTGTTTGGACAGAGCATTGGACTTAATTTGCCAGGAACGAAACGGCAGTTATTGGTTGTTATTCCGGGATCAGTGAAAGCTGGTGTCGACATGTCCAGCCTTACGGAAAAAGATGTCGTTGTCGATGATAAGAAAAAAACAGCTATACTTACATTGCCGCCCGCTACCTTTTTAGGAGGAGCAGAAATTTATTTCGATAAAGTCGAAGTGTATTCCTATGAAGGGGTCTTCCGGGAAAAAGCGAATATTGAAGAGGCCTACGAACTTGCCGCTGAAGCGAAAAAGCTTATATTGGAAGAAACCGCAGGACAAGGTGTCTTGGTAACGGCGCAACAGAATGCCGAGAAGACACTGAAAGAAATGTTTTCATTCGCTGGATATGACGTTACGATTGAATTCAAGGAGCAGTGATGGATTGTGAATAAAGAGCTCTTCGGTAATGATTGGGATGAGGTCTTGAATGATGAATTCGAGAAACCTTACTATAGTAAGTTACGTGAATTTCTGAAGAGGGAATATGAGGAAGAGACAATTTATCCGCAGCTGGATGATTTGTGGACTGCATTTAAATTGACGCCTTTTAATGAAGTGAAGGTCGTAGTTTTAGGACAAGACCCGTATCATGGACCTGGACAAGCACATGGTTTAAGTTTTTCCGTGAAGCCGGGCGTCAAGATACCGCCTAGTCTACGCAATATGTTTAAGGAACTCACGTCTGATATCGATTGTCCGCTGCCAGGGGGCGGAACACTGACTGGATGGGCGGAACAAGGCGTACTCATGTTGAATACGGTACTTACTGTAAGGGATGGACAAGCGCATTCGCATCGTAAACAAGGGTGGGAGACGTTCACCGACGAAGTGATACGGCTATTATCAAATCGAGACGAACCAATCGTCTTCGTCTTATGGGGCCGTCATGCTCAAGAAAAGAAGAAACTCATCGATCTATCGCGTCATGCAATCATCGAATCAGTTCACCCAAGCCCGTTAAGCGCAAGTCGCGGTTTCATCGGTAGCCGTCCATATTCGAAGACTAATAAGATCCTCGAATTGTGGGAAGAAACACAGATTGACTGGTGCCGAACAGGCGGCATTCTTTAATACAAACAGTGCCAGTGTTAAAGTTAAACTTGAAAAGAGGATGATCGTAAGTGGCAGTAAATTGTTTTCAATGCCAACATTTCTTCATAACATGGGATCAACGAAATCCACGTGGCTGCAAAGCATATGGTTTTAAAACGCGAGAACTGCCATCGGTCGTCGTGAAAAGATCATCTGGCATGGATTGTTTACAATTTGAACAAAAGAAAGGAGGCGCCAAACAGTGATACCATACGACCGGATTATCTCGGAAATGGAGCGGCAACTAAGCGTTGCGAGACATGCCGATGACGACAGCACGATGCGAGAAGCGTTTGCCGCCGTCAGATCACTTTGCGAAGTTGCGCTTGGAGGGGAAAGTAAGCGTGAAGAGAAAATTGTCCCCAAAATGCTTACAACTGTTAGCGCTGTGCAGTCGGTCACTTCGTTAGAAGGTAAACTGCTTGAAGAAGAGGATGCAAACGGCGGTTCGCTATTTGATTTCTGATAAGTAGGGTGCCAGACATCCGTAAAGAAAGTAGGGGTTTATATGCCATTTTTCATTATTGCGGGGGCTGTTAACGCAGCAATCGCTGTCGCCTTTGGTGCATTCGGCGCACACGCTTTAAAAGAAAAACTATCCGCACACTATTTAGCAATTTGGGAAACCGCTGTACAGTATCAAATGTTCCACGCGCTCGCATTGATTGCTGTTGGTATCCTTATGAGTCCAACGCTCTTTGGTTCTGTCACGCAATTAAGCTGGGCGGGTTATTTGATCCTCGCGGGTATTATCATCTTCTCTGGTAGCCTTTATGTACTGAGCCTCTCGGGAATCGGTATACTCGGCGCTATCACACCAATCGGCGGCGTTGCATTCATCGCAGGGTGGATCATGTTGATTATTGCGGCTATTAAATTTTCAAACTAAAACAGGTAAGGGGGTATCCTCTCACCTGTTTTTATTTTGTCTAAAATGTAATAATTTAGCCATATGATACATATATAAGTATGATCAGAATGCTATAATGGAAATAAAAGGGGTGGTTTTATGATTTCTAGTAAGCAGAATTCAAAATCACTATTACTTATTATGGTCCTCGTCCTTGTTATTACGTCTAATCTTGCTCTCTACCGATTGCCATTCCCGTTCTTGCCGGCGCCTGCAGATGCGACGTGGGTCATTATTGGTTCCCTCATTGACTTCTCGATTGTCGCTCCGTTCCTCATTCTCGCAATGACACGCAGAAAAGGCTTCACTGTGAAAAGGTTTATAACATTCATGGTGCTCGGTATAATTGCAGCGCGAATCATTATTCCGAGCGCTTATTTTGAGCCATTCAAATTCATCCCTTACATCGCAATCTCAATTGAAGGAATTATTCTCCTTGCTGAAATCGGACTCATCTTCATTCTTTTGAAACATACACCCCGAATCATTCGAGATATAAAAGCGAGTGGAGAAGGTCCATTATTCACATTTGCAACATTAGTCCAAAAGCAAATTGGTAGACATCCCCTTATAAAAATAATTAGCGCAGAAACGGTTATGTTCTACTACGCATTCGCTTCGTGGAAAAAACGTCCGATTGAGGCGGAGAACCGCTTCTCTCTTCATACGAAAACAAGTTTCATTGCCTTTTATATCATGATGATTCACGCGATTGTCATTGAGACCATCGGCATCCACTGGTGGCTTCACGATAAGTCGCTGATTCTTTCTATAGTTCTTCTCATTTTGAACATCTACACGGTTATTTTTTTTATTGGAGATATTCAAGCGGTTCGTCTGAATCCGCTTACTGTCGATGAAAAACAAATTCGTGTAGCACTTGGATTAGGGAAACGGATGGACATTCCATTTGATGAAATTGAGAACATTGCATGGGGGGACTACGCTGCCAATGAAAATCTGAAGGCGCAAGGTACAATAGATTTCATCGCACGAGATTTCGAGGAAGCGCTACCCCAATGCGTCATTACATTCAAACGACCGCTGAACGCAACACTCTTTTTAGGGTTCGAAAAGGAATTTTCGAAAGCAGCGATTCGAGTGGATGACCCAAACCGTCTCCAGAGTTATATAGATGCTCGGCACTATTAATTTAGAATTTAATAGAAACTGTAATAATCTCCTTGTACGACGAATGAATTTAGCGATGAAGCGGTATTGGAAACTGCTTCCTGGTAATAATCACAAAAAACTCACTTACTTTCCATTTGTTAAGTGCCAAGTATATAGATGATCGGTTTGATTAATCAAAAAAATCTTCCGCCAGCCCTAAAAGGCAGACGGAAGATTTTTTGAATTCAAGGAGCTTGCGGAAAATACTTCACTTCATTATCAAATTCGGCGTAATCAAAATAAATCATTGGGAATAAAAAACGATGTCCTGTTGTCGAATCGCTTAAGATGACATGATCACGGCCGGCTGCTTCTACCGTACCGCGTACCTCTTTCGTGTTTTTACCTGAATCCAGTGCATGCTCGAATGAAAAATGGAAAGTTCCAGGTTCTCCTCTGTTTAATCGTAAAATGTTTTCAATGTATGACTGTTCACGTCCGGGCGGTCCGGGTGGTCTTCCTCCGGCTGGAATTGTTACTTGGGGCGGTGTGACGTGCTGATTCTGATAGGGCGGATTCCAATAGTATTGGACCATTTCTTCATCCTTTCTTCTTTTGAGTTACAGGTTAGGGCAGTCTTGAACCGTTGGGGAAAAGAAACAGTGTGACTTGAATCTACCTGTGTTCCATTGGTTATACCACTGTGCCGGGCAATCTCCGGTTGGCATGAAAAACCATAATGATCGTTCTCCAGGAGTGAAACGCTCGCCGTTGACAACGCGCTTTGCCAGTTTTCGATCCAGCTCGCGAGCACGCTGATAAAAATATGGTTTCGTCGTAGCTTCAAAGCCTCCTGGACTTTGGAAAACCATATCTTGTAAACTCCGGATATCATTGAAATCGAGACATCCCGAACGTACGCGATTCACCCCGACGTTACCTACTAAAAGCATGCCTAATTGGCCATCACCTTCTGCTTCAGCACGCATTAACCTTGCGAGCAAATCCAGTTCAGCATCCGTGTACTTTATAACCGCCACGGCACAACCCCCTTGGGGAATGATATGCGCGGTCGGAATGAAACATGCCTACCAAATAAAAATACCGCCCAACTGCATGATCACAGTTAGGCGGTATAGGATTGAAATTTAGATGTTGAAGAAAGCTGCTTTTTTATCGCCATCTAAAATCGTACCCACAAAGAATGAGCCGAATTCAGCGTAGAGTGCGCTTACTTCGTCAAAACGCATTTCATAAATTAACTTTTTGAACTGAAGAACGTCGTCTGCGAATAGTGTAACGCCCCATTCGTAGTCGTCAAAACCGACAGAACCGGAAATGATTTGTTTCACTTTACCAGCATAACTGCGGCCAATCAAGCCGTGTGCGCGCATCAATTCTTTGCGTTTATCCATATCGAGCATGTACCAGTTCACATCGCCGTCGCGCTTCTTGTCCATCGGGTAGAAGCAGATGTATTGGCTACGTTGAAGTTCAGGATACAGACGTCCCCGTACAAATGGGTTCTGGTACGGATCGTCAGTGGATTCTCCTGCAAGGTAGTTCGATAGTTCAACGACTGACAGGTATGAATACGCTGGAATCGTGAAATCAGCAATTGCGAGTTTATTGAATTCCGTTTCAAGCTCTTGAAGTTCAAGCATTGTCGGACGCAAAGTCATAAGCATGAAATCGGCTTTTTGGCCGATTACTGTATAGAAAGCGTGTGCGCCGGTTTTATCGTCATCCGCTTTTTGAAGCTTTTCAAGGTAAACCATAAATTCCTCTACTGCTGCTTGGCGTTCTTCTTTTGAAATCAATTTCCAAGATGCCCAGTCCATCGAGCGTAAATCATGTAAAACATACCAACCATCCAGTGTTTTTGCTGCTTCGATCATATGAAATCAAACTCCTTCATTATGAATTAACTTCTTACAATGAGTGTAGCATAGAAGGCTGTAGAACGTCCTTTGCCAGCGCCGTTGTCACGAATTTGACATGAAGTGAAACACTTTTACCACATAGATTATTGGTGTATGCTTAGAGCATGAGAGCATGCGAAAGGCGGCTATTTAATGACTGATTTATTTAATGGAATTAAAGAAAGTTTAAGCGGCAATCGCAAGACGATAATCCTGCCGGAAGGAACGGATATCCGGGTAGTAGAAGCGGCGTCACGCCTTCACAGGGAAGGGCTTGTGAAGCCAGTCCTTCTTGGCAATGAAACCGAGGTGCAAGAAGTCGCAACTGAAGCAGGAATTGATATTTCGGAAATAGATGTCATTGATCCCGTGAGTGCTTCTTACTTCGAAGAACTAGCCGAAAAGTTTGTTGAACGTCGTAATGGCAAAGCGACTTTGGAACAAGCGCGTGAACAATTGAAAGACGTCAATTATTTTGGAACGATGCTTGTTTACACAGGGCGTGCCGACGGATTGGTAAGTGGTGCGGCACATTCGACTGCCGATACGGTACGACCGGCGCTTCAAATTATTAAAACAAAACCAGGTATTTCAAGGACAAGCGGGGCGTTCATTATGATGAAGGGTGAGGAACGTCTCGTCTTCGCCGATTGTGCAATCACTGTCGCACCGACAGCACAAGAATTGGCGGAAATCGCAATCGAAAGTGCAAAAACAGCGCGCTCATTCGGCGTAGATCCGCGTGTTGCGATGCTAAGCTTTTCTACAAAAGGATCTGCTGTAACGGAAGAAACGGAAAAAGTTGCGACCGCGGTGAAAATTGCTCAATCGCTTGCACCGGATTTGCTACTCGACGGCGAGTTCCAATTTGACGCGGCCTATGTTCCGGAAATTGCTGCGAAAAAGGCACCTGAATCAGTCATTCAAGGTAATGCGAACGTCTTCGTTTTTCCATCACTTGAAGCCGGTAATATCGGTTATAAAATAGCGGAGCGTCTTGGCGGCTACGAAGCAATTGGCCCGATTCTTCAGGGGTTGAACGCACCCGTAAATGATTTATCACGCGGTTGTTCAGCTGCTGATGTGTACAAGCTTGCCCTGTTAACCGCGGCGCAAAGTCTATGAGCAGGAGAAATTTGAATGATATCATATGAATCTTTTTTAACCATTCCTGCATGGCGTTTTGTGGATGAATCCATGACAACACGTACCCGTTCTGCACTAGAATCATTCGCCGCCGACGATACACTTTGTCATCTCGTCGGCCAACAGGTAAGCGTTCCGACAGTCCGTACTTGGGTGCACAATCAAACCGTCGTGCTCGGTATCCAGGATCATCGGCTACCACATGTTACAGAAGCAGTTTCGATGCTTGGAAATGCAGGTTATAATGCGATTGTCCGCAATTCAGGCGGACTAGCAGTAGTGCTTGACGAAGGCGTATTAAATATATCAATTGTTCTATCTGAACTCGACTCTTCAATCGATATTCCAGCAGGCTATGAAGTAATGCTCGCATTCGTTCGAATGCTTTTCCCAGAAGCAGGTGACCGCATCGAAGCCTATGAAATTGTAGGGTCATACTGTCCAGGTTCGTATGATTTGAGTATTGATGGTCGTAAATTCGCTGGCATTTCTCAGCGTAGATTGCGTCAAGGCATCGCGGTCCAAGTCTATCTTTGCGTCGAAGGAAGTGGGGCGGAACGTGCCGAGCTAATCCGAGATTTTTACGAAACTGGCTTGCAGGGGAAAGAAACGAAGTTCACTTATCCGGTCATTAAACCGGAAGTAATGGCATCCCTATCAGAACTTCTGGACATGTCGCTCACGGTTAGCGATGTCGTTATTCGTATCCAACTTATGTTGCGCGAGCTCGCGGATCATGTCGAGATTGGCGGCTTGAAACCGGAAGAAATGGAGCTGTACAGCTTTTATTTGAATCGCGTCTTCGAACGCAATCAAAAAATGCTGGCACGCGGATGAACAAAATGGTTGTCTCCTGGAAAAGGGGGCAACCATTTTTTGATTGGATAAATGCAACGTCCCGCCGAGTAAACGACGTTATCGCCGAACTAAACAACACTCCGTCGAAACTAAACAACGTTTTCACCGGACTAAACAACACTCCGTCAAAACTAACCAACGCCAGACCGAAACAACACAACACCCTCACCAAACTAAACAAACCCCTTGCTAAACCCAAAGGAAAAACCGCCTATCAATGATGATTGACGGGCGGCTCTTTTGAAACTAGGTTGCCATTTTGCTCCATTTTGAATACCGGCGCTGTGCGATCAGCGTCATCATCTAGCGTGACGAGACGGCGTGCGCGGTTCATGATTTGAACAAATTGTTCGTAATCGGCGCGTAAGGTTTTATTTTCCTGTTGAAGTTTTTCGATTTCTTTTTGGAGTTGCTCCGACTTTTCATTCGCGATTTTAGCAGTTTGCCTCCAGCGAAGTGACTCGTTATCTCCCAAGCCTGTGTGATGCATGCGTACAAGAAATGCGATAACTGTATCGAGTGAGAGTGCAGATAACGGAACGGAAATCTTTTGTTCTTCCTCTTGTCCTTGCGAAGGGCTATATAATTGTTGACCCCGTCGTTTAAAGTCTTTTCCAAGGACACGTATTGCTTGTTTGCGTTCTTTCTTCGCATCCGATAGCTCTTTTTCATAATCACGTCTCACTACTGCGTTCCATCTGAACCCGCAAGCCGCTGCCGTCCTGTTGAGCGCGTCCCCAACTTCTTCGAAAGCGCTAAGTTGTGTGCTACCTTCTCGGACATGTCGCAGTACTGTGTCGGCCAATAAAGTATCGTTTTCTTCGATCCAAGCATCCTGTCTAACTTTCACCATCTCCGTGCCTCCAGTCATATGTTCATAGTCTCTTTCTACGGTCAGTGTGGACAGGATTTCGTTACTTTATTCATAATGAAAAAAGCATTCTATCTCTTTTTCACTCAAATGAACCTTTTTCCATCTTCCTACGAACCATTTTTACCATTATACTAAAGGGAATGAGTTGACGGAGGTGCACTATGGAATACAAAGATGAGAAACTGGTCGAAGAAAAAGTTTTCAAAGATCCTGTGCATCGCTATATTCACGTGCGCGATAAAGTGATTTGGGACGTTATTGGCACAAGTGAATTTCAGCGCCTTCGCCGGATCAAACAGCTAGGCACAACGTATCTCGTATTTCATGGGGCGGAGCATAGTAGGTTCCACCATTCGCTCGGGGTCTATGAAATCGTCAGGCGCATCATTGACGACGGTTTCAGCGGTAGGCCTGAATGGAACAATGAGGAACGTCTAGTGACGATGTGTGCGGCATTGCTGCATGACCTCGGGCACGGTCCGTTTTCACACGCCTTTGAAAAAGTGTTCGATCTTGATCATGAACAATTTACGCAAGCCATTTTGCTAGGGGACACGGAAGTGAATGCTGTATTACGCCGCGTGGCACCCGATTTCCCGCAAAAAGTGGCTGATATAATCGGGAAAACCTATCCGGATAAACTCGTAGTCAGCCTGATTTCAAGTCAAATAGACGCCGACCGGATGGATTATTTACAGCGTGACGCTTATTTTACTGGAGTGTCATACGGTCATTTTGACATGGAACGGATTCTACGTGTCATGCGCCCTACAGAAGAACAGGCGGTTATCAAATATAGCGGCATGCACGCAGTGGAAGACTATATTATGAGTCGTTACCAGATGTATTGGCAAGTCTATTTCCATCCAGTGTCACGTAGTGCTGAAGTTATTTTGACAAAGATATTACATCGCGCAAAACAGTTACATGCAAGTGGATATATCTTTAAACAAGAGCCGACCCACTTCCATTCGTTTTTCGACAAGACATTTGTACTTGAGGATTATATTGCCCTCGATGAAAATATATTAATGACGTATTTTCAGATTTGGATGAAGGAAGAAGACGCGATTTTGTCTGACCTTTGCTATCGTTTTATCAATAGAAGATTGTTCCAGTATGCGGAATTTGATCCGGCAACAGAATACCGGAAAATCGGTGAACTCGAGCAGTTATTTAAGGAAGCAGGAATCGATCCGGCCTATTATCTTGTTACGGATTCGTCGTCGGATTTACCCTATGATTTTTATGGCCCAGGTGAAGAAAACGAACGCTTACCAATTTATTTGCAAATGAAAAATGGTGACCTGAGCGAGTTGTCACGTTCATCTGATGTCGTAGACGCGATTTCAGGTAAAAGACGAACAGATCATAAAATCTATTTTCCGGAAGATGTTTTGGAAGCAGGGAAAGCAAAGAATCCTTTATACGGACGGATTTTACACATGCTGAAAGGTTAGGTGTCGATAAGTTGTTGCAAGAACACGCTAGAATTGTACAATTCATCTCAATGGCGAATGAAGTCACTGGCAGAAAAAAATTACAGAAAATGATTTATATCGCGAAAAAGATGAATTTCCCTTTCGCTGAAAAATATGAGCTTCACATGTACGGACCCTATTCTGAGGAATTAACGTTGCGGATCGAGGAACTGTGCGCGATGGGGTTTCTGGCTGAACGGTGCACGGACAAAGGATCGTACGTCCAATACAGCTATCGAGTGACAGGCGAGGGGGAAGGGTTCCTAGAAATGGCAGATGATGCCCATGCAATGCTAGGAACCTGCATCGACAGCATGAACGCCAAGAGTTCCCGTTTCCTCGAACTCGTTTCGACATTGCTGTACTTCGATCAACTTGACAAGGATGAGCAGATCGCTAAGGTTCTTATCGTGAAAAGTAAACTGAACTTCACTGTGGAAGAGATGACGGCTGCATTTGAATTCATCAGTGAAATGCAAACGTACGCAGTTCAATAAAGAAAAGCGGAAAGCGTCGCTAAGCCCCGAAAAGCGCTGAAAGGCCTAAGATAAAGACGCTTTTTGTCTTTATCTTTAGGACAGAAGCGACTCGAGGGGCTGACGCTTGGAGTCTGGACAATAATAAAAAAGGCTGTCCCATTGGTGCGGAAATTTTCCGTCATGGGGCAGCCTTTTTGTTTATGGATTTGTAAGTATACGTTTTCCTACACGGAATAGTGTCTAGCTTCAGTCGCCTCAGGGCATGGCGAACTTAGGCTGTGCACCATTTAAAGGCGCTTCCGCTTTTGTTTATTGATCACTTAGACGTTTTCCAGCGACAGAGTAATGGCTTTTCGACATTTCTTCAATGATGACAGAAACATTTTGAGCAGGTGCACCTGTTGTTTCAGCGACGGCTTCTGTCACTCTTTCGCAAAGCGCACGTTTTTGTTCATCTGTACGACCTTCCAACATTTTCACAGTTACGATTGGCATTACATTTCCCCCTCTCTGTATATATTGGGTATAGTATACATAGTATCAGATTTGGAGGGGACGAATAAATGACAAATGAAAATAAACCGAAACAGAAATTGGGTTTCACAATTATAAAGGACGATCCGACTGACGGTCATGGCGGATATGGGATTGGTTCGTTGTCACTTGAAAACGTGTCACCTGTCATTATCGACGTCGAAGAAGGCGTTGCACGCATTGAAATAGGTGCGATGCATGCCAGGAGCGACACGGAGCGCGGCGTCAAATTTACGTTGAACCGCGAAGATTCAGAAGGCGGCAAAGCGTACTGGCTTGTCTGGGTCACAATTGATTTCCGCCAGCAGGGCCCTTATTATGCAGGCGTTACAGCGTGTGAAATGATCGTCAATCGTGAAAAACGTCGGGGGTATAAAGTGCTCGCTGATCACGTTAATCGGATGGATAAATCGATGAAGCGGAATATCATAGTTGATCATATGGATGATAAATCAAAGCAGATTTTAGCTGACTTCCTTGCTGCTCATAATAAGGATATGTGGGATAGAAGTGAACCGAAACTGCATATCGATTTGAGTGTTGATTCGCCACAGTTGTGAACAAAAAGCGACAAATTCCGCATACTTCTCATTCCGAGGTTGAATGTGGGCCTGAAAGGCAGTACACTGAAATCACTGCTTGCGATTGTAAGCTAGGACAACCGGAATCGTGCATTTCCTGATGAATACCGTGTCAAACAAACCCAAGCGTGATACATCATTTAGCAGGACGCCTTGAACGGTAAAAAAGCTTTCCTCCCCCGAATTAATTTGGGAGAGGAAAGCTTTTTTGATTTTGATGAATTAGGGAGAGAAGCGATCATAAAGCATCGCCTACCGATCATATCTCGCGCGAAGCGATCATAAACCATCGCCCACCGATCATATCCCGCGCGAAGCGATCATAAAGCATCGCCTACCGATCATAATCCCGCGCCAACCAATCATAAAACTCAATCCAACTCACTCAAAAAACGAAAATGGAAACAGTTCGAACTTCTTGCCATCGGTTTCGCCCACTGAGCGCTGTTCCCGAAGTGCTTTGTCCGTACATAACTTTTGAGGCATATCCTTCTCTTTAACATAAACGAGCCGCTGTTTCTCGCATCCATTTACTGCAATCCCACCTGTGTCGACGTCGATGATGACACCATTGACTCCCTTCGGAGGGATGAATGGTTCGGGTGGAGTGCTGCGATTGACAGTCTCCATGAAGTCGATCCATATTTTTTTGGACGCCGCTTTATCCGTCATGTCGGTCAGTTGCTTTCCAACGTCGTATCCGGTCCAAATCCCCGCTGTTAGTGAGGGGGTGTAGCCAATTAAGTATTGATCTGAAATCGTCGTTCCAGATTTTGCCGCATAGGGCTGCGTCTGTTTTTGGCGCATGGATAATCCAGTGGCGGAAGAATAATCGTTGAACACAGGATCGAACATTCCAGTCATTAGATGAGTGAGGACAAATGCATCCTGTTCACTGATGACATGTTTCTTGCTCTTCTTCGGATGTTCATAGACCGTTTTACCTTCTGCATCCGATATGGATAGAATCGTCGTTGGGACTGTTTCGATACCGCCTGAAGCAATTCGGTTATAGGCATTCGTCATGTCAGAAAGCGTTACAAGCGAGGTACCGAGTGCCGTTGCAGGAGATTCCGGGAATTTACCATTGACGCCTAGACGTTCAGCCATTTTACTAAATTTCTTATAACCGATATCTTCAAGCGTTTTTACGGCGTAAATATTATCGGAAATCGCCAGTGCTTGTGCAAGCGAGATAGGATGGCCGGCAAATTTCCCGTTCACATTGTTCGGTTCATACGTCGAGCGACCTTCATCGTAAGTGAAAATGGTCTTTTCAGTCGATAAAAACGTCAGTGGACTGAACCCGTCTTCGAGTGCAGCTGCATATAGAATTGGTTTCATCGCAGAGCCAGGTTGGCGCTTTGCTTGAGTCGCCCGGTTGAAAGGACTTTCGGTATAATTCATGCCGCCGACGAGCGATGTGATTGCACCCGTTCCAGTTTCAATCGACATGAACCCAACTTGTAACCCGCTGTCCGGCATCCATTTGGTAATCATTTCTTCGGCGACCTGTTGGTGAAGTGGGTCTAGCGTTGTCCGGATCGTCCAACCGCCCTCTGCAGGAGAGCGTCCTTTCGCAGCGAGTACTTTTTCAGCCTCACGCCAAACTTCATCCAAAAAGTAAGGGGCAACGCGTTTAGAGTCAGCCCATTCACGGTTTTTTAACGTAATTTGTTCGTTCGTTGCTCGCTCTTCTTGACGTGCAGTAATATACCCTTGCGCCTCCATAAGTGACAGCACTAGCAATGTTCGTTCCCTCGATTTCTCGGGATTTTCAATAGGCGAATAAACCGAAGGCCCTTTCGCGATGGCCGTAATAACAGCAGACTCTTCCAACGTCAGATCTTTTGCTGACTTTCCAAAATAAAATTTACTTGCCGCCTCGACACCATACATGCCATGTCCGAAGTAAACAGTATTCAAATAGCCTTCCAAGATGACATCTTTTTCATAAAATATTTCCATTCGATAGGCGTAAAGTGCTTCAGTGATTTTCCGTTTCCACGTCTTTTCAAACGTCAAATACAAGTTTTTCGCATATTGCATGGTAATTGTGCTGGCTCCTTCTACTTTGCGCCCGGATTTGGCATCTTTTAAAAGAGCACCAGCAATCCGTCTATAATCAAAACCGTTGTGGGTATAAAAATTCTTGTCTTCCGTTGCAATTACTGCATCGATTAGAAACGGTGACATGGCATCGAGATCAACCCAGTACCGTCGTTCTGCGGAAAACCGGTCGCCAATTTGCCTGCCGTCTTTATCAAGAAAGACAGAAGCTTTTGGCACGCTTAAAGAAGGTGCGCCTGTAATTTGAGCATAAAGCCTGAGCGATAGGAAGATAGTCAGCACCGCCATTATCATCGTGACGGTTAGCAGCAACAGCCGTCGTAACGCCGAGCGTCTCTTTTTCTGTTTCACATACACTGTCCGTTGCATACGATCCCGTCCCGTCCATATCATTGCATCTAGTATGCGACGCTTGGAAAGAGATTAAACGGAACGCGCGTAAAAACATGCAATGCTCGGATAGATTGAAATGTAGGTCGTAAAAAGGATATAATAAGAAGATGTTTTCATGAAAAGGACAGTGAGTATATGGAATCGCGGGAGAAAGAGCGATATGTAACGATTAAGCTCCATTCGTCAATTCGCCATCCGGGCCAAGACGAGGAGAAGCATGAATTGAGTGCAAAAGGTTTGTTGATAGAAAAAGCAGGCAAATCTTATTTGAAATATGAAGAACAACAAAGTGGAAAGTCGATTCAAACAATTGTTAAATTGGATTCTACAGACGCACTCATTATGCGTCGCGGTGCTGTTACGATGCGGTTGCCGTTTGTTGCAGCAGGTGAACGACCAGGAACCTATGGCAGTGGGCCAGCGACGTTTGACTTAGTTGTTAAAACGGGCAAGCTCGATTTTACAGAGCAAAAGGATAATTCGGGCGGACGCTTCAATGTGAACTATGATTTGCTTGCAGAAGGATCACTTCTCGGAACATACGAACTGACTATTACATACACGGAGGGAACAATATGAACGCGGTAGAACAGATTCAACACGAGGTGAAAACAGCGCTGCGCCAAGCTGTAATTGATGCGGGGTTGGCAGATGAAACGGCTATACCAGACATTATGCTTGAAACGCCGAATAATAAAGACAATGGTGATTATGCGACGAACATTGCTATGCAATTGACAAAATTAGCGAAAAAGCCACCGCGTGCGATTGCGGAAGCGATTATTGAAAAATTAAATACAGATGGCACATCAATTGAATCAATTGAGATTGCAGGTCCTGGTTTTATCAATATCAAATTAAAAACGGATTACTTAGGTGACATTGTCAAGACTGTTCTTGAGCAAGGCGAGAACTACGGCCGTTCAAACTTCGGCAATAAACAAAAAGTCCAAGTTGAATTCGTTTCTGCCAATCCAACAGGTGATCTTCACCTTGGTCATGCACGCGGAGCTTCTCTTGGCGATTCTCTATCCAACGTTCTCGATTTCGCTGGCTACGATGTAGCGCGCGAATACTACATTAACGATGCGGGTAAACAAGTGCACAACCTGGCTATTTCTGTTGAGGCACGATATTTCCAAGCACTCGGTTTGGATAAAGAAATGCCGGAAGACGGCTACCAAGGGCCTGACATTATTAATATCGGAAAAATGCTGGCAGCTGAATATGGCGATAAGTACGTTCACACGCCAGATGAAGAGCGTTATGCATTCTTCCGCCAATACGGCCTTGATCATGAATTAGAGAAACTAAAGACAGACCTTGCCAATTTCCGTGTGTCATTTGATGTCTGGTTCTCTGAAACGTCATTGTATGAAAACGGTAAAATTGACGTTGCTCTTGATAAATTACGTGCCAATGGCCATGTATTTGAAGAAGATGGTGCAACATGGTTCCGTTCAACAACTTTCGGTGATGACAAGGACCGTGTGTTAATTAAAAACGATGGTACGTATACGTATTTGATGCCAGACATCGCGTACCATGAGGACAAATTGTTCCGTGGATTCGATAAACTGATCAATATTTGGGGCGCAGATCACCACGGTTATATTCCGCGCATGAAAGCAGCAATCGAAGCGCTTGGTTACGGCAACGACACGCTAGAAGTCGGCGTCGTACAAATGGTTCAGTTGTATAAAGACGGAGAAAAATTCAAGATGAGCAAGCGTACGGGGAAAGCCGTAACTTTGCGTGAATTGGTTGAGGAAGTTGGCTTGGACGCAGTCCGTTATTTCTTCGCAATGCGCTCAAGCGATTCACAAATGGACTTCGACCTAGACCTTGCGATTTCTCAGTCAAATGAAAACCCTGTATATTACGCGCAATATGCGCATGCACGGATTTCATCAATCTTGCGCCAAGCAGATGACAATGGAATGGCTGCATCTGTGGATAATGTTTCTTTATTGCAAGCTGAAAAAGAGCTTGAATTACTGAAAAAAATCGGCGACTTCCCACAAGTAATCAGTGACTCAGCGAGAATCCGTTCACCGCACCGCGTTGCAACATATATCCAAGAATTAGCCGCTACATTCCATAGTTTCTACAACGCAGAAAAAGTGTTGGACCCAGATAATCGCGAATTATCGGAAGCACGTCTGGCACTAATTACAGTCACGCGCACGACAATTGCAAATGCGTTGAAACTTATTGGTGTTTCTGCTCCGGAAAAGATGTAATAAAATTTAACGCCACACTTGAGAGATTGTTATCTCTCAGGTGTGGCGTTTTTCACATGCAGATATTCTCTCTATACATGTTGAACAAATAAATACGATGTATGCTCTTTACAAGGGCTTTTGGAAGGCTGCTGAATAAGTCCAACTACCTGGAATGAATTAGAAATCCTGCTAATACCGCTTCGACGCTTTGTAGATGCCTCCCGCGATAAGCCAGAAAGAAGACCGGGGAGGGATTGAACTGCATCCCTTCATCAGTCTTATCGCTCAGGCTACCACGAAGGCGCGCCTTCGCTAGATAATCTATGTGAGAATGAGCATTTCATTATCTATCAGTGCGAAGGCGAGTAATAAAAATCCCTACACAATGGATAGAATTAGAATTCTTCCTAATACCGCTTCGACGCTTTGTGGATGCCTCCCGCGATAAGC
>NZ_JADPRZ010000035.1 GCF_017347095.1 Sporosarcina sp. E16_8 | reverse complement strand
CCGATCCGATCATATAACCCGCGCACCGATCATATCGGTTTCCAATGCGATCATATAACCCGCGCACCGAGCATATCGGTTGCCAATGCGATCATATAACTCGCGCACCGAGCATATCGGTTGCCAATGCGATCATATAACCCGCGCACCGATCATATCGGTTGCCAATGCGATCATATAACCCGCGCACCGAGCATATCCATCGCCAATGCGATCATATAACCCGCGCACCGAGCATATCCATCGCCAATGCGATCATATAACCCACGCACCGAGCATATCAACGCCAACCCGATCATATAACCTACGCGCCCAAGCATATCCACACAAACCCTCCCACGAATTTCACGAATATCTCAAAACTATCTAAACTTTTAGTTGACTGAATGCTCATTCATAATTAAACTAGAAAATAGACATCGACACGATACCTATTTTCGACTACACTATCTTTACTATTCAAACAACAAGGGAAGGGGAGAAAATAAATGCATCCATTAATCATTGCCAACTGGGTTCTGTTTCTCGCAGTCGTGGCTTACGCGCTTGCGTTGTTCACATATCTAATCAAAACACGGATTCAATTTATCAAACTGGGGAGAAAAGAAGAGTTTGATAATAACATTTCAGAACGTCTCCGCAAAATATGGATATACGTCTTCGGGCAAAAGAAATTATTAAAAGATAAAAAGAGTGGAGCTATCCACGTCATGTTTTTCTACGGGTTTTTACTCGTTCAATTTGGAGCTATCGATCTGGTTTGGAAAGGATTAAAACCGGGATCCCACTTACCGTTCGGTTCGGTGTATCCTGCCTTTACATTCTTCCAGGAAATCGTTGCTGTGACAATTCTAGTCGCGGTTGTGTGGGCATTCCACCGCCGTTATGTTGAGAAGCTAGTGCGTTTAAAACGCGGATGGAAATCTGGGCTTGTCCTTATTTTCATCGGGGGGCTCATGCTTTCAACATTACTTGCAAACGGTATGAACATGATTTGGCAAGGACATGAAGCGTCATGGTCTGAACCAATCGCATCAGGGATTGCTACAGTATTCAGTTTCATGCCGGAAACCGGGGCAACCGTCATATTCTTCATCGCTTGGTGGATACACCTGCTAATCCTACTGACGTTCCTAGTCTATGTGCCGCAATCTAAACATGCGCACTTGATCGCAGGACCTGCTAACGTTTATTTCCACCGTCTTGATCATGCAGGCCGTTTAAAGCCAATCGACTTCGAAGCATTGGAAAATGTGGAAGAAGGAGAAGAGATGCCGCCACTTGGGGTAGGTAAAATTACTGACTTCACGCAGCTGCAAATGATCGACTTATACGCTTGTGTTGAATGTGGACGTTGTACGAATATGTGTCCAGCATCTGGAACAGGGAAAATGCTGTCCCCGATGGATCTTATTACGAAACTACGTGATAACCTAACTAACACAGGTGCACTTGTTACAAAGCAGAAACCGTGGGTGCCAACACTCGCGTTCAATAAAACAAAAGGCAACCAGATTGCATTTGCAGCTGGACTTGAAGGCGCTACAATGGATGATATTTACAACCCGTCTCTCATCGGCGATATCATCACGGAAGAAGAAATTTGGGCTTGTACAACATGTCGTAACTGCGAAGACCAATGTCCGGTTATGAATGAACACGTTGACAAAATCATCGACCTTCGCCGTTACCTTGTGATGACAGAAGGGAAAATGGATCCGGATGCACAGCGCGCGATGACAAACATCGAACGTCAAGGGAATCCGTGGGGTCTTAACCGTAAAGAGAAAGAAAACTGGAGAGATGCACGTCCAGACCTTCATATTCCAACGGTTAAAGAATTGAAAAAAGCGGGCGAAGAATTTGACTACCTGTTCTGGGTAGGTTCAATGGGGTCATTCGACAACCGTTCACAAAAAATTGCCTTATCATTCGTCCATCTTATGAACGAAGCGGGCATCAAGTTCGCCATTCTGGGCAATAAAGAGAAGAACTCTGGAGATACACCGCGTCGCTTGGGGAATGAGTTTTTATTCCAAGAGTTGGCTACAGCTAATATTGAAGAATTCGAAAAAGCGGGCGTGACAAAACTTGTTACAATTGACCCGCATGCCTACAATATCTTTAAAAATGAATACCCTGACTTCGGATTTAAAGCAGAAGTAGTTCATCATACGGAAATGCTTTACGAACTAGTTGTCCAAGGGAAGTTGAAACCAGAGCATGCCATCGACGAAACAATTACGTTCCATGATTCATGTTATCTAGGCAGATACAACGACGTTTATGATCCGCCACGTGAAATTCTTAAAGCAATTCCTGGTGTCAATCTCGTCGAAATGAAACGTAATCGCGAAGACGGCATGTGCTGTGGAGCGGGTGGAGGACTTATGTGGATGGAAGAAGACACTGGCCATCGCATCAACGTTGCTCGTACAGAACAAGCACTTGAAGTCAGCCCGGGAATCATATCATCTGGCTGTCCATACTGCTTGACGATGTTGTCAGACGGCACGAAAGCGAAAGAAGTAGAAGAGACTGTCGGCACATATGATATCGCAGAATTACTAGAACGTTCGATTTTCGGTGAAGACTGGAAGCCGGCTGTTGAGGTTGAAGTAGAATCGATTTTGCAATAAACCATTGCGGAACAATCAGTATTGTCGTACAATTGATAGAATAAAGAAACAGAATTTGCGAATGCCTAAGGAGTGGAAACACTCCTTTTTTCTTGACTACTTATCGAGCGAGCGTTCAGTCACTGACACAATTCAAGATCTTTGAATTGCGGCAGTAACTGGCACCAGGAATGAAAGCGTTACCAACAATCATCAAAGGGGCGATAGAATGGGAAGAACAGTAATAGTAGGCGGTGCACGTACACCATTCGCAAAATTAGGCGGAGCGTTAAAATCACTGACGGCAAGTGATCTTGGGGGGATTGCTATCAAAGATGCATTAAATCGTGCGGGCGTGACAGCAGATGAAGTCGGTGAAGTCATTATCGGAACGGTACTACAAGCAGGCCAAGGTCAAATTCCTTCTAGACAAGCAGCGACGAAAGGTGGACTTCCTTGGTCTGTAAAAACGGAGACCATCAACAAAGTATGTGCATCAGGCATGCGCAGCGTCACACTTGCTGATCAGTTGATCCGTCTTGGCGATGAAGAAGTCATTGTAGCGGGCGGTATGGAGTCTATGTCAAATGCACCTTACTACGTGCCAAAAGCAAGATTCGGATTAAAAATGGGCGATGCAGAACTGATTGACGGCTTGATCTACGACGGACTTTCTTGTTCATTCTCGCCAGACCGTGTTCATATGGGCACATACGGCAACTTGACGGCTGAAGAATTTTCATTAACACGAGAAGCACAGGACGCATGGTCGCTTCGCAGCCACGAACGTGCGTTGCGAGCGATTGACGCAGGATTGTTCGCTCAAGAAATCGTTTCAGTCGAAATCCCACAACGTAAAGGTGATTCGATTGTAGTTGATACGGATGAAGCACCGCGCCGCAATACATCGCTCGAATCACTAGCGAAATTGCGACCAGCATTCGGTAAGGATGGCACAATTACGGCAGGTAACGCACCAGGCGTAAATGACGGAGCATGTGCACTTGTGTTGATGAATGAAGAGCGTGCGCTAAAAGAAGGAAAAACACCATTAGCAGTCATTATTGGTCATGCAGAAGTGGCTATTGAACCTGAAAACTTCCCGCAAACACCTGGGCTTGTTATTAATGCATTACTTAAAAAGACGGGTAAGAAACTAGAAGATATAAAACTTTTTGAAATAAACGAAGCATTTGCAGCTGTTGCTCTCGCAAGCTCACAAATTGCGGAACTAGATTCTGAAAAAGTGAACGTTAATGGCGGTGCAGTTGCACTCGGTCACCCGATTGGCGCAAGCGGAGCACGTATTATCTTAACACTTGCACATGAATTGAAACGCCAAGGCGGCGGGATTGGTATTGCAGCAATCTGTTCAGGCGGAGGCCAAGGCGACGCAATTATGATTGAAGTAGCAAAATCAGAATAATGTGGAGGCGTTAATTAATGGACATTAAAAAAATAATGGTTATCGGCGCGGGACAAATGGGCGGAGGAATTGCTCAAGTCTGTGCACAAGCCGGCTTCGACGTAAAACTGAATGATATAAAAGAAGAGTCCTATGCGAAAGGGCTTGCGGTTATTACAAAGAATCTTTCCCGCAATGTCGAAAAAGGTCGCATGACGGAAGAGGAAAAACTAGCAGTCCTCGGTCGCATAACGAAATCACTCGATCTGCAAGATGCATCGGACGTTGACATTGTCATCGAAGCAGCAGTTGAAAATATGGACATCAAAAAGTCCATTTTCGCGAAGTTGGATGAAATCGCTCCGCAACATGCCATTCTTGCATCCAACACATCTTCACTTCCAATCACGGAAATCGCGGCGGCAACAAAGCGACCTGAACAAGTGATTGGCATGCATTTCATGAACCCGGTTCCAGTGATGAAACTGGTTGAAATCATCCGCGGTCTTGCAACTGCTGACGAAGTGTACAAAGCAGTCGAAGACATGACAGTGAAATTGTCTAAAACTCCGGTAGAGGTAAATGACTTCCCGGGATTCGTCGCAAACCGTATTCTTATGCCGATGATTAACGAAGCAATCTACACGCTCTATGAAGGCGTTGCAACAGAACAAGCGATTGACGAAGTCATGAAACTCGGCATGAATCACCCAATGGGGCCGCTTCAACTCGCGGACTTTATCGGACTCGATACATGTTTATACATTATGGAAACGCTACACGAAGGATTTGGGGATTCGAAATACCGTCCATGCCCATTGCTTAGGAAATATGTGAAAGCAGGATGGTTAGGGAAGAAGTCAGGCCGAGGATTCTACGTTTACGACTAACTAACGCTTACAGTTAAAGGGGAAATCATAATGGATTTAACATTCACCGAAGAACAGCAGATGATGCGCGACATGGTACAAAATTTTGCGAAGACTGAAATCGAACCGTTCATTCCACGAATGGAAGCTGGGGAATTCCCTCGTGAAATTTTAACGAAAATGGGCGGGCTCGGTTTGATGGGCATTACTGTTCCAGAACAATACGGTGGGGCGGGCATGGATTTCATCTCGTATATTAGCGCCATCCATGAACTGTCGAAAGTAAGCGCCGTTGTCGGTGTCATTCTTTCCGTTCATACATCGGTTGGTACAAACCCGATTATGTATTTCGGTAACGAGAGCCAAAAAGACCGTTACCTCCCGAAATTGGCAAGCGGCGAATACCTTGGTGCTTTCTGCCTGACAGAAGCGTCATCCGGTTCTGACGCAGGATCACTTAAAACACGTGCAGTCAAAAAAGACGATCATTATGTACTTAACGGCTCTAAAATGTTTATTACCAACGGTGGCGAAGCGGATGTTTACATTGTCTTTGCATCGACAGATCCATCTAAAGGGACGTACGGTATTTCAGCATTCATCGTCGACAAAGACACACCGGGCCTTATCATCGGAAAAGATGAACGGAAAATGGGGCTTCACGGTTCGAGAACCGTAGAGTTGTCGTTTGATCAAATGAAAGTACCTTCTGAAAACTTGCTCGGTGAAGAAGGCGGCGGCTTCAAAATTGCGATGGCGAATCTCGACGTCGGTCGTATCGGCATCGCGGCGCAAGCACTTGGTATCGCAGAAGCAGCGCTTGAAGCGGCAACAGGCTACGCGAAAGAACGCGTCCAGTTTGGTAAACCCATTGCTGCTCAGCAAGGCGTAGGATTTAAGCTAGCGGATATGGCAACTGCAGTCGAAGCAGCAAAACTACTCGTCTACCGCGCTGCACAACTGCGGGAAGAAGGACTGCCATGTGGCAAAGAAGCCTCGATGGCTAAGCTATTTGCATCAAAAGCGGCAGTCGAAGGGTCGATTGAAGCAGTTCAAGTATTCGGCGGTTATGGCTATACAGAAGATTACCCAGTCGAGCGCTATTTCCGCGACGCAAAAGTAACTGAAATTTACGAAGGCACAAGCGAAATTCAGCGCATTGTTATTAGTAAACATCTGATGAAGTGATGTCCGCGTTTTTAGGGTGTGACTGTAAGTTCCAACCTTGAAGCTCTAACTGCAACTATCTAATCCTAACTGCAACTTTGGGATTCTAACTGCAACTACCTAATTCTAATTGCAACTTCGAGATTCTAATTGCAACTACACATTTTTAATGATAAGTACCAACCAAATATCAAATAAGGTGGGAAACCCAATGAACTTTAAACTATCCGAAGAACACGAAATGATCCGTAAAATGGTCCGCGACTTTGCTGAAAATGAAGTCGCGCCAACAGCAGCAGAACGCGACGAAGAAGAACGTTTCGACATGGAAATTTTCAAGAAAATGGCGGACCTTGGCCTGACAGGTATTCCTTGGCCTGAAGAGTATGGCGGCATCGGCAGTGATTTCCTTGCGTATTGTATCGCTGTAGAAGAATTGTCACGCGTTTGTGCGTCAACAGGCGTCACACTTTCCGCACACACATCACTAGCAGGTTGGCCGGTATTTAATTACGGAACGGAAGAACAGAAACAACAATACCTTCGTCCAATGGCGGAAGGTACGAAAATAGGTGCATACGGTCTAACGGAGCCAAGTGCTGGTTCTGATGCAGGCGGCATGCGCACATCAGCGAAACGAGACGGCGACGACTACGTAATAAACGGTTCTAAGATTTTCATTACAAACGGCGGTATTGCTGACATTTACATCGTCTTCGCGGTCACTGATCCAGATTCAAAACATAAAGGCACAAGCGCATTTATCGTAGAAAAAGATTTCCCAGGCTTCTCAGTCGGGAAAAAAGAGCGCAAACTCGGCATTCGTTCATCGCCTACAACTGAAATCATGTTCGACAACTGCCGTGTACCAAAAGAAAACCTTCTTGGTGAAGAAGGGCAAGGCTTCATCATCGCTATGAAAACACTCGACGGCGGCCGTAACGGAATCGCTGCACAAGCAGTCGGGATTGCACAAGGGGCACTTGACGCAGCTGTTGGCTATGCGAAAGAGCGCGTTCAGTTCGGTAAACCAATCGCTGCAAACCAAGGCATCGGCTTTAAATTGGCAGATATGGCGACAGCAACGGAAGCTTCAAGACTGTTGACGTACCAGGCTGCTTGGCTTGAGTCAAACAACTTACCATATGGTCAGGCATCTGCAATGGCAAAACTAATGGCTGGAGATACGGCTATGAAAGTGACAACAGACGCTGTTCAAGTTTTCGGAGGATACGGG
Source organism: Sporosarcina sp. E16_8 (assembly GCF_017347095.1). Taxonomy (GTDB): domain Bacteria; phylum Bacillota; class Bacilli; order Bacillales_A; family Planococcaceae; genus Sporosarcina. Next base: position 29,346 of record NZ_JADPRZ010000035.1, on the reverse strand, counting down.
TATACAAAAGACTATCCTGTTGAGCGGTACATGCGTGATGCGAAAATTACGCAGATCTACGAAGGAACGCAAGAAATTCAGCGTCTCGTTATCTCCCGTATGCTGACAAAATAAGCGGGGAGGTGTAGGGAAGTGAATAAACGAGAAGTGAAATCGTCTGTAAAAGATGAAAGTCTGATTGAAAAACGGCGTGAGCAGATGATTCGGGGTGCGGTGAAACTTTTTAAAGAGAAAGGATTCCACCGTGCCACGACCCGCGAAATTGCAAAAGCAGCGGGATTTAGCATCGGAACGCTTTATGAATATATTCGTACCAAAGAGGATGTACTCTACCTCGTTTGTGACAGCATTTATAATGAAGTGCATGACCGTCTTTCTGCCCTTCCTACACAAGAAGGGACAGTGGATGGACTGCGAGTGGCCATTAACCAGTATTATCATTTGATTGACGATATGTCGGATGAATTTCTGGTGATGTACCAAGAGTCGAAATCACTACCAAAAGATGCACTGCAATACGTTCTGAAAAAAGAAATGGAAATGGTCGCTTTGTTTGAAAATCTTCTGGATGCGTGTGCAAATTCGGGGGAATTGCGCATATCAAAAGATCAAGTTGGCATCGCGGCACATCACATCGTCGTTCAAGGACAGATGTGGGCATTTCGCAGATGGGCATTGCATAAAAGTTATACGATAGAAACCTATATTCGGGTTCAAACAGATCAGCTTTTTAAAGGTTTAATTGGGGGAAACGTTCAATAACGCAAAAGGGGTGTTCCATATATGGCAACAGTTGAAATTTATAAACCGAAACACCATATTCGGTTCGTTACAGCGTCGAGTCTTTTCGATGGTCATGATGCATCCATCAATATCATGCGCCGTATTATGCAAGCGAGTGGTGCAGAAGTAATTCACTTGGGCCATAACCGTTCCGTCGAGGAAGTTGTCAATGCGGCAATTCAGGAAGACGTTCAAGCGATTGCGATGTCTTCGTACCAAGGCGGGCATGTTGAATATTTCAAATACATGTATGACCTTCTTCAGGAAAAAGGGGCGCCGCATATTCGCATTTACGCAGGTGGTGGCGGAGTTATCATCCCGAAGGAAATCAAAGAACTACATGACTACGGAATTACCTGGATTTTCTCACCTGAAGATGGCCGCACAATGGGCCTTCAAGGGATGATTAACCGGATGATGGAGCAATGCGATTACCTCACAGCGACAGACAATGAAATGGGGAATCTTGAAAAAATCACAGTCGATCAGCCGGAAATACTCGCAAATGTAATTACGTACGTGGAAGAAATGTATGGCCAGGACGACGCGCAAGCAACTGCGGTTGTTGAAAAAGCACGTACACTTTCTAAAAATACGCCAGTTCTTGGGATTACTGGAACAGGTGGAGCGGGGAAAAGTTCGCTTACTGACGAATTAATTCGCAGATTCCTCCACGAACTACCCGAAAAAAGAGTGGCAATCCTGTCGATTGACCCAACTAAACAGAAAACAGGTGGGGCGTTACTGGGTGACCGTATTCGCATGAATGCTATCTTCAACAAACGCGTATTCATGCGCAGTCTCGCAACTCGTGGTTCTCGAACAGAGCTTTCCGGAGCGATACGAGATGTGCTAGACATCGTGAAAACAGCCGGTTTCGACTTGATTGTTGTTGAAACAAGCGGAATCGGGCAAGGGGACGCGGAAATTACGGAAGTCTCTGATGCTTCGATGTATGTCATGACAAGTGAATTCGGTGCGCCGACACAACTTGAGAAGATTGACATGATTGACTTTGCAGACCTGATTGTCATCAATAAATTCGAGCGTAAAGGCTCTGAAGATGCATTGCGCCAAGTGCAGAAGCAGTATCAGCGCAGCCATCTTCTGTGGGATAAAGACCTCGATACAATGCCGGTGTATGGCACAATTGCAAGCCAGTTCAACGACAAAGGGACGAATTCACTTTTCGCAGCACTTGTATCCGTGTTGAACGACAAATGCGGCCTCGACTGGGAAACATCTTACGGACAATTCGTCAAAACACAAAAACAAAACGTCATCATTCCGAACGACCGTCAGCAATATTTACGTGAAATCTCAGACACGGTCCGTGGGTACCATAAAAAATCCGAAGTGCAGGAAACACTTGCACGCAAATTATTCCAGCTTGAAGGAGCCATTCAAACGGTCAACGAACAAGCGCCAGACGATGCGCTCGTGACTTCACTGCAATCACTTGCGGAGGGCATTAAAGAAGAATTGACGCCAGAATCAAAACGGATCCTCGCAAACTGGGAGAAGTTGAAAGAAGCCTACGCGGGCGATGAATTCATCACAAAAGTTCGCGACAAAGAACTACGCACTGCTTTGACGACAACAAGCCTATCAGGATTAAAAATCCCGAAAGTAGCGTTGCCGAAGTTTAAAGATTACGGAGAAATTCTTCGCTGGGTTTATAAAGAAAACGTCCCGGGATCCTATCCATATACAGCTGGCGTATTCCCATTCAAACGCGAAGGCGAAGATCCAAAACGTCAATTTGCAGGAGAAGGAACGCCGGAACGGACGAATCGTCGCTTCCACTATTTGTCGAAAGATGACGATGCGAAACGTCTATCAACGGCATTCGACTCAGTGACATTATACGGAGAAGATCCGGATGAACGCCCAGATATTTACGGGAAAGTCGGGGAATCTGGCGTCAGCATCTGTACGCTAGAAGATATGAAAAAACTGTATGAAGGTTTCGATTTGTGTGCACCGGCAACGTCTGTATCCATGACCATTAACGGTCCAGCACCGATTATTCTTGCCATGTTTATGAATACAGCAATCGACCAACAAGTGCGCATCAACGAGGAAAAACAGGGGCGTACACTGACGGTTGAAGAATTCATTGCAGTCAAAGAAGGAACGCTTCAAGCAGTTCGTGGAACAGTGCAAGCAGATATTCTTAAAGAAGACCAAGGTCAGAATACATGTATCTTCTCGACGGAATTCGCGCTTCGCATGATGGGGGATATTCAGCAGTACTTCATCGATGAAAAAGTACGCAATTACTATTCAGTGTCGATTTCTGGCTATCATATCGCTGAAGCAGGTGCGAATCCGATTTCACAATTGGCATTCACACTGTCAAATGGCTTCACATATGTAGAATATTACTTAAGCCGTGGCATGAATATCGATGATTTTGCACCGAATTTATCGTTCTTCTTCTCGAATGGACTTGATCCGGAATATACGGTTATCGGGCGCGTTGCCCGCCGAATTTGGGCAGTCGCGATGCGTGAGAAATATAGCGCCAACGAACGTAGCCAAAAATTGAAATACCATGTCCAAACATCTGGACGCAGCTTGCATGCACAGGAAATCGATTTCAATGATATCCGCACAACGTTGCAGGCGCTTATGGCATTGCAAGATAACTGTAACTCGCTCCACACGAATGCGTATGACGAAGCCATTACAACACCAACGGAAGAATCAGTTCGTCGTGCGATGGCTATCCAAATGATCATTACAAATGAGCACGGCCTGTCGAAAAATGAAAATCCGCTTCAAGGAGCATTTATTGTCGATGAATTAACGGATCTCGTTGAAGAAATGGTCTTGCGCGAGTTTGAAAGCCTAAACGACCGCGGCGGCGTGCTCGGTTCGATGGAAACACAATACCAACGCGGTAAAATCCAAGAAGAATCGATGCATTATGAAATGAAAAAGCATTCGGGTGAGTTGCCAATCATCGGCGTTAACACATACTTGAACCCGAATCCACCATCGTCTGATGACGTCGATAACATGGAAATCGCACGCGCCACGCAACAAGAGAAGGAAACACAAATACTCAACTTACGTGCATTCAAAAACTTGCATGCCGATCAAACCGAAGAAGCCTTGAAGAAACTAAAAGCAGTAGCAGTTTCGGGCGGCAACATTTTTGGGGAATTGATGGAGACGGTGAGAGTTGCGAGTTTGGGGCAGATTACCAACGCGCTGTATGAAGTCGGCGGGCAGTATAGAAGGAATATGTGATTAAGGATCTTTGGTCTCCGTGCAAACTTCGGTTTAGCACGGATTTTCCTTTTTCGCGAGTGTGTGGTGCAGTAGTCGTACGCTCCGGATGAATGCTTTATTGTTGTACGTACTACCCAGTATCTGGCACAATGAATTTTTCTCCATGCTATTAGGATTGCTTTATCTATGCGAATTCAGCGAAGGCATCCCCAAGCGCCGTAGCGGTGTTGAATGAAATTTCTATGTTCAATACGCCTTTGGGGATTATTTAGTGTGTCCTTTTCTGTTTAGTATCTAGCGCCAGCCGCTGCCACAATGTATTTATCTCCATGCAACCGGAATTACTTTATCTATATAAACCCAGCGAAGGCGCCTTACAGGGGTAGCCGAAGCCATAAGACTGGTAGCGAAGCTACTTGGCTTATGGCGAGAGGCATCCCCAAGCGCCGCAGCGGTATTGAATGAAATCTCCATGTACTTCACTCTCGCAGAAAGTGTTTAGTACGTACTATTCATTTATATGGATATTGCTTGTGATATTCACGTATAATAGGGAGAATGACTGGAAGGGGTGTGGGCGTGAAACTATATATACATATATTGATCATAGCCATCCTTGCCACCCTCATTTTTCTGCTATATGATAAAGGATTAGGAGCCATTCCTTTTTTGCTTACTGGAGCATATTTGGTGTTTATTTGTGTGACAGAACTTCGACACTCCAAAAAGAATAAAAGAATGTAGCATATTTTGGACTGCATTGTTTATAATGATAAGTATGTTTGTTTTTATAGAAAGGACGTGCATTAATTGAACATCCGTGAAATGACGAAAGAACAACTGATAGAAGAATCGATGATTGACATCGCTTATGCAGTTCTGGCGGAAAGAAAAGAACCGCTAACATTGCTTCAGCTAATGGACGCAATCCGTAAACTGAACGGCATAACAGAGCGAGTTATGAGAACAAAACTGCAACAATTCTATACGGACATGAACATTGACGGGAGATTCCTTGCCATCAACGACAACCGTTGGGGGCTGCGCGAATGGTACCCGGTCGATCAAATCGAAGTAGAAACAGCTCCAGTCGTAAAAGTACGCAAGAAGAAAAAGAAAAAAGTGTTGCTTGAAGACGACGACCTTATTGAAGATGAGGAAGACGAGGATGAGCTGTTCGACGAAGAATTCGATGAACTGGTTGATGACGACGACGAAGAAGACGATGATGACGAGGAAGAAGAAGAGGAAGTTGTCGAGATCGAAGTAGATCTTATTGACCCAGACGACGAACTTGAAATCATCCCTGATGATGCAGAGCTTGAACTTGATGAAGACGAAGAAGAAGAAGAGGAAGACGAGGATGAAATCAAGGAATAATTACTTGACTTCACGCGTTTGACGCTATAAGATTTTACTGGGCTCCTTAAAAGGACATGAACCAGTGTATATGCGCTCCTCCTGTAGATACTGTCTACAGATGGGGCGCTTTTTATTGTTTTAACATTATTCAGTAGAACACCAAACCCCTGCTGAATGGTAGAACTATGGCTAAGATCGCCGCGTCCTGCGGATGTCACAGATTTTGATGTGAATGAACTGAGTAGGCTCATTTCCTTACTAAATCTGGACGCAAATATGCCATAGCGAATTTGATTTAACTAGAACGAACCAGACGAATGGAGGAGAAAAACATGACAAAATATATTTTCGTAACCGGTGGTGTTGTCTCATCACTTGGTAAAGGAATAAACGCTGCATCACTTGGTCGTCTATTGAAAAGTCGAGGACTTCAGGTGACAATTCAGAAGTTTGATCCATATATTAACGTTGATCCAAGGATGATGAGTCCTTTACAGCATGGTGAAGTCTTCGTCACAGAAGACGGGGCAGAAACGGATCTAGATCTTGGTCATTATGAACGTTTTATCGACATCAAATTGAACAAGTATTCGAACGTTACGATGGGGAAAGTGTACTCATCTGTACTAAGAAAAGAACGTAGTGGTGAATATAATGGAGCGACAGTCCAAGTCATCCCCCATATTACAAATGAAATCAAAAGCCTAATCAAACGTGCTGGAAAAGAGACAAACGCGGATGTCGTTATTACAGAAATTGGTGGCAGTGTTGGCGATATCGAATCCCTCCCGTACCTAGAAGCACTACGTCAGATGAAAACGGATCTTGGGAAAAGCGATGTTATGTATATCCATAACACACTTATTCCTTACTTACATGCAGCTGGTGAAATGAAGACAAAACCTACGCAACATAGTGTTAAAGAACTTCGGAGCCTAGGAATTCAGCCAAATATGATCGTTGTACGAAGCGAATATCCGGTACCGCAAGAAATGAAAGATAAGATTGCGTTGTTCTGTAACATTAAACCAGAAGAAGTCATAGAAGCGCTTGACGCGGAAACATTATATGAAGTGCCTTTAAGATTGCATGAACAGAATATGGATCAAATCGTCGTAGATTTCCTTGAACTTGAGACGAAACAACCTGATATGACAGAAATAAAAGAACTAGTAACACTTGTGAAATCCCTTTCGAAAAAAGTTCGCATCGGACTTGTCGGGAAGTATGTTGAAATGCAGGATGCTTATATTTCTGCGGTTGAAGCACTTCGCCACGCAGGTTACGGTTTCGACACTGAGATTGAAATGAAATGGATCAATTCAGAAGATGTAACAGCAGAGAGCGTAGCTGAATTATTATCGGATGTCGACGGAATCCTCGTTCCAGCTGGTTTTGGAAAACGCGGTATCGATGGTAAAATTGAAGCAATTACTTATGCCCGTACAAATGGCGTTCCGTTTTTCGGAATCGGCCTTGGCATGCAATTGGCCGCAGTCGAATACGCACGCAATGTTATGGGAATCGAAAATGCCCATTCAGTTGAATTTGATAAAGATACGAAAAATCAAATTATCGAGAGCCCAGCTGAAAGTAATGGTAATCCAGAAAGTTACTTCAGACTTGGCGCATACCCATGTAAATTAAAAGAAGGAACGAAAGCTCGTGCTGCTTACGGCGAAGAGTTGATTTACGAACGTCACCGTAACCGCTATGAATTTAATAATGAATACCGCGAGCAATTCGAAGCAGCAGGTATGACTCTTTCTGGGATAAGCCCGAATGACCGACTTGTGGAAATTATCGAATTGGGAGATCACCCATTCTTCGTCGGCGTCTCATTCCACCCGGAATTCGCATCTCGCCCAACACGTCCACAACCACTATTCCGTGACTTCATTGGAGCGGTAATTGCACGAAAAGAATAATATTTGCGGTTGCAAACTGTTCGGCCGATCATATATAGCGCGTGGCCAAGCATATCTGTCACCCAACCAATTATAACCATCACTCACCAACCAAAAAAGCTGCATATAAACGGGAAATCCCCGTTTATATGCAGCTTTTACTTATCTTCAATCCTCGTCCAAAATCATTTCATCATACGTAATCTTCACAGCTTCATAAACAAACAACGCACTGAGCGCATGCGGCTGGACAATCCGTTCACCGTCGTCGCCAGGCAATAAGCCGCGCGTCAGCCCAGTCGATATATATGTATAGGCTAAATCTTCTAGTTCATTGCCATTTCCCGATTTATCAGCGGCGAGTGCGGCAAAAGGAATGAAGCGTCTAGCAAGTTGCTGTGCCAGTTTAAGTGCAGGCCCATCCATCGCCGACCGTGTTAATAGCCAAATTCGGTCGGCTGTTGTAATGTTCATCCCGAGCTCATAACGAACAGCACCGCTTAGTGGTCCTGCACCGTGAAGGGCGGTTGCAGTTACTGCCTCCATTTCACCGAAGCCCGCAATAATAACGCGTCCTTCGCCAATTGTTGCCTGCGCGAGAAGACGGGCTGTCTCTTCAATAGACTCTTCACCGTTTCCAGTGATACGCTGAAGAAGTCCGCTAATTTGTGTCGTCAACATTTTCAAAGTTACCACCTCAAGCTTATTATAGGAAGAAGGGTCCTGGAAAGCAAAAGACAAAGTTTTGTCAAAAAAGAAGGATATCTAGGGATTTTGTCAAATAAGTAGGTATAACAACATGGGAATGCAGAAAGAGGGGATGGAGATTGAAGAGCCTGTTAATTGTCGATGATCAAAAGGGAATTCGGTTATTATTGGATGAAGTGTTCCGCAGAGAAGGGTTTAAAACAACGCTAGCTGCCAATGGATTAGATGCACTCCAAGCAGTGGAAAAAGAAGTGCCAGGCTGTGTCCTGCTTGATATGAAAATGCCAGGCATAGATGGATTAGAGGTTTTAAAAAGATTGAAAATTGGCTGGCCTGAAATACCGGTCATCATGATGACGGCATATGGTGAAATTGAATTAACAGAAGATGCACTGAAGACTGGAGCTGTAAAATACTTTACTAAGCCGTTTGATATTTATGAAGTCCGTGATGCAGTGAACGCAATGTTTGAAAACTGACAAAGCAGGCAGTGGTAAACACTGGCTGTTTTTGTTATGATATTAGTGGTATACAATAATCACACTATTCTTTTCAAGATCCTAAGGAGGAATTCGCATGGCACTTGTTTCCATGAAAGAAATGATGATCAAAGGGAAAAAAGAAGGGTACGCAATAGGTCAGTTTAATTTAAACAACCTTGAATATACGCAAGCAATTTTGCTGGCGGCACAAGAAGAACAATCTCCTGTAATCCTTGGTGTATCTGAAGGTGCAGCGCGTTATATGGGCGGTTTCACAACGGTTGTCAACATGGTGAAAGGCCTTATGCACGATTATAAGATCACAGTTCCTGTCGCGATTCATCTGGATCATGGTTCAAGCTTCGATAAATGTAAAGAAGCAATTGAAGCGGGTTTCACTTCCGTTATGATCGACGCTTCATCGAAATCGCTTGCGGAAAATATTGAAATTACGAAAAGTGTAGTTGATTATGCACATGAACGGGGAGTTTCTGTCGAAGCAGAACTTGGGGTCGTTGGAGGCCAGGAAGATGATATTATTGCTGAAGGCGTCATTTATGCGAACCCTGCAGAATGTAAAGAGCTTGTGGACAAAACAGGAATCGACTGTCTTGCACCTGCACTAGGATCAGTCCATGGACCATATAAAGGCGAGCCAAATATTGGTTTCAAGGAAATGGAAGAGATATCAAGTCAATCTGACCTACCGCTTGTCCTGCACGGCGGAACAGGCATTCCGATAAAAGATATCCAAAAATCCATTTCATTCGGAACGGCTAAAATTAACGTTAATACAGAAAATCAAATACAAGGAACAAAAGCTGTCCGTGAAAAACTTGCGGCAGACGCTGAAGCCTACGATCCACGTAAATTCTTGACGCCGATGCGCGATGCCATCAAATTAACGGTTATCGGTAAAATGCGCGAATTTGGTAGTTCACAAAAAGCTTAATTATACGTAGCTAAAAGAAAGAGGAGAAACGTCAGCATTGATGTATTCTCCTTCTTTTAAGAGAGCTTTTTCGCAGAAGCAAAGCGATAAGAAAAGAGCTTTTCATAAGGCTTTTTCGCAGAAGCGAAGCGATAAGAAAAGAGCTTTTCATAAGGCTTTTTCGCAGAAGCGAAGCGATAAGAAAAGAGCTTTCCATAAAGTCTTTAATATAGATCTACATCCATTATAAGGGGGAATTTATTCATGAAATTTTTCATCGATACAGCAAATTTTGAAGAAATCAAAGAAGCTCATACTTGGGGCATACTATCAGGAGTTACAACTAATCCTTCTCTTGTTGCAAAAGAAGATGTACCTTTCCATGATAGATTGCGAGAAATTGCCGCACTTGTCCCTGGTTCAGTCAGTGCAGAAGTCATCGCACTTGATGCAGAAGGCATGATTAAAGAAGGACGCGAATTGGCGAAAATCGCACCAAATATTACGGTGAAATTGCCAATGACACCTGAAGGACTGAAAGCTTGCTCAGTCTTCTCACAAGAAGGCATCAAAACAAACGTGACACTTATCTTCAGTGCAAATCAGGCACTTCTTGCAGCACGTGCAGGAGCGACATATGTTTCCCCATTCCTCGGCAGACTCGATGACATTGGACAAGATGGCATGGCGTTAGTCTCTACGATTGCAGATATCTTCTCAATCCACAATATCAAAACAGAAATTATTGCTGCATCCATCCGCAGCCCACAGCATATTACAGACGCAGCGCTTAGTGGTGCAGACATTGCAACGACACCTTTCAATGTGTTGACGCAGCTGTTCAAGCATCCACTTACTGATAAAGGAATCGAAGCATTTCTTGCGGACTGGGAAACTAGAAAGAACAAGTAAGGCATCGAAGGAGAGTCATATGGACGTTTATAAAATAACAGGTGGTAAACCATTACAAGGATCAATTAAAGTAAGTGGTGCTAAAAACAGTGCAGTAGCACTTATCCCTGCTTCTATTCTGGCTGATTCCCTCGTTACAATCGAAGGGCTGCCAGAAATCTCGGATGTCGTTACCCTTCAGGCACTACTGGAAGATATCGGTGGGAAAGTTGAATTTGATAAAGGCACGATGACGATTGATCCAACAGAAATGATATCAATGCCACTTCCGAACGGCAACGTGAAGAAGCTTCGAGCATCCTACTATATGATGGGCGCGATGCTTGGTAGATTCAAACATGCGGTCATCGGGTTGCCAGGAGGTTGTCATCTGGGGCCACGACCAATTGATCAGCATATCAAAGGTTTTGAAGCGCTTGGTGCGAAAGTGACCAACGAACATGGCGCCATTTATTTGCGGGCGGAAGAATTACGCGGTGCAAAAATCTATTTGGACGTCGTCAGTGTTGGCGCAACAATTAATATCATGCTCGCAGCAGTTCTCGCAACAGGTCGTACGACAATCGAGAATGCGGCGAAAGAACCTGAAATCATTGACGTCGCTACACTGCTGTCCAATATGGGTGCGAAAATTAAGGGCGCAGGAACGAATGTCATTCGTATAGATGGCGTGGAAAAACTTCACGGCACAAGGCACACAATTATTCCGGATCGGATTGAAGCGGGCACTTTCATGATTATGGCTGCTGCAGCGGGCGATGGCGTCACAATCGATAATGTCATCCCATTTCACGTTGAGGCGCTTACAGCGAAACTTCGTGAAATGGGCGTTGATATTGTTGAAGGTGAAGAACAAATCTTCATTCCAAAGTCGCGTAATTTAACAGCTGTCGATGTGAAAACACTTGTTTATCCAGGTTTTCCAACAGATCTTCAACAGCCATTTTCAGTACTGCTAACGCAAGCAGCTGGACCTTCCGTCATTACAGATACGGTTTACTCGGCTAGATTTAAACATATCGACGAGCTCACAAGAATGAATGCCGATGCACGCGTCGAAGGGCGATCAGCAATTTTAGCTGGACCGACGCCGCTTCAAGCAGCAACAGTACGCGCATCGGATCTTCGTGCAGGTGCCGCGCTCGTTATAGCGGGACTCATTGCCGACGGAGTGACGGAAGTACAAGAGATTCAGCACATCGAGCGCGGGTATAGTTCACTAATCGAAAAACTTCAGGGAATTGGAGCGGATATCCGCAAAGTATCGATTTCTGAAGAAGCAATCGTGGGCGAATGAACGACCCAGTACTAGAACTGATTATGCTATAATTAGCCAGAGTGGCAAAACTTACGGGATTTTACCGTATACCAGGAGGAACACAAATGGAACGCAGTTTATCGATGGAATTAGTTCGTGTTACAGAAGCAGCCGCAGTATCAGCTTCACGTTGGATGGGACGCGGATTGAAAAATGAGGCGGATGACGCTGCAACAACAGCAATGCGTACGGTATTCGATACAATTCCGATGCAAGGGATTGTCGTAATTGGTGAAGGGGAAATGGACGAAGCACCGATGCTTTATATTGGTGAAAAGCTAGGGACTGGAAATGGTCCTGAAGTGGACGTCGCTGTTGACCCGCTTGAAGGAACCAATATTGTCGCAGCAGGCGGCTGGAACGCACTTGCAGTTATCGCTATTGCGGATAAAGGCAATCTCTTGAACGCTCCAGATATGTATATGAACAAAATCGCTGTCGGCCCTGAAGCGGTTGGTAAAATCGATATCGATGCATCCGTAACTGAAAACCTAATGGCTGTTGCTAAAGCTAAAAACAAAGACATCGGTGACATTGTTGCGACTGTTCTTAATAGGGAACGTCACGCGGCTATCATTGAAGAAATTCGAGCTTCAGGTGCACGCATTAAGCTAATTAATGACGGTGATGTTGCAGCAGCTATCAATACTGCTTTTGATGAAACCGGAGTAGACATTTTATTTGGACTCGGCGGAGCACCAGAAGGTGTTATCGCTGCAGTTGGACTGAAATGCCTTGGCGGCGAGATCCAGGGTAGACTCGTTCCTTCGAATGATGCTGAACGTGAACGTTGTATTAAAATGGGAATCGACGTAGACAAAGTACTTTACATGGACGATCTTGTCAAAGGAGACGACGCGATATTCGCTGCAACTGGCGTAACAGACGGAGAACTTCTTCGCGGCGTACAATTTAAAGGCGGTTATTGTGAAACGCATTCATTAGTTATGCGTTCGAAGTCCGGCACTATTCGTTTTGTTGAAGGTCGTCACAGCATGGAGAAAAAACCTCTGCTTGTCATGCAAGACTGATAGAGCTCATCGCCCGGCCATAAACCGGGCATCTTCGCTTGTATAGGAAGTACCTGTATATATCCTAGGGTCCTCTTCTGAAGTGGACCTTCAGGATATATCATTATGAAATACCTTCCTAGATTAACCTCAAAAATTCATCCCGCATTAACGGGCAGTAAGACACCGACCTCAAGGTTTTTGAAAACCTGAAGAAGGTAAAGTTTGGGGTCAACTGCCCGTAAAAGCCTGAATGGTGAAACTAACAATCAGTTGGGGATGAGGAACTCCCCACTGATTGAAGTTTCACTTTTACCCATTAACCTAAAGAGTGGTGCCAAAAGATGACAGTGCTAACAATTTCAGCGTTGGAGAATATGATCCTAAAAGAGTTATATGCCCATGCCAAAGAATATAAAATTGCTTATTACAGCAAGTTAACGAAAAAGGAACTTATTTTTGCTATATTGAAATCAAGAGCCGAACAAGAAGGGTTCTTCTTCATGGAAGGTGTACTTGAAATTATCCAATCAGAGGGTTACGGCTTCCTTCGTCCAATTAACTACTCACCGAGTTCGGAAGATATCTATATATCCGCTTCACAAATCCGACGTTTTGATCTTCGAAACGGTGATAAAGTGAGTGGGAAAGTTCGACCGCCAAAAGAATCGGAACGCTATTACGGTCTTCTACAAGTGGAAGCCGTCAATGGAGAAGACCCAGAGGTAGCACGTGAACGCGTCCATTTCCCAGCACTAACACCGCTTTATCCAGACCGTCATATCAAACTTGAAACAGATCCATTAAAGCTATCGACACGCATTATGGATCTTATCTCGCCGGTCGGTTTCGGTCAGCGTGGACTCATTGCGGCTCCACCAAAAGCAGGGAAAACATTGCTGTTGAAGGAAATTGCGAATTCCATCACACTGAACCATCCTGATGCGGAACTGATCGTCCTTCTGATTGATGAAAGACCAGAAGAAGTGACAGATATCGAACGCTCGGTCAAGGCCGACGTCGTCAGTTCAACATTCGATGAATTACCAGAAAACCACGTCAAAGTGGCGGAACTTGTATTGGAACGGGCAATGCGACTCGTAGAACATAAACGGGATGTTATCATTCTCATGGATTCGATTACACGGCTTGCGCGTGCATATAACCTTGTTATTCCATCAAGCGGACGTACACTGTCTGGTGGTATTGATCCCGCTGCATTCCATCGTCCAAAACGGTTTTTCGGGGCAGCACGTAATCTCGAAGAAGGCGGTAGCTTGACCATTCTTGCGACGGCTTTAATAGACACAGGTTCACGCATGGATGAAGTTATCTATGAAGAATTCAAAGGAACCGGCAATATGGAACTGCATCTTGACCGTAATCTCGCGGAACGACGGATTTTCCCAGCGCTCGACATTCGCCGCTCAGGTACACGGAAAGAAGAATTACTTATTCCGGCTGACCAGCTTGAAAAGTTATGGGCGATTCGCAAAACATTTTCCGATTCGCATGACTTCGCGGAACGTTTCATGAAGAAATTACGTCTGACGAAAACAAACGAAGAGTTCTTTGGTAAATTAAATGACGAGATGAAAGCCCATCGCAACGGCAAAGGATTGTTATAATAGAATCCCCGCTTATTTATTGAGTGCTTTATTGTGGCGCATGTAACCTGGTGTGTGGTTCTGTACTGGATGGTTGAGTGTGCGAAACTGTATATATACTAAGCGTAGGCGCCTTAACAGGGGTAGCCGAAGCCCTAAGACTGGCGGCGAAGCTGCTTGGCTTAGGGCGGGAGGCATCCCCTAGCGCCGAAGCGAATTCAATGGGTTCTTTATTGCAACATATGTAGTAGTTAATTAAAATAGTTGCATCTGCAAAAAAAACTTGTTATAATCTCTAAAGTAACTTAAATAATATCTGCGTGCATATACGGTTGACGAACACGGACCGTGTAAGGCATCAGTCTTATAATACAACTCTGTTCCAGATGGTTCAGGGCGAAAGGAGAGAGATTGATGAAAGCAGCAATACATCCAGCTTATAAAGTATCAACTGTTACTTGTTCATGTGGTAACACATTTGAAACAGGTTCTGTAAGAGGGGACATCCGCATTGAAGTTTGTAATGAATGTCACCCATTCTACACTGGACGCCAGAAATTTGCTCAAGCGGACGGACGTGTCGACCGCTTCAACAAAAAATATGGTCTCAAAGAAGAAGGCCGCGAAGAAGAAGGCCAAGAGTAAAATCTTCACGATACCCGTCAGGTGCGCATGCGCCGGGCGGGTATTTATTTTTGGAGAAAAATGTGTCTAACATATTTAAGTTTGAAATAATAGACGTTAAATTTAACTCGTTTTAGGGTATGATAGATAATCTAATGACATGAATGAAATAATTATATACAGGCAACTGGAAGGAGATTCACCATGTACGTAACTATGCAAGGCGGTTGGATTGAGGTCATTTGCGGCAGTATGTTTTCAGGGAAATCCGAGGAATTGATTCGACGAATAAGACGTTCACAGTTCGCCAAACAAAAAATCGCGGTATTTAAACCGGAAATCGATGATCGTTTTAGCGAAGAAGCCGTTGTTAGCCATAATGGGACAACTGTTATCGCGAATCCGATTGCCAGTTCGACCCATATTGAACAGTTTGTCACCGATGATTATGACGTAATCGCAATCGATGAAGCCCAGTTTTTTGACGAGGGTATCGTCGACGTTGTGATGGAATTGGCCAATCGTGGATTCCGTGTAATCGTCGCTGGACTTGACCAAGATTTCCGCGGCGAACCATTCGGACCGATGCCACGTCTAATGGCTGTGGCTGAACACGTTACCAAATTACAGGCAGTCTGCACGGCGTGTGGCTCGCCCTCTAGCCGAACGCAGCGGCTCATTAACGGCACGCCTGCAGGCTATGATGATCCCATCATTCTAGTCGGCGCGTCAGAAGCGTACGAACCAAGATGCCGCAAGCACCACGAAGTACCAAAAGGTATAACAGCTGTAGCATCTGTAAAAGCATAACAGCAATCAAGCCCGTCCGGCAGAATAGGGCGGGTTTTTTGGTGCATAGCCCGCTGTAGCAGCGTTGTTAAGTTTCTTTGGAGTGTTGTTTAGTTTAGGAGTAGCGTTGTTAACTTCCACCAGAGCGTTGCGAACATCGCGCGAAACGTTGCGAAGTCCCCCAAACGTTGTTTAGTTTAGGAGTAGTGTTGTTAACTTTCTCCAGAACGTTGTGAAGTCCGCACGAAACGTTGTCAACTTTCACAAGAACGTTGGCATCGGTGAAATAACTGTATTTACCAAGCAAATTCCCGTACAATGAACGTACAAAACAGTCCTGAAAATGAGGTGTCCGCAATGTTTGAAAGGTTACAAGCAGTAGAAGACCGATATGATCATTTGAACGAAATGCTCAGTGATCCCGCGGTAGTAAGTGATATGACAAAGCTCCGCGATTACTCAATAGAACAATCCGGCTTACAAGAAACAGTCGAAACGTATCGCGGCTATAAACATGCAAAAGCTGAACTTAAAAGTGCTAAAGAAATGTTGAACGACAATCTAGATGATGACATGAGAGAACTTGTCAAAATGGAAATTTCCGAACTAGAAGATCAAATCGAATCATTCGAAGAAAAACTGAAACTATTACTCGTGCCAAAAGATCCGAACGATAATAAAAACGTTATTATGGAAATTCGTGGAGCGGCAGGTGGTGATGAAGCAGCGCTTTTCGCAGGTAGCTTGTTCCGTATGTACAGTCGCTTCGCGGAAATGAACCACTGGAAAGTCGAAGTATTGGATTCATCTCCGACAGAACTCGGTGGCTTTAAAGAAATTATTTTCCTGATTAACGGAAAGGGTGCTTATTCGAAATTGAAATATGAAAACGGGGCACACCGTGTGCAACGAGTCCCGGAAACCGAATCCGGCGGGCGTACACATACATCGACAGCAACCGTTGCATGCCTTCCTGAAGCAGAAGAAATTGAAATTGTTATCCATGAAAAAGATATTCGAACGGATACCTATTGCTCATCTGGTCCTGGAGGTCAGTCGGTCAACACGACGATGTCCGCCGTCCGATTGACGCATCTTCCAACCGGTATTACCGTATCGATTCAAGATGAAAAATCGCAAATTAAGAATAAAGAGAAGGCGATGAAAGTACTACGGGCACGCGTTTCCGATAAATTCACACGCGAAATCCAAGATGAGTATGATGAAAAACGGAAGTCAGCAGTCGGTACAGGTGACCGTTCCGAGCGGATTCGCACATACAACTTCCCGCAAAACCGGGTGACTGATCACCGCATAGGCCTGACAATCCAGAAACTAGATCAGATCATTGAAGGTAAACTCGATGAAGTTATCGATGCGCTTATTCTCGAGGAACAGGCATACCGCCTAGAAAGTTTGGATCGCAATGACTGAAAAAATCTATGAAGCTCTCCAGCGGGCTTCTTCTTTATTAGAACAAAAAGGTCTTGAGCCACATGCCGCGCAGCTCCTCATGGAATTCGTCACGCAAAAGTCCAGGGCTTCCTTATTTGCAGATGTACAGGAACAACTTACAGGCGAGCAGCACAAAGACTTTTGGGATAAAACCGCCGAACTGCTCGAAGGAAGACCTGTACAATATGTCATTGGTGAAGAAGGTTTCTACGGCTACACGTTCAAAGTTGATGAAAATGTCCTTATCCCGCGTCCAGAAACAGAGGAGCTCGTTTATGGCGCGCTTGAACGAAGCCAGAAACTCTTCGCTACTAAAAAAATTACCATCGCAGATATCGGAACGGGTAGCGGCGCAATCGCGGTTTCATTCAAAAAAGAATGGCCTGAAGCTCTCGTTACGGCAACGGATATCAGTGAAGGTGCGCTTGCAATCGCGAAGTATAACGCAAAAGTGAACCACGCTGAAATTACTTTCCTTCAAGGTGACCTTGCGGCGCCAATCTCACGGGGGAAATGGGATGTAGTGTTATCCAACCCGCCCTATATTGCGCATGACGAAGCGGCGTTAATGTCAGGTACGGTCCTCGATCACGAACCGCATAATGCATTATTTGCGGATGAAGACGGACTTTACTTTTATCGGAAACTTGCAGAAACGTTGCCACCACTTATGAACAAGCCTTCTCTCATCGCCGTCGAAATCGGCTATTTACAAGGACCAGCTGTGCATAAGTTGTTCGAAGAGGCGCTCCCAGAAGCCCTTGTTGAAACGGTAAAAGATATCAACGGCAAAGATCGAATGATATTTTGCGAGACTCGTGAATAAACCCCTCCTACTCTGGCAACAATGCAGAGTAGGAGGGGATAAAGATGTTAACAGACTACGAGATTATAAGAAAGAAAACGATAGGTCAAAAATGGTTGCCTTATATTGAATTCATCATCATGCTCATCATCATTCAGGCCTTCATAGCGGTATTCATGACGGTGACAGAAGAAGAGGATGCCATCCGTTTCAGGCTGCTTGCTCATTCGAATGCGCCTGCCGATCAGCAGATTAAAATTAGTATCCAACATGAAATTCAGCCGCTTATCGAAAACGCGGTGAATACGTCACGCACGAAAAAAGAACTTGGGGATAACTTGCTGGCACTCGAAAGCGAAATTCTCGAAATTGCTAACACTATGTCAAACGGCACTGCTATTTCGCTCGAACGTAAAGAAGCGTTGTTTCCACCGAAGCGTTCGGGTCTATTTATTAGCCCACAAGCGAAATACGATGCCTATATTTTAACAATTGGTAGTGGACGTGGGGATAATTGGTGGTGTGCAATGTTTCCGAAAATCTGTTTTGTAGATAAAAAAGAAGAAGAAGAGGAAAAAGTCACTTTTTTCGTCTGGGAGTGGATAAAAGGGCTGTTCGCATAAAGTTACCAACAAACTTTGTGGATAGAATGATCAAAATGTGTATAAGTGGGGGATTAGCTCATGGAAACGAAAGTGGTTTCAGTGGATAACTTTATGGATAACGATAGAAACTATGAACAGGCTGTGGATATTTTGAAAAGTGGCGGCATCGTCGCGTTTCCTACAGAGACAGTATACGGTTTAGGTGCAGTTGCAACTGATGAGTTAGCGGTACAAAAAATCTTCGAAGCAAAAGGAAGACCTTCTGACAATCCGCTAATCGTACATATTGGTAATAAAGAAGAAGTTTCGAACTATGCGACAGGTATTACTACAGCTGGAGAAAAGTTGATGGATACGTATTGGCCTGGTCCACTGACGCTTGTTTTCCACAAAATACCTGGCGTCATCGCTCCGAATGTAACGCCCGGCGTTGAGACCGTGGGCATAAGAATGCCGGATCATCCGGTAGCTTTGGGTCTTCTACGCGCACTAGGTGAACCGCTTGCAGCGCCCAGTGCTAATCGAAGCGGTAAACCGAGCCCAACTGAAGCGGCTCACGTACAGAAAGATCTTGACGGACTCATCCCGCTCATTCTTGACGGGGGACAGACTGGTGTAGGTGTGGAATCAACCGTATTAGATATGACGACAGTTCCGCCGACTATTTTACGGCCAGGAGGGACAACGCAAGAAATGATTGAGAGCATCATAGGTGCCGTAAATTCTGAAACGAAGTCACCTGGCGAGCAAGCTCCACGTTCCCCGGGTATGAAGTATTTGCATTATGCGCCAGAAGCACCTCTTTATGTCATCAATTACGATGCGGATAAAATTCGTACAGCTATTGAAAACCTTCATGCTGAAGGCAAGAAGGTCGCGCTGATTGGGCCTGATGAAATGGGTGTTTTAGGTGCGGATTGGTACTTTTCGATTGGTTTGGCAGGTAACAATGAAGCAATGGCGACAAATTTATACGGAGCACTCCGTAAGTGCGATTTGACGGAAGCAGATCTTATTCTAGCTGTTGAAACAGATCTAGCCGGGGTCGGTGCTGCCGTCATGAACAGATTAATGAAAGCTGCTGAAGGAAAACACTATATGTACTAAAGCTACTACGAATGACCTCCTTAAATGGCGCATAAGATGAACCGATGCGGTATTCGGGGAGGTTTTGTTTTGGCGGAATTATTTGCGGCTGGTATTACGACCTTGGATGTTTTAGTCATTTATTCATTCCTGCATGTAAATAAAGGAAAACTTGCATTGGCACTTTGGACGTCATTTCTTAATATGGCTATCCCATTTCTTGGATTCATTACAGGGGAGTTGTCTGCACATATATTTACAGTATGGAGCAGTATATTATCGGGCGTCATGCTCGGATTAATCGGTATACATATGTTGTTGCAAAGTGAAACTTCGGGCTCCTCATCGAAACAAATTTCACCTTATATCATTGCGTTTGCAGTGAGTATCGACGCTTTTTCAGTAAGTGTTTCATTTGGAATGCTTCATATGGATAAAGTTCTTTTCATCGTCGCGTCGGGAGCATTTACGTTCATTTTTTCCTGTGCCGCACTCTTGTTAAAAGGACGTTTAGGTCTTAAGAATGGGAAAGTGCTGAGACTAATTACAGGACTCGCTTTATTAATAATGGGAGTATTATCATGCTTTAATTGAAATTGACTGTTTCTTTATTCATAAAAGTCAGCTATTCTAAAGAGAAAGGGTGATAGTAATAAATATTTATTTGATATGCACTGGAAACACGTGCAGAAGCCCAATGGCAGAGGCGATTCTTCGTTCCAAAGGAATTAACAATGTGTCGGTTCGTTCAGCGGGTGTTCACGCACAAGCGGGCTTTCCGATTTCTTTGAACGCGAAAACGCTTATCGAAGAAGCGGACATGCTTTACACGCCTGTCTCAAGAGTCGTTTCAAGTGAGGATTTGAAGTGGGCGGATGTCGTTTTAACAATGACAGAAGGGCATAGAGCAATACTCATTCACTCTTACCCAGAAGTGAAAGACAAAACATTTACACTAAAAGGATTTGTGAAACAAGAATTAACTGGAGATGTGTACGACCCGTACGGAGGCGATATCGATACATATCGGCATGTGTTCAATGAGTTGTCGGGAATTATCGATGTGCTTGAACAGAAATTGATGGAGGAATAATGATGAGAGAAAAAAGGGAAAAGAAGTTCGGGCTAAAGGGAAAGCTTATTCTATTTATAACGATACTTGCGATTGTCACTTACACAACAAGTGCATTATTCATTAATGTCGTACAACCACAATTTTTTCCGAAACTTGATCCGTTTTGGTTTGCGGTGATGACGTATACGATGGGCATATTTTGGTCGGGCGTGTTAGCGGCGCTTTTCAGTACGATATTAACGAAACCATTACAAAATCTCGAGAAAGCGGCTAATAAAGTCGCTGATGGGGAAATTGGAACGGATATCGAACTGCCAAACTCGTCTGATGAAATCCGTTCAGTGGCGGAAGCGTTTCAGCATATGGTGCTTAATTTGCGTGCGATAGTCGGACAAATTGAGACGAATTATGAAAAGACGGCCAGTACAGTAGATAGCTTATCTGCTGAAACCGGAGCAGCTGCGAGACAGGCGGATGCAGTAGCATCTACAATCAAGGAGATTGCCTCCGGCGCAGAGGAATCGGCAATTGCCATCCAAGAAACAGCGGAAGCAATTGAAGATGTCCGCCTATTAGCTGTTGAAGTGAGTAGCAGGGCTGAAGATTCTTCTGAACGTTCAAAAGAGATGCTTGAGGAACTAGTGCGCATGACAGAGGTATTCCGAATGCTTGTCAATGGCATCCGAAATATGTCTTCACAAAGTGAGCTATCACTTGGCACAATTAGGCAACTGGATCACAATGCGCAGAAAATAGGTGAAATCGTTCAACTTGTAGGTAATATTGCAGCACAGACGAATTTATTGGCGTTGAATGCATCCATTGAGGCGGCGCGTGCAGGTGAACACGGAAAAGGATTTGCAGTCGTGGCAGAGGAAGTGCGTTTGTTAGCTGATGAAAGTGCCAAAGCGGTAAATGGAATTTCGGATCTTGTTGCAACAATCCAGACAGATGTTACGAAAGTCGTGAAGGAAATGGAACAACAAGTGAAGACGGCGGCAACCGAAGCGAACCGTGCCAATGAAACAAGTGAAAATGTCGAAGCAATGACATCTAAAGTGAATGGTATGGCAGATTCCGTTGTCGAAATCACAAAATTTGTCGAACTGCAGCTGTCGAATATAGAAACGACAGCACGCCAATCACAGGAAGTTGCAGCAATCGCGGAACAAACATCCGCTGGCGCGCTCGAAGTCGGAGCAGCAACAGAAGAACAAGTTCAGTCAATTGAACAGGCAGATGCGATGGCAAGTGAACTGAAAAGGCAATCTGAAGACCTTTATAATGTTATTAGTCAATTTGATCGGACTAAATAACGAAAAGCAGAAGCAGCTGTTAAGACGCGACAGGCATAAGACGGATCTGCGAAGTGGCGTTCTTTGCCTTTATCAGCAAGACTGAAGCGACAGAGGAAGACAGCTTCAGATCGCGACGTCCTGTCGCAACAAGGAGGGATGCAGTTCAATCCCTCCCCACTGCATGACCCGCTTCCAGCGGACTCAGCGTCTAGACGGAGGCAAAGCATAAAAATACGAAACACAGCCCCAATTTTCGCTTTGGCTGTGTTTTTTTTGCCGAAAAATGCTAGAATGAGTTGTGAGTATATTATGAAAAGAGGGATCCTGTGAAAATCGCGATTTCTTCAGATCATGGCGGAAACAATCTTCGTCATGAAATCATTAAATTATTGGTAGAACTAGGATTGGAATTTGTAGATTTTGGTCCAGATTCGAATGAGTCTGTTGACTATCCAGACTACGCGGCACCCGTAGCAAATGGAGTAGCATCGGGAGATTTCGACCGGGGCATTGTTATTTGCGGAACAGGTATTGGCATGTCAATTGCGGCGAATAAAGTAAAAGGCATCCGTTGTGCACTTGTCCATGATGTCTTTAGTGCGAAAGCAACAAGGCAGCATAACGATTCAAACATCCTTGCGATGGGCGAACGCGTTATAGGACCAGGACACGCAAGGGAAGTAGCTACAACTTGGTTAAACACGAAATTCGAAGGTGGACGCCACGAGCGTCGTATCGGCAAATTGATGGAACTTGAAGACTGAAAAGCGGTAGGCGCCGTTTAGACGCGACAGGCATAAGACGGGCCTGCGAAGTGGCGTACTTTGCCCGGGAAGGATGCAGGTCAATCCTTCCTAGCTGGAACGACTTATGACCCGAGCGTCTGGCGCCTGAAGCTAGACACCCTGAAAAGCGGAAGGCGCCGTTTAGACGCGACAGGCATAAGACGGGTAAAGGAAGGCAGTCTAAGTTCGCGACGTCGTGTCGCAACGCCTGCATCCTGCAGGCCTAAGTGGCGTACTTTGCCCGGGAAGGATGCAGGTCAATCCTTCCTAGCTGGAACGACTTATGACCCGAGCGTCTGGCGCTGAAGCTAGACATCATGAAAAGCGGAAGGTAGGTGGTATAAAGTGGATGCTTTGAATTTATGGAAGCTTCAACTAGAGCAGCTGTTAGCAGAAATGGCTGAACAGACAGACCTTATACCGGGCACAATTTTCGTCATCGGCTGCTCGACCTCTGAAATTGCTGGCAAACGAATCGGCACTGGAGGCGCGCTTGAAATTGGAAAAGCGCTATACGAACCCTTAACAGATTTTGCCGAAAAACATAAACTAATTCTTGCATTCCAAGGGTGTGAACATATTAACAGGGCGCTGACAATTGAACGTCACGCGGCCGAAAAGTTCATGCTTGAACCAGTTTCAGTCATCCCAATGATACATGCGGGTGGTTCAATGTCGGCCTACGCTTATCAGCATATGAATGACCCTGTAGTTGTAGAGGAAATTCGCGCCAGTGCTGGCATCGATATTGGACAAACATTAATCGGCATGCATTTGAAGCGGGTTGCTGTCCCTTTACGTACATCAATCGGGAAAATAGGCAATGCAGTTGTCACGGTCGCAACAACAAGGCCGAAGTTAATTGGTGGAGAACGTGCAATATATAAAGAATAGCGGAAGCGGCCCGCATAGACGCGACAGGCGCAAGACGGTTAAGGAACGCAGCCTAAGATCGCCACTTCCTGTGGCAACGGCTGCATGACCCACTTCGTGTGGGCCTCCGAGCGTCTGGCCGCTGTAGACTGGACAATAAAATAGATAATGAAGGGGAATGAGAATATGGAATTGAACAAATTGGGCAACGTACAACGTGAAGATGAGGCAGTATACGAAGCGATTATGGCGGAGAAAAAGCGTCAACAGTCAAACATCGAATTGATTGCATCTGAAAACTTCGTAACAGAAGCAGTTATGGAAGCGCAAGGTTCTTATCTAACGAACAAATACGCAGAAGGCTACCCTGGCAAACGCTACTACGGCGGCTGTGAACATGTTGACGTTGTTGAAAATATCGCACGTGACCGCGTAAAAGAAATCTTCGGAGCGGAATATGCAAACGTTCAGCCGCACTCTGGTGCACAAGCAAATATGGCTGTCTATTTTGCGGTACTTGAGCCTGGAGATACTGTTCTTGGTATGAATCTTTCACACGGCGGTCATTTGACTCACGGAAGCCCAGTTAACTTCTCGGGCAAATTGTACAACTTTGTAGATTACGGAGTGAGCAAGGAAGATGAGCTAATTGACTACGAAGATGTCCGTCAAAAAGCGCTTGAGCATAAACCGAAAATGATTGTAGCAGGCGCAAGTGCCTATCCACGTGAAATTGATTTTGCTAAGTTCCGTGAAATTGCGGATGAAGTGGGCGCTTACTTATTCGTTGACATGGCACATATCGCAGGGCTTGTAGCAGTTGGCGAGCATCAAAACCCAGTTCCGCATGCACACTTCGTCACTTCGACAACACATAAAACGTTACGCGGACCTCGTGGTGGTCTCATTCTTTCTACAGAAGAATTTGCTCGTAAACTTGATAAATCAATCTTCCCGGGAGTTCAGGGTGGACCATTGATGCACGTCATCGCTGCCAAAGCGGTTGCATTTGGCGAAGCACAGAAACCGGAATTCAAAACATATATTCAACAAGTGAAAAGTAATGCTAAAGCATTGGCTGAAGCGCTAATAGCTGAAGGCGTAGACATCGTATCCGGCGGAACAGATAACCATTTGGTCCTGCTTAACCTGCGTTCACTTGAAATCACGGGTAAAATTGCAGAGCACGCATTAGATGAAGTCGGCATCACTACGAACAAAAACACGATACCATATGACACTGAAAGCCCGTTTGTTACTTCGGGAGTTCGACTTGGAACGCCAGCCGTGACAACACGTGGCTTCAAGGAAGAAGAAATGCGAGAAATCGCATCAATTATGGCCAAGGTTCTGAAAAACCATGAAGACGAAGCTGTGAAAAAAGAAGCACAGCAACGTGTTATTGCATTGACGGACAAATTTCCGCTATATGCATAATAACTAAGGAATAAGCCGCTATCCATAATGATAGCGGCTTGTTTTTCTTTTACGAAGGGGTGAATAAACGATGAGTAATCTTCAAAAAACATATACAGATAAAACTGAAAAGGAGATCTTATTAAATTGGCTGCGTCGTTTTGGAAGCCGTTTTCAGACAGGTTTCATTTTGACTGATCCATCTGCCCCAGACGATCCGGTTGTTTTGATTAATGAAGCATTTACAAAGATTACGGGTTACCCCTCTGCCGAAGTGATTGGTCAGAACTTGCGATTCATGCAAGGTGACGAAACCGATATGGAACTTATTGAGGAAATTAACAAAAAACTTCGTAAGGGCATGCCTGCCAATGCCGAGGTGCTTAATTATAAAAAAGACGGAACTCCATTTTGGAATGAACTTGTTATCCAGCCGCTTGTTGACGGAAAAGGGGAAGCCTTATTTATTGCATCCTTCATTTTAGATGTGACCGAACGTAAAAAAGACGAATCACTACTTAGATTACAAGAGGCAATTTTTTCTGGCATAAATGCAGGTGCAGAACTCACTGATTTATTGAAAAAGATAGGAACGGTCGTCGAATCATTTTTCCCAAAAGGATCTGTATGTTCGATTCTTTTCAAGGAAGAGAACGACGGGTGGTACATAGGAGCAGCGGATTCAGTACCCGATCAATTGCTTGCGGAAATAATGAATAATGAGGCACTTGAAACTAGGTATGTACCAGAAGATGTGATTGTCATGGAAAGTAATCGAGAGACTGTCCAACAAGGAGGACAATCGATAATCGATTCCCATTCGAATTGGTCGGTCCCGACATTTGACAGTGAAGATGAAATGAACGGATTACTAACTGTGTTCATGAGAAAAACTGGAAATCCAACAGAAACGCAAATTCAGTTCCTCAAAGGTATGGTCCCAATTGTCCAAATGACGAGAAAGCATTATACACAGCAGGCGGAATATCGCAGGCTTGCTTTTACTGATCCACAAACGGGATTGCCGAACCGTCATGCGTTCTTGAACCAACTTAAACATAACGTCTTAGATGGCCAAGGACATTTTGTGGCAATCATAGAACCAGGTGAATACGCAAAAATAGTTGATCTTTATGGAAGAAATGCAGCCGATGAACTGTTTATCCAGCTGGGTAAACGAATTGAAAAAGCCGGGAAGGGTAATCCGAACTTTATCGGGCGTTTTTCAAGTGCATCACTCGTTATAACAGGCGAAAGTGGTGAAGGAAACTACCTTTTCGAATTAAGTGCGATTGTTTCGGAACCGTTCATTGTTGCGGGGCAGGACCTGTTCATCACGTTGAAGATCGGGATTTCATTTTCTGAAGGCGACCAAACAAGTGAAGAGGAACTGTTACGCCGGGCGGATATCGCTATGTCAAACGCGAAAAAGAAACCTGGCAATGCGATGTCATTTTACAGGGATCTTCAAAACGAAGAATCGATTAAAGAAATGAGGATTTTCAATGAATTGTCGAGGGCGTTAATTGCGCAGGAAATCGAAGTCTACCTTCAGCCGAAAGTCAATTTAAAAGATGGAGAAATCATTGGTTTCGAAGCGCTTGCTCGCTGGTTTTCACCCGTACTGGGCCCAGTTCCGCCAAACCTTTTCATTCCAGCGGCTGAAAATATAGGTAAAATCATCGATCTGGAAATTATTGTAATATCAAAAGTGATGGAATGGCAACGAAAACGTGAACAGTCAGGCGGAAAGATGTATCAGGTGGCCGTCAATATTTCTGTCCACCATTTCTTTGACCGTGCTTTCGTTGTGGAATTAAAAAAACTTGCTGCGAACTATGACCTTTCGCCCAAGCATATTATGTTGGAAATGACGGAGAGTATCGGACTTGTGGACTTGCAAAAGGCGAAACTGATTTTTCATGAACTAAATGCAGCAGGTTTCGAAATATCCGTCGATGATTTTGGTGTTGGCTATTCATCGCTCAGCTATTTACCGCAATTACCTCTTTGCGAATTAAAGATTGATAGAAGCTTCATTAGTGCGCTCGATGAACCTGGCACGCTTGCAGTCGTCAGAACGATCATTCAACTGGCAGAAAATCTGAATTTGACAACGGTCGCGGAAGGAATCGAAGAAGAAAGGCATATTGATATTTTACGTAATTTAGGCTGCAAAGTGGGGCAGGGTTTCTACTATTATAAGCCAATGCCCTTAAAAGAAATTGAACGACTGCTTGCCGAATAGTTAGACATTAAGTAGTCAGATGTCTAGCGTGTCCGAACTGGAATATATCTGTTATAATGAACAGGACATTCTAATAAAGGGGCGAATAACAATGCCGAAAATACATGTTTTTGACCATCCACTTATCCAACATAAACTGACGTACATACGTGATATCAACACAGGAACGAAAGAATTCCGTGAGCTTGTCGATGAAGTAGCTACACTTATGGCTTACGAAATCACGCGCGAACTTCCAATTCAGGAAGTAGAAATTCAAACACCGGTCTGTAAAGCTAAGTCAAACGTACTTGCAGGCAAGAAACTCGGAATTGTACCGATTTTGCGCGCAGGCATTGGTATGGTAGACGGAATTCTGAAATTAATTCCAGCAGCAAAAGTAGGGCATATCGGTCTTTACCGTGATCCTGAAACATTGCAACCCATCGAATATTACGTAAAGCTACCTTCCGATGTATCTGTACGTGACTTCATTCTTGTTGATCCGATGCTTGCGACGGGTGGATCTGCAATTGCGGCGGTTGAATCATTGAAGAGCCGCGGCGCAAAAAACATTAAATTTATGTGTCTAATTGCTGCTCCAGAGGGTGTAAAAGCATTGACGGAAGCACATCCTGATGTTGATATTTATATCGCAGCAATGGATGAAAAGTTGGATGAAAAAGGCTACATCGTACCAGGACTTGGTGATGCAGGCGACCGTTTATTTGGAACAAAATGAGTTGGAAGGCGTGAGGATTTTGACAAAGAAATGGAAAGTGATGACGATTTTCGGTACAAGGCCGGAAGCTATTAAAATGGCCCCGCTTGTGCTGGAACTGCAAAAGCATACGGACGACATCGAATCGATCGTGACGGTTACAGCGCAACATCGTGAAATGCTGGACCAAGTGCTCCATACATTCGGTATCACACCAGATTTTGATCTTAATATCATGAAGGATCGGCAAACACTCGTCGATGTAGCGACGCGCGGACTTGAGGGACTTGACCGCATCATGAAGGAAGCGCAACCCGATATTGTGCTTGTCCACGGAGATACGTCAACAACTTTCATCGGCAGCCTTGCAGCGTTTTATAACCGAGTTTCGGTTGGACATGTTGAAGCAGGACTTCGTACGTGGGATAAATATTCTCCGTATCCGGAAGAAATGAATCGGCAGCTAACAGGCGTCATTGCTGATCTTCATTTTTCTCCGACAGAACAATCGGCCCGTAATCTGATAGCCGAAGGGAAGTCGGAAGCCCGCATCTATATCACAGGAAATACCGCGATTGATGCGCTTCAAACGACAGTGCGTGAGGAATACTCACACCCCGTTCTCGATAAAATCGGAACGGACAAGCTACTATTACTTACTGCACATCGTCGTGAAAACCTTGGCGAGCCAATGCGCAATATGTTCCGTGCTATTAACCGGTTACTTGCGAAGCATGACGATATTCAAGTTATCTATCCTGTTCACATGAACCCGGCAGTACGTGAAGTAGCTGATGAACTTCTTGGCGGCAACGACCGCATTCATCTGATTGAACCGCTCGAAGTAGTTGATTTCCACAATTTCGCAGCACGATCACACATTATCTTGACGGACTCGGGCGGTATCCAAGAAGAAGCGCCTTCACTTGGAAAACCGGTTATCGTCTTGCGCGATACAACCGAACGTCCGGAAGGTATCGAGGCTGGGACACTAAAACTAGCCGGCACAGATGAAGAAACAATCTTCACTTTGACGGATGAACTTTTAACCGATGAAGCAGAATACAATAAAATGGCAAAAGCGTCGAATCCATACGGTGACGGCCACGCTTCCGAACGAATCGTTGAAGCGTTGAAAGAGTACTTATCTTCTATAGAGTAACAAACTGCATGACGACCGGATCAATCCGGTCGTATTTTTTTTCGGAGCGAAGTCATGGCAAACCGGAAGTTAGTCATGGCTTTAGTCCAGTTAGTCATGGGGCCGTCGCGAAGTCATGGCAAACCGGAAGTTAGTAATGGCTCTATCCAAGTTAGTCATGGGGCC
>NZ_JADPRZ010000034.1 GCF_017347095.1 Sporosarcina sp. E16_8 | reverse complement strand
CGTTCCGAGCGGACGCTTTCCGCGGGCACGGCTTCAGCCTCCTCGTCACTGCGTTCCTGCGGGGTCTTCAGCTCGCGCTGTTCCCGCTGGAGTCGCCGCTTTCCACTACAATCAACTAGTTCTTACTATATAAAAACTTTTTCAGTGCCCTCACACGAAGTGCTAAAGCTTTTTGGGACGAAAGAATAGCGGGGCTTATTATCTGGAGAAAAACCGCCAATGATGCAATATTGGCGGCTGATGCTTTCTCTATGGTTTTCTCTTTTTTATTAAAGAAGTGTCACTTTCTGGTATGCATCACATAATTAGATGCATACTCTTTGCTAAAAGTAAGCAAGAAACGCATTGTACAACGTGCAAGAGTGCCCGAAATTGCATCTTCGGGCACTTATAATCGCTATAGAAAGTCATCTATTCGTTTCATTCAAACATAACTGCACTTTTCACTTGAACATTGTAGGTACGCGACAGGCAACTATTCGCAACAGGATTACCGGAAAAAGTGTGGCTCGGTAAAGGTGTCGTGATTATTTCGCCGAAAGCGGACCGGAAAGGATCCAGTGATCTTCTGGCGGGCTTTTTACATGAGGCCATCACCAAGCGACAAAGCGATATTGGAAGAACATTCCATTTATTGAGTGCCAACTATAGAAAGAATAGCTTGAGGATGTAGAGTACATCAAATCTGTTGTCCAAATATGTTAATATAGATAGTACCGATCCAATTGAAAGGAGACGGAGGGATGATTCAAATCGGATTAACCGGTTGGGGCGACCATCCGGACGTATACAACTCTACCTCTTCGAAGAAAGAGAAATTAATTGATTATAGTGCACACTTTCCAATCGTTGAACTAGATGCTACTTTCTACGCTATTCAGCCGGAGCGCAATATTCGCAAGTGGATTGAAGAAACGCCAGACAATTTCCGATTTATCGTCAAAGCATACCAGGGTATGACTGGGCATCATCGGGGAGAACTCCCGTATGAATCTCTCGATGAAATGTACAATCTTTTTCGGCTATCGGTTACACCACTTCAAGAAGCAGGAAAACTTGCGATGATTCTTGTTCAATTCCCTCCGTGGTTTGATTGTACAAAAGAGAATGTTGATGAAATTCGCTTCGTCTGCGCTAAATTGGATGGATTCGATGTTGCCGTTGAATTTCGGCACCAGTCATGGTATTCACCAGATTATCTAAAAGGGACTTTGTCTTTTTTGCAAGGCCTAAACGTAATTCACTCGGTGTGCGATGAACCGCAAGCTGGACAAGGAAGTATTCCGCTGGTAGCCCATACAACTCGTCCAGATAAAGTTCTTTTTAGATTGCACGGCCGTAATATAGCAGGGTGGCGCAACACGACAGGTGATGATAAAGCATGGCGTAAAGTTAGATACCTGTATAACTACAATGACGCTGAGCTGAAGGAGATTCAGTCAGCCGTCCAAAAATTAAAAAAAGAAACCAAAGAGGTTTTCGTCATTTTTAACAATAACTCTGGCGGACATGCGGCACAAAACGCAAAACGTTTACAAAAAATGCTCACTATCAACTATGAAAGTCTGACACCGAAGCAGCTCGACTTTTTTGAAGGAGAATGGTAATGGAATTTATCTTATTGGCCGCTATCGGTCTAGCAGCTGGAATTGTCGGGTCGCTTGTCGGATTAGGTGGCGGCATCATTCTAGTACCTGCAACACTTTTCGTGGGCATTAATCTTGGTTTAATCGATGGAATTACACCGCAAACTGTTGTCGGGCTTTCCGTTATCATGATGATATTTACAGGGTTGGCGTCGACGCTTTCCTATATGAAGACAAAAACGATTGATTTTAGAAGTGGGTTCATCTTTTTCTTAGGAAGTGTTCCCGGGACTCTTCTTGGTGCATTTGTTAATAAAGGGCTCGACCTGCCATCATTCAATCTATATTTTGGTATTTTACTTATTCTCTTATCGACACTTCTTCTGGTTCGTAAGTATTTAAAACCGGTCAGTTGGTTTGTCAATCGTGGCAAAAAAAGAACTTTCACAGATAATACAGATCAGACTTTTATTTATGGTTATCCTGTTTGGTTTGCATTATTACTGACATTTGGCGTCGGATTCGCATCGGGTCTTTTCGGCATTGGCGGAGGTTCGATAATCGTACCAGCGATGATCCTTCTTTTCTTATTTCCACCGCATGTCGCGGTCGGTACATCCATGTTCATGGTGTTTTTATCAGCTCTCGTCAACTCAATCACGCATATCTCTCTTGGCAATGTACCGTGGCTTTATACGATTCCAGTCATTCCGGCAGCGTATTTTGGAGCTAAAATAGGTGCCCATCTGAATCAAAAGATGAAATCAGAAACGCTCGTTATTGCACTTCGAATTATCTTACTATTACTTGGAGTCAGATCGATTATTGACGGACTTATGGGGTGACATATGAATCACAGGATTGATACAATTCATTTCTATCATACAAATGATATCCACAGTCATTTTGAAAACTGGCCGCAAATCAGTAGGTTTCTTTGTGACGAAAAACGCAAGCATTCAATAAAAGGAGATGCTTGCTACCACTTCGACATCGGAGATCACGTTGATCGTTTCAATCCATTTACGGAAGGGACGAAAGGTCAAGGTAACATTCGATTGTTGAATGAAGCAGGGTATGATGCGGTCACGATAGGTAACAACGAAGGAATTACCATGTCGAAAGAAGCGTTGTCTGCTCTCTATAAGGATGCTAAGTTTGATGTTATCTTGAGTAATTTATTCGAAGAAGATGGTAGCCGTCCAAATTGGTTGTTACCTTATACAATCTACGTCACAGAGCAAGGGACGAGAATTGGTATCATAGGGGCTACGGCAGAATATAAAGCCTTCTACTCGAAGCTCGGCTGGCAAGTGACATCACCTCGCGAAAATCTAAAGCTTGTTGCTGAAAGCATTGCTAATGAAACCGATATGATTGTTTGTCTATCACATATGGGAATTCATGAAGACGAAAAGCTTGCTGTAGAATGTCCTGAAATCGATATCATTTTCGGTGCGCATACGCATCACCTTTTTCATGAAGGCAAATTGATAGGCAACACCCTTTTGGCTGCAACAGGTAAATATGGCGAGTATGTGGGGCATGTAGCCGTTAAATTTAACGCGGATGCAAAAGAAGTTTTACAAATGACTGCACAACTTGTCAGGGCAGATTCAGTTAAAAGTAATGATGAGGATATTGAAAAAGTAAATAAGCTAATCCAAATGGGAAAAACAGCGATGGAGGAACAAGTATTTTATAACCCTTCTCACTTATCCCAAAATCTATTTGATGTTAGTCCACTGTCCTCTTTCTTTGGCAGAGCGCTCATTGCGTATTCGCAAGCGGATTGTGCCATGTTTAACGCAGGAATCTTTTTAGGTAGCCTAGATAAAGGCTGGGTGACAAAAGAGGAGTTACATTCACTTCTACCTCATCCGATCAATTTATGTCTCATTACACTAGATGGATCGGAATTGAAAGAAGTCTATGAGCTGTCATTAACGAAAGAGTGGCCACAAATTGAAATCAAAGGACTTGGATTTCGTGGTGCGTTAATGGGTGCGATGATCCACGAGAGACTTTATAAAAATAGATATGGTCAGCTTTTTGCGGGGAACCGCGAAGTTATAGCAGGCGAAAAGTACACACTTGCAACACTCGATATGTTTACATTCGGTTTTTTCTTTCCATCGCTTAAACATGCAGAAATAGAGTACTACATGCCCGAATTAATCAGGGACGTGCTTGGTTGGTATGGAACTACAGTTTTTAAAGAATGAACGACTCCCTCTCTGCATAATGTATAGCAGGAGGAGTCGTTTTGAGATTTCACGGCCAGGTTACTAGAAGATCTAGGAAAAAGAAACGCAAACTATTACCCCTTCTTATTCCCACAATTCTTATCGCTATTGCCCTTTTTATTTACATCGTCAATGCGAGACTTGCTCCAATTTATATTGACTATGCAGAGGTACAAACCCAAAGAATCGCAGCCCATGTAATCAACAAAGCCATCAATTCAAGGACTGTCAATGTCCTTGACGTCAATGATATTATCATAAATGTCCCGAATGATTCTAAGGGAATGATTAAATTCAACACCGAAATAATCAACAGAGCATCAGCGGAGATACATGGTCTTGTCGAGGCCCATCTTCAACAGGCTGAATCGGGAAATCTGGCAATATTACCAACAGAAGAGATAGAATTTGATCCGCAAGCGATGGAAAGTGGAGAGGGAATTGTATTTTTTGTCCCACTGGCTCAAGCGGCAAATATTCCACTGCTAGGGAACTTGGGTCCAAAAATACCGATTCGTTTCCATGTCATAGGTCAAGTTCAATCGACAATAGATAACAAAATAAGTGAATTTGGTATTAATAATGCCTTCGTTGAAGTGAATATACTATTGACAGTAAATGTCCAAATCATTGCGCCGCTTGCAACAAGGAAAAGTGTAGTGACACAGAGTATTCCGGTTGCTATGGGTTTAATCCAATCCACAGTGCCTCAAATCTATACGACTGGTGGTGGGAATCCGCCATCTGTTGAGGTTCCCGCCCCTCCCCAGAAAGAGGAATGACAAGGGGCTTGAAAATGCTGTGGATAACTGATAGGCTAGTAGAGGATTGAAATATCGATTGGGTAGAGGCTGCATTGCTTATTAGTCACACACGCGAGATTGACACCGATGACCGTGTGTAAAAGGAAGCTTTGCCGAAGTTTGGTAGGATTGTCAAGATCTATCAAGCTGGGGTTATTCCGAATAGGGATAACACTGTCATACATCTTTGAACATGTATGATGAGCTACAAGTCGTGAGTTAGATAAGCAGTATTAGTTATCCAACAAACGAAACGTAGATAAAGCCGGCTCCTGATGCACTCCGCTGAGTGTTAATTAGTAGCCGTTTTTTTATTCCCCCTATAATAGGACCTCAACCCGACTAAATGGAGGAATAGTAGATGATAGGAACATGGGTATCAATTTTACCACCACTAATCGCAATTATAATGGTGTTTGCAACTAAGCGAGTGCTGTTGTCGCTCGGGACGGGAATAGTCTCAGGCGCACTACTTACAGCGTCATTTGGACCTG
Organism: Sporosarcina sp. E16_8; assembly: GCF_017347095.1. GTDB lineage: Bacteria > Bacillota > Bacilli > Bacillales_A > Planococcaceae > Sporosarcina. Next base: position 33,809 of record NZ_JADPRZ010000034.1, on the reverse strand, counting down.
TCGAAGCGCTGATGGACTTATGGGAATCGGTCAAGGCTACATTTTGGGATGGTGGACTTAATACAGGAAATATTTATATTATCCTTTTCATTCTTCTACTAGGTGTAATAACTGCATTCGTTAGTTTATCCGGTGGAAGCAGGGCTTTTGCAGAATGGGCAGTGCGTCATATTAAAACGAAACGCGGCGCAAAATTGCTGACGGTATTTCTAGGGATTGCAATTTTCGTGGATGACTATTTCAATGCATTGGCAGTTGGTCAAATCGCTCGCCCAATAACAGATCAGCACCGCGTTTCTAGGGCGAAATTGGCTTATTTAATAGACTCCACTTCAGCACCGATTTGTGTAGTATCTCCAATTTCAAGCTGGGGTGCCTTCTTAATCGGGCAACTTGCACTAATATTTGGCGGCGCTGCAGCGATTAGCTATTCGCCACTATCTGCCTTCGTCATGATGGCGCCTATGAACTTTTACGTTATAGCGACACTGTCAATGGTCTTTTTCCTTGCATGGACGAATTTCGATCTTTTCGAAATGAAGAAGCATGAACAGCGTGCTACGGAAACAGGTCAATTATTTGATCCTGATAAAGTCATTCCAGGTCAGCTGAAAGAGGAATTTCCCATACACGCACATGGTCGCGTTCGAGATTTGGTCGCACCAATCGTCACACTTGTTGCAGTGACATTTGCGGTGATGGTTTGGACAGGCTATTTAGAGGGCGGATCAATGAACGTTTTGTCGATTTTTGAAAATACGAATGTCTCTCTTGCATTACTGTCTGGTGGAATTATCGCCACGTTGATAGCGGTAGTCTTATATATGCAACAGATGAAAAATAATGAAACGGCAAGCTATTCACTTATTGGCAGTGCCTTTATAAATGGATTGAAAGCAATGATGCCACCTGTATTGATTCTGATTTTTGCATGGTCATTATCATTCTTGATTGGAAAACTGGAAACAGGCTTATATTTATCAGAGCTTGTATTGAAATCAAATATACCGGTTTCATTTCTGCCAGTCATCATGTTTATTCTAGCAGGTATTATGGCCTTCTCGACAGGTAGCTCATGGGGATCGTTTGGTATTCTAATGCCGATTGCAGGAACCATAATGATTGATGCGGCACCAGAAATGTTACTGCCCGCGCTTGCAGCAGTTCTTGCAGGAGCAGTTTTCGGTGATCACTCTTCACCGATTTCCGACACGACGATTTTATCATCTACAGGTGCAGGCTGTAACCATATTGATCACGTTTCAACACAGTTTCCCTATGCGCTGATTTGTGCAATAGTGGCTGCAATGGGCTACGTCATTCTTGGCATTACAGGATCTGTATGGATTGGTCTAGTTGGTGTCATTGTTATTCTTGTAGTATTGTTTTCTGTTTGGACGATGAAAGCTAAAAAAGAGGTAGTACAGCAGTCTTTATAATAGTAAATGATTGGAAGCGGTGAGTTTTTAGCCGCTTCTTTATTATGTCTAAAATAGTTTTCTAACAAAAAAATGTTTTGACAATAGTCAGATAGGTATATATACTAGGCGTTAAGACTAACGTAATCAGAAAATGGTGAACTTCCACTCAATGGTTAGTTGAAAGTGTTAGGAAAGGATGAAGTGAATAACCGAATTACCTAGTAATCGTAAGACTAATTTGAAGAAGTTGAACTGCAAAAGATTAGAATAGAAAAATGTTTATAGACCGAATAGAAAGTTTGTTTTACAATAGGCATGTAAGCGAGAACGAAATGCTATCTCTCGGAATGCTAAATCGTTTGTGATTACTAGTTCGGGTTTAATTGTCAGAAGTATCAATCAAAAGGGGGATTTTATATGAAATTGAAAAAGTTTGTAAGTGTATTTGCAGCATCGGCTCTTGCAGTCGGATTACTGGCAGGATGTGGTGCAGGGAACAAAGCTGAAGAAGGGAGCACAGGTGAATCTAAAGGCGAATCTAAGGGGGGCGATACGATTAAAATCGGAGTCAACCTTGAATTATCAGGTGCTGTTGCCTCTTATGGTACTTCAGAGCTATCGGGAATTGAACTTGCAGTTGATGAAATTAACGCAGCAGGTGGAGTTGACGGTAAGGAACTAGAACTTGTAAAAGTTGATAATAAGTCTGAGCCTGCTGAAGCAACGAGTGCAGCACTTAAACTGATAAATCAGGATAAAGTAATTGCTATCATCGGAGCAGCTACAAGCGGCGCTACTGTTGCACAGGCTGAAATTGCTAATAGCAAAAAGACACCGCTAATTAGCCCATCTGGGACAAGCCCGAACGTGACAGTTAAAGATAACGGGGATGTTAATGAATTCGTATTCCGTACGTCATTCATTGACCCATTCCAAGGAACGGTTGCAGCAAACTTTGCAGCAAACGATCTTGGTGTTAAAAACGTAGCCATTTACTCAGATAACGCAAGCGATTATTCAAAAGGTCTTGCGTCATCATTCAAAAAGGACTTTGAAGCAGCAGGCGGTAAAGTTGTTGCTGAAGAATCTTATGTAGGTAAGGATACTGATTTCCGTTCAACACTTACACGTATTAAAGCAGCAAATCCTGAATTCATTTTTATCCCTGGATACTATGAAGAAGTAGGATTGATTGTTAAACAGGCTCGTGAAATGGGTATCACTGTTCCACTAATGGGAGCAGATGGTTGGGATTCACCAATCTTGCTTGAACTTGCCGGTGCAGAAGCATTAAATAACACGTTTACAACAAATCACTATTCATCTGAAGATCCAGATGGCATCATTCAAGAATTCAACAAAAAGTTCAATGACAAATACAGTAAATCACCTGACGCATTTAACGCACTTGGTTACGATACAGTTTATCTATTAGCTGATGCTATTAAACGTGCAGGCGGTCCAGACTCTGTGAAGATTAAAGATGCACTAGCTGAAACAAAAGATCTTGAACTTGTAACTGGATTGTATTCGGTTGATGAAAACCATCACCCAGTCAAATCAGCTACTATTCTTGAATACAAAGACGGCAAACAAGTCTTCAATACAAAAGTTAATCCTTAAAATCAATCACGCCTCGGTGTGATTGCGTCCAGATTTTGAATTGAGCTTGTGCCTGCAGGACGCAGGTATGCAACCTTTGCCGCAGGACGCGGCGAACCTAGGTTGCCTTTCCACTCCCTTCAAAATCCGTGACATCCGCCGGAGGCTTTAACAGGGAGGAATTGAACTTCATTCCTCCTAATTCAGCCGGGGTTTGCACCCCGCTGCATTGTAGATTTCGTTCGCATTGATCTAGCCACTAATAGAAGCGGTAGACTTCTGCTGAATGAAGTTAAAACTGTAGGAATGGGGGGAGGATGTCCTCTCCTCCATTCCTTTTTTAATCCTTAATTTAGAGCTGGAAAAGGAGTGAAAAGTTCATGGAATGGTTACAACAGCTAATAAACGGTATTTCACTCGGCAGCATTTATGCGCTAATTGCATTAGGCTACACAATGGTTTACGGAATAATAAAGCTCATAAATTTTGCGCATGGTGAAATTTTTATGATAGGTGCGTTTATTGGGTATTATTCTATTGCAGGTTGGGGTCTTGGATTCTTCCCCGCTTTACTATTATCGATGGCTTCCTGTGCAATTATTGGTGTTCTTATCGAACGGATAGCCTACAAAAGATTACGTAATGCGACAAGAATCGCGGCTTTGATCACTGCAATTGGTGTATCACTACTTATTCAAAATGGTGTCATTTATATGCGTGGGGCTCAACCTAATGCGTATCCAGAAGTACTGCGCAATAAATCATTTGACTTTTTCGGTGCTCAAATCAGCAGTCAATCAATCTTAATTCTTTCTGTTTCAGTGACATTGATGATCATTCTTCAATTTGTCGTACATAAAACAAAAATCGGAAAAGCGATGCGAGCTGTTTCCTATGATGCTGAAGCAGCTAAGCTAATGGGGATTAATGTTGACAACACTATCTCGGCTACGTTTGCGATTGGATCAGCTTTGGCTGGTGCAGCGGGCGTTATTTTCGGTATTTATTATACAAAGATTGACCCGTTAATGGGTATTATTCCTGGTTTGAAAGCATTCGTTGCTGCTGTCCTTGGTGGAATCGGAATTATTCCGGGAGCCATGGCTGGAGGTCTTGTGCTTGGAGTAGTAGAAACATTTGTCAGTGCGCTTGGTTTCTCTCTATGGAGGGATGCCGCGGCATTCGTCATTTTGATTTTAATACTCATCTTTAAACCGTCCGGGCTCTTTGGTAAAAATACACGTGAGAAAGTGTAGGTGAAACAAAGTCATGAAAAAGTCAAAACAGTTTTGGTCATTTATTGCTTCATCACTAATCGTTTATACAGTTATTCAAGTACTTATCAGTGTAGGTATATTGAATGATTTCCATTCTAATACATTAATCTTTATGGCAATTAATATTATGTTGGCCGTCAGTTTGCACTTAGTAATTGGTGTTACAGGACAGTTTTCACTTGGTCATGCAGGATTCCTAGCAGTGGGTGCCTATATTTCGGCAATCGTGACGATGAAATTGCAACTACCATTTCCGGTAGCAATTTTAGCGGCAGGAGTGATGGCTACGGTTGCAGGCTTAGTCATAGGGATTCCTAGTTTACGACTACGCGGTGATTATCTAGCGATTGCTACACTTGGATTTGCAGAAATCATTCGTATTGTGTTCTTAAATATTGAATATGTAGGTGGAGCGGCCGGGATGCAAGTGACGCATTTAACTACATGGACCTCTGCGTTTATCTGCCTTTTCGTTACAATAGTCGTCATCGTCAATTTTACAAATTCAAGGCATGGCCGCGCGTGTATCTCAGTTCGAGAGAATGAGATTGCGTCAGATGCCATGGGAATTAATACAACGTATTACAAAGTATTAGCGTTTGCAATTGGTGCTTTCTTTGCGGGAGTCGCGGGCGCTTTGTATGCACACAACTTTTATATCATTCAACCTTCAAACTTCGGATTCTTAAAATCCATTGATATTTTGATTTATGTTGTGTTGGGCGGTTTAGGAAGTTTGTCAGGAGCAATTGTTGCAACGATTTTATTAACAATCGTTTCTACATTCTTACAAAATTATCCTGAAACACGCATGATCATCTATAGTCTTGTACTTATCATTGTCATGCTTTATCGTCCAAAAGGTTTAATGGGCACGATGGAAATAACGGATTACTTCAAATTGTGGAGAGGTTCGAAAGGGGGCAGCCAGAATGACAAGTGAACCGTTACTGAGAGTGAAAGATGTAGGTATACAGTTTGGCGGGCTGAAGGCAGTTTCGAATTTTAATATGGAAATCAATCAAGGTGAACTGATTGGGCTGATTGGTCCAAATGGAGCCGGTAAGACAACGAGTTTCAACTTATTGACAGGTGTCTATAAGCCTACAGAAGGCGATATATTATTCAAAGGGGAACGCATTAATGGGATGGCTCCTTATCAGGTAACGCGTAGGGGAATTAGCCGGACGTTCCAAAATATTCGTTTGTTTAATGAATTATCCGTTTTAGATAATGTAAAAGTTGCGTATCACTCGTTAGCGAAGCATTCAGTTTTAAGTTCTATGCTACGCCTTCCATCCCATTTTTCCGGGGAGAAAGAAATGGAAGAAAAAGCAATGGAATTCCTAAAGATTTTTGAATTGGATAAATATAGAGATGAAGATGCGAAAAACCTGGCATATGGGAAGCAGCGGAGGCTTGAAATTGCACGTGCATTAGCCGCAGGCCCAGAGTTGTTACTGCTTGATGAACCAGCTGCCGGGATGAACCCGCAGGAAACGAAAGATCTTATGGAGTTAATCGCATTTGTCCGTAAGAAATTCAATCTAACCATTTTATTAATTGAGCATGATATGAATTTGGTAATGGGGATTTGTGAACGTATTTACGTATTGGATCATGGTGTACTTCTTGCTGAAGGAACTCCTGAAGAAATCCGTAATAATCCGAAAGTAATCGAGGCTTATTTAGGGGAGGAACTTGACGAATGAGTATGCTAAAAGTTGACAACCTAAACGTCTATTATGGAAGTATCCATGCGCTTAAAGGTGTTTCTTTACATGTTGATCAAGGTGAAATTGTGACATTGATTGGCGCGAATGGTGCAGGGAAGAGTACGTTGTTGAAAACATTATCAGGTTTATTAAAACCTAAAGTAGGCACTATAGAGTATATGAATGGTTCAATAGCGGGTAAGCAGGCTCAAGCAATTGTAAAAGCAGGGATCACACATGTACCTGAAGGAAGACGAGTGTTTGCGGACATGAGCGTTGAAGAGAATATTGAATTAGGTGCTTTTTTAAGAAAAGATAAAGCGGGTATTAAACAGGATTTTCAAAAAGTGTACGAGATTTTTCCACGCTTGCATGAGCGACGCAAACAATCAGCTGGGACGCTATCTGGCGGGGAACAGCAGATGTTAGCGATGGGGAGAGCTATTCTGGCAAAACCGAAATTATTGTTGTTGGATGAGCCTTCGATGGGACTAGCTCCACTCATGGTTAAGACGATTTTTCAAGTCGTCAAGGATATTAATCAAGAGGGAACGACGATTCTCCTCGTAGAGCAAAATGCCAATATGGCCTTATCAATTGCTAACCGTGCGTACGTTATTGAAACGGGTCGTGTCATTCTTTCAGGGACTGCTGAGGAATTGCATGCCAGTGAAGAAATCAAAAATGCTTACCTGGGTGGCCATTAATTGAAAGGAGACAGTGCCTGGTAACCGGCACTGTCTTTTTTTTGTAAGGAGAATCGAATTAGCTCCTAGAGATGGTTGTTTGAAGTCTGAATATATGATACATTGGCAACAGTAGTGAAATCACTTTAAAAGTTAGCGGGAATGGAGTCGGTCGTTGTGTCATGCAAACCAGAACAGGGAAACAGAACAGAACATGTTAGAAAACCCGATTGGTTGAAAATTAAGCTGAATACGAATGATAACTATACAGGCCTTAAAAAAATCATGCGCGAGAATAATTTAAATACCGTATGTGAAGAAGCGCGTTGTCCAAATATCCATGAATGTTGGGGAGAGCGCCGAACTGCTACATTTATGATTCTTGGTGCAGTTTGTACACGTGCATGCCGTTTTTGTGCTGTTAAAACAGGCCTACCAACAGAACTAGATCTTGCAGAACCAGAACGCGTTGCAGATTCCGTTGCGCTTATGAATTTAAAGCATACAGTGGTTACAGCGGTAGCACGTGATGATCAGAAAGACGGAGGATCTGCGGTATTTGCAGAAACAATCCGTGCTATTCGCAGAAAAAATCCATTCACGACAGTGGAGGTTCTTCCATCAGATATGGGTGGCGTTTATGAGAATCTAGAGCGGCTTATGGATGCTAAACCGGATATCTTGAATCACAATATCGAAACGGTACGTCGACTGACACCAAGGGTTCGTGCGCGTGCAACATATGACCGTTCACTTGAACTTTTGCTACGTGCGAAAGAAATGCAACCTGATATCCCTACAAAATCTTCTTTGATGCTTGGCCTTGGTGAAACATATGAAGAAATTCTCGAGACAATGGATGACCTTATTGCGCATAAAGTTGATATAATGACAATAGGCCAGTATTTACAGCCAAGTAAAAAACATTTAAAAGTACAAAAGTATTATTCGCCACAAGAATTCGGCGAGTTGAGAAAAATTGCAATGTCCAAAGGGTTCTCACACTGTCAGGCGGGTCCGCTCGTACGCTCGAGTTACCATGCTGATGAACAGGTGAACGCGGCTGCAAAAGAAAGGCAGCGTCAAGGTGATGAACAACTTGAAACAACACTGCAAAGCTAAATTGGCGGTGAAAGTTGAATGATAATATTAGAGAACTGGCAGTTTGATATACTAACAGACTACCGTGAAGGATTTAATGAAGAGGCTTTGCTTGCAAGATACAGCGATGTTCTCCTCAAATACGACTACATACTTGGGGACTGGGGATACGGACAACTCCGTTTAAAAGGGTTTTTCGATGACACAAACCAGAAAGCAACGTATGAAACTAAAATCAGCACATTACAAGATTATCTCTACGAATACTGTAATTTTGGCTGTGCTTATTTCGTTTTGAAAAAATCGGGGCGGGTTAAACTAGAAGTTGAAACTCCCGAATCTCCTGAGACTCCCGAAGTATCTGAATAACTGGGCTTGCGCGTGGATAGTGGATCCGCGCGTGAGTCTTTTTTGTTTCCATATACTGAACAACTAGCACGTCAATTGATCGACCATTTATTTGCATGAAATTCTGGTGAGAAGGGCTTAAAAACCTTCATTTTCACTGGACTATTTCCGGTCCGCTTTCGGCTATATATTCATGACAGATTTACTGAGGGGTCCTAGTGTGGCCAGAAGTGACTCCGTCACTTCTGGCCACACTTTTTTCAGTAATCCTGTTTTGAATAGTTGCCTGTCGCGCACCTACACTATTCAAGTGAAAAATGCAGTTGTTTGAAAGAAAAGAATAGATGCTTTTCTATATAGATTGTAAGTGCCCGAAGATGCAATTTCGGGCACTCTTGCACGTTGTATAATGTGCTACTTGCTTACTTTTAACAAAGAGTATACATGTAATCATGTGATAGCTTATTAAAAGTGACACTTCTTTACTAGTAAAAAAGAAAAAACCATAGAGAAAGCATCAGCCGCCAAAATTGCATCTTTAGCGGCTTTTCTCCAAATAGGATGTCAGCTATTCTTTCGTCCCAAAAAGCTTCATCACTTCGTGTATCTGTGTTTTTGAAGAGCGACGGATAAAGGACCACCATGCGATTCACGGAAAAAGTGTGTAGGGATGCGACAAAGTCGCATCCCTACACATCCAGACATCTCGGTAATCCTATAGAAGTCATTCAATCCTTAGCGATTCAAAAGCAACTATACACGTAGCGACTTACAAGCAAAGAAGGCATCACTAAGCGCCGTAGCGAATTCAAGGGGATATCTGTATCTCACCATATATAGTATCGCAAATATGGTATCATAAGATGAAGATAGTTGAACAATCAGGAGGGAAAGTCCATGTATTTTGTAGACCGAAACCAAATTAGTGAATCGTTAAATCATATGGAAGTTTTACTCGAATTGTACGGAAATGAAAATGGGTGGCAGCAAGATATCATTCATTCACTTGCGCTTGAACGGATAACGAATGTACTCATCGAATCGGTTATCGACGTAGGAAATACGATGATTGATGGTTTTATCATGCGCGATCCAGGGAGTTATGAAGATATTATTGACATTATGGAAGACGAACGTGTTATTACTTCGGAAATGGCAGGCCCATTAAAACAGGTAATTGAACTTAGGAAAATGATTGTCCGCGAATTTACGAAAGTGGATGCTGGGACGATAATAGAAGTATTAAACGCCTCAATGGATGAACTCCTTGAATTTCCCAACAAAGTGCGTCATTATCTTGAAAATGAGCTAGGCCCCGTATCTGCCTTCTTACCAGAAGATAAATGATTATGGATAAATACAAAGCAATCTGCCTTGATTTAGATGGAACTGTTTACCGTGGGACTGAACCGATTTCGGAAGCGGTCTCTTTCATTGAAAATGTGCAACAAAATGGAATTGATCCTTATTTCATCACAAATAATTCTTCGATGACGCGTGTGCAGCTCCGGGAGAAATTGGCTTCATTCGGAATAAATGCAGATTCTGATCGCATCATGACATCCGCAATTGCAGCCGCAAAATACTGCAAAGAAAATTATTATGGCGCATCTGTCATGATGATAGGTGAAAAAGGGTTGGAAGAAGCGTTAGCATCTGAAGGGATAGCAATCACGGCAACGAATCCTGAAGTTGTTATCATGGGGATTGACCGAAGCATAACGTATGCGAAATTGGCTGATGCATGTCTTGCAATACGTGAAGGCGCGCATTTCATAGCAACGAACAGTGATAAAGCATTTCCGTCGGAGAGAGGACTCGTACCGGGGAATGGATCATTTGTGAAATTAATGGAAAGTGCAACGGGGGTATTGCCGCAATTTGTCGGGAAACCAGAGCCCCATATGCTTGAATTCATTCAGGTAGAAAATGGCTATCACAAAGAAGAAATGGTTTTGATTGGAGATAACTACGATACGGATATACTAGCGGGAATCCGTTTTGGTATCGATACAATACATGTCGCAGGGGGAGTCACATCACGAGAAGAAGTACTTTTGAAATTACAGAAGCCGACCTATTCTTACGGGACATTGCTAGAATGGGGAATATAAAAAGGCCAGCCGCCTAAAAAAGGGCGGTTAGCCATAATGCTCAAAAGAGCGGATTGTCTTCTATATATTGATAGATACGTTCAGTCAGTTCGTCATTTGTATCAGCCTCGACGATTTCACCATTGACGATGGCATAGAGTGTATCTGAACATTTTGTACAGTAACTCAAGCAACCATACTCAAGAACGTCAAGATTTGGATCCTTTTCCAACTTTTCAAATGTTTCCTGTGAATAGTTTGCGATATTACTTATGCAAAATTCGACAATCGGATTCATGATGATCACCTCACCTATTTGGAATCCTACTCTTTTTTTCTTCGCACGTCAACAATCTCGCATTACCGCGCAAGTAGGCTAAATCCACCTAGGTTACAACTAATTAAATATGTTGAACATCACGTCTGTTGATTAACCAAGAGTAACCAGTAAATAACATGATCACCTATTGGGCGCTACGTGTATAGTTGTTTTGGGATTGCTTTGGATTGAATGACTTCTATAAGATTAATGAGATGTCTGGATGTGTAGGGATGCGACAAAGTCGTATCCCTACACATCCTTTTCGGTAATCGTATGGTGGTCCTTCATCCGTCGCTCTTCAAAAACCCAGATACACGAAGTGCTGAAACTTTTTGTGACGAAAGAATAGCGGGCTTCTTAATTGGGTAAAAGCCGACAAAGATGCAATTTTGGCGGCTGTAACTTTCTATATATTTTTTTATTAAAAAAGTGTCACTTTCAAGTAGACATCACATAATTAGATGCTTACTCTTTGTTAAAAGTAAGCAAGAAGCACATTATACAATGTGCAAGAGTGCCCGAAATTGCATCTTCGGGCACTTACACTCCCTATAGAAAGTCATCTATTCGATTCATTCAAACATAACTGTATTTTGCACTTGAACATTGTAGCCACACTAGGACCCCTCAGTAAATCTGTCAGAAGTAGTTAGCCGAAAGCGGGCCGGAAATGGTCTAGTGAAAAATGGGGTTTTACAAGCCCTTCACACCAGTAGTTTATGCGAATAAATGGTGAATCAACAGACGCGGTTGAACATATGAATACATGCACAAAATGAGTGTAGGTATGTCCTAGTGCTAAAGCAGATTCGAAGGTGTTTCTATTTCAATTCATACACTAAAGAAATTCCCCTCATTGATTAAAACTTCACTTTCCCGTGAATCATTGTGAAGCATGTCACAAACTGATATAATCGTAATTGGGAAAACAACGGATTAATGGATTACGAAGGAGAAAAATTATGAGAAAACTTGTATTATTAGGTGCAGGATATGGGAATATGCGTATATTACTGCGTTTATTGACAAAAGAATTGCCGAATGATATCGAAATAACGCTTGTGGATCGGACTCCGTTCCATAGTTTGAAGACGGAATTTTATGCGCTGGCATCCGGAACAGTATCGGATTCAGTTGTGCGTGTTCCGCTTCCAGAACATGATAGGTTGAAAGTTGTAGGCGGAGAAATTATTGAAATTAGGCCGGATGAGAAGTGTGTCTATCTCGATGATGGCGTGCAAATTATGTATGATGAATTGGTTATTGGGCTTGGTTGCGAAGACAACTATCACGACGTACCGGGTGCTGCGGAATACACATACAGCATTCAGACGATTGGTAAGTCTAGGGTTACGTACGAAAAACTTCTTGGTTTTGGTAGTGGTGCGACGATTGGTATTGTTGGTGCTGGCTTAAGCGGAATAGAACTTGCCAGCGAGCTTCGAGAAAGTAGACCAGATTTGAACATTAAGCTGTTCGATCGTGGTCCGCGTATTTTGAGGGATTTCCCTGAGAGACTTAGTAATTATGTTAAAGGATGGTTCGACGAACATAATGTAGACGTTGTTCCAAATTCCAACATCACGAAAGTGGAACCAACAATTCTATTTAACCATGAAGAAACTATACCGGTTGATGCAGTTGTCTGGACAGCCGGAATTCGTCCAGTGGCGTCTGTAGAAAACATTGACACGGAAAAAGACGGATCAGGTCGAGTTATACTGAACATGTATCATCAGTTGCCTGAATTTAACGATGTCTACGTCGTGGGAGACTGTGCAGCACTTCCTTATGCACCGAGTGCACAAGTTGCAGAAGAACAGGCGGAACAGATTGTACGCATATTGCGTAACGTTTGGAACAATGAACCGCTACCGGAAACTATGCCGGAAATTAAGCTGAAAGGGTTCCTCGGTTCCCTAGGTAAGAAGCAAGGATTTGCATATCTTGCTGACCGCACAGTAACAGGCCGTATTGCACGATTGTTGAAGTCTGGTGTGCTTTGGATGTATAAATGGCATAATGGTTGACAGAACAAAAGCGCTGGAGTCAGGATGTGAAGTCTCTATGTTGCAACTTATCCATAGTACGAGATTTTATAGTTTCCTAAGCCATGAAAAATCCCTTACTCGCATAATCGCGGACAAGGGATTTTTCTTCTCATTTATCTTAACCTTTTATCACTTCAAGATTCGGCTATATAGCCATTCTTCTCAAGCGCAGCAAACACCGGTTTTAATTGGATATAACCTTCGCCAATCATTTCGTCATTAATCATGACCAACGGATAAAAGAACTCATCGTCCTGTATTTGCTGGACAATTTTTTTGTGCTTGTCGTCGGAAACAGCTGATTCGATATCAATGTATGTGATACCGTATGGCTGATTCGGGTACTTTCTATCGATAGCAGCTTGGAGCCATTCGTATGTGTCTTTGGATGAAGGTGAATTGACACAGCTCGCACAGATGATATCTGCACCATAAATTTCAATGATTGTAGTAGTAATACTCATAGTAATTGTCCCCTCCCGATTGATTGTTGGATTTTTTCTTCTTTCCAGTTTATAATAAGTATAAGGAAAGGAGAGTTAAAAAACAATGACAGATACAGCGCTAACTGAACCAGTACAAGAAGTATTAGATAAATTACGCCCATTCCTCCTACGTGATGGAGGAGACTGTGAACTTGTGGATATTGAGGACGGCATCGTAAAACTTCGCCTACTTGGTGCTTGCGGTACTTGCCCAAGCTCAACAATTACACTTAAAGCAGGGATTGAACGTGCTCTTTTAGAAGAGGTTCCAGGCGTAGTTGAGGTAGAACAAGTATTTTGATTTTAAAAGCTGAGCGGACCGAACTTCGGTCCGTTTTTCTATTTGATGACACGGATTTCTTGCCATCGCTCCTTTGCCATTTCGATGATTTTTGGTTCAGTGGATGTGCGTTGGCTCTCAAGGACGCGCGAAAAATTTTTGATGGCCTCATCCTTATCCCCGATTTTCCACGAAAGTTCCGCAATCAAATACGAAACTCTTGTTTCGGACATTTGTGTTCCAGCAAAATCACCTTCTGAATACGAAACGTTATAGAAGTTGCGTGCGATTGTTAGAAAGCGTTTTTCTTCTACCTCTGCACCTTTATCACGATATAACCAAGCAACTCGTAAAGTAAGTCCTGCTAGTGTAAGGACTTTCTCCTTTTTAAACATCGCGCTTAAATAGGCAAGCTTATACGTTTCAATCGCTTCATTGATAGTACGTTCTGCACCGAAAGATCGTTCATTCCACTTTGATGCTATTCGTTCAGCTATGTCTTTTTCCGTGCCTGGAGCAAAGTAAGGGGAGAAATCATCAGTAAAAGAGAAGCCACAATGAGGGCAGACGGCAACATTATAAAAGATTGGGTTTACTTCAGGATCTGAATAGACAGGTTTGAAGTCACTTCCGTGGGATGAAACCCGAACGAATCTAGAGCGAATTCTTGTAGTAGTGAAATTATGCTTACAGTAAAGGCATGCAACCTTTTTATCATAAAACGGTCTAATTTCCAAATAAATCTTCCTTTCGTACTAGTTAATTCATTATAGCGTATATCCTTCAACACTGGAGTTAATATGATTGCGTTCCGCTTGATTTAATTGCTATGATAGAAGGAAGAAAACAAAGGGAAGGTGAACACGGATGACACAAGTTGTTGAAGTTACGGAAGCAGCGGCAATTCATGTGAGAGAAATGATGCGTCATAATGAGGAAGAAGGATCATTCCTGCGTGTCGCTGTGAACGGCGGAGGATGTAGTGGTTTGACATACGGAATGGGTTTTGAAACTGAAAAATCACCGGGTGATCTTCTGCTTGAACAGCATGGTTTACAAATTCTCGTTTCTAGTGAAGATGCCGGAGTTCTTGAAGGCACACAAGTCGATTATAAAGAGTCCCTTATGGGCGGCGGATTTACCATAAATAATCCCAATGCAATTGCTTCATGCGGTTGTGGGACATCATTCAGAACAGCTAAAAAAGAAGGAACTCCAGCAGACTGCTGATTCTTTTTTTGACTCTCCTAAATCATACTTAGGAGGGTTTTTTTGATGTATAAAAGTAGTGTTTGTTTAATCAGTGTTTTCAAATATTTGCTATTTCAAATATACTATTGAAAAGACGTATCAAAAGGGCTACTATAGAGATAGAAGTTTGTCGAAAAAAATGACAAAGGCCGGGACTGTGTAAATCGTCGGTGTACCGATTTCACGTGGGCCGGGCACATAAAAAAATCAAAGGTGGTTTCGATCTTCGTGAAAAGACCGACAATTTTAGTATTAGGCGCGGGTTATGGTGGTTTAACAACAGTCGTTAACTTGCAAAAATCTCTTGGAGCAGACGATGCTGATATCGTTCTTATAAACAAAAATGAGTACCACTATGAATCGACATGGCTTCATGAAGCAGCTGCAGGAACAATGTCTCCTGAGTCAGTGCGTTATGATATCAAAGATGTTATTAACAGTAATAAAGTAAAATTCGTCCAAGCTGAAGTTCAAGCAATCGACGTTACTGGGAAAGTCGTAACGACAAATGTCGGTACACATACATACGATTACCTTGTTATCTCACTTGGTTTTGAGGGCGAAACATTTGGTATTCCAGGTCTTGATAAATATGCACTTTCTATGGCTAACGTTAAAGCAGCACGTCAAATCCGCGAACATATCGAATATCAATTCGCGACTTGGTCAACTGAAGAAGTTAAAGACGATAGCCGTCTGACAATCGTCGTTGGAGGAGCAGGCTTCACAGGCATCGAGTTCCTTGGTGAGCTTGGTAACCGTGTACCTGAACTTTGTAAAGAGTTCGACGTTCCACAAGAAAAAGTACGCGTACTTTGCGTAGAAGCAGCTCCGATGGTTCTTCCAGGATTTGATCCTGAGCTTGTAGATTATGCTGTTAGGCATTTGAACTCTAAAGGAATTGAATTCTCGATTGGTACACCAGTTGTAGAAGCTACTCCTGAAGGCGTTAATATTAAAAAAGGCGAAGATGTATTTGAATTCGTCAAAGCTGGCACAGTCGTTTGGGCTGCAGGTGTCCGTGGTAACCGTCTAATCGAAGAAACGGGTATCGAAAATATGCGCGCTCGTGTCAAAGTAGACAAGGATCTTCGTGCACCAGGTTATTCCGATGTATTCATTGTTGGAGACTGCGCACTAATGATCAACGAAGCAGTGAACCGTCCATTCCCACCTACTGCACAAATTGCTATGCAACAAGGTGACATGTGTGCGAATAACATCATCGCACTTATGAAAGGTGAACCAACTTCTGACTTTATACCAGATTTAAAAGGTAGCGTTTGTTCACTTGGTGATAGCGATGCAATTGGTGTCGTATTCGGTAAAAAAGTGACGGGTACTAAAGCTTCATTCATGAAGAAAATGATTGATAACCGTGCGCTATTCATGATCGGTGGTCTAGGTCTGACACTGAAAAAAGGTAAATTTAACTTACTTAAATAAAACATATATAAAGCATTCGCCTGTCATTGACGGCGGGTGTTTTTTTTTTGAAAGGGGATCCTAAATGTCACGAAAAATGCGAGGGAATGTATGGCTTGGCGCGGCTGGACTTGTTGTGAATAGCGAAGGACAGTGGCTTGTTGTTAGGAAAAACTACGGCGGTTTAAAAGGTTTATGGTCCCTACCGGCGGGATTTGTTGAAGGTGATGAAACGGCAGATTGCGCAGCAATTCGTGAAGTAAAGGAAGAAACGGGAGTCGTTTGTCAGCTCGAAGGTATGATTGGGTTTCGTACAGGTGTCTTGAATGGGGAAGTTAGTGACAACATGGCTATATTTCTGTTGAGACCTACAACTGAAGGTCAGTTATTAATCCCCGAATTAAAAGAGATTTCAGAAGTGGCGTGGAAGAATCCAGTTGCATTAAAAGCAGATAAGAACGTCTCGGTGATGATTCATGAAATTGCTGAAAAGGTGATTGAATCAGGGTTTGATGAAATTGAAAATGTCAATCCGGGCAATCAATTCGGTTATACTTCTTATAAACTTTTTTTCAAAAAGTGACCTTTATTGACGAGATTAAAATCGACAAATTATTGAACAAGTCGTGTAATGTTGAAAGCGTTCAGCCGTTCCTGTAAAATAATGAATGGAAAACGGAGGTAGTCACATTGGGAACGATTTCAATAACGCACGTCGTTTTATCTATAATGATTTTCATAGTCATGTTTTTTGGAATAGGATTCCTGTTAAATATGCTTCTTCGTATGACATGGTTGATGGCTATCATTTATCCAATTGTCGTCATACTAATTATTGATGAAGTAAGTGTATTTGAATACGTTACGAAGCCGAAATACGCATTCCAACTCCTTGGTGAAAAGGTTATGGCACTTCATACAGCAGATGTCCTTATTTTAGCAAGCGGACTTGTCGGAGCGATTATTTCAGGTTTTGTTATTAAACTACTAAGAAAACAAGGTTATCAGATGTTTTAAGAAAAGGGTTATGCGCTTGGAGTCTAGACACCGATCCGGGTAGGGAAACTTATACTTTTGTATTTTTTTAAAAAGGGTGTGTTCAAGCGATTATGCTTGAACACACCCTTTTTTGTTTTTTAAACGATGAATGAGTAGATAATAACAGAGATAAGGATACCGGTTACAGCACCTGCAAATACTTCATTTGGTTTGTGACCTAGCAACGTTTTTAATTCTTGAATTTTTTGTTGTCCATCTTTTTGCTGCCAGCCTTTAGCTTCTTGAACGAATGTTTGGAAGTCTACTCGCATTTGATTGATAATCAGTGCTTGTTGCCCTGCCTGGTAACGGATTCCCGTTGCATCAAACATGACAATGACAGCAAAGATGGCAGAAACTGCAAACATTGGTGAGTCTAATCCTTCTTCGTAAGCAATGGCAGTCGTTAATGATGTAACTGCAGCTGAATGGGAGCTAGGCATTCCACCTGTTGAAGTCATTAGTTTCCAGTCAAGTTTACCTTCCAGGAAATAATGAATCGGGATTTTGACGAATTGAGCAAAAATAATCCCGAATAATGCCGCAAGGAGCGGGGTGTTTTGTAATAAGGCCATTGAATTCGACTCCTCTATAAAGTACGGAAATTATATATTCAGTATACCATAATGATGTGTTACGAAAAACAGGTAATACGGATGCCGAATGAATTGCTATAAACGGCTGAAAATTTAGGCTATACTAAATAATGTAGGTAAAACTGGAGGTTGTCAAATGAAAACGATAATAATGAAACCGAATTTTGATAATGTAGAAGCAGATGTACTTGTAGTTGGTGTACCCGAACATCCGGAAAATATAACAGGTTGGGACGATTTCGTCAGCTCTTTCAGTTCCCGTTTACCAGAATGGGTTAAATCCGGTGATATTAAAACTGAATTCAAAAGTATTGTTAAAATGCCGTCCGTAGAAGTTGGTGGTTACAAGCGTGTACTCTTTATCGGACTTGGCTTGCATAAGGAATTGACGGTGGATCGGTTGCGTCAGGTATTTGCAATGGTTGGAAAAGAGCTTGCAAGCGTGAAAGCAGCTTCAGCTAGCATTTGGACAGCACCATTCACGAACGACAAGTTGACGTGTGAAGATGTTGTTTTTGCGGCGTCGGAGGGTATTGGGCTCGGCATGTACAAGTTTGAAGGATACCGTACGGATTCAAACGAACGTGATGTTGCGCTTGAAACGCTGTCATTCTTATCCACATTCGATGAAGACGAACTGAAAGCGGCCTTCGAAGTAGGAAAAGTACATGCATATGCGGTTAATGAAGCACGTAATCTTGTTAATATGCCGCCCAATATATTAACAGCGACTAAAATGGCTGACTATGCACGTGAAGTTGCCGAAAAATATGATTTTGAAATTGAGGTACTTGGTAAAAAAGAAATGGAAGAACTCGGTATGGGTGCAATTCTCGCTGTCAACAAAGGTTCAGTGGAAGAGCCAAAGTTAATCGTCATGAAATATGCTGCAACTGAAAAATGGGAAGATGTCATAGGACTTGTCGGCAAAGGAATTACCTATGATACCGGCGGCTATTCTTTGAAAACGAAAGACGGAATGGTTGGTATGAAAGGTGATATGGGCGGTGCGGCTGCAGTTCTTGGAGCTATGACAATTATAGGAGAGCTACGCCCCGCGAAAAACGTCATTGCTGTTATCGCATCCACGGACAATATGGTTTCTGGAGATGCTTTCAAACCAGATGATGTAATTACATCACTAAGTGGCAAGACGATTGAAGTGCTCAATACAGATGCAGAAGGACGACTTGTTCTGGCAGATGCGGTTACATACGCTAAGCAGGCCGGTGCAGACTGTCTGATTGACGTTGCTACACTAACAGGCGGTGTTATCGTCGCGCTTGGTATGGACAAGACAGGAGCCCTTACGAATGATGAAGAATTCTTCGAAGAGTTCATGCAGGCATCCATGGAGGCAGATGAATTCGTCTGGAGACTGCCGTTGACGGAAAATGATAAGAAAAGACTTCGCAAAAGTGAAGTAGCAGATTTGAATAATTCACCAGGCAGAGATGGGCATATGATTTTTGGTGGTGGATTTGTAGGGGAATTTGTTGGTGACACACCTTGGATACATCTTGATATTGCAGGGACATCTGATGCAATTTCCGCACATGATTTAGGGCCGAAAGGTGCAACCGGTGTCATGGTACGAACGCTGGCGACGCTTGTTGAGCGGTTAGCCGACACTGATATAGAAACCGAATAGGCGATAGCCTTTTCCCCTTTAACGTTATTCGAATAGGATAAGTAGGAAAGGGGAATGACTATGACTAGAGGTTTTCACGGTGGTGGCGGATTTGGTCGGGGTGGCGGTATAGGCCGTGGTGGATTTGGTCGCGGCGGCTTCGGTGGAGGTTTTGGTAATTTTGGCGGACCTTTTATTGGCGGATTCGCTGGTAGTTTATTAGGCAGTGCTTTGTTTCCAGGAAACGGATACGGGGGAGGGTACGGCGGTGGATACGGTGGTGGATACCCATATTATCCGTATCAACCATACCCATACTATCCGTATCAACCATACGGATATTACGGTCCTTACTAAAAAGTTGAAAATACCTGTCAACCGAGTTTTCGGCTGGTAGGTATTTTTTATTGGGGAATATGGGTGTGGCGGTCATAACACCACCCGTGGCGAGCATAACTTATATCGGTTTTGAATAGTCTATTAATTTACTAGAATCATTAGTATAAATATGTTACACTCTCGTGGATAGGTTCAGTTTTATTGAAAAGGGGATGGGGAATTTCATTAGCAAATTAAGAAAAGAGCCACTGCAATTAGAAGGACTTTATGCCGCAATCAGACGACTACCACTGGATCATGCAGCTTTACCGGTTTTGGAAACTGCGTGTGCTTCGAGGAAGGCTGGTTTTGGGGGAGAACAACAATTAGACAAAGTTTTTGAAAATTACCTTTTTCCAATGAAATATCGCGTTTTGCATGATGTATCACTGGCATCCAGTACTCCTTTTCAAATCGACTCGTTGTTCGTCACCCCAACGTATGCAGTCGTATTTGAAGTGAAGAACATTTCGGGTGAGCTTAAAATAATCAATAATCCACCGCAATTAATTCGTGTTCTTAATAATGGTGAAGTGAAAGGATTTAATAGCCTCATAACGCAAGTCGAGAACAATTGTACCTTGCTGCAAGACTGGTTTCACTCTCGAAATATTTCATTGCCTATTTATGGTGCAATCGTATTAGCTTATTCCAAACAGCGTATTGAACTATTTGACACGAAGACCCCATTTCTTTTCCCGAATGCAGTCCCGAACTTCATTCGTAATTTACCGATAGCACCCCAACTATTGGATGAAGCAACGTTCTCTACCCTGACAAATGATCTTGTCAAAAGCCATCGGGAATACATTCCTCCCCCTATCTGTTTGACCTACCCTGAGATAAAGGACAAAATCCTTACTGGCGTCGCATGCCCATCTTGCAACTTTTTAGGCATGCAGAAGTATATGAAAGGATGGCGCTGTACGCAATGTAGCAGGACAAGTCCCGACGCACATAAACAAGCAATCCGGGATTGGTTCCTATTATATGGCGGTAAAATGAGTAATAAAGATTGCTGTGCATTTTTACATATTAGGCGCCAAAGTGCAACACGGATTTTGCAGGGGATGGATTTACGACTAGAAGGTGCTAATCGAAACCGAACCTATTCAATGTTTATTTGAATAAGGCAAAATTCCTTAAGGCGGTCATAAACACGTCCATGGCGGTCATAACATGCTTCAAGACGGTCATAAAGTCACCCGTGGCGGTCATAACACCACTCGTGGCGAGCATAACCCACTTCGTGGCGGTCATAACCTTCATCTACGCAAAAAACGCACCCTTTATCTACAATAAAGGGTGCGTTCCTATTAAGCGCCTTGCCTTTTCTTAGTCTTCCTTCTGATGAGTCGGCGGATTCTTTAGTTTAGCTTGTTTGATAACTTCTGCCAGATCATCACCAACAGTTAGTTCTGTCGGTTTTACACCAGAGATATAAGCGGCACGGCTCATAAGATGTCCGCCAATCGGAGAGGTAATGAACAGGAATGCAATTGCGAGTAGAAGTTGAATACTAAAATGACCTTCCTTCAACCAAAAGTGAAGAAATACGCCTACCAGAATACTTAGTACTCCCAATGTTGCACTCTTAGAAGCTGCATGCGCCCTCGTATAGACGTCCGGTAAACGAATGATACCAATGACAGTCACGATAGTGAAAACGATGCCCACGACGATTGTAAAGACAATGAGGATGTTAGCTAGTACGATCACGCTCGATTATCTCTCCCTTCTCAATGAATTTAGAGAATGACACGGTTCCAATGAATGACATAATCGCAATCAGCAAGATGACTTCCATGAAAAATCCGGTATCGAAGATGACTGATAACAGAGCGATTGCTGAAATCAGCATGACGCCAATCGAGTCAAGTGCGACGAGCCGATCCGGAATAGATGGACCGCGTAATACACGGTACAGGAGACCAGCAATCGATAGCAGTACAAGGATTAGGCAAACCCATATAAATGTCATCATGGTCGGCTTACCTCCTTAATGGATTTTTCGAATGAATTTTTGATTGAATCAATGGCGTCATCGACATCATCGACGTCAATGGCGTGGATATAAAGCGTCCGTTGATCATCGGAAACGTACAACACAATTGTTCCAGGTGTCAACGTAATTAGGCTTGATAATAATGTAATCTCCCAGTCATGCTCAAGATCAGTCGGCAAAGCGAAAATCATGGGTTGAATATTCATCTTCGGACGTAAGATGAGTTTCAGCACTGAAATATTAGACAGAGTTAGCTCCTTGAAGAAGAGCAGTGCCAATTTGAATGCTGCCCAAAGCCGCCAAATATACAGCCTTTCTGTGAAAAATCGTCTCGTTATAATGATCAAAAGTAGACCAATCAAGAGCCCGATTACGAATGTTGAAGCGGTGAATGAGGTGCTCATGAACATCCAAACAAGAGCGATGAAAAAGTTCAATAATAGTTGAAATGCCATTGTCATCTACTCCTTTAACACCGCATCAATATAGATGGATGGTTGTAGTAATACGTCTGTCGCGTCCGTCATATAGGGAATGAGCCATTCAGACCCAACACCGTACAGCACGGACAGAATGACTAATGCAACAGCAGGCATCATCATCTTGCGGTAAGTCCGACGGTTTGTTGTCGGCAACTCCACAGTTGTGGGATCTCCCCAGAATGCATAGATGAAAATCCGGATGACAGACAACAGGACCACAAGGCTCGATGCCAGTATGATTATACTCCCGAAGACATTACCCCCCTCGAATGCCCCTTTAACAATAAGAAGTTTGCCGACGAAACCGCTTAATGGTGGAATACCCGCTAGTCCAAATGCAGCAATTAGATACATCCAGCCAAGTGGCGCATGGGTTTTCATTAGCCCACCCATCTTACGTAAGTTTGAGGTTCCGGTTACGTATACGATGATGCCAATCAAAAGGAACAAAGCCCCTTTAATGAGCATATCGTGGACCAAATAGAATACGGCACCTGTTAAACCAGCTTCGTTCATTTGTGCAGCGCCGAATAAAATAACACCGACTGCAATGACGATATTGTAAATAATAATATGTTTTACATCGAAATAGGCAAGGGCACCAATGCAGCCGGCAACGATTGTGAGCAATGCCAGTGCGGATAATAAGCCATGTGTAAAGCCGATATCATGAACAAAAAACAGCGTATACGTTCTGATGATTGCATAAATACCGACTTTAGTCAGTAATGCACCGAATAGTGCTAGCACCGGTATTGGAGGTGCTGCATAAGATCCTGGTAGCCAGAAGTAAAGGGGGAATAAGGATCCTTTTACGCCAAACACGATTAAAAAGAGCACTGCAATCACGGTTATGATACCGGGTTGTCCAATCTCGGCAATCTTCACTGAAATATCGGCCATATTTAATGTACCAACAACAGAGTAGAGGTAAGCAACTGTGATAACGAACAATGCAGATGAAATGACATTGACGAGTATGTACTTGATTGATTCGCGAAGCTGTTTTTTCTCGCCGCCCAAAACGATTAATAGGTAGGAGGCGATAAGCAGCACTTCGAAGAATACGAACATATTGAAAATATCACCTGTTGTAAATGCGCCATTGATGCCTGTAATCATGAACAGGATAGCGGGATAATAGAAGTAGCGCTCCCGCTCTTCACCGATAGCTGTGAAACTGTATAGCACAACAAAGAGTGTGATCAAGATTGTTGTGGTTACAAGTAATGCAGAAAGCATATCGGAAACCATTGAAATACCGAATGGTGCTGGCCAGCTACCGAGTGTAATTGCTTGAACGCCATCTGCTTTCACTTTTGCAACAAGGAAAAGTGCGGCAACCAGGCTGATTAGCAGTCCGATACAAGTCAACGATCGCTGTACCTTGATATTCTCCTTAAAGAACAGCAGAATAATTGCGAAAAGGAATGGCAATATGATTGGAAATAAAAGTAGATTAATCATGTTCGTCATTTCCTTTCATGAGATTCATATTGTCTGTCTTATGTTCAGCATACGACCTGTAAGCAAGAACAAGGATGAACGCAGTCACACCGAAACTGATGACAATCGCCGTCAATATAAGCGCTTGCGGTAAAGGATCTGCGTAATCTGTTACGCCTTCTGCTAAGACAGGCGGGGAAGTGCCGCCAAGTCCGCCCATTGTAAGGAGTAGCAGATGGGCACCATGACTCAACAGGCCTGTCCCGAGTATGATTTTGAGGATGCTTCTGGAAAGTATCAGGTAAACAGCAGCCATGAAAAGGATTCCGATGACGATAGCCATTAGAAATTCCATTATTCATCTCCTCCAATCGTTTGAATCATTGTAACTGCCGCGCCTACAACAACGAGATAAACACCAGCATCGAAAATCATCGCTGTATGTAAGGACGTTTTTCCGAACAAAGGCAAAGTGAAATAATCGAAAGCATGTGTAAAGAACGGAACGTTGAAAAAGATTGAACCTGCAGCTGTTCCGAGTGAAAGCAGTAAACCGATAGCAGTCACAATTGTAAAATTAAAAGGCAATGCTTTTTGGACAGTTTTTAAATCAAAGGCTAGTAACAGCAGCACAATTGCCCCCGCCGTTAGCAGCCCTCCAACGAAACCGCCACCTGGTGTATAGTGTCCTGCAAAGAAGATATGAATTGAAAAAAGAAAAATGATGAAGAATACGAATTTTGTTGTCGTTTGTAAAATGACATCATTTGTTTTCATCCGTACTCTCCCCCTTTCTTGACAACTTCAGACGAATCATGGCAATGACAGCGATTCCTGCGATTGACAAAACGGCGATTTCAAATAATGTATCAAATCCACGATAATCTACGAGAATGACGTTGACGATATTACCGCCCCCGGCTTCTGTTGCAACTGTATCTTTGTAATACTGCGAAATAGATGGAATCAGTTTTTGTGAATGGGCCGATAACGCAACCAATGTCACCGTTATTCCGACACCAGCCGCAATAATCAAATTGCCAAGCTTGTTGCGTTTTGTTTGACCGTGATTATTAAGTGACGGTAGATGTTTAAAGGCTAATAAGAACAAGGCAACCGATATCGTTTCAATAACGAGCTGAGTAAGCGCCAAATCGGGTGCTTTGAAAATGACAAAGAATAAAGCAACCGCATAGCCAACGGCACCTAGAGCAATGATTGCTGACAGCCTTGTCTTCGCAAGAAGAACCATACATACTGCGACGACCAAAACAATAGCAGTTAGAACGCCATACAAGTTGATGGGAGAAAAGCTATCCATATCAACAACGAAAGCCTCTTTGATGAACAGTGTCGCCGCAGTTATTGCAGCAATAAAAGCAAACATATAAATCAGATATGTGCGGATTAAACCAGTCATATAAAAGCGGGAAAGTTTATTCATTCCACCTTCACTAACGAACATGGCGGAATCATACAATGCATTTAACGACAAGTACTCGGGTTGGATATCGTACATTTTTTGCCATCTTTTCAGTGTCAAAAATAGAACCAGACCAACACCAACAAGCGAAACAGTCATCCATAATTCCGGAGCATCAAAGCCATGCCAAGCTGCAACGTCAACATCAACTTCAGAAGGATGACTGTATAAATCAGGCTGAACAGCCATCACAGCTGGTTTCACCAACCATTTACCAATCAAGTTCGGAATGAAGAAGATGCCAACAACCAGCGTAGCAAGAATGACGGGAGATACAAGCATCCCAACAGGCGCTTCATGCGGTTTAATTGGAAGAGGTTCACTTTTTTGTTGTCCAGCGAACGTCTTGAATACAAAGTAAAAGCTATAAACGAGTGTAAAGACACTGGCGATCCAAGCGATGACAGGGAAGAGTATTCCCCATGTCGCAAAGTTAAATAGTTCAAAATGTCGAATTGCCAACATGGATTGAAGGAACATTTCCTTACTCAGGAAGCCGTTAAATGGTGGCAAACCTGCCATCGACATAGATCCAATGAAAGCAACCGTGAAACTGACTGGCATGATACTCATCAACCCACCAAGTTTCCGGATATCCCGGGTACCGGTTTCGTGATCGACAATACCTGCAATCATGAACAAACTACCCTTAAAGGTCGCGTGGTTGATCAAATGGAAGATTGCTGCAAATGTTGCTAATTTAAAAAACGGATCATCCGAGTGATAGGCAAGCGCACCCGCGCCGAGCAGAGACATGATAAGTCCAAGCTGACTGACTGTCGAGAAAGCAAGAATCGCTTTCAAATCGGTCTGTTTCACCGCGAAGAAAGATCCCCAGAACAAGGTCACAAGTCCGATACCGGCTACGAGCCATATCCAAACTTCAGAAACAGCGAAAATAGGTGTAAACCGTGCGACGAGGTAAAGACCTGCTTTTACCATCGTTGCGGAGTGCAAATAGGCACTGACCGGTGTAGGCGCTTCCATTGCATCCGGTAACCAAATATGGAACGGGAATTGTGCTGACTTCGTAAATGCACCAAGCAGTACGAGAACAAGCGCCAGCGTAAAGTATTCATGTCCTACAAAAGTGGGTGCGTTAGCGATAAGTTCGCGGATGGAAAACGTATCTCCCATAATTCCTAGCAGAACGAATCCCCCAAGCATCATGAGTCCACCAAATACAGTGATCATCATCGATTTCAATGCACCAAATCGTGAACCATCACGTGTACTCCAATAGCCAATAAGCAGGAATGACGAAATGGATGTTAGCTCCCAGAATAAATAAAGGGAAATAACGTTATCCGATTGCACAACACCTAACATGGCACTCATGAAAATCAACAGATAAACGTAAAAGTGATTCAGCTTTTCTTTACGCTTATCGAGATAAAAGATGGAGTAGAGAACAACGAGTGCACCGATACCAGTTATAAGTAAGGTGAACAGCAGGCTGAGACCATCAATGTACGATACGAACGAAATACCAAGAGACGGAATCCATTGCAGTTCTGATAAAGCATGTCCGCCGTCCATAGTTGTTTTAATGAATCCTATGTAATAAATGAAGAGGGAGACAGGGACGAGTAAAACGAACCACCCAGTATGTATGTCTTTCAGTTTCCTGAATAGCAGGGGAACGAATAGTGCTGCCATAATCGGCAGGAAAATCAGTAATACGAAATTCAAAAAAATCCTCCTTCCTAATGAATGAAACATTATTCTTTGCATTGTTTTAAAGTATAGCGTAAAGAGAGCGCTTTTGCATGAAACACTTTCTGCCTTTGTTGCTTATTCAGTCTCTCTTCTTATATTATAGAAACGGAGAAATAAATTGCTTTTGAGGTGCTGAAAATGAAAAATCCGTACATATTTGGCTATTTACCGTTTGTTACAATTGT
The DNA here is from genome assembly GCF_017347095.1 of Sporosarcina sp. E16_8. Lineage (GTDB taxonomy): Bacteria > Bacillota > Bacilli > Bacillales_A > Planococcaceae > Sporosarcina. Next base: position 6,790 of record NZ_JADPRZ010000034.1, on the reverse strand, counting down.
CTTATTCAGTTTAACATTCGGAGTTTACACAGTAGGCGTGTCAGTGGAACTATTTAAAGGAATTGGTCTATATGCTGGTATGCGCGAATTTTTGACGGATATACAATTACGTATATTTCTGCTAGTTATTTATGCATTGTTATTTTTTATGGTTTTTTCAGCGTTAAAATTGATTGCCGAAACGATTCACGAAACCGCGATGTTATTCTTTTCGAAGGATGTGGAGGGGAAATCGTATAGCGAGGCACGCGGAGGCAATGTCATTTATTTTTTTGGAGCGCTTGCATCGGCAGGTGGCATCAATTCGATTCACCTATTAACAGCTATATTTTTGCTGACAACGTTCATCTACTTTGTCTATGTCGTATTCAAATTAAGTAAATTCATGACAATCTTCAGTACGATTGGGCTTCTCGTTTTTGAAATTATGGTTTGGACGCTACTGGTTTCAACCATCATCTATATTCTGTTGAAGCTTTATAATGGTGTTATGGCGAGTTTGCCCTTCATTGGCAGTAAAACGGACTAGCCTTTTGAATGAACGGCTAGTCCTGGAGTAGTGTGGAAAATATACGCAAATGAAGTTTCTGATCACTCAAGAGCTTTATAGATTGCGGTCTATCATAGCCGACCCAGACAGCGGTTGTATAGTTGTCGTTCAATCCGCCAACCCATAAATCATTATAATGATCTGTGGTGCCGGTCTTTGCTCCTGTATACGAAGTTGTATATGGGATACCGCGGCCAGTCCCGTTCAATACGACATCTGACATCATGCCACGAATTTTTGTAACTGTAGCAGCTGACCAAACATCCTCTTTGTCATCAGGCCATTCGTATAAAATAGTCCCCGCTCTATCCTTCACAGCGCGAATTGCATGGGCTGGGGTATATTTCCCATCGATGAAACTCGAATAAGCCCCCGCCATTTCAATCGGCGTCATTCCTTTTGAAAAACCACCGAGTGCAGCTGCATAAGTCATATCCTGTTGCGTAACTGATTTGAATCCGAATGGCGCGATATAGTTGAATGCCTCTTCGACTCCAATCATCTGAAGCAATCTGACCGCTGCTGTATTATGACTTTGTCGAAAAGCCTCTTTTACCGTGACATTACCATAAACGAAACCACCGATATTTGTAGGGCAGTACGAGCCGATGCAAATAGCACCGCTGTAAATGGGCGTGTTTACTGTATAGGATCCACTTTCAAACAGTGGAGCATAGACGAGAAGTGGTTTAAGAGCGGAACCAGGTTGCCTGACAGCTTGGAATGCGCGGTGGAAATCCGCTTTTTTATAGTTTTTACCGGCGAATAGGCTGATGATTTCACGGGTTTCATTGTCAATAACGGCAGCACCTGCTTGCACACCTGTAGGTTCTAAAAGAGAGGAGATTGTTTGTTCATCTCGCCGTTGCTTTCCAGGGTTAAGTGCCGTTTCGATAATCAATCCTTTGGACAACACTTCAGCTGTCCGTTGTTTAATGATCGCTGCAAGGGCTATCTTTTCTGCATCGTCTTTCGCATATGTCATTTTTTCAGACAAGCCTTCGGACTGTGCTATGAGATCAGTAAGTTCAGCGAGAATATATGTGCTGTAAGCGGGAAATGTAGTCACCTTTTTCTTCAAATTTAAAACGATGGCTGTGTTTTTATGTACGTCGGCTTCCTCGGTAGTTAGAAACCCGTTTTTTGTAAGTACCGACAAAAGAAGCTCCTGTCGACCTTTTGTCCGATCAAAATGATTCAATGGATCATATAAAGAGGGGTTGTTTGGAATCGCCGCTAGAAAGGCAATTTCCGCTTCATTCAACTTATCTACGGATTTGCTGAAGTAATAGGTCGCCGCAGCGCCAATACCGTACACTTGATGACCAAAATACATATCATTCATATACATTTCCAAAATTTCATCTTTTGTCGATTGTTTTTCAAGTTCAGCTGCATAAAAAAGTTCAGTCAATTTACGTTCATACGTCTTTTCAGTCGATAAAAAACGCATCCGCACGACTTGTTGTGTAATGGTAGAAGCACCTTGTCTGACATCGTCCGTTGCGGAATTGACAGCAAACGCACGCACAATTGCGGCTATATCATAACCTTTATGCTCGAAAAAACCGGTGTCTTCACTTTCTAGGAACAGAAGGCGCGCGAATAATGGAATGGATGACAGTGGGAGCGGGTCGCGCCACTCTATATATTCTTCTGCAAAAATGAGGCCATTTCCATCCTTCAACGTCACAGGGACATTGACTTTTGGGGCTGACAGTTCGATAACGTCATTCATCTGGTCATTGAAGGATCCGGCGCTCTTAAACTCGACGGCAATCGCATCTTGGACAACAAAGAGGAGTGGGATGGATAATAGAATAAAGATGAAACCAATAAATTGTTTCAATGCATGTGCACTCCGTTCAAGAAATCAGTCAGTAACAAAAATATAGCACACTCCGACTAGTGAAGTGTGCTGTTTTTAACTAGGTCGCTGTCTAGGCTTCAGGCGCCAGCCCCACGAGTCGCTTCAGTCTTGATGAAAAGGCAAAGGACGCCTTTAACTTCAAGCCTTCCAGCGATTGTCGGGGCTAAACGGCGCCTTATGCTTTTCTTAACTATGTGTCCGTTTCTCTTCAGCAGCAAGAAAGTCCTCAAAGTCCTGCACTGGTTTTCGTTTGGCATAATAGAGAAATGCGAACCCGACAAGGAACAAAACGCCAGTGACGATGAAGACAGACGAAATGCCGATGAAACCACTGATAATCCCGCCAAACATTGGGCCAATAATATTTCCGAGAAAACGAAAACTGGTATTATAACCCATGACTTCTCCTTGAATATCGATGGGGGCTTCACGTCTAACTAATGCAGTCGTTATGGGAATCATTCCGCCGAGCGCTATACCGAACAGCAGCCGCCAAAAAATAAGTTGCCACAGCTGCGTCACGAAAGCTTGAGGGATGATAAATACGAATGACAGGAGTAGCAGGATTGACAGCACTTTTTCGTAGCCAATGTCGTCACCGAGCTTGCCCCAGCGACGTGCGAATAAAAGATTGCCGATCCCAGCAGCACTGAATGTAACCCCAGCTAGGAAAGCCACGTCTTTCGCATCTGTCAAATGAGAAACATAGAGCGACAGAAGTGGCTGAATACTGAAGTTCCCGACTTGGATAAGTGCGGTGACAATCATGACGTTCAACATGAGCCGGTGATGCAGCAGGCCGCTGATAATCGCTTTACGGGAATACTGGATAGCTTTCGGATTTTTTACTCGTTTTTGTTCCTTGATGCCGAAAAGTACGATGAGTGCAGCGACAATAACAGAGATGGATGTAATAACAAAGGTATATTGGAAACCGAATGCATCCGCCAACAACCCCCCGAATACAGGTCCGAATAATGTGCCCGTTACGCTGCCCATCTGTAAAGTCCCAAGCATTTTTCCAGCTTCCTTTTTCGCAGTCTGCGAAGAGATAAATGCGAGTGACGTTGGAATGAAACCTGTGACAACGCCATTCAGCAGCCGAAGCAGGAAAAACGACTCGACGGAATCCACAAATCCCATTAGGAAAACGGATATCGCAATCCCGAAGCCATTTATGAGAAGGATGGGCTTGAAGCCATATTTATCGGCCACTCGCCCCCAAATCGGTGACATAATGAAAGCTGTGACGAATGAAGCACCGAAAATAAGACCTGCCCATTTTTGGACATATGCATCCGAATAATCGCCGAATGTTTCGATATAAAGGGATAAGAAGGGCATGATCATTGTCATTGTCCCCGCAACGAGGACGTTGGAAATCCAAATGATAATGAAATTCCGTTTTTGCACGTCCATTTAGAAAACCTTCTTTCATTGTCGTGCTATTCATTCAGTATAAAACAATTCGGAAAACGAAGGAAGTATCATGCTTATTCGTCGAAATAGATTGCCCAATATGATAAACTAGTCCAGGGTGAATGTTAATGAGAAAAATGTATTTCTCCCTTCTGACAATCTTTGCTCTCGTCTTACTTACCGCTTGCGGAAATAGTGCGTCTGAGAACAAGAAATCAGAAGAAGTAGTGTCTGCTGGCAAAGCGCCAGTGGAAGAAAATAGCACGAAGAACTCAGAGGAGGCAACAACAATGTATCCACAATTATCGACAGAAGTAGCAGCAAACGAAGCACTAGTTATTATGAACACAACAATGGGGTCAATCAAAATCAAGCTTTTCCCAGAACAAGCACCAAAAACAGTTGAAAACTTCTTAACACATGCAGAAAACGGTTATTATGACGGTATTATCTTCCACCGCGTAATTGAAGACTTCATGATTCAAGGTGGCGATCCAACAGGAACTGGTATGGGCGGCACAAGTATTTTCGGCGATACATTTGAAGACGAATTCACTATGGATCTATTTAACTTAAAAGGAGCTCTTTCAATGGCGAACGCTGGCCCAGGAACAAATGGCAGCCAGTTCTTCATCGTTCAAGCTTCAGAAGTTCCAGCTTCAGTTGATCAACTGAAAAAAGGCGGATATCCAGCAGAAATCGCTGAAGCATACGGCAAAATGGGCGGAACCCCTCACTTAGACCAAAAACATACAGTATTCGGCCAAGTTATTGAAGGCATGGATGTTATCGAGAAAATTGCAAAAGTGAAAAAGGGCCGTCAAGACAAGCCTGTTGAAGATATTTCTATTGAATCAATCGAAATCCTTCAAAAGTAATCCTTTATAAATTTACAATGTGAGGAAGTGGATGTAAGTGAACGCACTATTAATGCCGTTCCTTTACTTTCCTGAAGATAAAACAGAATATATACCAGCTGCGATTTCAATGTTTTTCTTTGCGATTCTTTTGGTACTTACATTCATGTGGATTCGACGCAATTCGAAGAAGCAGGAATTAGAAGCGAAGGAATTTGAAGAACGCATTTTACGTGAACGCCGCGAACAAAAAGAAAAACAGCATCCTCAAAATTGAGGATGCTGTTTTCTTTTTGTAATTTCCTTCATTTACTCATCGCAGTGATAAAGCGGTTAACACCATCTTGAACAACTGAAAGTGGTGTCGCCACGTTCATGCGAAGGAAGCCGCGTCCTGCTTCGCCGTATTTCGAGCCTGGATCAAGGGCAAGTTTACCTTTAGTCAAAAGCTTGTCCATCATTTCCGTTTCGGTAAATCCAGTACCTCGGTAGTCAATCCAAAGAAGGTATGTACCATGAGGCTTAGCAATTATTAAAGCAGGAATTGCAGCTGTTAGTTCACGAATTGCATAGTCCATATTGTTAGAAACTGTTTCAAGTAATTCAGCTAGCCAAGGGCCACCATCTTTATAGGCGGCAGTCAAAGCGGCTGCTGCAAAAGAGCTCAAATCCATTTGACCATGTGACAGTGCATTCAACGTAAGTTTCTCCCTCACGCCTTCATCTGTCGCAATCATTAACGCTGCTTGGATTCCTGCGAGGTTAAACGATTTTGTAGGTGCAACACACGTAATGATACGTCCTGTTTCCTCACCTGCAAGCGTTGCAAGCGGAATATGCTTATGCCCTGAGAAGACTAGATCGGCATGGATTTCATCCGATAAAATCAAGACATCATATTTTGTACAAAGTCGCAACATTTCATTCAATTCGTTTGCTGTCCAAACAATTCCACCAGGATTATGTGGATTGCATAATATGAATAGCTTTACATTTTGCTGAAGGCATTTCTCGAATTCTTCAAAGTTGATGGAATACACACCATTATCTTCATTCATAATACATTCGACAAGATTTCGTCCTTGCCGTGCAGGAATTTGGAAGAAGGGTGGATAGACGGGAGAAGTGACTAGAATGCCGTCACCTGGATTCGTAAACGTTTCAACGACCGAAGCAATTGCGGGAACTACGCCATGGTGGAATAACATCCATTCGTTCTTTGTTTCCCAGGCATGGCGTTCAGCAAGCCATGTACTTACTGCGTCTTTACAGCCTTCACAAATATAGGAGTAGCCGAATACTGGATGATCCAGACGTTCTTTCATCGCGTTGACTACGACTTCTGGAGCAGCAAAGTCCATATCTGCAATCCACATCGGTAAAATATCGGATGCATCCTCGATTCCGTAAATCATTTCCATTCGGTCCCATTTTACAGAACGTGTTTTACGACGTTCAATTACAGATTCAAAGTTATTCAGGGAAATCTCCTCTTTCCTTTTTTCTCTACTATGTTATCATAATCTAGACTATTGAGAAAAATAAGGTGACTCATTGTGCAGACTATAGAAATGAATAAAAAGGCAGTAGCGCTTCTTGAACAATGGGATCCATTTGAAGCAGGACCGAAAGCGTATGAACACGAAATCGTTGATGTCGTATCGGACTTACATCGTCTTGATCATCCAACCGACCTTGCAAAACGAATTCGGGAAATTTACGAACATTCTTACAAATTATGGATTCCGATCGAGAAAAGTGTGCAAATTTCTTATAAGCTGTTAGCGATTAAATACGAGGCGAAATGTATCGTCTGAATTTTGTGTGGCTGTACCCATTTTAATACGGGTACAGTTTTTTTATACAATAAAACACCAAACCTGTTGATTTACCAATAGTAACCAGTGAATAACATGATCACCAACTGGGCGCTACGTGTATAGTCGATTTTGGATTCCTCTGGATTGAATGACTTCTATACCATAAAAGTCTGAATTCCTTCAATCCCGTTGATTTCCGTTCCGAGCGGACGCTTTCCGCGGGCACGGCTTCAGCCTCCTCGTCACTGCGTTCCTGCGGGGTCTTCAGCTCGCG
>NZ_JADPRZ010000033.1 GCF_017347095.1 Sporosarcina sp. E16_8 | reverse complement strand
GATCATATAGCGTGCGAACCGAGCATATAAGCAAGCCGACCGATCATATAGCGTGCGAACCGAGCATATAAGCAAGCTGACCGATCATATAGCATGCTAACCGAGCATATAAGCAAGCCGACCGATCATATAGCGTGCGAACCGAGCATATAAGCAAGCTGACCGATCATATAGCATGCTAACCGAGCATATAAGCAAGCCGACCGATCATATAGCGTGCGAACCGAGCATATAGCATGAGAGACCGAGCATAAATTGCGTTACAATTAGTCTGTTACACTTGAAATGAACTAGAAAGCGGTGTTAGGGTGACAACTTTCATATTTATTACGATTATACTTTTTGCGTCCATTTTACAGACAAGTACAGGATTTTGTTTTTCAATCATGGCGACACCTTTTCTACTCATGATTTTCAATCCGATGGAGGCCATTCAGATAAACATAGTTTTGTCGCTTGTTATTTCGAGTGCACTTATCGCCAAAATACGTAAAGATGTGGATACAGACCTATTAAAAAAGTTAATAATCGGGAGCTTATCTGGACTGCCAATTGGTATCATTTTGTTCATTTCGGCGGATATCAACAAATTGAAAACGGGCATAGGCATCGTTCTTCTTTTGCTAACACTGCTGCTTGTCCTGAACCTTCGCATTAAGAGAACTAAACGCGGGGACTTTTTTGTTGGCGGATTATCCGGTACATTGACGACAGGAATTGGCATGCCAGGTCCGCCGATTTTGCTCTACTTTGCAGGAACGGCTATGCAAAAAGAAACATTACGGGCAACGACACTCGCGTTTTATTTATTCATTTATTCCGTTAGTCTACTCATTCAAGTGCTTTTTGTTGGCACAAATAAAGGTATCTGGACCTCAATCGGAATGGCACTGCCGCTTGTATTTACTGGAATGTACCTGGGACAACTGCTGTTCCGTCATATCAGTCAAAAGACCTTTCGGATCTTCACATACGGTATTTTGCTATTTACGGGCGTTTATTTATTAATAAAATGAGGAAGTAATTTATAGAATGGAGATGTTTCTTATGAAAATCGCATTGTTTGGGGCAACAGGGCGCGTGGGTGGGGAAGTCCTAAATTTAGCATTAGCAGAAGGGCATGAAGTGACGGTACTTGTCCGTTCACCTGAGAAATTGGCACCACATGACAGGTTAACAATTATCCGAGGTGATGTCCGTGATGTTGTAGCAGTTTCGCATGCTGTTGCTGGAATGGAAGTTGTATTTAGTTCGCTAGGTACAGACAAGACGACAACGTTGACAGAGGCAGTCCCTCATATGATAAGAGCGATGGAGGATACAGGAATTAATCGGCTTGTCACAATTGGGACAGCAGGCATCTTGCAAAGTAAGATTGATCCCGAAAAACTGCGTTATGAAGCTGGAGATACAAATCGCCGACTAACTTTTGCAGCGGAGGAGCACCATAAAGTATATGGCATGCTGCGTCAATCGGGGCTTGAGTGGACAATTGTATGCCCTACTTATTTACCGGATGGTGTTGCAGTTGGTGACTACAGAACTGAGCGCGATTTGTTGCCAGAGGACGGTAAACAAATATCCGTTGGTGACACAGCTGCTTTTGCTTACGGTGAACTACTGCAAGGTGATAATATCGGTTTTCGTGTTGGAATTTCATATTAGTACACAGAGTAGTACTGTCGTTGACGGTGTTATTTTTGTTAGGAAACTATTTGAGAGAAATTTCAGCATTGGCAGGGGCATTAACCCCTTTAGCTGAAGACTTGCTAGAGCAAATCGAATTCTTTAAAGTTTGATTGATTAAAGAAAGGTTGCACCATCAGTTTTTCATAACTGACAGGGCAACCCTTTTTTATGGATAAAGAATGGCGACCAATCATAAAGTCATCCAAATCGATGTTTTGTTTCACGTGTAACACCTATAATCCGAATTAAACCTCCACTTCGTTCGTTAGTGCATGTGTATTGCCTTCCGTGTCATTGAAAAATACCATCCACGTTTCTGTGGAGATCATCTTTGCGACGGCATGCGGTTTATCGATAAATGAGACTCCTTTTTCTTTCATCTGATTATAGCTTGTTGTGATGTCGTCTACTTGAAAATAAAGGACGGAACTCGCGTTTGTGAACTGTTCTTTTTCGGGAAGACTAAGCATAAGACGGACACCGTCGCAGTCGAAGAAAGCCATTGTATCTGTGTTGAATAAAAGTGGTAATTCAAGTATGTCTTTGTAAAACGAAATAGCTCGATCAATATCTCTTACAGGAACCCCAATTTGGCCAATACTTTTTAAATTTATCACGGTAATAATCACCCTATTCAGTCAATAGTCTACTTAAGTATAGCATGCCAGTCTTAATCCGACGAAGCGGAGGGACAAGAAGATGGATATTCTCTTTAGTGGTCTGTTGAAAGATAATCACCCATTTTATATTCGACGACTGCATCTGAAAGACCTTGATGAAATTATACGTGTGCAGAAAGAAGTGGTCTATGTACTCGATAATCCAAGTTCGTTATCTATATTATCGCAAAAGAGTACGAATATATTTTGGCTGGCGGCGGTAAGATGGTAGTGGTGTTTGCGGATGGAAGACTCGTCGCTTTCCGTGCGTTACTTGTCCCAGGAGCTGATGAAGAGCATCTCGGTTCCGATGTCGGGCTTGACTTGACGGAATTGGGTTCTGTTGTTTATCAGGAGATATCGACTGTTTCTCCACGCTATCGTGGCTACCGTCTGCAAAAGATTATGGCAGACATGCTAATGGAGCAGTTGAAAGTGGCAGACTATAAGTACGTCTGCGCAACGGTTGCTCCGTTCAACATCGCAAGTCTCAAGGACAAGTTCTCACAACAGATGGAAATTGCCGCGCTGAAAAAGAAATACGGTGGAGTGTTACGTTATGTTTTTATGAAACATCTTCATAAAGAGGGGGTCGAATGGCAAGTGGAGCAATTCATTCCGATGCAAGATACAAAAGCTCAGCAAAAATTGCTTGAAGAAGGATGGCGAGGGACTGGAATTTCAGGAAGTCCGGATGGATGGCTTGTTCGGTATTGTAAATAATTCATCCACTTTCGTGACTAGTAGAAAAGGAACGACTTTACCCAATTGAGTAAAGTCGCTTCCTCTTTGATTCACATCAATTTTGAAATGAACATTGTCGCGATTCCGAAATAAATTAAAAGCGACAATATATCGTTGATGGTGGTAATAAGCGGGCCCGATGCAACTGCGGGATCCACATTGAATTTGTGCAAAACGAGCGGGATGATTGTACCCGCCAACGTTCCGATAATAAGTGTGATAAGTAAAGAGGCGCCAACGACGAGTCCGAGCACAAAACTACCTTGCCAAATATAAGCAATAACTGAAATGACGATGGAACAGACAATACCGATAATAATCCCGACTAACAGCTCCCGAAAAATAAGTTTCAGCATTTTTTTCGTATCAAGATCCTCGGATACGAGACCGCGGACAACGACGGCAAGTGATTGTGTTCCAGTATTGCCGGTCATTCCGGCAATCATAGGCATGAAGAAGGCGAGCGCGACAACGGCTTCAAGCGTCGCTTCGAAACGGGATATGATACTTCCAGAAACAAGTCCGATGAACAGCAGTAAAATTAGCCATGGCAAACGTCTTCTGGCGGCAACTAACGGCTTCGTTCTGAAGTCAATCGCTTTCCCGGAGGCCAGTAGCATTTCAATATCTTCATTCGCTTCTCGGACGACAATATCAAGGACGTCATCCACAGTGATGATACCGAGCAGAACACCTTCGTCATCAGTGACAGGCAGTGAAACGAAATCGTAACGGGCAATAATCTTGGCGACTTCTTCCTGCTTTGTTAGCACACTCACTTTGACAACGTTCCGTGACATGACGTTTTCTATCTCATCACCTGGTTCCGCAAGTAACAGATCGCGGTAAGAGACAACTCCGATAAGCTTTTTATCATCGTCAAGGACATACAGGTAGTTCAGATACTCCGCAAGTGCAGCGTAACTCTTTAGTTTCTTTACTGCCCGCTCGACAGAATATGATTTATGGATCCACACGAAGCGGTTCGTCATCGCTCTACCGGCCGTTTTTGGTGGATAATTCATGATTTTCCGAATGATATCCATTTCTTCTTGTTTCATTTCGGCAATTAATGCATCTGCCTCTTTTTGGGGAAGTCCCGATAACAGGAAAGCAAGGTCATCATTTTTCATAAGATCTACTATATCCGTAGAACGGGAAGGACCGATTGTTCGCAAAGCACGGAGCTGATCATCCTGTGATAAATGACGTAATAACCCGGTTAATTCATCCAATGTAAGGAATTCTAAAAATAATGGACCATGTTTCACTGGTAAGTTTTTATACTGATTTGCAATATCGAAAGGTTTCAATTCCTTCATGATTTCATGGAATGTATCTCTTTTTCCTTCTTTTAATATATGGATGATCGCAGTTGCGATTCCATTCTCAGGGTCTTTATGAACCAAAATATACACCTCTCTTAAAAAATGGTGAGAGATGGATCAGTGTGCTTCCGTTTCTCTCTCTATAGCTTTATCCCCTATTATATTGATTGGAAAACCGTTTTTGTTTGTTTATTATAAGGAATAATTTACTTAACTGGTTGGGAGGCGAAGGTCGATTGAAAAAGAGTCAACTATTGAAATTAATAAGCGTACTACTAGTGATTGCGACGATTGTCTTGCTGATAAACGGATTTAACGACAAGGATAACCATACCACCGCTCCAGACAATACGACAGTCTCCGTTGTTAAAGTGGACGAAGTAGTTGGTAAACCGGATGAACCGCATAAACCGCGTGAATTTCATGACATTGACGAAATTCTGAAAGATCCAAGATTGCAAGGCGCGACGACTGCGGTAAGTATTCGCGAGGCATCCACCGGCGAAGTTGTCTATTCCCATCTAGGTGATACACGGGTCCACCCTGCATCCGTCATGAAATTACTGACTGGTGCTGCGGCACTTGAAACAATTGGACAAGAGCATATGTTTAAGACTGACTTGTATATGGATGGGCGAATAGAGAGCGGCGTGCTGCACGGCAATCTCTATTTAAAAGGAAGAGGCGACCCGACACTAACGAAGAACGACCTGAAGGCATTCGTATCCGTATTAAAAGCGAAGGGGATCAGCTCCATCGCAGGAAACGTTTACGGGGATGATACTTGGTACGATGACATTAGGCTTTCCCAAGATCTAAACTGGTCTGATGAACCCTACTATACAGGTTCGCAGGTGTCCGCACTGACGCTATCGCCAAATGACGACTATGATGCAGGAACGGTCATCGTCGAAGTGAATCCGGCCAGGAAATCAGGACAGGCGGGACAAGTCGCCATGGTGCCAGCAAATAGCTACCTGACAATCGTCAACAAGACTCAAACGGTAGCTAAAAAAGGCACCAAAAGTATTACGGTTGAAAGGCAACACGGTACAAATACTGTTATCGTTTCCGGGACGATTCCAGAAGGCTCAAAAAAAACACGCACTTGGGCATCGGTCTGGGAACCGACGAACTACACCATTAGCATATTTAAAAAAACAATTGAAGAACTAGGTATTACGTTCTCGACGGCTACGAAAATTGAGCGCAAAAAAGTGGCAAAAGGGGCCACTTTACTGACGTCAAAAAATTCAATGCCACTAAATGAATTGTTTATTCCCTTCATGAAATTAAGTAATAACGGACATGCCGAAGTACTAGTCAAAGAGATGGGGCGTACTATAGGTGGTGAGGGCAGTTGGGATAAGGGGCTTTCAGTCGTAGAAGCAACTCTCGCTACTCTGGGACTTGATACCAAGAACATGTTGTTGCGCGATGGGTCAGGCATGTCCCATAAAAATCTCGTAACAGCGAATGAAGTGACAAAACTGCTCTACACAGCACAGACAAAACCATGGTATCCAGCATTTTTGAAGGCACTTCCTGTAGCGGGAAATGAAGAACGGTTTGTTGGAGGAACATTGCGCAATCGTATGAAAGGGACAGCGGCAGCAGGCAACGTACAAGCGAAAACGGGTGCATTGAACGGAGTCACCGCATTGTCGGGCTACGTTACAACAAAAGATGGAGAAATGCTTACTTTTTCTATTATGATTAATAACTATTTGAATGACACGACGCCTGAAATACTAGACAGAATCGCTATTACACTTGCAAATTACCAATCAAAGTGAATCACTTTCCATTACACCTAATATGCAATGAAGTTCAAATCCATTGAATATTTATGTTTAGTAGAAAATGAATAGGGAACGAGATAGAGAGTAAGGTAAAAACCGGAAAAACATCCGGGATGATAAAAAGGGGAGAAGTTTTACTATGGGGAAGTTAAAATCATTATTTCTATTGCTGACTGTTTCGGTGCTAGTATTATCGGCATGCGCGACTAAGAAGGATGCCAAAGATGAAAAAAGTGACGGCGACGAAAGTTATGAACTTATGAAAAAGGGGAGTCTAACTTTTGCTGCAAGTGGTGTTTATAAGCCGTTTAACTTTGAAGAAAAAGGGAAGTTAACTGGTTTTGATATAGAAATTGGTGAGGCAATTGCTGATAAGATGGGGCTAAAGGCGAACCCAGTGACAAATCCTTTCGAAACAATCATGCAGGGGCTAATCGGTAAAAAGTACGATGCAATCATCGGATCGATGGCTTATACAAAAGAGCGCGCAAAGCAGGTGAGTTTTACTGAACCTTACTATTACTCAGGCGGAATGATTTTTGTATCCGAAGATAATGTGGATATTAAGTCTGAGGATGATTTGAAAGGGAAAAAGATCGGCGTCGTGGCCCAATCTACATATGAAAAACCTGCACAAACCCTTTCGGACGATATCCAGTATTATAGCAGTGATGTTGTTGCACTAAAAGATTTGACTATAAAAGGCCGTCTCGATGCGGTTATCACGGCCGATATTGTTGGCTATGAAGCAATTGACAATGATTTTAAAATTAAAGAAGTTGGAAAGCCACTTTGGGTAGAGCAGCCTTCCATCGCTGTACGACCTGACAATGATGCATTAAGGGAAGCCATTGATAAAGCGCTGAAAGAAATAATTGAAGATGGCACGTATGATGAAATTTCTAAGAAATGGTTTGACCGAAATCTACTAGACCTCGATCTGGAAGGTGTGGAGCTTTTAGAATGAATGACTCCACAGACTTGACTACGGAAAGAGGGTATAACTAGTGCCAGAGATATTTACAACACTTTATGAGGTATTCATACGAACGTACCCAGGATTTTTAAAAGCTGCACTTATCACGTTGGAAATTACAGCAATTGCACTCGTGTTAGGTACTGCACTAGGTATAGTTTTTGCATTAATGAAGATATCCAAATCAAAAATTTTACAGACAATCGCAAACCTGTATATTACTTTAATCCGTGGGACTCCGCTGATTGTCCAAATTATGTTTTTATATTATGGAATTACGAATATCGTCGTCCTCTCGAATTTCTGGGCAGGTGCAATTGCGCTGGGTATTCATAATGGTGCTTATATTGCGGAAATTTTCCGGGGCGCCATACAGGGAATCGATCGTGGGCAAGAAGAAGCAAGTCTTGCAGTTGGCATGAACCGTCGGCAAGCAATGCGAAGAATTATTTTTCCACAAGCGCTTCGCCGTGCGATTCCGCCACTTGGAAACCAGTTCATAATTACCATGAAAGATTCATCACTTGTGTACGTTATTGGTGTTTCGGAAATGTTCGGGCTGGCAAACAGGGAAGCGGCAGCCTCATTCCAGCCATTCGAAACATTCCTAGTCGTTGGGATGTATTATCTCGTACTTGTACTAATCTTCTCCGCGTTACTGAAATGGTATGAGAAAAAGCTGGATGTTGACAGTATATGAGGAGGAAATTAAATGATTAAAACAAAAAACCTTCACAAGTCATTCGGCGATCTTGAAGTGCTGAAAGGAATCGACCTAGACGTGGAAACCGGGGAAGTTGTTGTGCTAATTGGTGTTAGTGGCTCGGGTAAAAGTACCTTGCTTCGCTGTCTGAACTTCCTTGAAATGCCGAATGAAGGTGAAATTACAATTGATGGACGACAAGTTGATCTGAAGAAAGATGACTTGTCGAATGTGCGTGCCGAAGTAGGCATGGTGTTCCAGCATTTTAACCTTTTCCCACATAAGACAGTACTTGAAAACGTCACGGAGGCACCAATAATTGTCAAGAAGATGAAGAAGGAACGTGCAGAGAAAGAGGCGCGTGTTATCTTGGAGAAAGTCGGCTTATCTGATAAAGCAGACGTATATCCAGGCAAACTATCAGGTGGTCAAAAACAGCGTGTCGCCATTGCACGGGCCCTTGCAATGGAACCCAAAGCGCTCTTGTTCGACGAACCGACATCAGCGCTTGATCCGGAACTTGTCGGAGAAGTACTTCAAGTAATGCAGGATCTCGCCAATGAAGGCATGACGATGGTCGTAGTTACCCATGAAATGAAGTTTGCAAAAGAAGTAGCAGACCGAATTGTTATGCTGGACGAAGGCTGTATCATTGAAAATGCAGACCCGCATACATTTTTCAATCACTCGACCAACGAACGGACGCGACAATTTTTAGAGATGGTTGACGTATAAGGTAGTTAATATAAAAAGATATCCCACACCAAAGTTTAGTAGGTGTGGGATATCTTTTTTATATTAACGTTTCGGTTCATAATTCAACATCTTGAACATTTCCGACAGTTCATCCTCAGTCAAGTCACGCCATTTCCCATTCGGCAAATCGCCGAGATGGATATTCATAATACGCGTTCGTTGCAATTTCCGTACATTGTAACCAAGTGCGGAACACATACGGCGGATTTGGCGGTTCAGACCTTGCGTCAATGTCAAGTTGAATTTCCGTGGTCCGAGCTGTTTTATTTTGCATGGTTTTGTCACTGTATCTAAAATCGGGACGCCAGACTCCATTTGTCTGATGAATTCCTTGGTGATCGGTTGATCGACAGTGACGATATATTCTTTTTCGTGGCCATTTTCTTCGCGCAAAATTTCATTGACGATATCGCCGTCATTTGTCAGAAGCAGAAGTCCATCTGAATCTTTGTCGAGCCGACCGATATGGAAAACCCGTAGAGGGTGATTGACGAAGTCGACAACATTTCCTTTAATATGGCGTTCTGTCGTGCTGGTAATACCAACAGGTTTGTTGAGCATAAGATAGACGAGTTGCTCTTCTGTCTTCACCAGTTTTCCATCAGCGTGGACTTCGTCGCCATCTTCGACTTTACTGCCGAGTTCGGCAAGCTGCCCGTTAATTGTAATACGTCCATCTTCTATCCATTTATCCGCGCCGCGGCGTGAAACAATTCCTGCTTCGCTTAAATATTTATTGATTCTCATGTATGTCATCCTATCTAGAAAGTTCTTTCCTCTATTGTAGCGCGTCTATGGGAAATGTTCAAAACCGTGGAGTTGCAGTTAGAAGTTCGGAGTTGCAGTTAGAAGTTCGGAGTTGCAGTTAGAAGTTCGGAGTTGCAGTTAGAAGTTCGGAGTTGTAGTTAGAAGTTTGGAGTTGCAATTAGAAGTTTGGAGTTGCAGTTAGACGTTCGGAGTTGCAGTTAAAAGTTCGGAGTTGCAGTTAGAATTTCGGAGTTGCAGTTAGAATTTCGGAGTTGCAGTTAAAAGTTCGGAGTTGCAGTTAAAAGTTCAAAGTTCAAAGTTGCAATTAAAACCAAGAAGTTGCAATCACGCAAAAAAAGACGCCTCAATTTTAAGTCAGGTGCGAATGAAACAGAAAAGATTGACAACTAACTAGACTTGTAATACGATGGGAATAACATTTTTAAAGAGACGGGCAGAAGGTACCGAGAGCGGTACCGCCCACGACAGACGAGTTGAGAAGAGCATAGCTGAGAAATTGATGAATAAGAAGAGTAGCACAGGAGCGCGATTATAGAGAGTCAGTGGGTGGTGGAAACTGATTCGCGGCCGGTGTGAATGGACTTATGAGAGTCTACTTGAATCGTTTTTCAAGTAGGACGTGAGATCCCACGTTACGGGATGTGTCTTTTAGACACGCTAAGTGGAAGCAGTAATGCTTCAATTAGAGGTGGCAACGCGGTAAATTCCGTCCTCTGCAATCGGACTAATCTGTCCTTTTGCAGGGGACTTTTTTTATACCAAAAAAGAGGAGAGCTGAGCAGAGATGAGTAGAGAACAGACGAGTTTACGGACGACAATGAAGAAGTTAAATGGGGATTCATTAACTCCTATATTGATATTCAGAAGAATGCAGGGCAAAAGAAAGTTTTTACTAGAAAGTTCTTCGAAGCGCGAGGGATCTGGGCGCTACTCCTTCCTTGGGATGGATCCACTGAAATCGTACAGCGGACGCGAAGGAAAACTTGAAGAACATGTTTATGCTACGGGCAAGAAATATGTACACGAGGGTGATTTGTTTGTGCTGTTGAAACGATTGATGCCTCGAATTACGGACGATATCGATTTTCCATTCACAGGTGGAGCAGTCGGTTACGTGGGATATGGGGCAGGTTCTGACAGTGTGACGCGTTCCCATGACGATATGGGATTCCCAGATGTTAATTTCAATATTTACGAAACCATTATTGTTTTTGACCATGTGTTGAATGAAGTGACGTTGTTGCATACAGAAATTAATCCAGAACAAAGCGCTCCTGACTTGGATGCACTGGAAGAAAGTATGTTGTCGGGACCGGAAAAAGAAGAGTCGGCTTTTGTAATATCGGATTATAGCTGTTCTGTCACACAACAGCAATTTGAAGAGTTGGTACGCGTTGCAAAAGGGTATATCGAGCAAGGTGAAGTCGAGCAAGTCGTACTGTCTAGACGTTTAGTAGCGGACTTTAACGGCGATCCGTTTTCATTATACCGAAAGCTAAGAAAGCGTAATCCTTCACCTTATATGTACTATATGGAATTCGATGATCATGTCGTTTTAGGTACGTCCCCAGAAAGTATTGTAAGTGTATCGAATGGCAAAGTGATGACGAATCCAATTGCAGGAACACGCCGACGTGGTGTAGATAAAGCAGAAGATCTAGCACTTGAAAAAGAGTTGTTGGCAGATCCAAAAGAACTTTCGGAACACGATATGCTTGTCGAGCTTGGACGGAAAGATTTGCAGAAAGTATGCCTTCCAGATTCGGTGCACGTCACAAGTTATATGGAAGTCGTCCGTTACGAGCATGTGATGCATATTGTATCGGAAGCAGAGGGGATATTGTCGCCAGTGCTACATTCATTGGACGCGTTAACGGCATGTCTTCCGGCGGGTACTGTAACAGGTACACCGAAAAAACGTGCAATGGAATTGATTGATGAATTGGAGAAAATGGACCGGGGTATTTACGGCGGGGCAATTGGTTACATCGGTTTCAACGGCAATATGGATTTTGCGCTGACGATTCGCACGATGGTTGTAAAAGGCGGAAAAGCATACGTCCAGGCAGGAGCAGGAATTGTGCAAGCGTCAGATCCGACAGCAGAATTCATGGAGACGGCCAATAAAGCCAAGTCCTTGTTGGAAGTCGTGAACTAAATCGATGATGAATTGATTGTGAGAAAGAGCTTAGCAGAGCAGAGGAGAGATTGAAATGAGAAGTTTTGTGAGAAGAGTAGAGTTGGGCGAGCATTTGATGTATGAAGAAATGGTGGAAGCTTCAAAGCTGATGTTTGCTGAACAAACGGAATCGCCAGACGTGGCTGATTTCCTTGTGGCATTGTCACGAAAAGGGGAAACGGCTCACGAGGTTGCGGCACTTGCTTCGGTTATGAAATCGTTTGCGCTTCGAGTAAATGTTCCACGGGAAACATTTATGGATAACTGCGGTACGGGCGGAGACGGCTCAAATACGTTCAATATTAGTACGGCATCCGCGTTCGTTTTGGCAGGTGCGGGCGCATCTATCGCTAAGCATGGCAATCGGAAAATATCAAGTGCCGCGGGAAGCTCCGATGTATTGGAAGCACTCGGCATTCATACGAATTTCAGCTTAGATGAAACAATTGAACTTCTTAAGCAGGAAGGGATCACCTTCTTATATGCACCGAACGTCCATCCGAAAATGAAGCGAATTGGTGCTATCCGGCAGCAAATTGGTAAGCCAACCATCTTCAATCTCGTAGGGCCTCTGACAAATCCAATCCCATTGAAAACACAGTTCACGGGTATTAACAGGCCGAACTTCACGATGGAATATGCATCCGTATTGCGCATGCTTGGCAGAGAGCGGGCAATTGTCGTATCGGGATCGGGTGGAATGGACGAAGCCTCACTTGCGGGGCAAAATACATTTGTGCTTCTTGATAAAGGTGATTTAATCCCGTTTTCACTGACAGCAGATGACGTGGGCCTTACCTCGGCACCGATTTCAGCTATACGTGGGGGCGACGCGAAGGAAAATGCAGCAACCATTCGTGCGATTTTCAATGGACGACGCGGTCCTCATTTCGATACAGTTGTTTTCAATGCAGGCATCGGATTATTTGCAAATGGGCAAGCAGGGACGATCCAAGAAGGTGTCAAACAGGCGACAGATAGTATTTTGTCTGGAAAAGCGTTGCAAAAGCTAGATGCAGTCGTGGCATTCAGTACTAAAATTGTTGCAAAGGCGGTGGCGAAATGACGATTTTGGATGAAATATTACACGTGAAACGGCGTGAAGTGCTGAATATGTTGGCGGAGCAGGATGTGTTACAAGAAACCCGTCCGTCGCGTCCTTCTTTATTCAAAAAGTTATATAAAACAGAGCATTTGCAAGTCATAGCAGAGATGAAGCGTGCATCTCCTTCGAAAGGACTTATCGCGGAAGGTGCAGACCCTGTTGCACAAGCGATTTCTTACTACAACGCAGGCGCAGCGTGCATTTCAGTATTGACGGATAATCACTTTTTCAAGGGCTCTTTCAAGGACCTGGCGGCTGTCGCGGACAATGTTCCAATTCCGTTGCTATGTAAGGAATTTATCATCCATACCGTACAGATTGACCGTGCGAAAAATGCTGGTGCATCTGTCATTCTACTAATTGTTGCCGCTCTCACTGATGACGAACTCAGTAATCTCCATGCCTATGCGTTGGCATCCGGACTGGAAGTACTGGTTGAAGTACATGATGAGGCGGAGCTGAAACGTGCAATCGCCATCAACGCAAAACTGATAGGTGTAAATAATCGTGATCTCCGCACATTTAAAGTCGATTTAAAGAGAACAGAAGAGATTGCAGCCCTGTTTCCATTTGATGAAGAACGTGTCCTCATCAGCGAAAGTGGTATCTGGGAATCGGAAGATGCGTTATTCGTAGCGGATGCTGGTGCGAGTGCTGTCCTCGTTGGCGAATCATTGATGCGCAGTGGTGCAGTCGCTAGAGCTCTCCAATCGCTGCAAGTTGCATTACCGAGGGTAGTCCGATGACGAAGGTGAAAATTTGTGGATTAATGGAACCACAACACGTGAAAACAGCAGTCGAAGCTGGAGTGGATGCAATCGGCTTTGTCTTTGCTCCAAGCAGGCGGCAAGTGACAATCGCCGAAGCACAAGAGTTAGCGAGGGATATTCCACCTGGCGTACTGAAAATCGGCGTATTTGTAGATGCATCACAGGATGAAATTGAGCAAACTTTCCGGGAAGTACCGCTAGACTTTGTTCAATTTCATGGTGATGAAAGTTCAGATTTCATCAAAAAAGTCGGACTTCCTTCTATTAAAGTGTTATCAGTTTACAGCGATGAAGATGCAAAGCGATCCGCACGCTATGAAACAGACTACTTTTTGTTCGATACACCTGGAACGGACTTTAAAGGTGGTAGCGGAATGACCTTCGATTGGCAACTAATGAAAGACGTTGGTGTACAATCGGACAAAGTCATTCTGGCGGGCGGACTGAACGCGGATAATGTTGCACAAGCAATCAGGACGGTACATCCATATATGGTGGACGTTTCAAGCGGAGTAGAAAGTATGGGAAGAAAAGATGACAATTTGATTCGCGCATTCATTAAGGCAGTCAAAGATGAGGAGAGATAAGCGATGGTAAAAGAATTGAATGTAACTCAAACGATGCGGGCAGGGCGATATGGAAGATTTGGCGGACAGTTTGTTCCTGAAACATTAATGACAGCACTTATCGAACTAGAGGCTGCTTATGATGATGCGATTGCCGATCCCATTTTCACAGATGAAGTAAGTTATTACTTAAAGGATTTTGTCGGACGCGAGACACCGCTGTACTTTGCGGAAAGACTTACAAAAGAAGCGGGCGGAGCGAAGATTTATCTTAAACGGGAAGATTTAAACCATACGGGCGCCCATAAAATTAATAATACAGTCGGCCAGGCACTCCTTGCGATGCGTATGGGTAAAAAGAAAATTGTTGCGGAAACCGGAGCAGGTCAGCACGGCGTAGCAACGGCAACAGTATGCGCTTTATTTAATCTTGAATGCGTTATTTATATGGGGAAAGAAGATATTCGCAGACAGGAATTGAATGTTTTCCGCATGGAGTTACTTGGAGCCAAAGTAGTTTCGGTTAATAAAGGATCAGGTACACTGAAAGATGCCGTGAATGAGGCGCTACGCTATTGGGTGGCGAACGTGGAAGACACGCACTACATATTAGGTTCAGCTCTCGGTCCGCATCCGTTCCCGAGAATTGTCCGTGATTTCCAACGTGTTATCGGTGTGGAAACGAGACGACAAATTGTGGAGAAAGAAGGGCGTCTGCCAGATGCAATTGTTGCGTGCATCGGGGGCGGGAGCAATGCGATCGGCATGTTCCATCCATTTATTGACGATGAAGACGTTGGTTTGTACGGCGTTGAAGCGGCGGGAAGTGGCATTGAAACGGGACTCCATGCGGCTGCAATTGCAGATGGTAAAGAAGGCGTTCTGCACGGGGCATATATGTATGTGTTGCAAGATAATGATGGATTTATCCAGGAAGCGCACTCCATTTCAGCAGGTCTTGATTATCCTGCCGTCGGTCCGGAACATAGCCATTTGCATGACATCGGGCGCGTTACGTATACATCTGTAACGGATGCAGGTGCATTGCAAGGATTGCAGTTATTGGCAAAAGTAGAAGGAATCATCCCCGCACTTGAAAGTGCCCATGCGGTTCACTATGCAGTCGAACTGGCGGGTACGATGGGTGAGGAAGAAATTCTCGTTATTTGCCTTTCAGGACGTGGCGATAAAGATGTCCAAACGGTCCGCGATGCTTTAGGAGGTGGATTGAATGACTAAGCAAGACTTAACTAACGCAATTACGGATTGTGTAGCCCGGGGTGATAAAGCGTTTGTGCCCTATATAATGGCGGGCGACGGCGGGCTTGAAACGATAAAGAACACTATTTTATTTCTCCAACAAACAGGCGTGACCGCAATCGAACTGGGCATTCCATTTTCAGATCCGGTGGCAGACGGTCCAGTGATAGAAGAGGCGGGAGAACGGGCACTCGCTAAAGGAATAACCCTTCGTAAGGTAGTGAAGGAACTTGCTTCGTTTAAGAATGAAGTTACCGTTCCGCTTGTAATTATGACTTATTTGAATCCGATTTTAAGCTATGGCATTGATCAATTTGCGAAGGATTGTCAGGACAGTGGAATCAGCGGGCTGATTGTGCCTGACTTGCCACACGAAGAAAGTGGGCTATTGCAGAATTCCCTTGAAAAATCCGAAATTGCACTCATTCCACTGGTCTCGCTAACGAGCCCACCAGAACGGATTAAGAAAATAACAGCTGCAGCTGAAGGCTTTGTGTACGCAGTGACGGTAAATGGTATTACAGGGGTGCGGGATGGATTTGGCGATGATCTTGCTGCCCATTTGGAGCAATTGAAAGCGGTAAGTCCTGTCCCCGTGCTAGCTGGGTTTGGTATTTCAACACCTGAACAGGTCCAGTCAATTGGTGCCCTTGCAGACGGAGTCATTGTAGGCAGTGCGATTGTTGCTGCTTTTCACCGCAATGATTTAATGACGGTGGAGGAGCTTGTGAAAGCGTCGAAGAAAGAAATATATAGTTAAAAAACACGTCTGTTGATTAACCAAAATTAACCAGCAAATAACTTGATTACGCACTGGGTGCTACGTGTATAGTTGCATTTGGATTGCTTTGGATTGCTTTGGATTGAACGACTACTATACCGTTATCGAGATGTCTGGATGTGTAGGGATACGACTTTGTCGCATCCCTACACATCTTTTCGGTAATCGTATGGTGGACCTTCATCCGCCCTGCTCCAAATGCATAAGTACACGTAGTGCTGATGCTTTTTGGGACGAAAGAATAGCTGGCTGCTTAACTGGAGAAAAGCCGCCAAAGATGCAATTTTGGCGGCTGATGCTTTCTATATGGGTTTTTCTTTTTTTATTAAAGAAGTGTCACTTTCTATAAGACATCACATGAATTAGATGCATAATCTTTACTAAAAGTAAGCAAGGAACACATTGTACAACGTGCAAGAGTGCCCGAAATTGCATCTTCGGGCGCTTACACTCTCCATAGAATGTCATCTACTCTATTCTTCCAAAACAACTGCATTTTTCACTTGAATAGTGTAGGAACGCGACAGGCAACTATTCACAACAGTATTACTGAAATGTTGTGGCTAGAAGTGACGGATTCGCTTCTAGCCACACTAGGATCCCTCAGTAAATCTGTCATGAATAGTTAGCCGTAAGCGGGCCGAAAATAGTCCAGTGAAAATGAAGGCCATCAAGCCCTTCTCGCCAGTATTTTACGCGAATAAATGGTTAATCAACAGACGTATTAAAAAAACGCCCTTCCTTGCATGAAATAGTGCGCGAGGAGGGGCGTTTCTTATACAGTTTCGTCGTTTTG
This sequence comes from Sporosarcina sp. E16_8, assembly GCF_017347095.1. Taxonomy (GTDB): domain Bacteria; phylum Bacillota; class Bacilli; order Bacillales_A; family Planococcaceae; genus Sporosarcina. Next base: position 23,844 of record NZ_JADPRZ010000033.1, on the reverse strand, counting down.
TCGTATAGTTCTAGGATAGGGTCCTACAGTTTCTGCTTTTACTCAGCTACTACTTCCGACATCCTTTTTTCGGTTACCCATATAGTTCCAAAATCAATCAACGGTTTCATTGGAACGACTTTGCAAAGGGCTTGCCCTAACTTGCCGTCGAGAGCGATGCCTGGGTTCATTTTCTCGAATGCCATACCCAATTCAGGAAAAATATCCGAATCGACATCGGCCATATCAAAAGTAGCCCAAATTCGTTCGCCGCCTTGCATGATAGCTGCTCCTTGTGGGGAAACTGTACACTTAGGAGCCAAGTATTCGGATAAATGAAGGGCTGTACACGATTCATAACTGACGCCAATCATTATGACTTTCACATCCGCATTCAACATTTTCCCAAGTGGAGAACTAGGTCCGAATGAATCCTCAAGCAGGTGTTCACGCATCCACTCATCTGCGTGTAGTCCCCATGCTATAAACGAATGGGCGGGGTGAGGGCTTCGAATTGTTTTGGGGTGGCGGTGAAAGCATTCAGCAATTTTCCCCATCCCACGTAGATGGGTTAAGTTCGGATCGTAAGCGGGAATAGATTGACGTATAGGTTCATGCCATTCTTCCGGGACAGGGGGAAGCATCCAGTAAGACGGTTCTGAATTGTCGGCGGACTGTGCGGGCATGATAATTGTCCCGTTCGGCGTCACTGAATCCATTAGCGCTTCGACGACGGCTTGTTCGCCACCTGCAATCCACCCCATCGATTTGAGGGATGAATGGACAATGATGGTATCGCCAGATTTAACGCCAAGTGAGCCAAGTTGCTCTTTTAGCGTCTTTTTAGATTGGAATGAATGGGTATTAAGAATTGTTTCAAATTCGGTCATGTGGATCACTCAATTCTATAGATATTTTCGAAAAGCATAGCAAGCGGTAAAGGTTTTGCCAAGTTTTATGAAACCTTTCTTGCGGACAAGCGTACATATATAAAAGGAGATGTGTTCAATGGATGCGAATGTGATTAGACAGGAAGTCGAAACGACATATGAAAAAGTGAAGTCGTTGGCAGGTTGGACGGTGGATAAAAACGTCGTGCTGACAATTACATCGTATTATGTCACATCTGAAAGAGAATTTGACGCGCAAAGTTTGAGCCGAGTAATGGATGCACTGAAAAGTAAATCAAGTTGGCTTTCGCCGTTACGTGGCAATCTACTTCCGATGATAGCTGCATTCCTAGATCAGCCCGAAGCTGATATTGACAAAGAAGTGAATCGTTTATTTGCCAAGCAACAAGTCCTAAAAGGGATGGGCTTCCGTAATACGATCCATTCGTATTTGGCTGCGCTTCTGCTGACGAATGATACAGAGCTCTATGAAAATGAAGCTCGCCAAGCCAAAAAGCTATACGATGCGATTAAGAAGCAGCATTTCTTCCTGACGTCTGACGATGATTACGCGTATGCAGTATTGTTAGGGAAAAGAGGTGCTGATCCAATTGAGCACGCTAAGTCAATGCGTGCGTATTACGACGCACTACGAACAGAGGGATTCCGTTCGGGAAATGAACTACAATGGCTGTCACAAGTGATGACTTACATACAGATCAAGTTTGATCCAAGTCTCGTAACCAGGGCTGCTGAAGTACTAACTCATTTTAAACGCAATACGAAAGTACGGCCTGTGCATTACCCGATGATCGGATTTCTCACCGTATTTGGAATAGATGATATGGAATTGCAGAATATTGTCGAACTGACGCATTCATTGGAGGAATCCAAACCTTTTAAATGGAATCGTGAAATGGCGCTGTCTATCGCGATTGGGTATATTATGCATAAATTAACTGAAAGCGCAGAAGAGGCAAGTGTCAGCCTGGCAACGTCTGTAGAATTAATTATACAAGCGCAACAAGCGGTGATGGCTGCGACGATTGCTGCGATGGTTGCATCTACGTCGGCAAACTCGGCAAATAATTGATTGTGAGTCGCTTAATCACCATTCAGTTTCAATAGGACTTTCCGGCATGGGAAAAGTGGCCATCAGAAACTTGATTTTAAATCAATGTATCTTGTAAAGGAACTGATAGCACTTAAAATGATTATGATGAAAACGTCCTGTTAAATACATTGAAAAGATTTCATTCCAAATCGGGAATGGAATCTTTTTTGCATTTTATAAATAAAATATAAAAATAGTATTCTTGAAAAGCTAAAAGTATTTCGGTTAAGGAAATGCTTTCAAATCAACGTTTGTAACCTGTTTGTAACCTAATTGTCATATGGTGAGTACTTTATGTAGTTCATAATCTGAAAAAATAGTGTTGTCATCCATAAATTTGTATAGTATATTGGTGCAAGTGATAAATATCAGAAAATTTACTATTAATAGTTTGGGAGTTTAAGTAATGTAAGGAGGAAGTTTTCTTGGGAAACCCAGTATTGGAAATTGCGAATCTCCGTACATCGTTTAGCATCAAGGGCAACTACCACGCTGCGGTAGACGATGTTTCCTTAACGGTCCATGAAAATGAGGTCGTCGCAATCGTGGGGGAGTCGGGTTGTGGAAAAAGTGCATTAGCCCTTTCTGTAATGGGCCTTCATAATCTAAAAACTACGAAACTTGAAGGACAAGTTAACTTTAAGGGTCAGAATCTTTTGAACCTACCGGTTTCTAAATTGAACAAAGTTCGCGGTAGAGATGTCGGGATGATCTTCCAGGATCCGATGACTGCGCTCAATCCGCTAGCGACGGTAGGCAGACAGATTGAAGAACCGATGGATTACCACATGAAACTTTCGAGGGGCGCTAAGAAAAAACGTGTACTCGATCTACTTCGACGTGTAGGTATCAAAAACGAACAACGCGTCTTTAAGCAATATCCGCATGAACTATCTGGCGGCATGAGGCAACGTATTGTTATCGCAATCGCACTTGCTTGTGACCCCGTTCTTCTAATAGCGGACGAGCCGACGACAGCCTTGGACGTAACAATTCAAGCGCAAATCATGGATCTCATGAAAGATCTACAAAATCAAATTAAATCGGGCATTATTCTGATTACACATGATCTTGGTGTCGTAGCGGAAATGGCTGATCGCGTAGCGGTTATGTATGCAGGAGAAATAGTGGAAATTGCTGAAGTTCGTGAGCTTTTTGCAAATCCATTACACCCCTATACCCGCTCGTTATTAAATTCAATCCCTGCGAATATGAAGGCGAAGGAAAAACTTCACGTTATTGAAGGAATTGTTCCTTCCATCCAAAATCTAGATCGGACAGGTTGCAGATTTGCGCCTCGTATTAAATGGATTGCAGAGGAAGAACACGAAATGAATCCACAATTACATGAAGCAGAACCGGGTCATTTCGTCCGTTGCAGCTGCTACAAAAACTTCCACTTCCCTGAGGAGAGAGTAGGAGCAGAGACTTATGTCACTACTTAAAGTAAATAAGTTAAAAGTACATTACCCGATTCGAGGAGGTTTTCTCCGCCGAGTGGTCGATCAAGTAAGAGCAGTTGACGGCGTTAGCTTTGAGTTGGAGCCGGGCGAGACATATGGTCTTGTTGGTGAATCAGGTTGTGGAAAGACGACAACTGGACGTGCAATTATTGGCCTCAATAAGGCGACAGAAGGAGAAATGCTTTTTGAAGGCAATGACCTCGCGAAGCTAAGAGGTTCAGACAGAAGACAGCATACAAAAGATATCCAAATGATTTTTCAAGACCCTTACTCATCGTTGAATGTCCGGAAAAATGTATTGAATATCATTTCCGAACCGCTTCGGAACTTTGAACGGATGTCGCCTGGCGAAGAGTTGAAAAGGGTACAGACACTTATTGAACGAGTTGGTTTGAATCCTGAATCGATTTATAAGTATCCACACCAATTTTCTGGTGGTCAACGCCAACGTATTGGAATTGCACGTGCGCTCACATTGAATCCCAAATTAATTATCGCAGATGAGCCTGTTTCAGCACTAGACGTGTCTGTTCAAGCACAAGTTTTGAATTTTATGCAAGAAATTCAAAAGGAATTTAATCTGACGTACTTATTCATTTCCCATGACTTAGGGATTATCCAGCATATGTGTGACCGAATCGGCATCATGTATAAAGGCCGTTTTGTTGAAGAAGGAACAGCTGCCGACGTTTATAACAACCCACAACACTTATACACGAAGAGGCTTATTGCAGCAATTCCGGAAATGAATCCAGAAAAGCGATTTGAGAAAACGCATCTCCGTCAGTCCATCAATGAAGCATACCGGACAGACTATGATAGTTATTTCGATAAAGATGGACGGATGTTTGACCTGAAAAGGGTTTCTGATACACATTCCGTTGCATTGCAGTAAAGGGGAATTGTTGAAAAATGCTAAAATTCATCTTAAGAAGAACATTGATCATGATTCCGCAGCTTTTAGTTCTTAGCTTAATAATCTTCTTGCTCGCCAAAGCGATGCCTGGCGATGCAGTGACAAGTTCATTCATGAGTAACCCTAATGTGACACCTGAGCAAATGGAGAAAATGCGTGAAAAATTAGGCCTAAATGATTCTTGGTATGTTCAGTATGGACACTGGGTTGGGAATGCGGTTCAAGGAGATTTCGGTCAGTCATTTACACATAAGCAACCTGTTACGTCATTGCTTGCAGGAAGAGTTGGGAACACGCTACTGTTATCAACTGGAATATTGATAGTGACCTATATAATCGCTATACCACTTGGAATCATTGCTGGCAGGTGGACGGATTCGTGGGCTGATAAGCTGATTGTCACCTATAACTATTTTGCTTTTGCAACGCCGCTATTCGTCTTTTCACTTTTAATGTTGTTTCTCTTCAGCTTCATCCTTGGGTGGACCCCAATTGGTGGAAGTGTCGATATACGGATTGAGACAGGATCCTTTGATTATATAGTAAGTAAAGTGAAACACTTAATTCTACCTGTTATGTCGGGCGCATTGCTTGCGACGTTCGGAACCATTCAATATTTACGTAATGATATTATCGATACTAAGCTAAAAGATTTTGTTAAGACAGCCCGTGCTAAAGGGGTTCCGGAAAGTAAGGTGTATACGCGTCATATTTTACGGAACTCCCTATTGCCAATAGCAGCATTTCTCGGTTATGAAATTACAGGTCTTATTGCAGGTTCAATCTTCCTTGAAATGATTTTCAGTTATCCCGGACTCGGACAGCTTTTCATCCAGTCAGTTATGGGACGTGACTTTACGGTAGTTACAGCTCTTGTCATGATTTCGGGCACAGCTGCAATTGTCGGGACGATGCTTTCGGATATAATCCTCAGCATTGTCGATCCACGTATCCGTATTGATTGATAAAAATGAAAAGTGAGGAGGGGAAAACAGTGGTCGTGTTCAATGAAAAAGAACTGATGGCAAAAGAGAAAATGAATACTCCATCGTTTGTGAAAACGATTTGGCGTGAAATAAGAAACGACAAAATGGCATTGGGTTCACTTATCTTACTTACGCTTATTTTGTTGGCCGCCTATTTATCTCCACTATTCATCGACCAGACAGCACTTACGCGCGTCAACTTCTTTAATAACTGGAAGCCGCCCTCCGCAGACAATTGGCTCGGGACGGATGATGGTGGTCGTGATGTATTGGGTCAGCTGTTGCTAGGGACGCGGAACTCTTTCACAATCGGACTAAGCGTCACATTAATTGCTGGTGTTTTTGGTTTAACGGTTGGTCTGATTGCTGGCTTCTATGGTGGAATTGTCGATAATATCATTATGCGTATCATCGACTTCTTAATGGTTCTACCGTCATTGATGATCATCATCATTTTCGTGGTTAGTGTTCCAAAATATACGATTTTCGGCTTCATCTTAATCGTAAGTGCGTTCGCTTGGTTCGGTAAAGCAAGGTTAATCCGTTCAAGGGCACTGGCAGAACGGGAGCTTGACTACATCAATGCTTCCAAGACGTTAGGGACACCGAGTTGGAAAATTATGTTCTTTGAATTATTTCCAAACTTAAGTTCCCTCGTCATAGTAAATATGACACTTACGCTTGCGGGAAATATCGGGTTAGAGACAGGTCTTACATTCCTTGGATTTGGTCTGCCGGCGGGAACGCCTTCTCTCGGGACGTTGATTAGCTATGCGAGAAACCCTGATATTGTACAGAATAAGTGGTGGGTATGGTTACCCGCAGCATTACTGATTCTAGTAATGATGCTGTGTATAAATTACGTTGGACAAGCGGTTAAACGTGCGTCTGACGCAAGACAAAGATTAGCTTAAAAAAAAGGGGAGGTAATACAATTGATGAAGAAGCAACTTATGTTACTTGTTGGTCTAATGCTTGTTCTCAGCGTGTTTTTAGCTGCTTGTACAGGTAAAGAGAACGCAGTTGGCGAAAAAGAAGTAGAAAAAGACAAGGAAAAAGAAACGAAGACTGAGGAAAAACCGGAAGAAAAACCGGCTGAAGGCGATGCACTTGTATTCCCGCTAGACGTCGCAAATACGGCAGCAGCAAAAGAAGACGGTGAACTAACGTTTGGACTTGTTAGTGATTCTCCGTTCGAAGGTACATTGAGCCCTGTGTTCTATTCTGGAGCATATGACGCTGACGTCATGCAGTTCTTCGTTGAAGATCTTCTAGCTACTGATGGTGACTATTTGATCACAAATGATGGAGCTGCAACATATGAAATTTCTGATGACAACAAAACAATCACACTAAAAATCGCAGACAATGTGAATTGGCATGATGGGGAGCCTGTAAAAGCATCGGATCTCCTTTACACGTACGAGCTTTTAGGACACCCTGATTATGTCGGTGACCGTTATGATTTCATGATCGAAAACGTAGTAGGTATGCCTGCATATAACAAAGGAGAAACGGATAAAATTTCCGGTATTAACGTAATTAGCGATAAAGAAATTGCGATCACATATACTGAAGCTACACCGTCCCTTCTATCAGGTATTGTGACATACCCTACTCCAAGACACCATGTGGGTGACGTAACAGCTGGTGAATTGACAATGGAAGAAATCGTAGCATCAGATAAGATTCGTGTAAATCCAATCGGTTTCGGACCTTATAAAGTTGCTAAAATTGTACCAGGCGAATCTGTCCTTTTTGAAAGAAGCGAAGATTATTGGAGAGGGAAACCTGCCAATAAAACAGTTGTTTTGAAAGTGGTAAGTTCGGCAACTGCTCTTGAAGCACTTAAAAAAGGTGAAATCGACTTTGCAAGTGTTCCAGTCGATCAGTACGAAAATGCGAAAAAGGTTGAAAACGTAGAACTTCTTGCAAAAGTAGACCTTGCGTACACATATATCGGCTTCAATCTTGGTCAATGGGAAGAGAAAGAAAACGTAATGGATCCAAGTAAAAAAATGAGCAACAAACTTGTTCGTCAAGCAATGTGGCACGCAATGGATAACGATACAATTGGTAAAGAACTTTACCATGGTCTTCGTTTCCCGGCTACAACTTTAATCATCCCGGTATTCGCAAGTTTCCATGATGGGGACAATCCAGGCCGTGGATATGATGCTGAAAAAGCAAAAGCGCTTCTTGATGAAGCTGGCTATAAAGATGTAGACGGCGATGGCTTCCGTGAAAATGATAAAGGTGAAGAATTCGTACTTAACTTCGCTTCTATGGCTGGTGGGGAAACAGCTGAACCAATTGCACAGTTCTATATGCAAAACTGGGCTGATGTAGGTATCAAAGTTGAACTTCTTGACGGTCGTTTACATGAGTTCAATTCATTCTACGATATGTTAAAAGCTGGCGAATCAAAAATCGATATCTATCAAGGCGCATGGGGAACTGGATCAGATCCAGATCCATCAGGCTTGTATGGAAGAACAGCATCGTTTAACTACTCTCATTACACGAGCGAAAAGAACGATGAGCTCTTAACAGCTGGAACGTCTGAGAAAGCATTTGACTCGGACTACCGTAAAGACATCTACAATCAGTGGCAGGCGCTTATGGTTGAAGACGTACCGGTTGCACCAACTGTATACCGTTATGCACTAACAGCTACTAACAAGCGTATGGTTAACTACTCGATTGAAGCAGGTACTCCTAACTACAACCCATGGATGTGGGGCGTATCTGAATAAGTAAATAGTTAAAAACCGTTACCTAGATTACTCTGGGTAACGGTTTTTTTCTTGTTAGTGATGTTGTAATATTCACAAGAGTTTGATAGAATTGTGATTACCTAGTTATTTGAATAGTTAGATATAAAAAGGAAGAAAGACAGAGAGTTTGGGGGAATGATGCATGGCGGTATACATAGTCAAACGGTTTTTCATGATGATTGCTACGATCCTTATCATCGCAACATTGACGTTCTTCCTAATGCATTCAATACCAGGATCGCCGTTCGATGAAGAAAGGACAACTAATCCGACGATTCAGGCGAACCTTGAAAAGTTCTATAAACTTGATCAGCCAGTTGCTGTTCAATACGTCTATTATTTAAAGTCAATTGTGACGTTTGATTTTGGACCATCGATTAAAAAGCCGAACGAGACCGTGAACAGTTTGCTTGCCAGGGGATTTCCGATTTCATTCGAACTTGGAATGATTACAATTCTTGTTGCAGTCATATCGGGTATTATTCTTGGCACATTCGCGGCGCTCCGGCATAACGGATTTATTGATTATATGGCAATGACCTTCGCTGTCGTCGGGATATCCGTTCCGAACTTCGTGCTTGCGACGCTGTTAATACAGCAAGTCGCCGTCACATGGCAATTGCTACCACCTGCGACGTGGAGTAGCCCGCTTCATATGATATTGCCGACATTAGCGCTTGCGACGGGCCCGACGGCAATCATCGCACGGCTGACGCGTGCAAGTATGCTTGAAGTGTTGACGCAAGATTATATGAAGATGGCACGTGCGAAAGGGCTTACACCGTTCCGTGTTGTCGTGCGCCATGCACTTCGTAATGCACTTATGCCTGTCGTCACTATAATGGGAACGATGCTTGCAGGGATTTTGACAGGGACGTTCGTCATTGAGAAGATCTTTGCGATACCTGGAATGGGAAAATATTTCGTTGAAAGTATCAATAACCGAGATTATCCGGTTATTATGGGATCCACCGTCTTCTACAGTGCATTTCTCGTCTTCATGCTATTCCTCGTCGACATCGTTTACGGCTTCCTAGATCCGCGCATTAAACTGCACAGGAAGGATGGTGATGTGTAATGGTACAGAAAGATGAAAGGGTAACTATTCCAGATGAGTGGTTCAAACCAAAAGAGAAGGATTCGGACATAGCAGAATCAGTCGTCAGGCCATCGCTGTCCTACTGGAAAGATGCCTGGCATCGCTTGCGGAAAAATAAATTGGCAATTAGCGGACTTGTTTTTCTTATCGTATTAACACTGTTTGCGATCTTCGGCCCGGTTTTCTCGCCACATTCTGTGACGGGAACGGATTATCCGAATCAGAACAAAGCCCCTTCTGCTGAACATTGGTTTGGGACGGATGAAGCGGGGCGAGATGTCTTTACTCGTACATGGTATGGTGCACGTATTTCACTGTTTGTAGGTGTCATGGCAGCTTTAATCGATTTCTTCATTGGTATCATCTATGGTGGAATCAGTGGGTATAAAGGTGGGCGAACCGATACACTTATGATGCGCATCATTGAAATACTGTACGGATTGCCGCATTTGCTCGTTGTCATCTTGCTGATGGTTGTCATGGGTGCGAGTTTGACGACAATTATCATTGCGCTGACCATCACGGGCTGGGTCGGTATGGCTCGTATCGTTAGGGGACAAGTTCTCCAAATTAAAAATTATGAATTTGTTACTGCCTCGAAATCATTTGGGGCAAAGACTCCGAGAATCATCCGAAAAAATTTATTACCAAATACGATGGGACCGATTATCGTACAGATGACACTTACCGTGCCCAGTGCCATATTTGCGGAGGCGTTCCTTAGCTTCTTGGGCCTCGGCATTCAAGTCCCATTTGCGAGTTGGGGAGTGATGGCAAATGATGCACTGCCAGTCATTTTGTCAGGTTATTGGTGGCGATTGTTCTTCCCAGCATTTTTCATTTCAATGACGATGTTTGCATTTAACGTTCTTGGTGACGGTATGCAAGATGCACTCGATCCGAAACTAAGGGGGTGATGGGTTTTGAATGAACATCAATCGGATAATGCGAAAGCACTTGTTTGTAATCGGCAGGAAGATTTAGTTAGACAGAAGGGCAAGAATCGAAAAGCTGTTTCAACCGAAAAGGTGCTTACTGTAGAAGAGTTACACGTATCATTTAAGACATTTGGCGGTGAAGTCCAGGCGCTCCGCGGTGTGTCGTTCGATCTGTACAAGGGAGAGACGCTCGCAATCGTAGGAGAATCCGGATGCGGAAAAAGTGTCACGGCAAACACAATCATGGGGCTGATTCCGCAGCCGCCTGGAAGAATAAAGAATGGCAAAGTACTATTCAAAGGGAAAGACCTGACGAAGTTGAGTAAAGCAGGTCTGCGGAAGATCCAAGGTGTTGATATTTCGATGATTTTTCAAGACCCGATGACCGCCTTGAATCCAACACTACAAATTGGTGAACAGTTGACCGAAGGATATCGAACACATCACAAAGTAAGCAAGGCAGATGCGCGGAAGAAAGCGATTGAAATGTTGGAACTAGTAGGTATTCCGAGTCCCGAAGAGCGGTTGAAACAATACCCGCACCAGTTTTCTGGTGGCATGAGACAACGGATAGTCATTGCGATTGCCCTTATTTGTGAACCAGAACTGCTAATTGCGGATGAACCTACTACCGCACTCGACGTTACAATCCAGGCTCAAATTCTTGAGCTTTTTGATGAAATTCAAGAAAAGACAGGCGTATCAATTATTCTGATTACACATGATCTGGGCGTTGTCGCCAAGATTGCAGACCGCATCGCAGTCATGTATGCGGGTAAGGTGATTGAAATAGGAGAGAAGCGTGAGATTTTCTATACGCCACAACACCCGTATACGAAAGGGCTACTCAACTCGGTTCCACGGCTTGATTTGAAAGAAGAGGAACTACAGCCGATTGAAGGGACGCCCCCAGATCTGTTTGCACCGCCTGAAGGCTGTCCGTTCACAGCGAGATGTCCGTTTGCGATGGATGTCTGCGACCGTGTTTATCCAGAAACAACACAACTAACTAAAGACCATGCAGTCAATTGCTGGTTACAAGATGAACGCTCGAAACTGGTTTTTACCTAAACGTTGGAAATACGCACGAAAGTGCTTCCATATTCATCACAAACAAAGGGGGATTTTGTATGAAGAAGTGGTTGACGTTTCTTATTGTAGCCATGCTTGCACTCGTGTTGGCAGCTTGTACAGCTACGAAGGATGCTGGGAAAGAACCAGAGAAGGATAAGGGCACTAAAGGCGAAGAAAAGAAAGAAGAAACGGTGGCAAAGGAGAAAATCCTTTACTTAAATAATGGTGAGGAACCGACATCGTTTGATCCATCTGTCGGGTTCAACGCAGTTTCATGGGGTGCATTGAACAACTTGATGGAAGGCTTGACGCGTCTGTCAGAAGATCATCTGGCTGTAGAAGCGACGGCAGAGAAGATTGATGTTTCTGAAGATGGCCTGACATATACATTTACCATCCGTGATGCTGCAAAATGGTCAAATGGAGATCCTGTAGTAGCGGGGGACTTTGTCTATGCTTGGCGTCATATGCTTGATCCGGAAACAGCTTCACCTGCTTCGTTCCTAGCGTATTTTATCGAAGGAGCGGAAGCCTATAATACTGGTGAAGGTACTGCTGAGGATGTTGCAGTAGAAGCGCCGGACGAGAAAACATTAATCGTGAAGTTAACGGGACCAAATGAGGCGTTCTTGAATATTATTACAAACCCAAGTTTCTTCCCGATTAATGAAAAAGTAGCAACTGCCAATCCGAAATGGTTCACAGAAGCGGCATCATTTGTTGGGAATGGTCCATTCAAATTAGCATCGTGGGATCATGATGTAAGTTTCGTTTTCGAAAAGAACGAAAATTATTGGGATGCAGCTGCTGTGAAGCTCGACAAAGTAGAGTGGGCTATGGTCAATGATCCAACAACGGAATATCAAATGTACGAATCGGGTGAGCTAGATCAATCAGGAGTACCGCCTGAACTTGCGGAAAAGTTGAAAGATAGCGACGAACTGCGAATCGATGACCAAGCGGGACTTTACTTCTACCGTTTCAATACCTCGATGGAGCCTTTCACAAATACTAAAATCCGAAGAGCATTCGGACTCGCGGTTAACCAGCAAGAAATCGTCGACTACGTGACGAAAAATGGCGAAAAACCAGCGCACGGTTTCATCACATACGGATTTATCGGTCCGGACGGCAAGGAATTCCGTGACTCTGTGGGTAATCTTGTTGAATTTAATAAGGATGAAGCGAAAAAGCTTCTCGAAGAAGGAATGAAAGAAGAGGGCTATACGGAATTACCAAAAGTGGAATTAACGTATTCAACAAGCCCATCCCATCAAAACATCGCGGTAGCACTACAAGCGACGTTCAAGGAAGTTCTTGGTGTTGACGTGGGCTTGAAAAATATTGAGAGCGCAGTCTTCGCTTCTGAACAAAAAGAGTTTAAATACCAAATGTCCCGCTCTTCCTTCTTGCATGACTATGCAGATCCTGTGAATGCACTTGAAAGTTTCATCACAGACTCGTCTATGAACCGGACGACGTGGTCGAATGCGGAGTATGATAAGCTTATTACGGACATTAAAAAAGAAACAGATGAAAACAAACGTTGGGAATTGCTGAAACAGGCGGATCAGCTTCTAATGGAAGAAATGCCTGTCTTCCCGATTTATTATTATAACCAGACGACGCTTGAAAAGCCCGGTATTACCGGAATTTTGCGCCATCCGGTTGGTTATATCGATTTGAAGTATACGGATAAGAACTAAGTGAAAGTCGCGGCGTCCGTTGTGGCGCCGTTTTTTTCTTGAATAGTTGGTGCTGTACCGTTAACTTTAGGAGTGCCATCACAACTTCAAAAAAGATTTTGTGAATGAAAGGAAGTTATTAATATGAAAATACGACCACAACGTCTTCAAAAAGGTGACACAATCGGTATCATCGCTCCATCGAGCCCGCCGAATCAGGAGAACTTAGAGCGCTCACTTGCGTTTCTTGAACAACTGGGATTGAAATGGAAGTTTGGGAAGCATGTTAAGAATGTCCATGGTTATCTTGCGGGGACGGACGATGAACGACTTGAGGATTTACATAGCATGTTCGCAGATCCTTCGATTAAAGGAATCATCTGTGCGGGCGGAGGGTACGGTTCAGCTCGCTTTACGGATAAAATCGATTTGCAGCTTATGAAAGAGAATCCGAAGGTGTTTTGGGGATTCAGTGATATCACGTACCTGCATACGGCGATGGGACTGTATTCCAATCTCGTCACGTTTCATGGTCCGATGTTAGCATCTTGTGTAGGGAAAGACACGTTCCATGAATTATCTGCAAAAATGTTTCAACAGTTATTTGAGCCGATGGAACTTCATTACACAGAAGCGATTTCACCTCTTGAAACGATTACAGCTGGTGTTGCGCAAGGTGAACTTGTTGGCGGGAATCTGTCGCTACTTGCCAGTGGAATTGGTACCAAGTTCGAAGTGGACACGAAGGGGAAGCTTCTCTTTATAGAAGATGTAGGTGAAGAGCCATACAGAGTAGATGGTCTTCTCAATCAACTGCGCATGGCTGGTAAGCTAAAAGAGGCAGCAGGAATTGTTATCGGTAACTACTCAGACGCGGAACCGAAAAAACGAAAAGAAACACTTACGATTGACGAAGTCTTCGACCATTACATGGGTAATCTAGGGGTGCCAGTCGTGAAAGGATTCCAAATTGGTCATTGCCAGCCGCATTTTGCGATCCCACTAGGCGTCGGTGCAAAGCTCGATGCAGATAATAAGACATTGACGATATTACCGGGCGTGGAATAATTAAGCGTCGAAAATGAGCGGCATCCACTAAGCATTGAAAGTCAATGCACGCGCAAGATTGTACGGTGTGAAATGTATGGTCGGGAGTAGTAGTGAGACCAAATTGGGTATTACGGCATCAGCGCATTATGCGACAAGTTAGCCAAACGTTACTCGCTTCTATCATAGAAGTTCGATTTGTTTACTGGAAACGTCAGTGCTGGGCTTTGGCTATGAACAGATGGAGCATATAGGTTAAGGAGTGGATGGATAATGGAAACGACTGTAAACACTTGGTATTGTGCGGTCCCGGTTGCAACTGTGTGGACTTCACCTGAATCTGTCCGTGTGATTGATGAACCTGGAACAGCGAACCCGGTCCGGTTAACGGAATGGCTTGAGAAGTTACCGTATGAACCACGCCTTGACTTGTGTGATGGCAATCGGATTCAGACGCAGTTGCTGTTTGGTGAACCGGTCATCGTTGAAGATGTGCAAGGTGATTGGGCGAAAATCATTGCTGTCTGGCAATCGTCAACTAAAGACGAAAGGGGCTATCCGGGTTGGGTCCCTCTTGCGCAGCTGAAGGAAGCGGAACCGATACATGCGACTGGATTTGCAAGAGTGATAGCGGGAAAAGCACAACTTTGGAAAGTAGACGGTTCTCCTTGCGTCGTTATTCCGTTCAACTCAATTCTCCCCTATATCGGTGAGTCTGGTGGCCATTTACGCGTGTGCGCACCTGATGGAGAAGCCTTGCTACTAAAACAAGATACGGAACTAGCGCCATCTGTTCATCAATTTAAAAAAGAACAACCTTCTGTAGCGGTTGATAAAGGGCTCGCTTTCCTCGATCTACCTTATATATGGGGAGGTATGTCTTCGTATGGCTATGATTGTTCCGGTTTTACATACAGTATGTTGAAAGCTTGTGGGCACAGCATTCCACGGGATGGCGGTGACCAAGCCAGCGTAGGTGAGGAAATTCCATTAGATAATCAGTCGCTCTGGAAAAAAGGAGATCTTCTATTTTTTGCTGATAATGAAGGAAAAGCGAGTATCCGTCATGTCGGGTTTTATTTTGGTGACGGGTTGCTTCTTCATTCCCATTCCACGGGGAAATCGGTAGAAGTGATGAAGCTTGCAGGCACTAAATTGGAGAAAGAACTTTGTGCAGTCCGACGTTACGGCGTGACAAAGGAGGGAAAGATATGACACAACCGGCATTATTGTCTGTAATAGAATTGAAACGTTATTTTGATGTTGGGCGCGGAGACAAGTTGAAAGCAGTCGATGGAATTAGTTTTGATATTTACAAAGGAGAGACGTTCGGCCTTGTTGGTGAGTCGGGTTGCGGTAAGTCAACGGCAGGTCGTACGATTCTAGGCCTGTATAATAAGACAGACGGGGAAGTGTTGTACGACGGTCAAAGCGTTCACGACATGACGAGTAAAGAAAGACGACGTTTCTTAAAGAGAATGCAAATGATTTTCCAAGATCCATATGCATCATTGAATCCGCGTTCCACGGTCTATGAGATCATTGCTGAACCAATGCAAATCCACGGTTTGTACAAGACAAAGAAAGAAATGCGCGACCGTGTCAATGAATTATTGGAGGATGTCGGCTTAAGTGGGGATCATGCGAACCGTTACCCACATGAATTCTCTGGCGGACAACGCCAGCGTATAGGCATCGCACGCTCGCTTGCACTCGATCCGGAATTCATCATCGCTGATGAACCGATTTCTGCACTAGATGTATCCGTACAAGCGCAAGTCGTGAAACTGTTGCAGCGGTTACAGAGGGAGAAAGGATTGACGTATTTATTCATTGCTCATGATCTGTCGATGGTGAAATATATTTCAGACCGTATTGGTGTCATGTATCTCGGGCATATGGTCGAGTTGACGACGAGTGCACAGCTCTACGATAAACCGCTACACCCCTATACGGAAGCGTTGTTATCAGCGATTCCAATTCCGGATCCAGACATCGAAGAATTACGCGAACGTATTTTGCTGCAAGGTGAACTGCCAAGTCCCATAAATCCGCCGTCAGGTTGTGTATTCCGTACGCGTTGTCCGTACGCTATGCTGGTCTGTGCGGAATTAAAGCCGAAATGGCTCGAAAAAGAGTCCGGTCATTTCGTCGCCTGTCATCTGCATGATGAAAAAGTGATGGCACGACATGATTCAATGGTAGTACCTGAGTTGTCCCAATGAACCTGGACAGCTCTTTTTGTTTGGATAAGAGCATCTTTGGGTAATATAAAGGAGAGCATAAACAAGTAATGAAGCCAAAACTACAAGTAGTATTAAAAGTAAGTTTTCCATAGATAATTGTAAAAAACAATACGATTTCCCTATGCCTTTATAAGTCATTAAGTTGAAAGAAAAGCCATAACCCATTATAATAGTTTAGTCATCGACATTCTTCGACACATTCCGCAAAAGCCCGATCTAGACGGGCCCCAATCCACTGGACGGTTGTCCAAAATGGCATATTCATGCAAACTAAGTTAAAAAAAGAAACAAGAATACTAATTCAATTAATTTTCTAAATCGTACAAGATTTGGTTTTTTTATTAATTAAAAAAAGAGGTGCTTTGAATTGAAATTATCACCCGTTGAACAGGAAAAGTTGCTGTTACATGTTGCAGGAGAACTTGCAATAAAACGTAAAGAACGCGGAGTAAAGTTAAATTATCCAGAGTCGATTGCACTAATTTGCCACTACATTATGGAAGGTGCGCGTGATGGTAAGACTGTTGCGCAACTGATGAGTGAAGGGAAACAAGTGCTTACGGTTGAGGATGTAATGGAAGGCGTCGGCGATATGATTAGTGATGTGCAGATAGAATGTACATTCCCAGATGGAACAAAACTTGTGACGGTCCATCGTCCAATTCAATAATAGGAGGCTTTAACAATGATTCCAGGAGAAATTAGAACAGCTGAAGGCATGATTGAAATAAATGCTGGACGCCCGGTGAAAACAGTTCGTGTTGCAAATACTGGTGACCGTCCGATACAAGTCGGATCTCATTTCCATTTTATCGAAGTTAATAAATACCTTGAATTCGACCGTGAACAGGCAGTTGGCATGCATTTGAATATCCCATCTGGCACGGCTGTACGCTTTGAACCAGGCGAAGAGAAGGAAGTCGAATTGGTTGAATTTGGTGGAAAACGTCACGTGTTTGGACTGAATAACTTGACGGAAGGTTCAACACATAATAAGGCGGAAATTTTAGATAAAGCAGCAGGAGCAGGATTTAAAGGAGCCGAGGATAAATGAAAGTAACACACGAACAATATGCGAAAATGTTCGGTCCGACAATAGGCGATAAAGTACGTCTTGCTGATACGGATCTTTGGATTGAAATTGAAAAAGACTATACATCATACGGTGATGAAGGTGTTTTCGGTGGAGGAAAATCACTACGCGTATCAATGGGGCAAAACGGTAAAAATATTCGCGCTGAAGGTGTCCTCGATACAGTCATTACGAACGTTATGATTATTGACTATACAGGTATTGTAAAAGCGGATATCGGTATTAAAGATGGCCGTATCATCGGAGTTGGAAAAGCAGGAAATCCGCTCACGATGGATGGTGTAGATCAGGATATGATTATCGGCGTAGGGACAGAAGTCTATGCGGGTGAAGGACTTATCGCAACAGCAGGTGCTGTCGACACGCATATTCACTTCATTAGTCCTCAGCAAGTTGAAACTGCGCTTAACGCTGGTACGACTACATTCATCGGCGGTGGAACAGGCCCAGCCGCAGGTTCAAAAGCGACGAGTTTGACGGCGGGCGAGTGGCATCTTCACAGAATGTTACAAGCGGTTGAAGATTTACCAATCAACGTTGGCTTACTTGGAAAAGGGAGCGCATCTACGACGGAACCAATTATTGAACAAGTCCGTGCAGGTGCAATCGGTATGAAAATTCATGAAGACTGGGGTGCAACTCCAGATGCTCTTAACCAGAGTCTTATCGTTGCAGATGAATTCGATATCCAAGTCGCACTTCACTCCGATACGCTCAATGAAGCTGGTTTTGTTGAAAATACAATTGAGGCAATTGACGGTCGTGTCATCCACATTTTCCATACTGAAGGAGCGGGCGGCGGACATGCGCCAGACCAACTGAAATTGGCTGCATATCCAAATATCTTGCCTGCATCGACGAATCCGACAAAACCATTTACAACAAATACAATTGACGAACATTTGGACATGCTTATGGTCTGTCATCATTTGAAACACGATGTACCTGAAGACGTGGCGTTCGCAGATTCACGTATCCGTCCTGAAACAATTGCGGCCGAAGATATTATGCAGGATCTAGGAATTCTAAGTATAATGTCATCCGATTCACAAGCGATGGGGCGTGTTGGTGAAGTGACAATGCGTACATTCCAAACGGCAAATAAAATGAAAATGCAACGCGGCGCACTTCCACAAGATGAAGGAAAAGACAACGATAACTTCCGTGTAAAACGTTACATTTCAAAGTTAAATATTAACCCGGCGATTGCACACGGAATCAGCCATGAAGTAGGTTCACTCGAAGAAGGGAAACTAGCGGATATTATCCTTTGGGAACCCGCATTTTTCGGCGTGAAAGCGGAAGTCGTTATTAAAGGTGGAATTGCTGTTTACGCAATGACTGGCGATCCAAACGCGTCTATCCCAACGCCGCAACCGATGATGGGACGCCGTATGTACGGTTTCCACGGTCAAGCACCTCAACACGCGGCAATGACATTTCTTCCTAAAATTGCAGTAGAAGAAGGCCTTCCTGAAAAACTGGGCCTTAAGAAAATGATTGGTACTGTCAAAAATTGTCGTAACATTGGCAAAGCAGATATGAAACATAACAGTGAGACACCAGAAATTGACGTCAATCCTGAAACATATGAGGTGAAAATTGACGGCGTACTTGCTACGTGTGAACCGGTTAGTGTTCTCCCGATGGCACAACGTTATTTCCTGTTTTAATGACTAAATATATTGAACGAATGAAACCTATATTAACTAAGTGAAGGCGCCTGACAAGGGGGAGCCGAAGCCCTAAGACTGGTAGCGCAGCTTCTTGGATTGGGGCGGGAGGCATCCCCTTGCGCCGTAGCGAGTTCAATGAAATTCTTTGTGTGAACATATATAAATATAATCAAAGGGAAAGGTCGAAATGGTTGAAAATGTATTTTGCAGCCATTTCGGCTTCATCCTATTGAACGTACCGATAAAGGAGGATGCTAAATGCTTATAACTAAAGTCATTGGTAACATTGGAACGGAAGAAGAAATTGCCGGTAAACAGACAGAGTGGATTGAACTTGACTGGGAAGAGTTAAGTAAACGCATTCTACGCAAAGAAACAGATCAAGGTACAGATGTCGCGTTGTCACTTAAACAACAGGAAGACGATCACGACCACCATGACGATCACGGCCATGACCATGATGACCACGACCACCATGACGACCACGATCATCATCATGAACATCAGCCGTTACAATATGGCGATATCCTATTCGAGGATGACTCGCGTCGTATTGCCGTTCGCACTAAAATGGAGCCTGTTATCGTGATTAGCCCGAAAAACATGACGGAAATGGGCAAAACAGCTTTCGAACTTGGGAACCGCCACACACCGGCATTAATTGAGGAAAACGAAGTCATCGTGCGTGCAGATCATACGTTGAATAAATTGCTAGATGAAGTGGGTGTCGCATATGAAACAACTGAAAGACGATTCAAACAACCATTCAAATACCGAGGACACTCTCACTGATCTCGCCCTTTTACGGCTAATTCAAATTCATGATTCCGCGTTTCCAATTGGATCCTTTACGCAGACCTATGGTATGGAGACGTACATTCAGGAAGATGTGATCCGGACAAAAGAAGACTTGGTCGCTTATTGTACGTCGTTTCTTTTTCAAAACCTGGTGCGTGGGGATGCGATTTTAATTCAAGAAGCGTATGCTGCAGCTCAGGAACAGGATATCGAACGGCTTCTCTATTTGGAGCAATTATGCGGAGCAATCAAGCTTGCAAAGGAATCACGTGAAGCAAGTGTGAAACTTGGAAGACAGTTTATTAAAACGGTGTCTCCACTCGGGACGGATGATTTCCTTGCTGACTGGAAAGCACGCATTGATTTGAAAGAGATTAAAGGACATTACGCCATTCTCTATGGTATTTACAGCGCAACGACAGGTGTCAGTGCGCATCATGCGGTTATGACGTATTTGTTTGCCTCGCTTAACGGACTCGTCCAAAATGCGGTCCGTGCTGTGCCATTCGGTCAAACAACCGGCGTTCAAACAACGTATGAATTAATTGGACAGGTGACGGAAGCGGCTGACTTAGTTGCTACGTTGACAGAAGCTGATATTAGTAATAACGCGCTAGGTATTGAACTTGCCTCTATGAAGCACGAGTATTTGTTCTCAAGATTATTTATTTCATGATGGATTGAAAGGAGTTTTTTTAGATGAAACCAGTACGTATTGGTATCGGTGGACCAGTTGGATCGGGCAAAACATCGCTCGTCGATCAACTTACACGCGCGATGCACAAAGAATATAATATAGCGGTCATTACGAACGATATTTACACACGTGAAGATGCTCAGTATTTAATAAATAGTGGTGTACTTGAAGCCGACCGCATTTTAGGCGTTGAAACGGGAGGTTGCCCACATACGGCAATACGTGAAGATGCTTCGATGAATTTCGCAGCAATTGATGAACTGAAAAGTCGCTTTGCAGACCTTGATATTATTTTCGTGGAAAGCGGCGGCGACAACTTATCCGCTACATTTAGCCCAGAGCTTGTTGACGGTTATATTTATGTCATTGATGTTGCAGAAGGCCAAGATATTCCGAGAAAAGGCGGACCTGCTTTGACGCGTTCTGATCTTTTATTGATCAATAAAACGGATCTTGCTCCATACGTTGGCGTTGATCTAGAATTAATGGATAGCGACGCGAAAAAAATGCGTAACGGACGTCCGTACATTTTTACAGATGTAAGAACACAGAAAAATGTTGACCAAGTTGTTGCTTGGATCAAGCACAATATGTTATTAGAAGGTGCGGGATCCGCTGGTTCAAATGCTTAAGCCCTCCCGTACCATCCACCACGGAAAACTAGATTTGGAATTCGAACCAAGAAGAGGCTACACGCGAATGCCTCATGTTTTCCAGCAGCCTCCATTGAAGGCAAGTCGTGAACTGTATGAAGGGAAAGACCCGACAGCGACCGTCTATATAATGGAATCCTCTGGGGGCATGGTCGCTGGAGATCGGAATGACATTACAGTGAAGCTTGCTCCAGATAGCAGCGTAAGATTGGTTCAGCAGTCCGCTTTGAAAATCTATCCGTCACATACGGGAGACACTTGTGTGCAGACCATTAATGTCCAGATAGGAGAACGCGCGCGCCTCGAATGGATGCCGGAAGTAATTATTCCATTTGTAGATGCGAAATACAGGGGCGACACGACACTTCGAATCGCCAGCGATGCAACCATATTATGGGGAGAAATTGTTGCCCCAGGACGCGAAAAGCGCGGTGAGATATTTGATTATCAATCGTTCCATACGAATTTCAAGATTTTTGTCGATGATGAATTAATTGCTTTTGATTCTCTGCATTTCTCACCGAAAGAAGTGGCACTTGGCGGCATAGGTGTGCTTGAAGATGCGATGTATATCGGTTCAATTTGGCTCGTATCGCCGAAAGCCACAGATGTCGACGTCCGCGCAATGCAAGAAACATTGCGGGTCGAAGAAGGATTGAGAGCTGGAATGACAAGGCTTGAAGGAAATGCAATCCATTGTAGATGGCTTGCGGTCGATCAGTGGACGATGCAGGAAGAGATGAAGCGTATATACGCATTGTTGGCAGAAATAGTTTAAGAGGACACTCAATAAGAGGGGTGTCCTCTTTTGGTTGTGGCTTTTTCGATGAGTGTTGTTAAGTTAGTTTGAAGGGTTTCGAAGTTTCGAGAGAGTGTTGTTAAGTTAGCTTGGAACGTTTCGAAGTTTTGAGAGAGTGTTGTTAAGTTACAATTTTCATACCAAAAAGAAAAAATAACGGTCACAGTGCGTAGGAATGGGTATACTTACTTTGGAGTTCTACATTGAAAAGGGGATAACTTATATGCAAGAAAAAAGGCCAATGGGCCAATCACGTACAATCCAGACGAAACTTGTATTGCCACCGGATACAAATCATCTGCAGACAATTTTCGGGGGGAAAGTCCTCGCGTATATAGATGAAATCGCTGATATTGCAGCCATGAAACATTCAAAAAAAGCGGTTGTTACTGCTTCAATCGATTCGGTCGATTTTGTATCGTCCGCGCGTGTCGGAGATGTGCTTGAACTTGAAGCAATCGTCACGTCAACAGGTCGTACATCGATGGAAGTGTTCGTATCGGTCCATTCGATGAACCTGCTTACGGGCGAGACAAAACTAACAACCGAATCATTCCTGACGATGGTTGCTATGGATGAAAACAACAAACCTACACCTGTGCCGGGCATTTATCCGGAAACAGAAGCTGAAAAGAGTCTGTTTGAGACGGGTCCAGAACGCCGTGAACACCGAAAATTACGGAGTGAGATGAAACATTAATTTATTGAAGTAAAGTTAAGTATAATCAAAATAGTTTATATATTGTATTGACAATCCATTCAGAAACATGTATTGTACTATTTAACAACTAAATACGTAACTTTCTTATCCAGAGAGGTGTAGGGACTGGCCCGATGATACCTCAGCAACAGACTTGTAAAAGTACTGTGCTAATTCCAGAAGCTTAAGTGTAATGCTTAGGGCTTGTAGATAAGAAGAGCAAAAAGCGATTATGCCAAAACCTCTTCTTGAAATTTAGAAGAGGTTTTTTTGTTCTTTCTGGAGACTAGAGTTACCTTCAAAAGATGAAGGGAGAATTATTATGTCAAACGAATTAATCGATGCAATTGCTTTGTTAAAAAAGAAAGAATGGGTCGATTTAACACATACCTTTGGACCCGAATCACCCCATTTTTCAGCATTTGATGCAGCAGAGTTTACAACATTATTCAATCATGATGATGGTTTTTTTGCACAGAGCTTTAAATTTGCAGGACAGTATGGCACACATATTGATGCACCAATTCACTTCGTACGTGATACAAGATACTTGGATGAATTGAGTTTAAAAGAATTGGTATTACCGCTTGTTGTCATCGATAAATCGAAAGAATCCGATGCAAATCATGATTTCACATTAACTGTTGAAGATATTCTAAAGTTTGAAGCTCAGCATGGACAAATTGAGGCAGGTACATTTGTAGCACTACGCACAGATTGGAGCAAACGCTGGCCGGATAACGAGGCGTTTTGCAATAAAGATGCCGATGGGAATAACCGTATACCGGGTTGGGGTCTAGCTGCTTTGCAGTTTTTATTTGACGACAGAAAAGTGAAAGCAGTTGGTCATGAAACATTCGATACCGATTCAGCCATCGATTTTCAAAAGAATCAAGCTTTGCTAGGCGAATATTACGTTCTTGAACAAGATACCTATCAAATTGAGCTATTAACAAACTTAGATAAAGTGCCTGCAAAAGGCGCAGTCATTTTTAACATCGTCCCGAAGCCGGAAAAAGCATCGGGATTCCCAGTCCGCTCATTCGCGATACTGCCATAAAAAAGAGAGTCCGCTCATTTGCGATACTGCCATAAAAAAGAGAGTCCGCTCATTCGCGATACTGCCATAAAAAAGAGAGTCCGCTCATTCGCGATACTGCCATAAAAAAGAGAGTCCGCTCATTTGCGATACTGCCATAAAAAAGAGAGTCTGC
>NZ_JADPRZ010000032.1 GCF_017347095.1 Sporosarcina sp. E16_8 | reverse complement strand
TTGCATGTATTAGGCATGCCGCCAGCGTTCGTCCTGAGCCAGGATCAAACTCTCCATAAGAACTTTTTCACCATGCAAAGCATGATGAAAAGAGTTTTCCATAAAGAAATCAAATAGCTCATTTCTTGCTGACTCGAATCCGAAGATTCTTGTGTGTGTTTCTTTTCGACCAACCGAAGCTAGTTTAGTTAGAAACGTTTTGCTCAAGTGCGTTAGCACTCTCGCTGTATTTCATTGATGTTTTGCTGTTCAGTTTTCAAGGTTCATTTGTTGTAACTCGCTGTCGGTATTTGTCGTTCGCTCCCGACTGCTTAATCAATATAACATCCCCTAAAACGGATGTCAACAGTTTTGTATACTTTGTGTAAAGTTTATTGAGTTTTTATTAATCCCCACTACTTCAAGACTCAAAATCATATGCAATAGCCATAGAAAAACGGCCCCCTAATCCAGACTGGGAGCCGTTTGTTTCACTTTCATTACTCTATAAACACGAAGTACATGATAAAGATGATCCATAAACCATACATGATGGGATGGACTTCTTTTCTGCGTCCGCTTATAACCATCGTGATTGGATAGAAGATGAAACCAATCGCGATTCCTGTCGCAATGCTGTACGTAAGTGGCATCGCAATAATCGTAAAGAATGCCGGTACTGCAATTTCAAAGCGTTTCCACTCTATGTTTCCTAATGATGACGCCATCAATACACCTACAATGATTAATGCTGGTGCAGTTACTTCAGACGTAATGACAAACAGCAGCGGTGAAAAGAACAAAGCAAGTAGAAACAGGATGCCAGTTACAACGGAAGCAAATCCCGACCTTGCCCCTGCAGCTACCCCCGCAGTCGATTCAATGTAGGAAGTCGTAGTCGATGTTCCAAAAACTGCCCCAGTTACAGTCGCCATTGAATCAGCAAGAAGTGCTTTCCCCGCTCTCGGCAACTTATCTTCTTTCATTAGTCCTGCCTGATTAGCAACTGCAACCAGCGTACCCGCCGTATCAAAGAAATCAACGAATAGGAATGTAATAACAATAACAAGGAACTGAGTTGTAAATAACGAAGTCGGATCTTGGAATATCGCTTCGAATGCAGCACCGAATGTCGGAGCCACACTAGGTACACTAGAAACGATTTTATTGGGCAAATTAATGAGCCCGAAAATCATTCCTATTATAGTAGTTGTTATCATTCCATAAAATATAGCTCCATTAATTTTACGCACCATCATAATCACAGTTATGACGAGCCCGAATATCGCGAGTAATGTTGGACCCTTTGAAAGGTCACCTAAAGCTACAAGCGTATTTGGATCTGCAACGATAATATTCGCATTTTGAAATCCGAGGAATGTGATGAAAAGACCGATACCCGCGCCAACTGCAAATTTAAGTTGCGCAGGGATTGCATTAATGATCGTTTCCCGGAGACCAGTAAGTGATAATACAATAAATATGAGTCCTGAAAAAAGCACGCCCGTTAATGCCGTTTGCCAAGGAATCCCCATACCTAGTACAACACTGAACGCAAAGAATGCATTTAATCCCATACCCGGTGCAAGTCCAATCGGATATCTTGCTATAATCCCCATAAACAGTGAACCTACAGCGGCTGCTAGTGCTGTCGCGACAAATACAGCACCTTTGTCCATACGCATTTCATCAGGGATACCAGTTACGCCGTCAAGTGACAACATTAAAGGATTGACGATAAGAATATAGGCCATTGCAAGAAATGTCGTCAATCCCCCGATAACTTCTCGGCGATAATTCGTTCCAAGTTTGTCGAACTCAAAGTACTTTTTCATATATAACTTCCTCTTCAATTATTATTTTTTAGATAAAAAGAAGCATGCGATAGTACCTCGCATGCTTCTCGAAACAAATTCAAATAGAAGGGTTATCCCCTTCTATTGAAATCGTAGTCGAGACATTTAAGGTGTCCCGGTAGAAACTTCCGAGCCATATCCTCGGTTTTATACGATAATTCCTATTTTATTCCCACTCGATTGTGCCGCCTGGCTTTGGAGACAGGTCATAGCATACGCGGTTTACATTTTTTACTTCGTTAATGATCCGGTCAGTGATTTTTAGAAGAATTGGCCAGTCGATTTGTTCCACTGTCGCTGTCATCGCATCTACTGTGTTGACCGCACGAATAATGATTGGGTATTCATACGTGCGCTCGTTGTTGCGTACACCGACAGATTTGAAGTTCGGAATGATTGTAAAGTATTGCCAAACTTTTTGATCCAATCCTACGAGTGCAAATTCTTCGTGCAAAATAGCATCTGCTTCGCGTACTGCTTCAAGACGTACAGGCTCAATCTCTCCTAAAACACGTACCCCTAGACCAGGTCCTGGGAATGGTTGACGATAGACCATATCATGTGAAAGGCCTAGCTCAACACCACATGCACGTACTTCATCTTTGAATAACTGGAATAATGGCTCCACTAACTCAAATTGCAAGTCTTCCGGAAGTCCCCCAACATTATGGTGAGATTTTATGACTTTATGTGTTTTCGTACCAGATTCTACGATATCTGGATAGATTGTCCCTTGTGCTAAGAAGTCAATTCCTTCAAGTTTCCCTGCTTCTTCTTCAAATACGCGAATAAATTCATTACCGATAATTTTGCGTTTTTCTTCTGGCTCATCTACACCTTTTAGCTTACCTAAGAAACGCTCGCTTGCATCTACGTAAATAAGGTTTTCTTCAAGGTCTTCTGCGAACATTTTTATAACGCCCTCAGACTCATTTTTACGCATTAAACCGTGATTTACGTGCACGCAATATAATTGCTTGCCAATTGCCTTAATTAGCAATGCAGCAACGACAGACGAATCCACACCGCCTGAAAGAGCTAGCAGTACCTTTTTGTCGCCCACTTGCTCGCGAACTAAAGCAACTTGGTCTTCAATAAAGTTTTTCATATTCCAGTTAGCTTCCGCTTTACAAGTATTGATCACGAAATCTTTTAACAGTACTTTCGTTTCCTTTTCACTTGGCCATTGCTCGAATGTTTTAAGTGCTTTCGTAGAAGGATGACCCACACTAATAACCGGAATATTTAAAGCGTATATTTCATCTAATACATCAATCGCTTCACCATCAACGATATTATTTTTACCACCATTTAATATAACTCCTTTTACTGTTTTTAACCCTTCAATCGTTTGTGGTGTAATATCATGAGGGTGAATCTCACTATATACACCTAAATCACGAATCCAACGGGCTATTGTCGTATTCTCACTACTACCTAAATCCAATACTAAAATATTGTCCTGTTTCAAGATGATACAACCTCCTTCTAATTTTACCATTCCAGACTTTTCCATCTATTTTTACCATTTTTTTCATCGTGCAACATTACTATATTCCAAATGTCCCACAAGGTCTTTTCAAATAGAGAAAAACGCGTCAGAAAGTCCAGCTTTCTGCGCGTCTCATCATCTATAAAAAAAGCGAAAACAGCTCATATAGTATGAGCTGAATCCACCTGCATAGTCAAGTCATTTTCGGTGACTTGTAGAAACATCCGAACCATATTATCGGATATATATGAGGGCATCTTCGGCTTATTCTTTTTTCATCTTACTTCTATTTACGACAAAAATCAACCTGAAGTCCTATTAATTAAACCTTCCCATATTTCCTTCAATTCAAACCACTCATGATCGGTAATATTTCCACCATACAATCCCTTTTCATATGCAGTTGTAAGCATTTTCATTCTTTCTCCACCAAAGTATTTGTCAACACTCGTTGCATAATCAGATAATGTCATACCAGTTGCTCGCTTCAGACCTGAACGGTCTAGTTGCTTTAATAAACTGGTATAGCGTTTTGTAAATGTAACCCAGTCTTCTTGTTTAGTACGATGGGTATACACGAGTACTTTAGGCAGCCATTTCACCCTACCAACGAATAATCGCCAACCGGCGAAAATGACTATAAATCCAATTGCACCTACTAACCACAGATTATTTCGGATCCAAGTACCAACAGATTTGAAAATCTCACTACTTTTAAAGTCCTTATCTGTCTTAACCGTTTTTTTATCCTGCTTTTTCTTTGGTTGTTCAGGCTTTTTCACTTCCGGTGTTAATGTATCATCAAGGTTTAACTCGATATCATATTCAATATCCGTTAAGCTATTAAATCCGATCGTCGGTTCGTATGGCATCCAGCCAACACCAGGCATATATGCTTCGACCCACGAATGCGCCTCATTATTCGTAATCTGATAAACTTTCTCCCCCTCGTCATTTAAAACGAATTCTCCGGGAGCAAAACCTTTTACCCAACGTGCTGGAATATCAATCGAGCGTAACATGACAACCATAGACGTGGAAAAGTTATCGCAGTATCCCTTTTTGGTATCAAAGAGGAACTGATCTACATAATCATCGCCAGCCTTCGGAATAGCGACGCCCTGCTGCGAATAGACAAAGCCATTTCTTCCAAAGTACCTTTCGATTTCCTTCGTCTTTTCGTAAACACTTTCCTGGTTCTCTGTTATGTTTTTTGCAAGTTCCTTCACCCGCTCAGGTAATTGCTCTGGAAGTTGTAGATACTGGGTTAAATCTTCAGCTACCTCTGAAAAATCTTCCATCCTTGTAGCCCTTAACTTTTTCAAGCTGTAGTCGGGCTCTGTGAATTCGACTTGATACGAATCTAGGACCTCTTCCTTGCCCCCGATTTCTGTACTGTACTTCCCTGCCTCTTCCAAGTGTTGAAAAACAACATCCTTTGTTGCGTATACTTTATTCATCCCATAAGGATAAACAATAAAAGGGAATTTTTCCGACACCTTCAAATCGGCAAGTAGTTGGGCCGTATCTTCCACATTCCCTTGACCTGCAATTTCCCCCATCTTCATACCAGGAGTATAACTAGTCTGGACATCGTCAACAGATACCTGTTCCCAACCTTTTGAAGTGTATGTGTTTTTCGTTTCAATTTTCCAGTATTGTTCGCTAGCCACTTTCGCTTCAATAACTAATGTGGAATCCTGCACAAACGAACCGCCAAGTGTGGCATCATTTGTATCGTATCCACTTTTAGCTCCACCACCACCTTCCCCATGGCCTTGTACAATCGACTCAAAATAAGGAAGCGGATCTGGCCAGATGGGATCCTGTTTAGGTAGAAAGTTTGCAAGCGCCCCACTGACAACTACCGCAAAAAGAAGTGGAACGGATATCGCTAGGAACGTACCTGTCGGAATAGATGTGTTGTGCTTCTCCGCAAGCCTAGTAATCGCCAGCAAACCAAGAAGTAATAATCCCGTCACCATGATTCTGAAAATAGCGCCGCCTGCTGCATATCCACCGAAAGTATCAATGAACGCTATAAAAAGAATAGTCATTATATAAAATAGCAAAATGCTTTTTCTAACTTCAATCCAATGACGGATTAGATAGGTCGTCATCCACAGCAGCGCAAAAAATAACACAGTCCTGAATGGATTCGTAATACGCTCCCAGTCACCATTCATGATAATTGGTGCATTCGTAAGAAGGTTACCCGATAAATGTACTAGTGTTTCCTGCGTAAATAGTATCTTATCAAAAAATACATAATGAGTCGCTGATAAAATGAATAGTATCTTTGTAGGAACGACTATCCACCACTTTGCTTTAATTAAGGCCAAAAGAAATGACAGCGCAACAAATAATAAAAACAGTGTTAAATGGTCTGAATTAGTCAATTCAATAACCGGAATGAGCCATTCTCTTAATAAGATCAATGCGAGTATATACAGAATTAGTAGCAGTCGCCTATCAATTCGCGTTCCAGTCATAATCGCACCACCTCTTTAAAAGCATTTATAAACTGCTCCCGTTCTAACAAATGTACGGTTATTCCCTTTGATTTTGCTAATCGGATATCATCTTCAATTCTTTGCAGCGTTGGATCATCCCTCTTCACCACGACCATGCAAATAATGGAGTCAATATTTTTCACACTTAACATGACCGATTGTATGAAAGGCCCATCTGGGTTCCCTGTGATCAATACAATACTGCCACCGTGCTGAAACGCAGTTCCAAAGTCAGCTAGCGACGCTTCATTTATGGGCTTAATCTTCGCCAAGTGAACTAGCGCCATATGAAGTTGCTCTTCAGACTGTATAAATGGGAATAAGGAAGGTTTAGGGCCCATCGTCATTAAGGCAAGACCCGCCTGATGCCCTGATGCTTCTTTCAATATTGAAGCAGTAAGTTCCACTAGCTCCTCAAACATTTCCGTCTCTCTACCATCCATGATTATAAATAACTCCTGTGATCGTCTATCTTCGAACTCCTTCGTCATCAGGGTTTGCGTTCTAGCAAACGATTTCCAATGAATCCATGTCACTCGATCACCTGACTGGTAATTGCGCACACCCGTTGCCATTGTCGTATCTTTGACGATATTTAATGGTGAAGCCATCGTACCTTGGTCAAATTGTGTATTGAATGGAACATAATGAATACCTGTCATTTTCGGAAACACAAGAATCGTATTCTCCTCTTCAATAAGTCTCGTTTTCCGAAGCCATCCAAAAAAGTCGGAAATCTCAACTTTTACCCCTTGAAGTATATGTTCACCCCTGGGCATTTTTTCAATTTCGTATTCCCACTCAACTTCTTTACGAAATCCAAAAACAAACAGGCGTTTCAATTTTCCACCTGCCAAAATAGCTAGTTCAGGCTCCGCCCACTTTTCACTCGCAACAGTATAAAGCAAAGGAAATCGACCTTTGCGTTTAATAGATAAAGAAACAATCAACTTCTCACCATTTTGCACATGAGGTGTCCGAATGGTACGTTCCACGGTCATTTTCGACATTGGATAGAAAAATAATAATAGAGAATAGATTGTAAAAGGCAATATGATATAAAAAATAGTCCAGCTGACCATGCCGCCTTGGAACATAGCAAAAACAAATGTAGCAACCAAGACGAACAATACAAATAATAACCGGCTCGAAATATCAATCATTTTCTTAACGGTTGTCATTTCAACTGAACCTTATCTACGGGTACACGTACTTTCATCAAGATCCGTTCTATAATTTCCGAAGTGGAAACTCCTTCATACTTAGCTTCAGGACGTAAAATCATGCGGTGTCCAAATACGAATGGAGATAAGTACTGAACATCATCCGGTGTGACATAGGTTCTTCCTTTTATCATTGCATACGCCTGACATGCTTTCATAAGCGCAAGAGATCCACGTGGGCTTACACCTAAATAGACATATGGGTTATCACGTGTCTGCGAAGCACATTCCACGATATAGGATTTAATGGTATTATCAACTTTAACCTCCGTTACAGCCTTTTGAAGTTCGATCAATTCTTCAAGTGATACCACCGTTTCCAACGTATCAATCGGAACGGCTTTCTCCGCACGATCAAGAACTTCAATTTCTTCAAGCTTTGTCGGATAGCCCATCTTCAGTTTGAATAGAAAACGGTCTAGTTGCGCTTCAGGTAACGGGTATGTCCCTTCATATTCAATTGGATTTTGTGTTGCCATAACAAAAAAAGGTTGCGGAATCCGCATCGTTTCACCATCTATCGTTACGGTGGACTCTTCCATCCCTTCTAATAGAGAGGATTGTGTCTTTGGCGAAGTTCTATTGATTTCATCAGCTAGAATAATATTTCCCATGATTGGCCCTGGCCTAAATTCAAATTCCATTTCTCTAGGGTTGTAAATTGAAACACCAAGAACATCGGAAGGTAGTAAGTCAGGTGTAAATTGAATACGCTTAAAGTCCGCCCCGATTGACTTCGCCAACGCTTTTACCATCATCGTTTTTCCAACACCCGGCACATCTTCAAGCAGGACATGGCCTCGGGCAAGAAGCGCGGTAACGCTTAATTCGGCGATATTCCTTTTCCCAATCATCACTTTTTCAATATTGGTTAAAACTTTTTCAATCATCTCTTTATGTGTCATTTCAATTCCCCCAGTTGTATATAACATTCAATTTGTCCGAAAATTAACAAAACACAACTTAATAATACAGGATATCCCATTCTCACACAACTTAAGCGTTGAAGGGACATAAAAAAAGACTCCCATAGGAGCCCATAAATCACTTCCAATAATCATCAAAAATCGTAATTGGCATATGCCGTTTATGCTTTGAACGGAGAAAATGATTCTCGATTGCTATACGGGGTCCCTCCGACAACACTTCCCCCTCAAGATAATTGTCGATATCATCGTAGGTAACACCAAGTGCTACTTCATCAGGTACGGCCGGCCTGTCTTCTTCAAGATCCGCTGTCGGAACTTTCAAGTAGAGATGTTCAGGGCAACCAAGTTCCTTAAGTAGTTCTTTCCCCTGCCGTTTGTTCAACCTATAGATCGGCATAAGGTCTGCACCGCCGTCCCCGAATTTCGTGTAAAATCCGGTAATTGCTTCCGCGGCATGATCACTTCCGAGAACAATACAATTATGCATGGCCGCAACAGAGTATTGAACCTTCATACGTTCCCGTGCTTTTTCATTTCCTTTAGCAAAATCGGTCAACATGATGCCCGCTGCTGTCAATGCACGTTCACTCGCATCGACAGCTTCTTTAATGTTAACCGTGTAGATTAGCGACGGCTTAATGAATTCCAATGCATCCTGGCAATCCTTCTCGTCAAACTGAGAACCGTAAGGCAACCGAATTGCAATGAATTTATAGCGCTTTGTTCCCTCTTCATCATTTAATTCATCAACAGCAAGTTGGCCAAGTTTACCGACGAGCGTCGAGTCTTGCCCGCCTGAAATCCCAAGAACAAAGCCATTTAAAAACGGGTTTTTCCTTGCATATTCTTTCATGAAGTTAATCGATTTCCGTATTTCTTCTTCGGGTTCAATCATAGGCTGCGCCTTTAACTCGGCAATAATTCTATCTTGTAGTGTCAACTTCAACAAACCTCCTTATCCGTTAATAAAGTCTTCTACCATTTCCTGGACTTCCTGGATATTACGCATTTTATTGTCCCAACATTTTTGGCTTAAATCGACCGGATACTCCTCAGGGTTTAGCGATCTTTTATATTCATCCCATAATAATTCTAAGTTGCCTTTCGCGTAATCACGCATTTGTTGAAGCGTTGGATTATCGTAAATAATAACTCCTTGTTCCGCGACTTTGACATGTAGATCTTTTGCTTCGAAATTCGTAACAAACTTCGAAATGAATGTGTGGACGGGGTGGAACATTTTGATGCGTTTCTCGGATGTGGGATCTTCATCATGCATCGTAATATAATCCCCTTCAGCCTTACCATTTTCTCGATCAATAATTCGATACAACTTTTTCCGACCAGGTGTAGTCACTTTTTCGGTTGTCGACGAAATTTTGATTGTATCTTCCATTTCACCCGCATCGTTTTCTATGGAAACAATTTTATAAACAGCTCCTAGTGCAGGCTGGTCATACGCTGTGATTAATTTTGTTCCGATTCCCCACACATCTACCTTCGCACCTTGTGCCTTCAAGTTGAGGATTGTATATTCGTCCAAGTCATTTGAAACGACAACTTTCGCATCTGAGAATCCAGCTTCATCCAACATTCGGCGCGCTTCCTTGGATAGGAACGAAATATCTCCGCTATCTAAACGGACGCCGATGAAATTGATTTTATCACCAAGTTCTTTTGCTACTTTAATTGCCGTCGGAATACCTATTTTCACTGTATTATACGTATCTACTAGGAATACACAGTCTTTATGACGTTTAGCGTATGAATGGAATGCTTCGTATTCACTTTTATAGGCCTGAATCATTGAATGAGCATGTGTTCCCGCTACAGGAATATCGAATCTCTTCCCAGCACGAACATTACTTGTTGCTTCAACTCCGCCAATAAACGTAGCACGTGCACCCCATATCGCCGCATCCATCTCATGTGCTCGGCGACTGCCAAATTCCATCACTACTTCGTCCTTGACGACTTGTTTGATGCGGCTCGCTTTCGTCGCAATAAGTGTCTGATAATTAACGATATTAAGTAAAGCCGTCTCAATCAGCTGTGCTTCGATAAGTGTCGCTTCTACGCGAATAATCGGTTCGTTCGCAAAAACTAGTTCCCCTTCAACCATCGAATAGACATCGCCAGAAAAACGGAGTTCTTTTAAATAAGAAATGAAGTCGTCTTCATAACCGAGGTCATCCTTCAAATAGGCAAGATCACTTTCACTAAAATGAAAATCTCTTAAATAATCGAGAACACGCTCAAGCCCTGCGAATAGCGCATAGCCATTACCGAATGGCAAGTTTCTGAAAAACAGTTCAAAAACCGCTTTCCGTTCATGTATACCATCCGCCCAGTAGGATTCCGCCATATTGATTTGATATAAATCTGTATGTAAAGCCAAGCTGTCATCCGCATATTTCGAACTCATGTCAATCTCCTTCTTCCGAATACTAATGGTACAAGTATACACTATTTACCCTAAATCCGACTTAACATAACATGATGTAACATATCCTTTTTTCCTTTTCCCCAATTCATGATTGAATTTATCCTACTGAGCCATATTAAGAAGAATTGATTCTAATTAGGAGGTGTTTTTATGCAAAAAGACAATGAACGAGATGCAAACAAAAACAAACCCTTATCTGAAAAGATAAAAACGAGAACAATCAATCAAAATGGCATTCATGAAGAATTATCCCGTGAGTTCGCAACGCTTGGTGACCGAAAAAAAGCGATGATTGATTTTTATCGGTCTACAAAAAAATAAAACTTAAATAAGTAGAAAAGAGACTAAATCCTAACAACGGATTTAGTCTCTCTTCATTAATCATACAAGAAGGTATTAGTTACCTGCTTTATAATCGTTCAAAAACTCTTGAACTTTTGCCGAATCTGCCTTCAATTCATTCCCCGTATCGACCAGCGGGCTAACCGTAGAAACTGCCTTCTTTTTATTCCCTTGATAGAAATTAAGAATTTCATCTTGGTTGATGGAATATAGAACAGCCTTTCTTAATGTTTCACTTGTTGATACTTCACGATTTTTCGTATTGAAGAGTAAGTAGCTTACAGCGTTACTATCATTTTTTTGTAGGAATAACTTGCTGTCATTTTCAACTAAATCATATTTTGTTTCCGGAACACCATTAAACAAATGGATTTCACTGTTACGCAATGCTGATAGCGTGCTGTCCGGATCTTGTATAAAGCGTACAGTTACAGTAGATATTTTCGGTTCGTAATCCGTCCCTGCCATATAACCAGGGTTTTTGTAGAAAATTGCTTCATAATCATTTTTGTGAGACAGAATATATGGTCCGCTTGCATACAATGTGTTGTTATATTTGGCACCTTCCGTGACAGTGTTCTGGTCCCCGTAAGGAATATCTTTACTTACGTCAAACGTAGCAACATCATACGTATTGATGCTTTCAACTTGTTTTTTTGACACGATCCCTGCGGATTGGTGAGCCAAATAGTTCAGAACTTGTGGGAAAGGGTTAACTGTTGTCATTTTTACAACTTGGTATTTTCCAGAAGCATTGTTTGCTACAGCTTTATCAGAAACGAGCTCAGCGATCTTTACGTCCAAGCCCTTCTCCAGTCCTTCTCTAATCGTCTCGTTACTTCCGGATTGGAGACCATCCAATTCAGATAGATCCGTCACAACTTCCACATCCTGAATATGTTCATGCAAGCTATATGTGCGGTGATCAGGTACAGAATCCGGATCTTTTGCACGGTTCATCGAGAATATAACATCATCAGCGCCTACACGTTCACCTGTATCTACAGCTTTTCCGTCCGTAATTGATGCGAAATTGATATCATCACGAAGAAGGAAGTAATAAGCTGAATTGCCCTCTGCGATGCTGTGATTATAAGATAATGAGCCGTCTGAAACAACAACGTCATCATCTGTCAAGTTGACGAGACGCACATACATATTTGTATTCAATGTATTAATAGATCCATCGTTCCCTTTAATTGGATCGAGAGACGTCAAAGTTCCAATAGCTTGCTGAATGATTAGTGGATCCGTATCTCTTTTTGTTTCGTCAATGAAATCAATAGGTTCCCACGCAATTGCACGTGATTTAGCAAGCCTAACCGTGTCTACGTCGAGAATGTCCTTATTGACCCCTTGCGCTTTAAATGAATTATAAAGAGGTGCAATATAAGCTTTGTCAAACACTAGACGCTGTTCTAATTGCTTGTATGTCTCTGCAAACTCATTAGGCGTTTCTGTACTTGCTTTTTCAATCAATGCATCAATCTCATCATCAGCCATAATACTGTTATCACCGTCTGACTTGAACAGTGCTCGAACTGCATAATCCGGGTTCCCCGTAACTGTTGTCCAGCTAGATAATGCGACATCATAATTCCCTGCTTCTTTCTGTGCAGTGAAGCTTCCGTAATCAGGTTGAATATTCAATTTTACATCAAAGCCATTTTTAATAAGCTGATCTCGTACAATATTCATATCTTCTTCCCCAGAACCCATACCCAGAAGCTCGATGACCACTTTACTTTTATCCGTCTTTGGTTCTGTATTGTCATTCTTTTTATCGGAAACATCCGATTTGGTACTTACACATCCGGCCAAAACCACCATAACTGCTAGTAAAATCGTCAATAAACTTTTCTTCATTACTAATTCCCCCTCATTATTGTTCGGTATTTATGATCAATCCATTCTTGGATCAAAGGCATCCCGCAGTCCATCTCCCAAAAAGTTAAACGATAAAACAAGTAAGATAATCGCAAGCCCTGGGATAATGGCTAAATAGGAATGAGATTCCAAGTAAGTACTGCCGATTTTTAAAATATTTCCCCATTCTGGAATATGTGGTTCCACACCGAGTCCTAAGAAACTCAAGCTACTCGTCGCGATGACAGCGCCTCCGATTGTCAGTGTTGCTTTGACAATCATCGGTGCGAGCGAATTCGGTACTATCTGCCTAAAAATAATAGAGAAGTCTGATGAACCAAGCGCGCGTGCTGAATCGACAAATTCATAGTTCGATACCATCATGACATTCGCACGCATCGTTCGGGCATAGGTTGGTATAGACCCGACACTAAGCGCTAAAATAAGATTCGTCGTATTTGCCCCAAATGCCGCAATGATAGCAATCGCCAATAAAATTCCAGGAACAGCATATAGTACATCTAGCAGTCGCATAATGATATTGTCCGTCCGCTGACTGTAATACCCGGCTAATGCACCTAGGAATCCACCAATAACTACGGGAATTGCCGTTGAAGCAAAACCTACAAGCAGCGAAATTCTTGCACCAAAAATGATTCTCGAAAACAAATCCCGTCCGAAATTATCAGTGCCAAAAGGATAGGCAAGGCTCGGCTTTTGAAGTATTGCACCATAATCATTTTCAACCGCCATATCATAGTCAAATGTAAACGCACTGCAAATGGATACGGAAAACATAAGAATGATGAAAAACAAACCAAGTATTGCCGTTGAATTACGGGTGATTTTCTCCCAGATTGTATTCCATTTCAAAATTCTTGACTGATCATGACTGCGAATCTTTAAAATAAGGCTATAGCCAAGCAATAGTGCAAAAATATTGCCCGTCAACGCGGTAAACAGTAGAAATATGGCAACAATCATCATCCAAGCTGGTGCACTTTCTTCTTCAACATATTTCGCTGTGAGAATGAGTGTCACGACTTGAAAAATCATTACACCTAGTAGGATAATCATTGCCGCTAAAAATGTATCCGCCACATATGACTTAAACAAATTAAGCGATGATATCGCGATGATGAAAACCTGGGTGAGCAGCATATAGACAGCGAACATATACTCCGGTGTCTTCTGCTTTTTAATAAGATTGAATGCAAATGCTACAGTAAAAACATTTCCCGTTACTATACTGAATAGCTGCACGTAGCCGAGTTTTCTTGTCGAACTCCGAATTTCACCTATTGTCAGAAGGTCTCGCTTCACCATCAATGTAAGTATCATTTGGAAGATAGTGAACATAGCATAAGCCGTAAATATGCTAAAAACCGAACCTTTCAACTCCCCTTTTTCGAAATTGAAACTGTTCAGTAGCAAGACACTCGTCAGGATTAGAGAAATAATCCATGTGAAATTTGCTTGTGTATATTCCCTCGATAATTTCAATGCATATTTTTTAGTTAGCATCACCTTCACACCTTCTCCTGCTCTACGATTGCTTCATCTTCGAACGGATGCGAGGATCGAAAAACGCATACAAAATGTCGATGAGCACATTAACTAACGAAATCGTTATTGCAATATAGATAACTCCACCCATAATAGCGGGAATATCGGGAATGAACTGCTTGTCTACGATGTAACTTCCGATTCCGCTAATGTTGAATACTTTCTCAGTCACCGCTGCGCCCCCGAGCATTCCCCCGAATAACAGACCAATGACTGTAATAATCGGTATCATTGCATTGCCAATCGCATGTTTCCATAGAACCTGAAGCCGATTGAGGCCCTTCGCTTTTGCGGTGATGATGTAGTCCTCGTTGATGATTTCCAACATCGAAGAACGTGTCATCCTCGCAACCGATGCAGTCAAAGCAGTCCCAAGGACGACAACAGGCATAATTATAGACAGCCAGTTTTGAGGACTATATGTGGCTGGTAACCATTGTAATTTAATAGAGAAGTTCAAAATAAATAATAGGCCTTGCCAAAAGTTCGGGATCGATAATCCAATCAATGCAATAAACATGAATGAATAGTCCAAAAATGAATTCGACCTAGTCGCAGAAATGATGCCTACCGGGATGGCGATGACAATTGCCATCAGTAAGGATAAAACGGCAATTGTTAATGTGATTGGGAATTTATTTGCTATACTCGCTGCGACATCCTCATTGCCGGCATAAGAAGCACCTAAATCAAACGTCGCGATTCCTATTAGCGCATTCCATAATTGTGAAAAATATGATAAATCCAGACCATGCAATTGATTGAATGAAGCGATTTGCTCCTTTGTCGCCGCCTCACCAAGAATATTCGCGGCAGGATCAAACGGTGATAAGTAAAGAATCGTGAACACAAGAACTGCAACGCCAGCTATGACAAAGATGCTCATAATCAATCGTTCAACTATAAACTTGATGTACGGATTGCTGAACAAAAGAATAAGTAGATACATAAAGATGCCTGGAATGAATGAAGCAAGCAAGAACAACGGTTTTCCAAGCAACGATTGAAAGTAAGTTGAATACGTAACTTGTTGAATACCTTTCTGATCCGCTACCTGATTTGTTTTTTTTGTTAGCGTTTTTGTAAATTGTTCTTCGGCAAGCTCTTTCACTTGCCTATCTATTTCCAGCTCATTTACTTTTTTATTGAAGAATGAATGTTTCCGTAGTAATTGTTCTTTAAAATCAAGCATCGACGCCTCTTTATAACCTGATGCTGTTAATGATGCCCTTACCTCTTCATAAATTGATGAGTATGTATTGTCTCCCCTCTTCGACAGATAGAATAGACATACAATTAGATGAACCGGCAAACCTAAAATTAGTAGCCAATACTTATAAGTCGGTCGTCGCTCCATTTTGCCAAACGTATATTGAAGAACATCCGATAATCTAAAATAGGGTGTCGCTTCTTTATTCACTCCCATCGAAGCAATTCCTCCTTCCTGATATTGTTTAATCCCTATCGGTATAGTAAAGTATAGATTCGGTAACTATTTAAGTCAATGTAATTTTTAGTTAAATATAATTTCAGATAATAGGCAGGTGTTCTTATTGGAAACAGTATTAAAGGTAAGTGATCTACGAGTCTCGTTTCTTAGCCATGACAAGGAATTTGAAGCAGTGCGCGGTGTGAGTTTTGAAGTGAAGAAAGGTGAGACGCTTGGAATAGTAGGTGAATCTGGAAGCGGGAAAAGCGTGACAGCCCGCTCAATCATGCGCCTCCTCCCCTCTCCCCCTTCTTATCTAAAAGATGGAGAGATTGAATTTCAAGGTGAGAATCTCGTGCATAAAACGGAAAAAGAGATGGAGAGTATTCGCGGTCGCGATATAAGCATGATTTTTCAAGATCCAATGACTTCATTAAATCCAACAATTCAAATCGGGAAACAAATAGCTGAAAGTTTAATCAAACATCAGAACTTATCTAAAAGAGATGCGAAAAATCGTACCATTGAACTTCTGAAACTTGTAGGTATCCGTAATAGTGAAGCTCGTTTCAGCCAATATCCGCACGAATTTTCAGGGGGAATGCGGCAGCGTGTCATGATCGCGATTGCACTCGCTTGCCGCCCTACTCTACTGATTGCGGATGAACCGACAACTGCACTTGATGTGACAATACAAGCCCAAATCTTAAATTTGATGAAAGACATGCAGCAACGTTTTGGAACATCCATCATACTTATTACCCATGACCTAGGCGTTGTTGCCGGCATGTGTGATCGCGTCGCCGTCATGAAAGACGGTGAAATTGTGGAAACCGGAACGACGGAAGAAATTTTTGATAACCCTAAACATCCCTATACGAAGAAACTACTCAATGCCCTTCCACGTCTTGACGAGAAAAAGAAGCCTAAACGCGCTCCTTTACGTTCCATTGGTATAGCTAAAGGGAAACCGCTGCTAGAGGTGAAATCACTAAAACAGCATTTCGACGTTGGGAAAGGCAATATAGTGAAAGCCGTGGACGATATCAGCTTTCATATCAAACCTGGAGAGACGCTTGGACTTGTCGGTGAGTCTGGATCAGGTAAGTCAACGACCGGCCGCGCCATTTTACGCCTTCATGAACCGACAGACGGAGATGTGTTGTATCAAGGAATGGCCATCAACCGGCTTTCGAAAAATGAAATGAAAACGATGCGGCGTCATATGCAGATGATTTTCCAAGATCCGTATTCTTCACTTAATCCGCGTTTCAAAGTGCTTGATATTATCGGTCAAGCATTAGATATCCATCGGTTGAGTAAAAACAAAGAGGAACGCAAAAAGAGGGTAGAAGAGTTGCTTGTTATGGTTGGACTCGAACCGGCCCATGCAAAGCGCTATCCACATGAATTTTCAGGGGGACAGCGCCAAAGAATCGGTATTGCCCGCGCACTTGCCGTAGAACCTGACTTCATCGTTTGCGACGAACCGTTATCAGCACTCGATGTTTCTATCCAGTCGCAAATTGTGGAATTACTGGAAGACCTTCAGCATCGGCTTGGACTCACCTACCTGTTCATAGCGCACGACTTGTCTATGGTTAAGCACATTAGTGACCGGGTCGCAGTTATGTATGC
Organism: Sporosarcina sp. E16_8; assembly: GCF_017347095.1. GTDB lineage: Bacteria > Bacillota > Bacilli > Bacillales_A > Planococcaceae > Sporosarcina. The sequence continues at coordinate 23,523 of NZ_JADPRZ010000032.1, read as the reverse complement.
AGGGAAAATCGTTGAGCTTGCCGATAGTGAAGAACTGTACTCTAATCCACAGCATCCCTATACAAAATCGCTACTCTCAGCGATTCCGATTCCTGACCCGAAAATAGAATCGAAGAAAAAACGAACGCTTATGGAAGATCAAATCGAGGAGGACAAATATCAACTATCGCATTCTGAGCTAATCGAGGTTTCGAATGGACATTGGGTAGCCATTCCAATCAATTAAAATATGTTTCAAATTTCATTTATTACAACATCTATCATATAATTAAAGATAAGCTGAGGAGATATGAACTTTTACGGTTTATAACTCCTTTTTTTTGCTTGTGCTTGCCTATTCTTTCGCAAGTTACTTTTTTAAAAAAGCATTTCTAACTTGTAATCTCTACAATTCTTGGCAATACTACCAATGAAAGGTCTCAATTCTCATTTTCACTTGTAATTATTTATGAAGGAGCTAAAGTCATTATGAATGGGTTATTAGACATTTTCGAGAAAAAGGGACCACGGCGTATTCTTATTTTCACTTTGATTATTTTAATTCTTTACAGCGTCAAAAGTATGATGAATATTATTTTGCTTACCTTTATTTTCGCTTTTTTGTTGGATCGGCTAATTGAGTTTACAATCAAACGTGTAAACTTTAACCGCAAGTTGCTAGTCATTCTACTGTACACGGTGATTGTTGGCTTACTGACAGTTGGTGTTGTAAAGTATTTACCTATAATCACAATGGAAATCAGTCAAATTATTGTAAGGATTACAAACTTCTATTCCACACCACATGATAGTGTACTGCTCACCTACTTAGAATCCGTCATCTCTAGTAATCAAATTGCAGCCTATTTGGAAAATGGTTTTTCATTTCTGTTAAAATATTTCTCTGATATTAGTAAAACAAGTATTCAAGTACTACTTGCCCTCGTATTAAGCTTATTTTTCCTGCTAGAAAAACCACGTTTAATAGAGTTTACAAACAAATTTAAAGATAGTAAGATTGCTCCTTTTTACTTCGAAATTAAGTTCTTTGGTAAAAAGTTCACCCGTACATTCGGGAAAGTGATTGAAGCCCAATTTATCATTGCAATTGTTAATACTTTCTTGTCCGTGATTGTATTGCTCATACTTGGATTCCCACAAATAATCGGGTTAGCAATTATGATTTTCTTTTTAGGACTCATTCCGGTTGCTGGGGTCATCATTTCACTTGTCCCTCTGACAATAATTGCTTTTACAATCGGAGGCTTCCTGAAAGTTGTTTACGTGATCATTGCAGTCATGATTATTCATGGCATTGAAGCCTATATTTTAAATCCGAAATTAATGTCTTCAAAAACGGATTTACCCGTTTTCTACACGTTTATCGTACTGATTTTCTCACAGAACTTCTTTGGCGTATGGGGACTCATTATCGGTATTCCCGTGTTTGTTTTCCTACTAGATGTACTTGATGTAACCAATAAAGAATCGGTGAACTCCAAGCCTATTCTGAAAAGCAAAAAGACAAGGTGAGATTTATCCTCCCTTGTCTTTTTTTATATAAAAACGCTATCTTTCCAGTTCTAGAAGTTGCATTTTCATCTCCAAACCAGCCCGGAAACCGCCCAACTTACCACTCTTCGCAATAACGCGATGACAGGGAATAATAATCAAGACCGGATTGGCACCGATAGCGGTTCCGACGGCTCGTACTGCATCCGGTTTTTCAATCCGCTCGGCAATGTCCGAATATGAAACAGTCTGTCCATAGGGAATTTCTTGCAATGCCTTCCAGACAATTTGTTGAAAAGGAGTACCGTGAAGATCAATTGGCAATAAGAAATTCCTGCGCTGCTCTTTTAAATAATCGACCAACTCGACAGCGTGCGGCTGTAGAATGTCCGCTTCTTCCGTCAATTTATGACTCGGAAGCCTTTTATTCACCCATGCTTCAAGTTCTTCAAATGGCGCACTCGGGGTACCGATATAGCATAGCCCCTCTGTCGTCGCAGCTAAATACATATTCCATTGTGAGTGATTAAGCAATGTCCAATACACGTTTTTTTTACTGTTCTTCTCCATTAATCTGTACCTCCATTACTCTTTTCCGATATTGTTTCGGTGTTTGTCCCGTTTTCATTTTGAATAGTGTGATGAAGTAGGACGAATTCGGTAGCCCCACACTTAAGCCAATCTCAGCAACTGACTTATCGGTTGTTGTAAGTTCAAAGATCGCTTTCGATATCCTAACCTTTTGGATATATTCAACAGGCGTCAGCCCCGTGATTCTTTTAAATGTTCGCTGTAAGTGATAAGGACTTCCATGGCAGTCGTCTGCAAGTATTTCTAACGTCAAAGGCTCATGAAAATGCTCGTCTATATATTCTCCAATTTGGATGACCCATTCTTCATCAGGCAAACGTAACCCAGTCGGTTTGCAACGTTTGCAAGGCCGGAATCCTCCCGCTATCGCTTCCGCCGCATCATTAAAAATACAGACATTTTCTTTTTTCGGATCCCGGGATTTGCAAGATGGTCGGCAAAAGATACCTGTCGATTTAACGGCATAAATGAAGAATTCATCAAACCCTGCATCGTTCTGTGTAATCGCTTGCCATTGTTCATCAGTCAATTGCCTGACTTGTCGATGACTACTCATGGAATCACCTCTTTCTCTTACATTAAGTATACGCCCTCTATTTCCAAAATAAATGCTTTTCAGGACGTAACAGCAAGATAGCGAAATTTTTCAATCTGGAATTATGGTACAACTAACATGTAGATATATAGAAATAAGGAATTCCATTGAATACGCTATGGCCTAAGTTTATATAGATAGTCATTTGTTCAACATACATGGCAGAGAAGGATCCACTGCTCAAACAAGCAGTAAATGAGTTTTATGGATTGCGAAACATCGGCAACCCCGACCTGTTCGAAGCATTATGTTGGGGAATTCTTGGTCAGTAAATCAATCTGACGTATGCGTATACGTTGAAAATGCGCTTTGTGGAGACGTTCGTAAAATCGATTGAATGGGAAGGACAGTTATAGTAGATATTCCCTGAACCAAAGGGAATTGCGGACCGAACATCTTTACATGAAATTGAAGAATTAATCGTCAAAATTAACCGAATGTATGACACAACCATCATCTGGATTACTCATAATTTAGAACAAGCCTTATCTATTGGAGATTACACTTGGGTTATGATGAATGGTCAAGTCATCGAAACTGGCGAAAGTGACCTATTGAAATCACCAACAAATGAATTTGTGAAGCAGTTTGTACAAGGAGGCGTAGAATGAGTTATCTTACGTTATCCATCACACTTATATTTGTTATCATACCTCTACTTTTATCAAAGACTCTGCATTTAGATTTGGAAAAAGACACAATAATCGCGACAATTCGGTCCATTATCCAATTGCTCGCAGTCGGCTATATTCTTAAATTTGTCTTCGATTCTGAAAATATATTGTACATTTTGTTAATGATTACATTAATGATTACATTAATGATTGCAGCAGCAACACAAAACACCCGTATGAAAGGAAAAGCCATCAAGGGAATCACTTGGAAAATCGCTGTCACATTACTTGTTGTCGAAGTACTAACCCAGAGTATCCTACTAGGCTTTCAAATCGTACCGCCAACCGCACAATATATCATTTCAATCAGCGGCATGGTCATTGGCAACTCAATGGTGCTATCAATCCTATTCCTTAACCGGTTCACAGCTGAGATTGAAGCGCATCGTGATGAAACAGAACTCATCCTTTCTCTCGGTGGAACGCCAAAACAGGCCATTCATAGACAACTTATCAACGCAGTCAATACAAGTATGATTCCAACAATCGAAAGTCAGAAGACAATGGGCTTGGTTCAACTTCCAGGTATGATGAGTGGTCAAATCATCGCAGGTGCGGACCCCATCCAAGCAGTTCAGTTCCAATTGCTCATCATATTCCTATTATTGACGACCGCTGCAGTGACAAGTGTATTACTTGGGTTTTTATCGTATTCAATCAGCGGATGCAGTTACTGAAAGACGGATTTTAATAATTCACTCTTGTTTTATTTTCCATGTCATGATAAAGTTATTGAAATTGTTCTTTTCTCATAATTCCATAATTTGATTCTTATCAAGAGAGACCGAGGGATTGGCCCTATGACGTCTCAGCAACCAGCCTGTTCAGGTACGGTGCTAATTCCTTTAGGTGTGCATTTCCCTAGAAGATAAGAAGATAGTCTACGATATTTCGGGGACCCTCTTCTTACTAGAGGGTCCCCTTTTTTAATACAAAAGAAAAGGGTGACTACAATGACAAAACGAAGTTTAGAGACAATTTTGGTGCAATTAGGAAATAACAGCGATCCGAAGACCGGCGCGGTTAACCCGCCAATTTATTTATCAACAGCGTACAAACATAAGGGGCTCGGTCAATCAACTGGCTACGATTACACACGGACAAAAAATCCAACCCGCTCCATATTGGAAGATGGAATTGCAAACTTAGAGGGCGGCGATGCGGGTTATGCGTGCAGTTCAGGTATGGCAGCGATTCAGCTTATTCTAACGCTATTCCGCCCTGGAGATGAATTGATTGTTCCAGAAGATATTTACGGAGGCACATATCGCTTACTCGAACAGTATTCCGACGTTTACTCAATCGGAACAACGTATACGAATTTCGCAGATGTGAATGAGACCGAGAAGTTAATCACTTCCAAGACAAAAGCACTTTTCATCGAAACACCTACGAATCCACTCATGCAAGAATTTGATATTCGCCTATACGCAGACCTTGCTCTAAAGCATGATTTACTATTGATTGTCGACAACACATTTTTAACACCTTATTTCCAAAGGCCCATTGAACTCGGTGCTGACATTGTCATGCACAGCGCAACGAAATATATCGGAGGACATAACGATGTCCTCGCGGGACTTGTCGTTGCAAAAGGTGAAAAACTTTGTGAACAACTAGCCGCCAACCATAATGCTATCGGCGCGGTCCTTTCCCCTTCCGATTCATGGCTAATTATCAGAGGGCTGAAAACACTGCATCTGAGAATGAAGCAGCATGATTCAAACGCGAAAATAATCGTCAATTATTTGAAAAATGAACCGCAAGTCGCGGATGTTCTCTATCCAGGAAAAGGTGGCATGCTGTCATTTCGTTTGAACGATAGTGAATCGGTCGGACCATTCCTTGAAAATCTGCAGCTCATTACATTTGCAGAAAGTCTAGGTGGTGTGGAAAGTTTCATCACTTACCCAGCAACACAAACCCATGCGGACATCCCACGTGAAGAACGGATACGACGTGGCGTCTGCGACCGACTTTTACGTTTTTCTGTAGGAGTGGAAGAGGCTGAAGATTTGATAGCAGATTTGAAGCAAGTGTTTGCAACTTTGAATAGTGGGGTGCTTCAACGATGAATTTGAATAAAGAGCGATTGGAAACTACCCTCATCCATGCATCGACACGCGGGGAGTACGAACAAAAAACAGGTGCTGTCAACGTACCTATTTACTTATCTTCAACGTTTCATCAGGAAAGCTTTGATGCATTTGGGCCGTATGATTATAGCCGTTCGGGCAATCCAACGAGAGATGCGTTGGAAAAAACAATTGCCTCACTGGAAGGCGGTGCGCGAGGATTGGCCTTTGCTTCCGGAATGGCTGCCATCTCGGCTACATTTATGCTTCTTTCTTCAGGCGACCATATCGTTGTGACCGAAGATGTCTATGGCGGCACATACCGATTCGTAACCGAAGTATTGCCGAAATTCGGTATCGACCATACCTTTGTAGATCTAGCCAATGTCGAGGAAACTGCAAATGCAATTCGTCCGAATACAAAAGTAATCTATATTGAAACACCATCCAACCCTCGTCTAGGCATTACGGATATTGAAGCGATTGTTGAACTTGCAAAAGCGAATGACTGTCTGACTTTTCTTGACAACACCTTCATGTCGCCACTTTACCAACGTCCACTGGATCTTGGCGTTGATATCGTTGTTCATAGTGCTACCAAGTTCTTATCGGGGCATAGCGATATCATTGCCGGATTGGCAGTTACAAAGGGTGAAGAACTTGGCAATCGATTGGCATTCATTCAAAACTCTTTCGGCTCTATTCTAGGTGCGCAGGATTCTTACTCGTTAATTCAAGGTATCAAAACGTTAGGTGCCCGTTTAACACAGTCATCTGAGTCGGCACATAAAATAGCCTCATACTTGAACGACCATTCTTTAGTGGAAGAAGTGTTTTATCCAGGGTTAGCAAGTCATCCAGGACACGAAATCCACGCGAAACAGTCAACAAATCCAGGAGCTGTCTTATCTTTCCGCTTGCCTAACAGAGAGACAGCAAAGGCATTTGTTGAAAACGTTCAGATACCTATTTTCGCAGTCAGTTTAGGCGGTGTTGAATCAATTCTGTCCTATCCCGCAACGATGTCCCATGCCGCCATGCCTAAAGAACAACGGGAGAAACGCGGCATTACTGATGGTCTGTTACGCTTTTCTGTCGGGCTCGAACATGTCGATGACTTAATTGCCGATTTTGATCAAGCCTTGATAAAAGCAAATGAAAGAATTTCCATACGTAATTAAGTACCTCTAAAAAAATAGTATTAAATTGGAAAGAAGGAATTTAAATTGACAAAACCTGTAGCGGAACAAACTTTTACGAAAGCACCATTTAAAGCAGATCACGTCGGAAGCTTTTTAAGACCAGAACGCCTAAAGCAGGCTCGTTTGCAAAGAGAAATCGGTGAAATCACTACCGAAGAATTACGCATAATTGAAGACGAAGAAATTACAAAGCTCGTCGAAAAACAAAAAGAAGCTGGGCTAAATTCTGTGACGGACGGAGAGTTCCGCCGTAAATGGTGGCACTTCGACTTCCTTGCCGGTTTTGACGGCGTTGAGTTTTTCGAAACAGATAAAGGACTCCAATTCAACGGTGTTGTAACGAAAGCGCACGGCATTAAAGTGACAGGAAAAATTGGGTTCAGCGACCATTATATGATTGAACACTTCAAGTTCCTGAAAAGCGTAGCAGGCGATACGGTCGCAAAATTCACGATTCCAAGCCCAAATATGCTGATACACAGAGCGGTATTCGAAGAAGGCATTTATACAAATGACGAAGAATTATTTGATGACTTGGTTACTGCCTATCAAGGCGTAATTCAAGCACTTTACGATGAGGGATGTCGTTATCTTCAAATTGATGACACGTCATGGGCTTCCTTCTTGTCGGAAGATGGAAGGAAAGCATTGCAAGCGAAGGGTCAAGATCCTGACAAACTTGTAAAACTTTCCGCACGGGCAATCAATGAATCCATCGCGAAAAGACCAGCCGACTTGCTCGTGACAATGCATATTTGCCGCGGTAACTTCAAATCGACCTATTTTTCTAGTGGTGGCTACGAAGACGTATCCGAAACAATTTTCGGCGGATTGGATGTTGACGGTCTTTTCCTTGAATTTGATGACGAACGCTCCGGCAGTTTTGAACCGTTGCGTCACGTCAATCGACCTGACCTTTTCGTCGTATTGGGCTTGATCACCTCTAAATTCGGCAAACTAGAGGCCCCTGAACAGGTTAAAGCAAGAATTGTAGAAGCTACAAAATACGTCCCTTTAGATCAATTATGCTTAAGTCCGCAATGTGGCTTCGCCTCAACAGAAGAAGGTAATCAGTTAACTGAAGAACAACAATGGGATAAAGTTCGTCATGTTGTAAATATCTCGCAAGAAGTTTGGAAGTAATCTTTAAAAATTAAATAGGCTAGTAAAACTCTTATGAAGAGCGGTGGAGGGGCTGGCCCTATGAAACCCGGCAACCATACAACAATAATGTTGATAAGGTGCTAATTCCTGCAAAGCGCAATGCTTTGGAAAATGAGAGGGTATTTTCTCTGGAATGCCTCTCTACTAACAGTGGAGGGGCATTTTGTTTTATTAACAATAGAATTGGAAGTGTCAAGAATGAAAAAAGAAGGTTTGCAAAGGTATCATACGATTTGGGGTTTGTTATTTTTAGGTTGGTTTGTTTCTTATCTCGACCGGGTAGCAACTGGGCCGATCATTACATATATGATTGAGAATGAAGTTTCTTTTTTTGCAGACGTGGCAAATCCCCATGGAATCGGCGGATTGATTGGTAGTTTGTTTTTTGCCGGTTTTATGCTAATGCAATTTCCTGGAGGCTACTTCGGGGACAGGTTTGGCTATCGTGCTATTATCATTTTAAGTATTGTTTGGGCTGGTATCGCCACTATACTAACGGGTTTGGCGGGAGGCCTTGTCGCATTTATTCTTTTCCGAGTTCTACTAGGGTTAGGCGAAGGTGTTTTTTATTCGAATGATCGCTCTTATATTGCCTATCATACACCTCCTGAAAAAGTCGGATTAGGGATGGGTGTAGCGCTTACTGGATTATCTGTTGGACTGACGGCGGGTACACTTGGAGTTCCTTATCTAATAACAGTCGCAGAACCATTTATGGGCGAAGGAGCTTGGCGCTTTCCTTTTTTCGTGACCGGAACAATTACACTCGTTATTGCACTCCTACTATTTAAATATATGAAGCCAAAAGATGATTTAAGTGCTTCTGTAGATCTATCTTCACCTGGCATTAAAACACAGTTTGGCAAAGGACTATTGTACATGTCCATGTACTCCGCCGTCTTTCTTGTCATAGTGATGGGTATCTATTACTTTTCCGTCAAACTAGGCCTATCTTCAATCGCGATTGCGGTCATTCTTGTAGCACTTTGTCCGCTCTTAATACTTTATTTATACACAACGAAGAAGTCTGAAATAAAACCGCTAATAGCGAATAAAAATCTTTTCTTATTGTATTTGTTTTTTATCCCTATCATGTGGCATCTATGGTTTTACGGATTTTGGTCCGTCTCTATCGTCAAAGATTTCGGTGGCGGTGCATTAATGGCTGCCGCTTTGATTGCATCGTTTAATGGTTTAGCAGGAGTCATCGGTTTTCCTCTTGGCGGTAAAATTTCTGACATAGTGGCTGATCGTCCAAACGGGCGACGTAATGTCCTTGCTGTGTTAACTGCAGTGCTGACCGTAACCATTTTTATATTTGCAGTCTATGTCATGATGGGCAATAACAATCCCGTCGTTATGTCTATCATACTGTTTGTATCCGGATTATTCTTTTTCGCATTGCAACCGGTCGCACATGCTCTAGCTTCCGATTTGGCTCCCGAAAAAAGCAGAGGATCCATGTTTGGAATGCTCAATTTGATTGGAGAAATCGGAGCAGTTCTCTCACCTGTCGTCTCCGGGGTCATACGAGATAACACCGGCAGCTGGGGCTTGCCACTTCTACTCGATGGTGCATTAATGGCGGCGGGTCTAGTTCTAGTGCTAGCCATCTCCAGCAAAGCGGTGCGCAAGAATACTGTATCCTTGGTATAAGGCCCCCTTTAAGACGCGACTGGCATAAGTCAATCCTGCGCCAGCCGTTCGGAGCTTGATCACCCCCTAGGCGCTACGTGTATAGTTGGGCTTTTGGAATGCTTTGGATTGAATGACTTCTATAAGATTACCGAGATTTTTGGATGTGTAGGGATGCGATAGGCAACTATTCACAACGGGATTACTGAAAAGAGTGCGGCTCTCAGTAAATCTGTCACGAATAGTTAGCCGACAGCGGTCCGAAAATAGTACGGTGAAAATGGAGGTTTTCAAGCCCTTATCACCAGTATTTCATGCAAATAAATGGTTAATCAACAGACGTGACTTTCATTATCTTAAAAGAAAAACAGGCGTGTCATCAGTAGTATTAACTGATGACACGCCTTTCTACGCCGAAGATTGTACAGACATTGTTAACTATAAAACCCTTCTGGAATTGCACCTATAGTTCTTCGGTGATACAGAAGCGGTTCTTTACTGTCATTCTGAATATCTAACACTTCTCCTATGAATATCGTATGATCCCCAGCATCAATTTGTTGAAACGTTTTGCATTGTAAAACCGCAAGCGAATTTGACAGTACTGGTAGATTTAAATCTGACTCTTTCCAATCGCATTGGCTAAATCGATCAGCAACCCTGCTAGAGAATAACGTACATAATTCGCCTTGATCTGCCGCTAAAATATTTACAGAAAATTTCTCAGCATCTAGAAAGTCACTATAGGTAGATACTCTTTTGTCAATGGACCATAAAATGAGTAAAGGCTCTAATGATACGGATGCAAATGAATTGACCGTTAGCCCCATCGGTTTTTTATCTGCATCAAATGCTGTAACGACAGTGACTCCCGTAGGATAATTCCCCATTGCTTCTTTAAAACGCGCTACTTGTTCTATCTTACTTCCCATATCAGCAACTCCCATTTTCTTATTTCACTTAAAAGCATATCAAATCTGTTAGAATATTTCATACTTTGTGATTCTGCATTAAATTGAATGGTGCATGTTCACTCAAATATTCCTTCTCTGTAATCTTTATAGGCCTGCATAATCTCTTCTTCTGAATTCATCACAAACGGGCCACGTGCTACCACTTTTTCTCCGACAGGCTTACCTGCATATAACATGATATGCAGTTTCTCTTCTGCATGAATCTTTACTTCAGTCTGTTTGCCATCTGTTCCACGTTCCAACCAAAGAACCTGTCCCTTCTTCCCCTCCACGCTTTCACTGCCGAATGTCCCTGTTCCTTCTATTATATAAAGAAAACCATTGTAACTGCCAGGAAGGTCCTGTGTCACAGTGATACCCGGTTCAACAATCAATTCGGCCATCGTAACAGGTACATAATTTTTCGTGTCAGCTATAACACCTGCCGAAGAACCGGAAAAAACACGTATTGTAGCGCCATCTTCATGACGGACCGGCATGTCTTGTGCACGCATGTTCTGATAACGTGGTTCCGTCATTTTTTTATCGCTTGGAAGATTGACCCACAATTGCAGCGATTGAACCGTTTCCCCGACAGCCGGGTCCTCTGTATGAATGATTCCTTTACCTGCCGTCATCCATTGGACGTCTCCAGGATTTAGTTCCCCTCCCCCAGTTTTATTGTCAAAGTGCTCTAGCTTTCCATCAATCACGTACGTAACGGTTTCAATACCACGATGCGGATGCATGCCAAATGTTCCACGCACGAAAAAGTCTTCAGCCATCAATAGAAATGGATCAGCCTCTTGCCAGTTTCCCGGTTCAATCACCAATCCTACTTTATGAGTTGGCGAGTGTTGCTGATAAACGACGTCCCTTACACTTCTGATTGCTCTAGAAAAAACTTGTTTATTATTCATGTTAACTTCCTCCTTCTGTTTTTGACTGTATCTATTGAACATATGAATTCATGTGAAAGTTGAGCGAAGGTGCCTTATAGGGGTAGCCTCCCCTAAGCGCCGAAGCGGATTTGAAATGTATCTTTATTTTAAATCGTAACAGAATCCTATATATGTTATTATGAATTAAATTCGCCACAGTGTGAAGTACGCACTATAAAGTGCTATAGTATACAAAAAGATACTAACGGAGGTTATTATGGGGATACAGCCTGAACTATGTAAAGTTGACGAAGCTTTAGGGATCTTAGTAGGTAAATGGAAACCAATTATTTTACTGCATTTAATTACTGAAGGAACGCAGAGGTTTAGTGAATTAAAAAGATTGATGCCGGGGATTACTCAAAAAATGTTAACTAAACAATTAAGGGAATTGGAAGATGAAGATATTATTAACAGAGTCATCTATCCACAGGTTCCCCCTAAAGTTGAGTATTCTATCTCGGAATACGGAAAAAGCTTACAGCCCATCTTAGAAATCATGCACGAATGGGGCACCAGTCATGTTACACATATCGAAAAGAAAAGAAATAGCCAGAATACCAGCGACGTACTATAATGGATAAATCAAAAACAGACACTCTTCAAGAGAGTGTCTGTTTTTGATGATCAGTTGATTTCTTAAGCTTTAACTGTAGCGTTTGTTTTGTTATAGAACTCAATAAAGTTAAATACAACTGAATCCAAGAAATCGATTGTAGCTTTATCAGTAAGTTCGCCGGCTTCGTTTATTTTCTCATGAACTGAACCGATGTATACTTCGTTACCTGGCAGTAAGACAGGTGCTAATGCCGGGTTTGACAGAATTTCTCTTAAGTGGAGCTGCGCACGGATACTTCCGAATGCTCCCATAGATGATCCTACTATGAAACCAGGCTTATTTTTAAGTGTGAAATCGCCACCACGTGATAACCAGTCGATTGCATTTTTCAATGCGCCTGGAATAGAGAAGTTATATTCAGGAACTGCAAATAATACAGCGTCTGAATCTTTTATATTATCTTTAAAATCCACTACATTTGCAGTTGGATTACTTTCTATATCTATTGAAAACATTTCAAGATCATTGATAAAGACAGGTGTGATGTCTAATTGATCAGCATAACGACTTCTCATATGTTCAACTAGCTTTAGGTTGAATGAAGTTGAACTAGTACTTCCGATAATTGCTTTAACTTTAATTGCCATGATGTAAAACTCCTCTATATTTATAATTTGTAACTTTGTATCTAATTTAATTATACACCACAAACACCTAATAGGAAGTACGCACTTCAAAGTGCCATAGTATACTAAAAGATACTAACGAGAGAAGCTCGACACATTCTACCGATCATATCCTACGCCAACCGAGCATATTAACATTCTACCGATCATATCCCCACGACAACAATAAAAAGGCATCCCCACCGCCATTGATCCACGGGGAGATGCCTCTCTTATTTCGAAGGCCTACCTAAAATAATTAACTCTTAAGTGTAGCCAACTGACTTTCCCTAACTTCTTTCGCCGCCTCTACCATTATCTTCAAAGCGCTAATCGTCTCTTCTTCTTTTCTAGTTTTCAAGCCGCAATCTGGGTTAATCCAAAATTGTTTCGGATTAATGGTTTTGAGTGCACGATTAATATTTTGCTTCATTTCTTCCTTACTTGGAACACGTGGGCTGTGGATGTCATAAACACCTAAGCCAATTTCTTTATCATACGTATTATTCTCAAATGCAGCGATAATTTCACCATGACTTCTTGACGTTTCAATCGAAATAACATCCGCATCCAACGCGCTAATCGATTTGATAATACCGCTAAATTCCGAGTAACACATATGTGTATGGATTTGAGTATCATTTTCAACAGAAGATGTTGCCAGTTTAAATGCATAGACAGCAGCCTCCAGATAGCTTTCACGTTTTCCTTTATCCAACGGTAAACCTTCACGAAGCGCAGGCTCATCTACTTGAATCATGCGGATACCATTCTTTTCAAGCTCTTCAATCTCTTTACGCAGTGCAAATGCAATTTGGTTCAATACGTCAAAACGTGGAATGTCATCCCGTACAAACGACCAATTCAAAATCGTTACAGGACCCGTCAGCATTCCTTTTACAGGCTTCGTCGTTAGCGTTTGGGCATAGACACTTTCTTTCACAGTAATTGGTTCACTAAACGCAACATCACCTAAAATGAGTGGCGGCTTGACGCAACGCGAACCATATGACTGAACCCAGCCAAACTGTGATACTGCAAACCCTTCGAACTTTTCACCAAAGTATTCAACCATATCTGTTCGTTCAAATTCACCATGAACCAAAACGTCAATGCCGATGTCTTCTTGAATTTCAATCCACTTGTCAATCTGATCTTTGATAAATTGTTCGTAGGCCTCATTTGTAATTTCACCTTTACGCCATTTAGATCTTGTCTGTCTGACTTCTGGCGTCTGCGGTAAACTCCCGATTGTCGTTGTCGGCAGAAGAGGTAAATTAAAGCGTTTTTGCTGTTCAACAATCCGTTCCGCAAATGGCAATGAACGATTTACATCCTGCTCAGTTAGATTTTCAATCGTTTCTTTCACTTCAACATTTTGTCGATACTTCGAGTTATTTAGACGAGCAAGTGCATTTCTGCTCTCCTCAAGTCCTGCTGCAATCGTTTCAGTTCCATCGTGAACCCCTCTACTAAGGAGTACAATTTCAACAAGCTTCTGATCAGCGAACGACAAACCATCTTTAATAATTGGATCTAATTTCTCTTCCGTTTCCGTACTGACAGGAACATGAAGAAGTGAAGAAGATGGTTGAACAATTAAGCGGCTTTTATCAACGTGTAACTGGATTTCTTCTAATAGCGTTACTTTTTTATCTAGATCTGCACGCCATACATTTCGGCCGTCAATAACACCCGCTGCAAGTACTTTGTCTTGAGGGAAACCATATTTCTGTAACAATTCAAGCGAATCGCCATGCACAAAGTCCAGACCGAATCCATGTACTGGCAACGCAACAACAGCTTCATAATTAGCGACTTTTTCAAAATACGTTTGTAAGATGATCTTTAATTGTGGCACCGCTTCACGGATTGCTGCGTATGCCTGTTGCACATGTTGGAAATCCTCTTCAGACAACTTACTTGTAAGAATTGGCTCATCAATCTGAACCCACTCAGCGCCTGCCTCTACAAGTTCTTTCAATACTTCGATATACAACGGTGTAAACTGTTGCAATAAAGCTGGGAAATTCTCTTCGCCGAAAGATTTTGCCAGTTTAATATATGTAACTGGACCTAAGATAACGGGCTTGCCATCAATACCCAACTTTTCTTTTGCTTCTTTATAAAAAGCGAGCGGACGGTTCTCTACTAGTTTCGGTGTTACACCTTCTAGTTCCGGAACAATATAGTGATAGTTTGTATTAAACCATTTCGTCATTTCTGAAGCAACCGCCTCCTTCGTTCCACGGGCAATTGCAAAGTATGTTTCCAAAGGAACCTTACCACCCGCATACTCGAAGCGTGTTGGTACGACACCAAACATAATCGATGTATCCAGTACATGGTCATATAATGAGAAATCTCCAACCGGAATAAGATCGATACCGAATTCTTTTTGCTTCTGCAAGCTTTCTAGACGCAGCGTTTCCGTTGTTTTTAGTAGCTGTTCTTCTGAAGTTGCCCCATTCCAAAAACTTTCCAACGCCCTTTTCCATTCACGTTTTCCACCAATTCTTGGATATCCACTAATTGAACTTTGTACTTTCACCATTGTATGTTAGCCCCTTTATTTTTTATTGTATTTTTTTCAATCCATTTTAATACACGATACTTCCGGTTTGAACCACCTCCCTTGCTACAATCGCGTCCACTTTACCGTGTATATATTCCGTCAACTGTACAGTCATGTCATAGCGCATAAAGGGAGTGATTAAATAGATGCCATGAAAATGCTCAAGCGCCACATCAATTAATTCCTTAGAAACCTCTAAACCTTCTCTCGTAGACTGCTCACGATTACCATCTAACAATGCCATTCTTGCACGTACTTGGTCCGTCAACTTAATGCCCGGTACCTCATTGTGTAGAAACTCGGCGTTTTGCGACGAGGTCAGCGGCATAATTCCGATGTAAATTGGCGTCTCAAGATGTTTTGTTGCCTCGTATACTTCAATAATCTTCTCCGCGCTATAGATAGGCTGCGTGATAAAATAGTCAGCTCCAGCTTCTATTTTTTTCTCTAATCTTTCCACTGCGCGATCTAAATGGCGCACATTCGGATTAAAGGCTGCCGCCACAGTAAAGGATGTTTTCTGTTTCAATGACTTTCCAGACTTAGAAATGCCTTCATTAAATTGCTTTATCAGTTGGATTAATTCAAATGATGTCATATCGAATACAGACGTTGCTCCGGGGAATTCACCGATTTTTGTAGGATCCCCCGTAATTGCCAGTACCTCAGTAATCCCTAATGTGTGTAATCCCATGAGATGTGACTGCAATCCAATTAGATTGCGATCCCGACATGTAATATGGACAAGAGGCGTTGCACCAATATTTTGTTTAACAAGTGACGCCATTGAAGCATTACAAATTCTTGGTGTTGCCAATGAATTATCGGCCAAAGTAATGGCATCCACACCAGCATCCTTTAACGCCTGCGCTCCCTTAAAGAACTCACTTGTATTTAAATGTTTGGGTGCATCGAGTTCAACTATTATCGAATGTCTTTTTTTAACTGTTTCAAGCAATGTTGGCGGTTTCGATTCCTTCGACTCAAGAATCTCAATTTCAACTTCCTTCTTTTCAACAAACTTCTCTTGAATTGGCTCACGATTTGTAAGTCCTTTCACAAGTGCACGAATATGTTCTGGCGTCGTCCCACAACATCCACCTATTAAACTGACACCTTCATTTCTAAAGTTCATTGCAAACTTCTCGAAATATTCAGGCTCATTTTCGTAAAACAATTTCCCATCCTTATAACCCGGATAACTAGCATTTGGATACACCGAGAGTAAAGCACGCTTCATCAATGGAACCGTTTCTAAAGATTCCAGCATATGATGGGGGCCGAGACGACAGTTGACACCAACGATATCCGCACCCAAATTTTCCAACTGTTGCAAAGCGTCCGCTAGCTCCAACCCATTTTGAAGTACTCCCGCTTCATGCATCGAAACGTTTGTAATAATTGGGATGTCTGTCTCCTCACGTGCAATTTTAAGCACGGTTGTTAATTCATCAAAATCGTAATAGGTTTCTAATAGTAGACCGTCCACTCCCTCAAGAAGTAGGCAATACAATTGTTCCCTAAAGCTGCGCTTGATTTCCTCCTTTGTTCCAATGGATGTTCGAGACCCGTGAATGCCCCCGATGGTCCCTAGGATGAACGTATCTTTACCCGCCGCTTTTTTTGCAAGTTGGACCGCTGCTTTATTTATCTTTTTTACACTGTCCTCCAAACCATAACGTGCTAACTTAATATAATTGGCACCATACGTATTCGTTTGAATAATATCCGCGCCTGCCTCTATATAGGCCTGATGGATGTGAAGCACTTGATCAGGATGTGTTAGATTCAGCTCTTCAAAACATAGATCCACACCGTGTGAATAAAGAAGTGTTCCCATTGCCCCATCACCAATTAAGATCCGTTCTCTCATAGTCTCTAGTAAATTCAACGACATCACTTTCTCCTCTCGATTTCCACAAGCCCTATTTAAAAAATATCCCCATTCAAACCTCCTTCTTTTAAAAAAAGTTATTTAATGGATTTTTTTGTTAAAATAAAAAAGAGCCTCTTCCTGTGTTACATAAAGGAAGTAGACTCTAAATCTGAATAAGTCTTCTCCTCATCTACCAAGTCGTGTTTCCGACTTGCTGGAATTAGCACCATGCCACAAAATGGCGGTTGCTGAGGTGTCATCGGGCCAGTCCCTATACCTCTCTAGATAAGAAAAACTATTAAGTTGGATTTGCTTAGTTACGTTATTACAGACTTTACATCATTGTTGGAAAATTAGCAACTCATTTACACAAAGTTAATTAATTGTTTCATAGTTTCAGTTTGTTTTTCCACCCAAACACCATAGTTACTTGAATAGGATTTTGCTATCCTTGATATAATTAATCAAGTCCCCTCAGCTATACCCAACGATTTCATTTAGCAAAAAGAGAGCTTAACGCACATAACAATATTACGACTAATAACCACTGTCCCCACTATAACCCTGCATATAATAAACTATAAGAACAATAACAATCGACCAGTTTACTCAGTTGTTGTTCCCATCAAATTGAAGGGAGGTCATTGACTTGAAAACTTCCTTAGGCATCTGGATTGGTTGGCTCGCAATAATTTTAGCGGCTGTAGGGTTCTTTTATGCTCCTTATTGGCTAGGTGGTGGCGCGCTCGTTTTAGGCTTAGTCTGTTTAGCTTTTCCACAAAAAGCATTGGCATGGATTTCAATCCTGCTTGGAGCCATTGTAATAGTAATTACGATGTTCCAGTAGCTGGATCATTAATGATATATCGAGGTATGTCTGGGTTCCTACCATACATGCCTTTTTATTTGATTTGAATGCTTACGATTTACTAGTTATCTCTTTTTAGTCCAGCAACATGGACAGGACCCCAAAACGTCGTTTGCGATAAAATATGGGCCATTTCTTGTGGTGATCTATCCATGTCGCTCTCAAGCCAACATTGAATGACTCCCAGATGCGCAGAACTAACGTAAGCGACTAAATAATCAAGCGGAACCATCATATTTTCTTCATTCAAGAAATCACTAAACTTATGAAGCATTTTATTTTTTATGAATTCCTTTAATCGAACTTGAAAAGATGGATTCCCATTCGGTCCTAAAATAACTTTCATAAATCGCCGATTGTATAATTAAAGATGGAAGTGACATGCCATATAACTTTTCTCAAACCTAATTAATATTCGATTTTATCCAAAAAATAGATGCGCTCAATAACACCAAATTGATAACCACATTTTTTATACAACTAAACTCAATAATAGAATAAACACTAATCCAGCTACCGAAATAATCGTTTCAAGCAATGTCCATGTTGCGAAAGTTTCTTTCAGCGTCAAACCAAAGAACTCTTTAAACATCCAGAAACCAGCATCATTCACGTGTGAGGCAATTAAACTACCTGCTCCCGTCGCCAATACGACCAATGCTAAATTCACATCAGAAGTACCTAACATTGGTATGACCAATCCAGCCGTTGTTAATGCCGCTACAGTTGCTGAACCTAGAGCAATCCTTAATATAGCCGCGATAATCCATGCTAGTAAGATTGGCGATAATGAGGTTCCACTGAATAATTCCGCTACATAGCCACCAACGCCGCCATCGATGAGCACTTGTTTAAAAGCCCCACCGCCACCAATAATTAAAAGCAACATCCCAATATTTGCAATCGCTATCCCACAAGAATTCATAACGGTTTTCATCGGTATATTTCTTGCCAATCCCATCGTAAAAACTGCAAGCAATAAAGATAACAACATAGCTGTAGAAGCATTACCTACAAAACGAACGATTTCGAATGCCTTATTATCGGTAATGTCCAATGTCTTTTGAACCATCGAAATAACCGTGGCGATAGACATTAAAATAACAGGAAACATTGCCGTAAACACACTGATACCAAAACCAGGTGTATCTTCAATCTTAAACGTTTTTTGTTCACCCAAAGATGCAATATCCCCTGTTCTATTGAACGAATCAGGTACCAGCTTTTTAGCAAGTTTCGTGAATAACGGACCCGCTATAATGACGGTCGGAATTGCGATGATAAAACCGTAAAGTAATACTTCGCCAATGTTTGCACCGTATTCTCCAGCAATAACTGTCGGTCCGGGATGCGGCGGTAAGAAACCATGCGTTACAGATAAGGCAGCTGCCATAGGGATTCCCAAGTATAAAATAGAAACCCTTAGTTGTTTTGAAATTGTAAATACAATTGGAATCAATAGCACTAACCCTACTTCGAAGAATAAGGCAATACCGATAATGAATGAAGCAACTACAACAGCCCATTGAATATTTTTTTCTCCGAATTTGTCGATGAGGGTCATCGCAATACGTTGCGCGCCTCCCGCATCTGCGATTAGCCTACCCAACATTGCACCAAGTCCAAAGATTAATGCTAAATGGCCAAGTGTTCCGCCTAGTCCAGCCTCAATAGAAGAGACAATGCTATCTAGTGGCATGCCTAAGGCTAAAGCAACGCCAAAAGAAACGATAATTAAAGATACAAAAGTGTTCAATTTGAACCACATGATTAAAGCTAGTAACGCAACTATACCTATCGCTACAATGATTAATGGCATAACAATTCCCCCTAAGTCTCTATTGCTCTTTAATTAAGCTTCTCTGGTAATTCGCAATGCTTGTGTATTCCTTTTCTAATACTCTTGATAAATTAATGAATATCGGTAATAGTTTTCTATATTCTTGTACATCAGAATCAACAGGTGTGTGCTTATAAGTACTGCCAACCATTTCAGAAACAACATCAAATGATTCAATTTCCCCCGTGGCATAAAGCCCCAAGATGCAAGCCCCTAGACATGAACTCTCATAACTTTCCGGGACGATTACTTCCAAATCGAATATGTCTGCCATCATTTGGCGCCACACATCCGATCTTGCAAAGCCACCAGTTGCTTGAATTCGGATAACTGGTTCATCCATGACTTCAGTTAGCGCTAAAAATACTGTGTATAGATTGTAAATAACGCCTTCAAGAGCCGCCCGTATCATATGTTCTTTCTTATGTGTCATGGTTAAACCGAAAAACGAGCCGCGTACGTCAGGATTCCACAACGGTGCACGTTCACCTGCTAGGTATGGATGGAATAACAACCCATCAGATCCTGGTCTTACACGTTCAGCAATCTTCGTTAACACTTCATAAGGATCAATGCCAAGCCTTTTTGCCGTTTCTACTTCTGATGATGCAAATTCATCTCTAATCCAGCGAAGTACCATTCCACCATTGTTTACGGGTCCACCAATGACCCAATGTTTCTCGGTTAATGCATAGCAAAATATTCGACCCTTTTCGTCTGTCTGAGGGCGGTCAATGACTGTTCGTATTGCACCACTTGTCCCAATCGTTACCGCTACTTCACCCTTACCTATTGCATTCACGCCTATATTAGAAAGCACTCCATCACTTGCACCGATAACAAATGAAGTTTGCGGATTGATGCCGAGCTTACTCGCTATTTCTACGTTACAATTGTTAAAAATCTCGGTTGTCGGTACAAGTTCAGATAGCTGCTCCGGTGTGACACCCGCTATCTCCAATGCTTCTTCATCCCAATTTAACTTTTCCAGATTCATCATCCCCATCGCTGATGCAAGAGAATGATCTACAACATACCGACCAAAGAATTTCTTGAAAATATATTCTTTAATGCCTATATATTTCTTAGCTTTTGCCGCTATTTCAGGACGATCATTCACAATCCAAGCAATTTTGCTTAAAGGGGACATTGGGTGAATAGGTGTTCCAGTACGTTTGTACACTTCATGGCCATTTAACTCTTCTTTAATTTTACGTGTCCAGGCTTCACTTCGATTATCCGCCCAAGTAATACACTGCGTTAGGGGCTCATCATTTTCATCCATCACGATAACACTATGCATCGCACTACTAAATGAAATGAACAATAACTTTTCTGGAGAGATTTTAGATTTCCCCATTATAGCTGAGATTGCTTGTAATACGGCTTGATAGATTTCTTCCGGATTCTGTTCAGCTGTCGAAATATCCGGTGTGTAAAGGGGATAACCAATATTCTCTTGTTGAATAATTTCACCTTTCTCTGTAAAAAGAACTGCTTTAGTACTCGTTGTACCTATATCTACACCTAACATATAATTCGTCATATTCATTGCTCCCTTCCTTTTGCGAGCATTTGTTGCGACATCCATTGGTCTGCCACTTGGTCTTGAACATCATCGAAGTTTTGATGCAATGCTTGAATCATGATATCTCTATCTTTTATTTTTATGGCTTTAATGTAAACTTCATGATTTTTCAAGACTCGTGAAAAGTCATCATATTTCTTCTCTAATCGCATTCGCATCGATAAAAGAATTAAACTTTCCATCACAGGCTTCGTGTTATTCCAAATCAACATGATGTATGAATGGTCAATTGAACGAATAATTGTTTCATGAAATAAGACATCCTGATAAGAGAACTCATCTGCATCTCCATATTTAATGGCAACTTCCATCATTTCGTGTATTTTACTTAGTTCCTTCACTAATTCACTTGTGTCCATTTTAACAACCCGTTCATAAACGAATGTTTCTATCAGCAAACGAACATCGTAAATTTCCTTTATATCCTTCTCGGTTAACCCAACTACAACTGCACCCATTCTTTCTAATCGAATAATATTTTCTGATGCCAATACTTTTAGTGCTTCCCGGATAGGAGAACGACTTATTTCAAATTCCAACGCTAATTTATTTTCCGATAAAACAGTACCCTTTTCTATCATGCCAGAAATAATCCGCATTCTAAGCTCGCACGCTAAACGGACTCCCATGGAAGCGTTTGCAATCCATTTTTCAGGATATAGAAAGTCCTTATATTTACTCATGATTTCACTTCCTCACTTAAAGTCCGATATACTTGTATACAAGTATGATAGGTCAATTACGACGAAATGTAAACGCCTAGATGATGAAAGTAAAAAGAACGTTCAGAATGATGATACTAATATACATAATCTATTAACCGATTGAGTGGCAATCAACTACTTTAAAAAAGCTAATCATATGTCTTTTGACGCGCTATAGTAAAGAGGCTAAATCTATAGTAGATTTAGCCTCTTTACTATAATAGCTTTTTGTTATTTAAGTGAATCCCCTACGCGTTCTGACTTTATAGTAGACGACTAAACGACCCATGCTCTGATTTTAAAGTGATCCAGATGAAAACAACTAATTTACAGCCCTATCTACAGTTGTTTTACAACCCCAAAGTTGTAAGGATTCTTTTTAAACCTGTTCCTCTTCATTTAAAACTTGAATATCATCCATTTCTACAGTAAGCTGATCCAATTTATGCTCTAGAGTATTGATAATAAGTAACTTAGCATCCAATTTCTCTTCATAATCCAACGATTTGACCAATAGCTCTTTTATTTGATGGTCTAATTGCATAAGTGTATCAGTGTCAATAGTAGGTGTGCTTGTTGAAGGTATTAAGCCAATACCCACTTGACTATCATTCTTCTGATACAGTTCTTTTTCTAGTATTACAATAGCCTCACTATACTTTTCATTTTGTCCTTTTAAATCCGATATTTCATGTTGGAGTTTTCCTATAGAATTATTTTTTTCTTCTATTGCTATTAGTAGACATTGTCTCTCTTTCTCGGATTGGGTACGCTCTTTGTTGGCTATAGCTAACTTCTCCAGGTGCGAGTGTACTTGTTTATTTTCTTCTTGAATGAGATCAACAAGCTTATATTCGAGCTGAGCTATAGTCGTTTTATTAGTTAGATTTTTTTCTTCTATTGCAATAGCGTCATTTTGCTTTTTATTTTGTTCTTTTAAATCCGATATTTCTTGTTGGAGTTTTCCTATAGCTTTATTTTTTTCTTCTATTTCTATTAGTAGACGTTGTCTCACTATCTTGGACTGGGTACGCTCTTTGTTGGCTATGTCTAACTTCTCAAGTTGCGAGTGTACTTGTTTATTTGCTTCTTGAATGAGATCCCCAAGCTTATATTCGAGCTGGTCTATAGTCGTTTTATTAGTTAGATTCTTTTCTTCTATTGCAATAGCATCATTTCCCTTTTTATTTTGTTCTTTTAAATCCGATATTTCATGTTGGAGTTTTCCTATAGCATTATTTTTTTCTTCTATTTCTATTAGTAGACGTTGTCTTTCTTTCTCGGACTGGCTACGCTCTTTATTGGCTATGTCTAACTTCTCAAGTTGCGAGTGTACTTGTTTATTTGCTTCTTGAATGAGATCAACGAGCTTATATTCGAGCTGAGCTATAGTCGTTTTGTTTGTTAGATTTTTTTCTTCAATTGCAATAGCGTCATTTTGCTTTTTATTTTGTTCTTTTAAATCCGATATTTCATGTTGGAGTTTTCCTATAGCTTTATTTTTTTCTTCTATTTCTATTAGTAGAC